>CAWHEU010000017.1:0-11676 GCA_963828465.1 uncultured Acidobacteriota bacterium | reverse complement strand
TCCGGCGTGGCGTGGCCGACCGACCAGGCATCGCACCACTCGGCGATGCGGTCGAAGAGCGCCTCACGCTCATCTTCGGTCAACATCTTCGAGTCCCGGATCTTGTACACCCGGCGATCGAGGGGCACGATGGCGGCGCCGACCGTGAGAGGCCCCGCCCAGGATCCCCTTCCCACTTCGTCCATGCCTACAACGACCTCCAGCCCTCTGTCTCGCAGACCCCGCTCGACGATGAGGCCTGGCGCCTTCCGTTTGAGACTCGGCCGCAGCTTGGGAGCGGTGGTGGTCATCGCCGGTCAGGGTAGGACGGGATGACCTCGATGCGGCGGTCAGTTGAGGTCGACATCATCGGGGAATGTGGAGACGAGGGCGAGATGGCCCTGCTGACGGCGCAAAACGCGTGACCATTGACCCTCGGGCCGATCGAAGGGGTCGTCGGGCGAGGCAGGCACCACGTACCACGAGCCTTCAGCGATCTCCAATTCCAGTTGGCCCTGCCCCCAGCCGGCGTACCCCGAGTAGATGCGGACAGCGGACGTCCCCTCCCCCGGCTCCGCCTCGAGGTCCACGATGCTCAGTCCGGGCACACCGGTTGGCTCCCCGCCTTTGCCACCGGCGAGCCCTATTGCCACGCGCGGGTCCACAGGACCGCCGTAATGGACTGTTCCCGGCTTGGCCGCGACCGGCCCCCACACCGGGATATGGGTCTCGACCCGTTCGATAGTGGGTCTGTTGAGCACCACGCCGAGGCTGCCTTCTTCGTCGTGCTGCAGGATCAGCACTACCGATCTCCAGAAATTGGGGTCGATCAGCAAGGGCGTCGCCACAAGAAGCTGCCCACCAAGGTTTCCGTCCACGACGCCATCGTGCCACAGCGTCGCGGATTCATGCCAACAGTCATTTAACGTTCGGGTTCATGAGGGCTCTGGTGAAACATGCCGACGAGGTGGGGCTACGCCTGGATGACGTCCCGATCCCTGAGCCAGGGGCCGATGACATCCTCATCAGAGTGCTGACAACCGGTATCTGTGGCACCGATCTGCACATCTTCAACTGGGACGACTGGGCCCGGGCCACGATCCCCGCCCCGATGACGGTGGGACACGAGTTCTCAGGTGAGATCGTCGCACTAGGCCCCAACGTCTCCGGCTTCGAGGTGGGAGAGCTGGTGGGCGCCGAGGGTCACGTGGTGTGCAACCGTTGCCGCAACTGCCTTGCGGGGAGACGCCACCTGTGCCAGGACGCCCGGGGTATCGGCGTGAACCTGCCGGGAGCATTCGCCGACTACGTGCTGATACCAAAGTCGAACGTGTGGCGGCACCAGGAAGGGCTCGACCCGGAGATCGCCGCCATCTTCGATCCCTTCGGGAATGCAGTCCACACGGCACTCGAATTCGACGTCCTCGGCGAGGATGTCCTGATCACCGGGGCAGGCCCGATCGGGCTCATGGCATGTGCGGTGGTGGCCCACGCCGGCGCCCGCAACGTGGTGGTCACCGATGTGAACCCGTTCCGTCTGGATCTGGCCAAGAGGATGGGGGCGACCCGCGCCGTCGATATCAGGTCCGAGGACCTCCACGACATTCAGGGTGAGTTGGGGATGACCGAAGGGTTCGATGTCGCACTGGAGATGTCGGGAAGCCCCTCGGCGATGGAAGACATCATTCAGAACACGATCCATGGCGCCAACGTGGCCATCCTCGGGATCCCGACCGACCCATTCCCGATCGACTGGAGCATCGTCATCTTCAACATGCTCAATCTCAAAGGGATCTACGGGCGGGAGATGTTCGAGACGTGGTACAAGATGAATGTCCTGGTCCAGTCGGGAGTCGACATATCCCCGGTGATCACCCATCGTTTCGAGGTAGATGATTTCGACGCAGCCTTTGATGCAACCGCGTCCCAGGACTCCGGCAAGGTCCTGATCAGGTGGGCCGATCCGGCCGAATGAGGGGCAGCAGGGCAAACTCGTCGACATCGATCGAGCGGAGGATCGGCTTGGCCATGGCGGGCATCCGGCTCATCCCTTCCGATCCGATCAACTGCGGGGGCCCCACCCGGTAGGACTTCCTGCCGGCGATGATTTCCCCGCCGTTTGCTGCAGTCAGATTCTTCAGCCAGTCGGTATCCCTTCCATAAGTCAGGGCCACGATGACATCGTCGTCGCCCAGCCAGGCGTTGAGCGGGGTCCGGTACTCGGCGCCCGACTTCCGACCCCTGTGGACGAGCACCGCGAAGCCCGGGAGCCACCCTGCCAGCGGACGGCTGATGCGATTGGTGACCACACGATTGAACCGTGCGAGCCCTCGGGACAAGGGCATCGGCTCAGATCCGGGAGTCGATCCAGGCGATGATCTCCTGGACCAGCTCCGGTCCCTCCGGTTCGTTGAGAATCTCGTGTCGCAGGCCCGGCAGCAACCGCCGTTCGACGTTGGGCAACTCCCCCAGCGCGGCGGTGGACTGAGGTGGGACGATGGTGTCGGCGGTGCCGTGCAGGACGAGGGTGGGGATGGTGAGATCGGTGAGACTGTCGTTCAGCTCGTCCATCGCCTCGAAGAGTGAAGCGCCGAGACGATTGGTCGCCCTCGGGAAGACGAGGGGGTCGGAGAAGTACGCCTCCCCCACCGCCGGGTCACGAGACAGCTGCTCACCTTTCAGCGCGGCGGGTAGGGCGACCGTAGGGGCGAGTCTCTTCGCCAATCCGGCCACAGCACGCTGCCATGCGGCGCCCCCGGCCAACGCCGGAGCAGACAGGACGAGGAGGTCGGGGGCGGGGCGGCCCGACAGGGCGTACCCGAGGGCCAGATTTCCCCCCATCGAATGGCCCATGAGGACGACCGATGTCCCTTGCTCTCTGGCCCACTCCATGTGCCCCTGGATTTGATCGTGATAGCGCGACCAATCGTCGATATCGCCACGGGTGCCACCGGATCCTCCGAAGCCGATCAGGTCGAACGATCGGGTGAAGAATCCAGCCTCTGCAAGGAGCGACCCTGTCCGCTCATAGCGCCCGCAGTGCTCGGAAATGCCATGAACCAAGACGATGTGGGCACGTGGCGTCGCATCGGGCACCCACTCCCTCACCAACTCGATTCCTATGGCCTCGGATGGCACCGGACGGGCGACGCTCGCCATGTCTCTCCTCGCTCTGGTCGGCAAATCCTAAAGAGGCGTCAATCGAACACGTAGCGGGTCAAGTCCGTAGGGAACTGTGACCACGCGATCCCCTTATCCGGGGTCAAAAGACACATCCCCCCGGCGTCTTCTCCTGACCAGGCGTCGGCAGTGGGGGCGTAGCCGAGCCGCTCATACTTGCGGGCGTATTCGGAGGCGAGACGCTCCCCGAGGTCGCCCCGGATCGGATCAGAAGGGCGCGATGTCCCTTCGATGATGGTGACGGTCGTGCCGCTCTCCAGATGAAGGGCGCACGCCGGGTTCGATGCGATGTTCCTGGCGTGCCGGGTCATCGGCGATCCGTCATACCAAAATCGGTCGTCGAGCCAAACCCCCCAACGGGGGACGACATGCGGCCTTCCGTCGGGGCGGGTTGTGGCCATCCAGTATTCGGTGGCTTCGACCAACCAGTCCTCGACATCGGCCCATTGCAGGAAAGGCCCTTCGTCCTTCACCCCGTACCCCTCCGGGACGTCGGGACGGCCGTCGATTCGGACACTCATCCTCGCTCCTTGTGAAATGGCGGTCTAACGATGCGTCCCGGCACCCAGCGATCCCGGATCTCCACCTCGATCCCGTCGTCACCCGGAACCGGCGGTGGTGAGACATAGGCGAGCCCAATGCCGGTGTCGAGCATCGGGCTCAGATTGCCCGAGGTGACCTCGCCCTTCCCTGCCGGGGTTCGCACGCTGTACCCGTGCCGAGGGATTCCTTTCCCGTCGAGGACGAAGCCGATCAGACGACGTGAGGGACCTTCGTGCATCTGGGAGTCCAATGCCGCTTTCCCCCGGAACTCATGATCCAGGACGACCGCGAACTCGAGGCCCGCTTCGGGTGGCGTGGTCGATTCGTCGATGTCGGACCCCCATAACGGGAGGCCGGCCTCGAGGCGCAAAGTGTCCCGCGAGGCGAGGCCACATGGAGCCACGGACATCGAGGCGAGAGTCTCGGCTAGACGCCGACCGGTTTGAGGGTCCGTACAGACCTCTCCCCCGCGCTCGCCGGTGTAGCCGGTGCCGGCAATCCGGACCTCGCCCGATTCCCAACGTGCGGAAGCGGTCCGAAATCTCTTCGGGGCCTCACCGAAGAGCCCCTCTATCACCGACGGGGCTCGAGGCCCCTGTATCGCGATAAGGACGGTCTCGGTCTGGAGATCTCGAACCTCACAGCCGGTCTCGGCGGAGAATGCGGCCAT
Organism: uncultured Acidobacteriota bacterium; assembly: GCA_963828465.1. Taxonomy (GTDB): domain Bacteria; phylum Actinomycetota; class Acidimicrobiia; order Spongiisociales; family ZC4RG35; genus JARDZU01. Next base: position 7,304 of record CAWHEU010000017.1, on the reverse strand, counting down.
CACCCGATTGTGATTGGCCGCGTTGGGAAACACCCAGTATCGATCGGGGCCCCACCACCAAATGACGAGATCGTCGACGATTCCCCCGTTGTCGTCGAGCATGAGCGTGTACTGGGTCTGCCCCGGGGCAATCCCGCTGATGTCGTTGCTGAGGAGCCTGAGGAGAGCCTGCTCGGCGCCGGCGCCAGAGAGCTCGAACCGGCCGAGGTGGGTCACATCGAACCAGCCTGCATCGCCTCGCACCGCCCGGTGCTCGGCCAGGACCGACCCATACTGGACCGGCATCTCCCATCCACCGAAGTCTACGAATCGGGCTCCCAGTCGCTCATGGAGGTCGTGCAGAGGCGACCGATTCATCCGATGAGTCGTTCGCCTCGCTCCTCGAGTCGGACGACGGCGGGGCGTCCTGGCATCCGGGTGGGCGCCGGCGCTTCTTCGAGATTCTCCGGGCCCTCCAGACCATATTTGACCACGAGGTTGAGGTAGTCACGCTGATAGAACAACTTGCAGCTGATCTCCGGGTAGAGCTCTTTGAGCCGGCGCAGCTTGCCGTTCTTCTTCGTGACGAGCTTCTGGCTCATCGTCGTGATCTCGATGTAGAGGTCGTCCTCAGGCAGGTAGAAGTCCGGCGTGAAGTACTGGGTCGGGGTGCCGTCATCATCCCAGGAGATGGGGAAGGACTTCGGTTCGTACTCCCATGGCACGTCGTAGAAATCGAGGAGAAGTGCAAACTGGCGCTCACTGTTGTGAGCGAAATCGGTCTCGTGCGCCGATAGTTGCCCGGTGATCAGGTAGCTCCTGCTTCGACGACCCCGGCCAGTTCTTCTCCGGGGAACAGTTGGTGGATGTCGCCTTCCACCTCGTCCTGGACTGGACCGATCGCGATGCCGAACACACCCTGGCCCCGCCGGAATACATCGACGACTTCCTGTTCGGAGTGTGCGGCGTAGATGGTCTGTCCGTCACTGAGGAGGGTCACGTCGGCCAGAGGGCGCTCCGAGTTCAGTTGCTCGGCAAGGATGGTGACGGCCGAACGGATCTTCTTGAGACTCATCCCGGCGTCGAGGAGCCTCTTGATCACCTTGAGTTGGACCACGTCGGAGAAAGAATAGAGCCTCTGCGAGCCTGAGCCGGTTGCTTGCTGGAGCGAGGGGCGTATCAGGTCTGTGCGCGCCCAGTAGTCCAGCTGCCGGTAGGTGATGCCAACCAGCTTGCAAACCTGGGGGGCGCGGTAGCCCAGTTCCCGCTCTTGGGTCATATGAGTCCTCCGGGTTACAACCGTGTAACTCCGCCGTTGTGAGCAAGCTACCCCTGTCGAGGGACCCGTGTCAACGAAATCTGTGGATAAAACTGGGGAAAGAGATCAGTCGGATGCTTCCCCGCCGCCCCCGAGGAAGTCTTCGATAGTCGCCTCCTCGAGGAACTCCCTGAACTTGGCGACTTCTTCCTCTTCGTTTTCCTCTTCCTCCTCGAAGACGACGCCGGCGTCGTCGAGGACGGCGGGGAAAGCGAAGACGGGTGTTCCGGTTCGAACGGCCAGGGCGATGGCATCCGAGGGCCGTGACGACACGTGCACCTCCCGTCCCGAGATATCGAGTGAGAGGTCTGCGTAGAACACCGAGTCCCGCATCTCGGTGATGACCACCCGCACTGCCAGGGCTCCCAGGGCGTCGATGACCGAGCGCATCAGGTCATGGGTGAGGGGTCGGGGCGGGACGACACCCTCGAGGGCGGTGGCGATGGCGGTGGCCTCCGAGCCCCCGATCCATATCGGGAGATAGCGGGACCCGTCGGACTCCCTGAGGAGGACGATCGGCTGATTGGATGGAAGCTCCACCCGCACGCCCACCACTTCCATTGCGATGAGGGCCTCTTTTTCACCCGGCATTGCTGTCTGAGGTTATCACCGGGCGGGTCTTGGCCCTCAGGGGGCCATGCTCGAGCGATCTGGCCAGCACGGCCGGGTCGTTGACGAACGCCTCCATGTCGAGGACCGCCCAGATCGAACGAAGGTTCCGGTAGAGGCCCTGCCAGTCCATCCCGTAGCCAACCAGATACTCATCCCCCACCTCGAACCCCCGGTATTCGATGGGGACCTCGGTGACACGGCGCACCTTCTTGTCGATCAGCGATGCCGTAGCGACGCTGCGGGCGCCCCGGTCCATGATCATTCGGCGCAAGACCGAGAGTGTGAGACCGGTGTCGGTGATGTCCTCGACCAGGATCGACGTCCCGATCGAGTACCGGCGAGGACAGGTCCATGGCTATCCCGATCCGCCCGCTCTCCCCGAACCGGTTGAGGCCGAGGAAGTCGACCTCGGATCGCAGGTCCACCGAACGGACCAAATCGGCCGCGAACGGGAATCGAACCCGTCATCACCACGGTGAAGAGCGGTTCACGTTCGGCATAGTCCTCCGTGATGGCCCGGCCGAGCTCGGCAACCCGGGACTCGATGTCCTCCTCTGTCACGACCTCGACCGCGTGATCGAAGGCGGTCATTCCACACCGAGAGCGAGGTCCAGCCAGAACCTCATCGTCTCCATCACGGTCTTCGGTGCCGGATCGGGATTCCGAGTCACCTCCACGATTGGTGGCGGGGCGGGCTCCGGTAAGGGCTCGGAGTGGGCTCGGGCTATCCAACATCAACCCCTGGCCGGCCAGGTGGAGGTAGGTCTCCATGTTCTCCCAGCGACACCAAGGGGTCGGGGGTCTGTCGACCCTTGAGGGCGACATAGGGAGAGCCTGTCGACGCGTCCCCGAAGAACCCGAGCTCCTTGAACCCGTAGTCGAAGAGCTCGGTGGCGTCGGCAAAATGCGCACGATCGCCATCGGACCCGAGGAGCACCGCATAGAGACGCCGGCCTTCCCGCTCCGCCGCCGCCACATAGGTCAGCAGGGCCTGGGCAGTGAACCCGGTCTTGACGCCGAGAGAGCCGTCGTACGACTCGAGCATGAGATTCGTCGAGCTGCCGGTGCGGGGGGTGCCGTCAGGCGCTGGAGGGAAGACCAGTTTCTTGGCCTTCACCACTTCGGCGAACCGGGGATTCTCCATCGCCACCTGGGCGAGGTGGAGCAAGTCGCGGGCACTCGTGTAGTGGTCGGGGGCATCCAGGCCGTGTGGATTTGCGAATGACGTGTGGGTGAGACCGAGCTCAGCAGCTCGCTCATTCATGAGGGCCACGAACTCCTCGACCGACCCGGATATGTGCTCGGCGATGGCAGTGGCGGCGTCGTTGGCGGAATGGATCATCAGCGCCTTGAACAAGGCGTCCATCGAGACGGTCTCCCCCGCCACCAATTCGATCTCTTTCTCACCGGTATTGGCGGCCCGCTCCGAGATCGTCACGGTCTCCGCCGGGAACGAGTTCTCGACCGTGAGCAGGCCGGTCATGATCTTCGTCACCGACGCCATGGCCCGCTCCTCGTCGGCGTTGAGCTCGGCGATGACGGTGTCGGTCGATTCGTCGTAGAGAATCCAGGACCCGGCCGTCACGTCGGGAGCCTCAGGTGCAGGGAATGTCTCGAGCACTGGGGCCGGGTACGTAAACGGGGCCGCCGATACGGGCGCGGCGAAGAGGAACAAGACGAGGGCTAGCGCCCCAACTGCCCGAAAAGATCTGTTCATGTAGTGACTTGTTGCTTTAGCTCGACTTCGAGCATGGCGCGATGCATTGCCTGGACCGATCCCCCACTCAGCTCGAGGAGGTCCATCGCCCTCGCCCTGGCCTCCGGGTTGTTGGCCCGAAGAAGCGGGGCGGCGAGCTGACGAAGCAGTTCTGCCTCCCTGTCGACAGACAGTCGCACGGCACGGAGGTGCCTGGCTTCCAGACCTTGGTCCATGAGCCGCTTCGCCTCCGTGGCGACGATACCTGTTTCCGGGGCGAATACCCCCGCATCGCCGATCGGCCGCACCACTCCCACCTGGACGAGATCGTCGAGCTCAGTCGGGGAAAGACCCGATCTGCGGAGCAAGTCGTCTCGACTGAGGGGTTCGCCTGTCGACTCCAGGCTTGGCGCCGGCACGGCGGTCCGGGAGGCGAGGTCCTCTCCCCGCTCCCACAGGGTGAGCTTCGACTTGATGACCTTCAGTGGGAGAAAGTGGTCACGTTGCTGCTGCAGGATGAACCGGAGCCTCGCCAGGTCCTCCTGATCGAACTGGCGGTACCCGCTGTCGGAGCGCCCGGGATCGATGAGCCCTTGTGACTCGAGGAACCGGATCTTCGACACGGACACATCGGGAAAGTCGTCACGAAGGAGGTTGATCACCTCTCCGATGCTCAGTGACTGGCTATCGGTCATCGCCGTGGGCGACGACGAAATGGAACCTTCCCACGAGGACTTCGTCACCGGCCTTCAATGTTGCCTGGTCGACCCGGGCATCATTCACATAGGTCCCGTTGGTCGACCCGCTGTCCTCGACGACGAGACCGTCGTCATCGGCGACGAACCGACAGTGCTGACGGGACACAGTCACGTCATTGAGGAAGATGTCACTCTCCGGATGGCGTCCCACGGTCGTGTTTCCCTCGGGGAGCAGGTAGGTCATCCCGGTCTTAGGCCCTTTCTCGACGATCAGGGCATAACCCGTCACTCCGTCGAGGCTGGAGGCCTCCTCCCTCGTCATCGGGTGGTCCGCCCGATCCTGGATCGGGACGTACACCACGGTGGGATCACCGTCAACCTCTAGTCGAGGTTCGGGCTGCTCCTCCGGGGACGCGCTCGTCGGTCACGGAGGAGATGATAGGGATTTGCCGGCTATTCGCCCGGCGACCGATTTACTCCGTCAGGTCCCGGTAACGGGTGGCGTCCAGCAGGCGATCGGTGGGCATCTCGCCGTCGACACTCATCAGTATCAGCCAGCCATCCTCATAGGGGCTCTGGTTGACGAGCTCGGGGCTCTGCGAGATGTTCTCGTTCACGTTGGTGACCTTGCCGGCAAATGGGGCGTAGACCTCGCCGACCGACTTGGTGCTCTCCACCTCGACCAGGACGTCGTCCTTGGCTACTTCTTTCCCGAGGGGCGGGAGCTCGACGTAGACCACGTCACCGAGTTGGTCCTGGGCGTAGTCGGTGATCCCGATCCGCACCAGGGAATCTCCCACCTGGCGGATCCACTCGTGCTCTTCCGTGTAGAGCAGATCGTCGGGAATCTCCATCAAGCCTCCTCGGGGTCAGCCGACGACTTTAACGCCGCGAGCTTTGCTCGACTGTCCCCGATATACAGGAAGGCGACGTACCAATAGAGCACCAGCCCGATGATGCCCAGGATCCAAGCCACCGGCCACAGCAGCCATTCGGCCGCCCCGGCTGCGGCGAGGTAGAAGGCGGGTACCGCCCCATACAAGGCGAAGGTGGCCGCCTTGCCCACGAATCTCACCTCTACCGTCCCCCCACCACGTGCGGCGAGATTGAGGGCGACGGCGCCTACCAAGATCTCACGTGCGATCAAACCCCAGCCGAACCACGCCGGCAACACGTCGGCGATGAGACCGCCTATCACGGCCGAGGCGATCATCAGTCGATCGGCCACGGGATCGAGGATCTTGCCGAGCTCGCTCACCTGACCCAGGCGCCGGGCCAGATAGCCATCGATCCAATCGGTCCATCCGATGATGAATATCAGCCAGGCGGCCAATACCACGTTGTCCTCGATGAGCAGGGCCCACCAGAACACGGGGATTCCCAGCAAGCGGACGAAAGAGACCAGATTGGGAATGGTCAGGATGCGGTTGCTCGCTGCCGTATCGGTCACGGCGCGGAGGCTAATTGTCGTGGGTCAGGAGACCGGGGTCAGGTCGCTGAGCCCGCCGAGGCGGCCCTGTATCCCACCGAGCACTTCGTGCTCTGCGAACCGGACGCGGTCGGCCCGGTATCCCTCGACGAGGTTTGGGTGATAGAGGACCAGATAGGGCAGATCTCGTGCGACAGCCCGCTCCATGCCCCACAACGCGTCCCTTGCTTCGTCGGGCGCTGCTGCCCGCTCGAAGCGGGCGAGACTGGCTTCGAAGTCGGCGTTGGCGTACCCGGTCGAGTTGGCCGCCCCATCCCCGGCGAAGAGCCATCGGTGGTATTCGGGGAGGGCGGGATTGCCCAGCGTCCACCCGAGGACATACATGTCGTACTGGCGGGCGCCGGACTGATCCATCGTGAACGCCAGGTCGACGACAGTGTCGAAGTCGGTGATCACAGGTCTCACGTCGAACCCGAGCGTCTCGAGAGTGGTCTCGATCCGGGTTGTGTAGTCAGGACGCGCCGGGTCGTACTCGTCTCCCGGGGTCAAGATGGTGAGGGGAGCAGGGGGCTGGCCGTCGATGGTCAGCCCGAGGCCGGCCACCAAAGTGCCGTCGACCACCGCAGGCGGGGTCTCCCATGAGTAACCCACGCCTTCCAGCCCGGAAATGGCTGCGCTCACCCGGGTTTCGAGGGCCTGCGCGTAGGGATCCGCGATCGACGCCGCCTCGGCCTCGTCGAACCATGACACGTTGGCGGACGACAGCGTCGTGTAGGCCGCCGTCGCATCCGGCACGACTGTCTCGGTGGCCCATCCTCGATCGAGCAGCAGGGCGAGACTCTGCCGAAACTGTGGTTTCGACATCGGGTCCCGCGTCAGGTTGAAGCCGAGATAGCGCACCGAATTGGCTGGGCTGCGCTCAAGGGCGACACCCGTTGTCCCGGATAGGGCGGAGACGCCTTCGTCGGAGAGACCGTTCGGGTCGAGCACGGTGTCGATCGCACCCGTCTTCATGGCCGCGATCGCAGCGGCTTCGTCGGCGAAAATGGAATAGACGACGTCCGGGATGCCCTGGTCCGGATATCCCGGATTGGCCACGGTCTCGATCCGGTCGTCGGCGATCGATACGATCTGGAGCGGGCCACCGGAAACGTCTGCCTCGGGATCGAGCGCATAGAGCTTGGCGGGAGTGTCGATGCCATCGGTCTGTCCGGCCCAGACGTGGGCGGGCATGATCGGTGCCAGACCGACACCATGCGGCCAGAGCCCGAGTCCGGGGCGGCTCGAGAACTCGATCCTCAACTCGGTGGGAGATTCGGCCACCATCTCCTCGATCTCCTCGGGATAAGAATCGGCCCAGTCGCCCCCGAGCCCCAGCCTTCGCACGGTCTCGAACGTGTAGACGACATCTGCGGCCGTCACGGGTTGCCCGTCCGACCAGGACAGAGCGTTGCCGAGGTCGACGCGCACCCGCCACGCATCCCCGTCCCATGTCGGACGCACAGGTGCCTCCCGGGCAACCTCGGGGGTAAGCGCGTTGGAAGCAGGGTCGATTGCATAGAGAGCAGGCTT
>CAWHEU010000016.1:0-21103 GCA_963828465.1 uncultured Acidobacteriota bacterium | reverse complement strand
TTCAAGCAGCCGAACCGGGCATTGGGACTTCTAGGAAGCAACTTCCTCTACTGGAACGCGTCCTGCTCACCCTGTGGCTGATACTCGAGGCCATCGGAGCAGACATTCCCTACGGGTCGGCTCTGTTGATTGCCGCCGGCTCCAATCTCTTGGTGGGGATCCTGCCCGTCCCGGGCGGTGTCGGTGTGGCCGAGGCGACCATTACTGCTCTCTTGGTCTTGTTCGGGGTCGAAGAGTCAGTCGCCTTCGCCGCAACGATTGTCTTCCGTGTGATCACGTTCTATCTGCCGGCCGTCGAAGGTTTCTTTGGTGCCCGCTGGTTAGAGCAACACGGCTACATCTGAGAGTACGACGGCTGTGTACCCGTCCTCCGCAGCGAAGTTGGTGCAGGGGTAGGGTCGATTGTCCACGACGCTTCGCAAGGAGGCATATCAGCATGACGATTGGACCAATTCAAGGGCTGGTGATCGGGTTCCCGGACAACGACATGTTCGAGGGTCGGATCGCCGAGGAGCTGGCACGTCTCAGTGATGTCGGGCAGATTCGGGTGATCGATGCTGTGTTCGTGACCCGTGACGGCGATGAGATCGATGTGTTGTCGGTTTCCGGTCTCGACGATGAGCAGAGGGCCGAGCTGCGTTCAGTGGTCGCCGCCCTGGTCGGGCTGGGAGTGGCCGGCGAGGAGGCAGCCGCGGTGATGGCCGAGGCAGGTGGCATGGTCGACGCCGATGCCATGACCGTTGCCGAGTCGGTCGCTGCAGACCTGATCGACGAATTGCCTGACGGCAGCTCTGCGTTGGTGTTGGCTTTCGAGCATCTCTGGGCGGTGCCTTTGCGGGACGCGGTCCGCGATGCCGGCGGGGTCGTCCTTGCCCACCGCACCGTGTCTGCGGAGGACTTGATCGGGCTGGGGATGCTGATGGGGTATGCAGCCGAGCTCGAGGCCGAGCAGGAGGCCGTCGACACGTCAGCCGACATGTAGTCGACATTGGATGAGGGTTGACCTCATCGACCCCCCCACCAAAACCAAAGACACGTTAGACCGTAAGGAAAGTCCCTCCTGGTGTCAGACTTGATCGTCCACGTCGGATGACGTGCTGCGGGCCGTCTCCGACGTAGCTTGCAGAATCAGGACCTGACGAGACCCGGGAGGGACGCGATCAAATCACTCACTGTTGGGCCTTCCTCATACTTCGTCACGTCTGGTGGCCAGCCCCGGGTGAGGCGGCCGAGCGACGTGTTCAAGGCGCTTCTTGGCCTGTTCTTGGTCATATGGGCCACCGTCAACGTCGAAAGCATCTCGACATGGGCGCTGGCACTCACCCAGCTGGTGCAAGCGAGCCCATCGTGGGTGATCCTTCTCCTCGAGGTCGGTTACGCCTCCAGCTTGGTCTACGTCGTCGTCGTCTTCGCTGCACTGGTGATGGGAGGTCGAGAGCGGCGGCCTGCGCTGCGTGACCTGGCGATCGTGGGGGGGACCGCTGCGGTGCTGGTGGTAATTCTCTCGTTCATCATCAACGACGCATGGCCTTACGTCTTGCCCGAGATCGGACTGGAAAATCCCACGCCACAGTTCCCGGTGCTCAGGGTGGCGATCGTTACAGCCATCCTCGTGGTGGTCGGCCCCCATGTCACTCGTCCCCTTCGACGTTTCGGCTGGCTCGCCATTGTCGCTACCGCATTCGCGTCGGTGAGTCTGGGTTATGGAAGCCCGACGCACATCATTGGCTCTTTCGGGATCGGTCTCCTCTGTGCCGGTCTCCTCTTGGCCATCGTGGGGTCGCCGCGGGGGTACCCCGACCCCAATTCTGTGGCCGCGGCCCTCTCCATCCTCGGTCTTGATGTGAGTGCTCTCGAGCCAGCGCCCTACCAGACATGGGGAGTCATTCGTTTCGTCGGGCGGGACGGCGACAACGAGGGCGTCGATATCAAGGTGCACGGACGTGATGCCGTCGAGTCACGCCTCGTGGCCAAGCTCTGGCACACGCTGTGGTACCGCGAATCGAGCAGAACCCTGGGGTATTCACGACTCCAGGCCGTGGAGCACGAGGCCTTGATCACTCTCGTCGCGAATCGTGCCGGGGTACGAGTGCCACAATTGGCAGCCGTGGGGAGCCCCACGTCGGAGGTCGCTCTCATCTCGTTCAGCGGCATCGGCATCGCCTTGCCCGAATTGGACCCAATCGACCTCACCGACGACCTCCTCATCGAGGCATGGGCTCAGGTGCGTGTCATGCAGGAGGGATCGTTGAGCAATGGCTCTTTGGATACCTCGGCTGTCCAGGTGGGCCCGGATGGGCCGATCATCACCGACTTCGCCCTCGGGTCGCTCTCTGCCGATGAGTCCGACCAGGCGACGGACATCGTCGAGCTCTTGTTCTCGCTCGCGGTCCTGGTCGGAGAGGAGCGGGCGGTCGGTACTGCGCTCCAGGGACTGGGACGCGACCGACTCGTTGCCGCATTGCCCTATCTCCAGGTGCCTGCGGTAAGCCCCACGACCCGGCGCCTCACGGAGAAGCCCAAGAGCCTGATGTCCTCTCTGAGCTCGAAGGTGATCGAGGTCACCGAATCCGAGATGCCGGAGCCGGTGAAGTTGCGCCGGGTCACGGCGAGAAATCTCATCCTGGCGGCGCTCCTTTTGCTGGTCGCCTGGGCGATCATCCCGCTGTTCACCAGTGTCGACTACGCCGAGATATGGGCGGTCCTCGAGGCGGCGGATTGGCCCCTACTGGTCCTCGCCCTGATCGTCGGGCACACTCAATTCTTCCCCCAAGCCACGGCAACGATGTTCGCCGTCCAGGTAAAACTGCCTTTTTGGCCGTTGCTGACATTGCAGACGGCAAGCCAGTTCATCAGCCTCGCCATACCGAGCGCGGCCGGCCGTGTCGCGATGAACACGGCATTTCTGGCCAAATTCGGTCTCCCGGTGCCAGTGGCACTCGTTCAGGGCTCCATCGACGGCTTCTCCGGGTTTCTTGTCCAGACGGCCATCCTGATCCTCGTGGTGCTTTTCGGCGACGTCGACCTCGGTCTCGAGATGGACCCAGCTGATGTGCCGTGGCTGTTGATACTCGGCGTGGTGACCCTCGTCGCGGTCGGGGTGGTGGTCGCGGTTCTGAAGATCAAGACACTTCGTGAGCGAGTGGTCCCTGTGGTCGTTCAGGCCTGGGGCGCGTTGAAAGTCGTGCTCCACGAGCCGTCGCGAGCGTTCGGGTTGCTCGGGAGCAACTTCGTCTACTGGAACGTGCTCGGTATCACTCTCTGGCTGACTTTGCAGGCCGTTGGGAGCGGCATCAGTTACGGCTCAGCCCTGTTCGTCGCTGCAAGCACCAGTCTCCTGGCCGGGTTCATGCCGGTGCCGGGAGGGGTTGGCGTGGCCGAGGCGACCATGACCGCCTTGTTGGTCACGTTCGGGGTCGATCAGTCGACCGCTTTTGCGGTCACTGTGGCTTATCGGGTGATCACCTTCTACCTACCCGCGATTGAAGGTTTCTTCGGTGCACGCTGGCTGGGAAAACACGGGTACGTCTAGGGAACGGTCAATCGTGGGCCATCATGTCGATGGCGACGGTGGCAGTCAGAATCAGGATCGGGTCCTGACCGGGCTCGATCTCGACCCCGTATGAGTCGCGAACCCGGAACCACTTCTTCGATACCTCCGCGATCTTGTCGCCGCCGTTGGAGATCTCGTATTCGTGGTCGACGAGATTCCCTTGAGCTTCGAGTTCCACACCGCTCGCAGTCGAGATCGAAAATCTCTCCCGCAGTGGCGTGATCATCGCCTTCTTGATCGTGGCCATGGTCGACCCGTCGGGCGCTTCCACCTCCATGACCTCCCTCACACGCACCGGGCGATCCTGGATCTTTGCCACTTCGTTGCCTTGTGGATCCTCGAACACGAGTGTGCTTCGTACCCGGAGCGCCTTCCCGTTGACTTTGAACGCCCGTTCGCCCCGATCGGTCTCGATCCAGAAGTCGTCCCCGATCGAGACCAGCTTCTCCCGCATCTGATAATGCACGGCGCTTCCCCCGACGCCGAACTCCTGACGGTCCTCCTGACGCTCTTCTCTTCGATCCTGCCGTCTGCCGAGCAGTCCCATAACCAGACTCCTTTGTTGGGTGAGCCCAACTCAACGACCGACTGTCGCTCGTGGCATCACCCAGAGTGGGCGAACCGTAGTTCAGGCAGCCAAATGTGGCCGAGAGCTGGGCCTACGGGCTGTTCATCGGAGCGGGAGTCCTTCTCGTCGCCAACGGCGCCCTCAGCCGTGATCGACGCTGGCACAATCACAAGTCGTGACTCATATCGGCGTTCTCACCGCAGGCGGAGATTGCCCCGGTCTCAATGCTGCGATCCGCGGCGTCGTCGCCCGGGCCGCCGCAGTTGGCCATGCCGTATCAGGGATCGAAGACGGCTGGCAGGGCTTGATGGGGGGTCGTGTAAGACATTTGGGCCGAGACGATGTCCGTGGCGTCCTCACCCGCGGTGGCACGATCCTCGGGACGTCGCGCACCGACCCATACGAGCATGGCGACGGTCTTGCCTCCCTGCTACCGGCGCTGAAGGCCACCGGTATCGACTCTGTTGTCGTGATCGGCGGCGACGGCTCGTTGCGAACAGCGGCCAGGCTCGGAGAAGAGGGTCTTCCCGTGATCGGGGTGCCCAAGACAATCGACAATGATCATCGAAGGCACAGACGTGTCATTCGGCTTCGACACCGCGGTCCACATCGTCACTGACGCCATCGATCGCCTCACCACGACCGCCGAGGCGCACAACCGGATCATGGTGGTGGAGGTCATGGGACGGCAGTCGGGGTGGATAGCCGTCCATGCCGGTCTGGCTGGAGGAGCGGAGGCGATTCTCGTCCCGGAGAAGGAATACGACCTGGACGACCTGGCTCGTCGGTTGCTGGCTCGTCACCAGTCGGGCAGGGACTATTCGATCGTCATCGTGGCTGAGGGCGTCCCCGCACCGTCTGGAGATCAGGTCACGATAGGGATCGACCATGCCGGCTTCGAACGCCTTGGCGGTGTGTCGGGGGTGATCGCCGCCGAGTTGGAGGCGCCGGACCGGATTTGAGACACGTTTGATGATCCTCGGGCATCTGCAGAGGGGAGGCACGCCAACCGCGTTCGACCGGGTCCTGGCCACCCGAATGGGAATTCGGGCTGCGGAGGCAGCGATCGACGGGGATCACGGGACGATGGTGGCCTGTGTGGGCACGGATTTGGTTCTCGTGCCCCTCTCATCCGCGGTCGCGGTGCCACGCCTGGTCCCCGCCAAGCGACTAGCGGAACTGGACTGGTTCCTGGCCTGACCCGGCGAGAGTCTCAGACGGCCCGGGGTCTGGTTGCCGGAGATGGCACTCGAGCTCGTGGGCAAGGCCAACCCGCCATGTGTCAGGTGACGATGCAATGCATCGGCCATTCCCGTCAGGTCGGTCTCCGGCGTAGGGTGAGGACATTCGGAGGAGGTCACAATTGGATGTGAATCCTGTGCCCGAGGCCTATGGCTCTGTGACGGTCTCGTTGACCGTGAGCCCTTGCCGAGAGGCGATCGAGTTCTACAAGTCGGCGTTCGGAGCCGAGGAGGCGATGCCCCCGATGATTGGACCCGACGACAAGATTTCGCACGCCGAGATCCGGATCGGCGACACCGTCGTGATGCTGAGCGACGAGCAGCCCGACTCACCCACCAAATCGCCTCTTTCGGCCGGGACGACGACGGCAGTCATGTTTCTCTATACAGAGGATGTCGACTCCGTCTGGGAAAGGGCGATTGCTCTGGGCGCACGCGAGATCTACCCCTTGTCGCTGCAGTTCTATGGCGACAAGGGTGGGCGCATCGAAGACCCCTTCGGACACCAATGGGGGTTGGCTGAGCATGTCGAAGATGTCAGTCCTGAAGAGATGGAGCGGAGGGTCGCAGAGTTCTTCGAAGATTCAAGGGAGACCAGGCAGCGCCTTCTCTCAGACGAGCTCGGTGACCGACCCGATGGTTGAGACGTCCCCTGGGCCGAGTCCATAGGGATCGACCAACAACGCACGTGAGAGCCCTGCCGCGCGGGCCCCGTTCACATCGTGAAACACCGAGTCGCCCACGTACCAGGCCTTCGATGGTTCCAGGTCCATGCGATCGAGGGCGGCCTGGAAGATCCTCGGGTTGGGCTTGGACACTCCGACTTCATGTGAGTCGATGACGAACTCGAACAGGTCGAGTAGACCTGCCGTTCCAAGAGATCCACGCACCGAGCCGTCCGAGTTCGACACCACTGCCACCCTTACTCCGGAGTCTCTCAGCTGCTCGACAGCCTTACCCACTCCCTCGAGGGCATGGTTCCACAGCCCATACCCGTGATCAGTCTTCTCCCCGGCCAGGTGGGGGTCGACCACGCCGAGGATCGTGAAATAGCGCTCCATCCACCAATCCCAGTCGACCTCCTGACCTGCGAGTCGGCGATCTGAGTACTCGGCCATGGCCTCGTAGTGGGCGCGGTGAGCGCGTGCGGGGTCGATCACGGTGTCGAGTCGCCGACCCATCTCCTCCGGATCCTGGAGGATGAGAGTCCCGCCGGCATCGAACAGGATGGCTTCGGGCCGATTCGCAGTTGTCATCGATGGCATATCAGCAGATCAGGCCCCATAGACCCGAACCCGCTAGAACTACGCCATGTCCAACCCGCTACCCCGCATGGCGAGCGACCTCGAGATCGCCCGCACCGCCAAACTCAAGCCGATCAGCGACGTGGCGCGGGACCTCGGTCTGGACGACGAGGAGGTCATCCCCTACGGCGCCACCAAGGCGAAAATCCACCTCGATGCCCTGCGCCGGATCGCCGGCAATCCCATGGGCAAGTACGTGGTCGTCACGGCCGTCACTCCAACCCCGCTCGGTGAGGGCAAGACCACGACCACCGTAGGCCTGGTCCAGGGTCTGGGGGCGTTAGGCCACCGATCGATCGCCTGCATCCGACAGCCGAGCATGGGTCCCACCTTCGGGATCAAAGGGGGCGCCGCCGGCGGCGGGTACAGCCAGGTGGTCCCGATGGAAGAGTTCAACCTCCATCTCACCGGGGACATGCACGCCATCTCGGTAGCGCACAATCTGGTGGCAGCCGCCATCGACGCCCGCTGGTATCACGAGGGTCGTCTCACCACCGAAGCCCTGAATGCGCTCGGGTTGAAGCGGCTCGCCATCGATCCCGACCGGATCAGCTGGCGTCGGGTCGTCGATGTCAATGACCGGGCCCTTCGCCACGTCGTGATCGGTCTGGGTGGGGCGGTCGACGGTCGTCCCCGAGAGAGCGGGTACGACATCTCGGTTGCGAGCGAGCTGATGGCGATCCTCGCCCTCGCCGATGGCGCCGACTATCCGTCGGCGCTACGCAACCTGCGTGAACGAGTGGGCCGGGTCGTCATGGGACTGTCCAAGGACGGTGCCCCCATCACCCTCGACGACCTGGGTGTGGGTGGCGCCGTCACGGTCCTCATGAAGGACACACTTCATCCCAATCTCATGCAGACGCTGGAGGGTCAGCCTGCCTTCGTGCACGCAGGGCCTTTCGCCAACATCGCCCACGGGAACTCCTCGATCCTGGCTGACCGGATGGCGCTTCATCTCGGTGATTTCGTGGTGACCGAGTCCGGGTTCGGTGCCGACATGGGCATGGAGAAGTTCTTCGACATCAAGTGCCGCGTGTCCGGACTGCGGCCGGATTGTGTCGTGATGGTGGCGACGGTGCGAGCCCTGAAGACGCATGGGGGAGGGCCGAAGGTCGTGGCCGGTCGCCCGCTGGCGAGCGCATACACCGAAGAGAACCTGCCGCTTCTTCGGGCCGGCATGGCCAACCTGAAGGCGCATCTCGACATCGCCGCCGGCTTCGGCGTGCCGGTCGTCGTGGCCATCAACCGGTTTCCCACGGACAGCGAGCACGAGCTCGAGCTCGTGCGTCGGTCGGCAGAGGAGGCCGGTGCTTTCGCCGCAGTGACCACCGAGCATCACGCCCGGGGTGGCGAGGGGGCGCGCGACCTGGCCAGCGCGGTGGTCGAGGCCAGCAGCCAGCCGACCCATTTCGACTTCCTCTACCCGCTAGACCGCTCGATCAAGGACAAAATCGAGACCATCGCCACCAAGATCTATCGGGCAGGGTCGGTCGAGTACACACAACAGGCGGAGACCCAGATCGCCGATTTCGAGCGGTCGGGATTCGGATATCTCCCGATCTGCATGGCCAAGACCCACCTTTCGATCAGCGACGACCCTTCATTGAAAGGTGCTCCGCACGGGTATGAGCTCACGGTGCGGGAAGTAAGGGCGTCGGTCGGGGCCGGGTTCATCTACCCCCTCCTTGGTGAGATGAGCACGATGCCCGGCCTGGGGGCTACTCCGGGATTCATGAAAGTCGACATCGACGAGGCCGGTGAGGTGATCGGGCTGCACTAGGCCTCTCCGGAACCCCCTCCGTCGCCTTCGGCGCCACCTCCCCCAACGTCGCTGCGCTCCTGGGGGAGGAGATGTACTCGTTCCTCGCCGGTGTAGATCGTGAAGCCTTTGTCGCGGAGGAACCCGATCACGGTCATATGGAATTCTTCTGCGAGGTCGAGGGCGAGGCTGGAGGCTGCGGAGACCCCACAGACCAGAGAAAGGCCGGCCACCGCCGCCTTCTGGACGATCTCGAACGAAACCCTGCCCGAGACCAGCAAGCCGAGCTGATCTATCGGCCATCGGGTGGTGGCGAGATGCCCGACCAGCTTGTCCACCGCATTGTGTCTGCCGACGTCCTCCCGCACCGCCACCAGGTTCCCGTCCGGCTCGAACGCGGCCGCGGCGTGGATCCCACCCGTCGAGCGAAACGCGTGCTGCTCCTCGATGAGACGACCCGGCAATCCGAGTAGGACATCCGGGGTGACCACCGGTCCATGAGGTGGTACCGACCCGGCGACCCGGATGGCGTCTATCGATGCCTTGCCACAGACGCCGCACGAGGACGTGGCGTAGAAGTTGCGCTGGAACCGGGACGGATCAACGGTGATCCCTTCAGCCAGCCTGACATCCCATCGCCCTTCTCCCAGATCTACCACCGAGGCCACTTCGTCAGGCCCGTTGACGATTCCCTCGGTGATGGCGAAGCCGAGAGCGAGCTCGGCGTCGTTGCCCGGGGTGCGCATGACCACCGCGAGGGCGGTCCCGTCCAGTCGGAACTCGACCGGCTCCTCGACGACGAGATTGTCATCGACGGTCGCAGCCTTCCCCCTGACACGGATCACCGAACGGGTGCTGACCGCCTCAGACGCCACGGCCGCTGCTGACGTACATCCAACCGAACCGACCCTTGATGCAGAGGTTGCCCAGCGTCACGTCGTGATCGTGCGGGGAGGTGACGCTCACGATGCGACCGTCCTGGGTGTGGAGATCGAGATTGCAGCCCACCCCGCAGTAAGAGCAGATGGTGCGTGTGACGTCCTGGCGCGATTCGTCCCAGATCCCGGCCTCCCTCATGTCCCACTCGATCTTCCCGGCCAGGGCCCCGGTGGGACAGACGGCGATGCAGTTGCCGCAGTAGACGCAGGCCGAATCGGGCAAGACGACGTCGAACTCGGTGGATATCCGTGCGTCGAAGCCGCGCCCCGCCACGGCTATGGCGAAGGTGTTCTGGTGCTCGACCCCGCAGGCATCGACACATCGATAACAGAGGATGCATCGGCCGTAGTCACGCACATAGAGCTCGTCCTCGACCTTGGCCGGCTCGGCCACCGTGGCAGCGAAGTTGGGATCGGCCAGGTGATGGTGTCCCGGCGCCGGCGCCTCACGTGGCGACTCCGGCCCAGGGTTGCCAAAGCGCTCGGGGTGGGCTCCCGCTTCGGTCATCCACCGATCGAGCCGCTGTCCGGCTCGGTCCAACTCCGACGCCGAGCCCAGCAGCTCCATCACCAGGCGACGGCTGTGCCGGGCCCGGTCCGAGCCAGTCGTGATCTCCATCCCGTCTTCGAGTTTGCGGGAGCAGGACGGCACGAGGGTGCGGGAACCTTCGATCTCCACCACGCAGACCCGGCAGGCGTTGGCCGCGGTCATGGTCGGCCCGTAACAAAGGGTCGGGATGTCCGCACCCGCCTGACGGCAGGCGTCGAGAACGGTGGAGCCCTGGGCGATTTCGATCTCGGCGCCATCGACCCGGGCTGAGATCGTGGAAACCGTTTCGCTCGTGATCGTCATCGGGCCGTCCCCGGGAGACTGAGGCGGAATGCGGATTGGACCGCGGATGCGGCGGTCTGACCAAGGCCGCAGATCGAGGCGTCGGTCATCACCCGGGCCAGGTCGTCGAGCCGCTGTCGCTCGTCGGCGATGCCACCCATCGGGCTGTCGGCGGCGAGTCGAGCCAGGGACTCCTCCTGTCTGACTGTGCCGATTCGGCACGGAACACACTGACCGCAGGACTCATCCCTGAAGAACTGGGCGATTCGGCGAAGCACCGGAGCAAAGTCGGTGGTGTCGTCGAAGACGATCACTGCTCCGGAGCCGAGGCCGGTCTGAGCGGCGGCCGCCCCCTCGAAGGTGAGTTCCATGTCGAGAGTGCCGGCGTCGACGAAACTCCCGGCGGCGCCGCCGACCAGGACCGCCCCAACTCCGGCGCCATCACGCACACCACCGGCGAGCGTCATCAGTTGGCGCAGGGTGGTCCCGAACGGGACCTCATAGAGCCCGGGTCTGGTCACATCGCCAGAGATGCAGAAGAGCTTGGGACCGGTTGAGCGCTCCGTTCCGATGGCGGCAAACTCGGCAGCCCCCATCTCGAGCACGGCCAGGACTGCCACCAGGGTCTCGATGTTGTTCACCGAGGTCGGCTTGCCAAACACCCCTTTCTCGGTGGGGAAGGGTGGCTTCTGCCTCGGCTCACCTCGCTCGCCCTCGATCGAGGCGAACAAGGCAGTCTCCTCACCACAGATGTAGGCACCAGCCCCGCGTCTGACCTCGATGTCGAATTCGAAACCGCCCTCGGCAACATCGGCCCCGAGGAGACCTGCGTTTCTGGCCTGATCGATGGCGTGGACCAGACGACGCTCCGCCACCGGGTACTCGCCTCTGACGTAGGCGAATCCCCTGGTGGCCCCGGTGGCGAACCCGGCGATAGTCATCGCCTCGATGACGGCGAATGGGTCGCCCTCCATCAGGATCCGGTCCTTGAAGGTGCCCGGCTCCGATTCGTCGCCGTTGGCGATGACGTATTTCACATCACCCTCGGCGTCGGCCACTCCACGCCACTTGATGCCGATGGGGAACGCTGCACCACCGCGACCCTTCAGACCCGATTCATCCAGGGCGGCGATCAGACCGTCCCTCCCCATGTCGATCGCCTTTGCCAAACCGGCATACCCGCCGCTGCTCTGATACGAATCGATGCTCTCCGGGTCGACATGTCCGATCCGACGGAGAAGACGCAGCTCCTCTCGACCCTGGTGAATTAGACCTGTGGGCAGCTCCTCGAAGGCAAGACGGGTGAGCACGGCGGCGTCGGCAGGTGCCACATTGCGGTAGCCGGCACCGGCAGCGTGGATGAGGGCCGCCGGCGCCCGGTCGCATTGACCGAGACAGGGGCTCGGCGCCCAACTCATCTCGGGATCGGTGGCACCGGACGGGCCCAGCTCATGCTCGAGCGATCGCTTGATCTCGTCGGCTCCATAACGAGCGCAGACGATGTCGTCGCAGACGTGGATCAGAGTCTGCGACCGTGACCCTGTGTTGATCAGGGCGTAGAACGTGGCAACCCCGTAGGCCTCGGCGGGGGGCACTGTGAGTCTCTCGGAGATGTAACCCAGCGCTCCCTTGCTCACCGACCCCGCTGCGTCCTGCACCGCGTGCAAGGCGGGAAGCAATAGGTTGCGTCGTTCCCGGGCGGCATGCCCTCCGTAGGCGACGTGGCCGTCGAGCCCGGTGAAATGACCGCCCTCCCAGCCCGACTCCGGCGGTCCCAGCAGATCGTCGACGGCCGCTCGCTCGACGTCTGTCGGTCCTTCGAGCAGGGCGCGGATGTCCATTAGTAGTGCTCTGGCCGGTGACGTTGGTGATGCTCAGGGCGAGTCAGGGGCGGCGTTGGCAAGGACGCAGGACGAAGGCGCACCTGTCCGTTCGTCGAGGACGAGGACGCAGCCAGCGGCGTCACTGGCCGTCCTGAGCGCGCCGAACGTTGCCGGTCGGTGCACTGGACACCAGCGTCTCGATCCGCACCGCCGTTGCCTTGAACTCGGCGGTTCCCGACTTGGGGTCCCAGGCGTCGATGGTGAGCTGGTTCACATCGGTGTCGTCGGGGAAATGGACGGCCATGAAGGCCAATCCGGGTCGGAGCGAGCGGTCGAGCCGGACCGGGGCCTCCAGATTGCCCCGTCGGGAGACCACTCTCACCGTCTCACCCTCATGGACGCCTAGTGCCTCCGCGTCCTCCGGGGAGAGGTCGAGCACGCCATGGATGCGCCGGGGAGAGGGGTAGCGGCCGCTCTGCACCCCCGTGTTGTACGAGTCGAGACGTCTGCCCGTGGTGAGACGCAGCGGGAACTCCTCGCTGAGGGCGTCGACCGGTGGCACCCAATCGACAACCGAGAAGGGTGCTTTCGGCCCCGTCTCCTCCTCCCAGAGCCGACCATGGAGGAACAGCGTGCCGGGATGGTCCTCGGTCGGGCACGGCCATTGCAGCCCGCCCGACTCGTCGAGTCGCTCATAGGTCATACCGCCGTGCATCGGCGAGAGACTGCGCAACTCGTCCCACGCCTCCTCGGCCGTGGGCGTGGGCCAATCGTGGCCCATCGCCCGCGCCACCATGCTCATGAGCTCGAGGTCATCCCTGGCCTCGCCCGGCGGATCGATCGCCCTCCGCACCCGCTGCACTCTCCGCTCGCTCGAGGTGAATGTCCCCTCGACCTCACCCCACCCGGCGGCCGGCAGCACGACATCGGCTATCTCCGCCGTGGCCGTCAGGAAGAGGTCTTGAACCACCATGAAATCGAGACCGGTCAGTCTCCGCTCCATTTGCTGGGCATCGGCTTCGGATTGCAGAGGGTTCTCGCCGATGACGTAGAGAGCACGGAGTTCGCCTTCATCCATTGCCTCGTGCATGAGGCTGATGTGCTTGCCGGGCCTGTGCGGGATCGTGCATCCCCAGGCCGTCTCGAACTTCCCTCGCAGGTCCGGGTCGGCCACCAGCTGGAATCCGGGGAGCCGATTGGGGAGGGCACCCATGTCGCCGCCGCCCTGGACGTTGTTCTGGCCGCGTATCGGGACCACCCCCGACCCGTAGCGCCCGACATGTCCGCAGAGAAGGGCGAGATTGATCAGGGCAAGGACGTTGTCGGTGGCGTTGTGATGCTCTGTGATGCCCAGGGTCCAGCACACCTGGGCGGTGGGGGCGGTGGCGTACTCGTGGGCCAGTTGCTTGATCGCCTCGGCGGGGACACCGGTCACCTCCTGACCGCGTTGCAGTGTCCAGTGCTCCACCGACTCGACGTACTCGTCGAAACTCGACGTCGCGTGGGCGACGAAATGTTCGTGGTAGAGGTCCGATTTGATGATCTCCCACGCCAAGGTGTTGGAAAGTGCGATGTCCGACCCGACGTCGATGCCGAGCCAGACGTCGGCCCATGCCGCCGAGGAGGTTCGTCTCGGGTCGACCGCGAACATCCTGGCGCCCTTGTTGATGGCCTTCAGTACGTGGTGGAAGAAGATCGGATGCGCTTCGCGCGCGTTCGACCCCCACAGGACGATGAGGTCTGTGTCTTCCATCTCTCGATAGGAGCTAGTGCCGCCACCAGCCCCGAACACAGTCGCCAGACCGGCGACAGAAGGGGCGTGTCAAGTGCGGTTGCAGCTATCGATGTTGTTGCTGGCCATGACCACACGGGCGAACTTCTGTGCCATGTAGTTCATCTCGTTGGTCCCCTTCGAGCAGCTGAACAACCCGAAGGCGTCACCCATGTGGGGAGAGAGCCCTGTGGCCACCCGCTCCATGGCCTCGTCCATGCTCGCCGGGCGCAGCGATCCGTTGTCCCGCACCAGCGGCTCGGTGAGACGTGCGTAGCTTCGCTTCACAATCACCTCCTTTCCACCATCGACGGCGAGGGTACCCATCCACCGGTTCGGTTGAACGCCACTCACGATCTAGCGATTTGGCGCCGATAATCTGACTGTCGTGACCCGCCGTCTTGCCATGATCCTCGCGTGCGCCCTGATTCTCGGCGCCTGCACATCGACCACCGCCGACACAACCACCACGGCGCCATCGGCGACGTCGAGCGCACCTGAGGGCAGCACGACGACAGGTGGCGAGGCCCCCTCGACCACGACAACGCTTGCCGAGCCGACCTGGGAGGAGCTTCCCGGCATCGATGCTCTCCCTGCGGAAGTCCAGGACGAGCTGCTGGCGCTGGTCCGCACGACCGAAGAGATCCGCGGGCTTCGCTTCCAGGAGCCACCGACCATCGTGATCGTCACCGAGCAGGAGCTCGAGGACCGCGTTCGCACGCAGATCGAGGACGAATCCGAAGACTTCCCGGCAGACGAGGCCCTGTACAAGCTCCTCGGCCTGCTCGACGCCGAGGTCAATCTCCAGTCTCTCCTCACCGAGCTCTATGGAGAGCAGGTCGCCGGCTATTACGACGGGGAAACCGGTGAGCTTGTTGTGCCGATGCGGGAGGAGGGGTTCAGCGTCGTCCAGCGGGGAACCATGATCCACGAGCTCACTCATGCATTGACCGATGATCAACTCGATTTCCACACGAGCTACACGGCGATGCTCGACGAGGACCGTCTCGACGAGGCCTCGGCCTATCAGGCCCTCATCGAGGGTGACGCGAGCATGGCCGAGCTTCTCTACCTGCAGACTCTCACCCAGGAAGAGCTTGGCGAGTTCTTCTCCGAGGCCCTGGACGTGGACACCACAGCGCTCGACTCCGCCCCTGCCTTCATCCAGGACTCGTTGATTTTCCCCTACGACTCGGGCCTGGCATGGGTGCAGGCCAACTACCTCCAGGACCAGTGGACGACGGTGAACGGGGCTTATGCCGAGATGCCCGGCCTTCCTGGATCGACTGAGCAGATCATCACGCCAAGTGATTACGAGAGGGACCTCCCCAAGTCACTCGAGGCGACAGCGCCGTCGGTCCCCGGTTACGAGCTCGAGCGTGAGTCGGTATGGGGCGAATTCGGGTTCAGGATCATGATCGATCAGATCCTCGGGGAGGAAGTAGGCGTCGACGCGGCCGATGGTTGGGGAGGCGACTACTACGCACAGTGGTTCGATGGCCAGAACGCAGCTTTGCTCATCCTCTTCGAAGGCGACACAGATCGCGACACAGAAGAGTTGAGGGCAGCCTTGCTCGACTACGCCCTGACGGCGGTGGCGGAGGAGGACTACGCGTGGGTCGAGGTCCTCGATGATGGCCGGCTGGCATTCATTGCCGCCGACCAGCCCGAGGTGGGCGAGTCGATCCTGGCCTCGGTCAGCAGCTAGGCCTTACTCCAGCTCCGACGATCACGTAGCGTCGTCCCTGTGCAGAGGGTCGCGCTTTCCGCCCCCGAATGGGCCACAACCGGCTACATGGCCCGAACTTTCTCCGATCGACTGCTCGGTGTTTGGCGTGCTCCGGCCGGCTCGGCCGTGGTCCTGCCGGTCACGAGTGTCCACAGTTTCGGCCGGCGCCGACCCCTGGATCTGGTCGGGGTCGACGCCCGGATGAGGGTGGTGGCCACGATGACCCTGCCGCCCAATCGAGTCACGTTCATCCCTTCGGCCCACATGATCGTCGAGCTTCCGGCGGGTAGCCCGCTCCCAGAGGTGGGGGACCAGATCGAGATCACAGATGGCTGACGGCGGCCGGCTATACGTTTGTGGAACCCCGATCGGAAATCTCGGCGATGTCTCTGATCGTCTCCGTGAGGTCCTCCAGACGGCGGATGTGGTCTACGCCGAGGACACCAGACGCACCGCCACCCTGCTCCGGCACGTCGGGGCGAACCCGTCGATGAGGTCTCTTTTCGTGGGCAACGAAAAGAGCAGGACAGCGGACCTGCTCGCTTCTCTCGATCAGGGGCTCGCGGTGGCGATGGTCACTGATGCCGGAATGCCGACGGTGTCCGATCCGGGTTCCGATGTGATCCGACTGGCACGGCAAGCGGGTCATCTGGTGACAGTGGTGCCCGGGCCTTCCGCCGTCGTATCCGCGGTGGCTTTGGCCGGCTTCGGGGGAGACCGCTTCGTGTTCGAGGGCTTTCTTCCACGAAAGGGCAAAGAGCGGTCAGAGCGTCTGAGTCGGATCGGTGGCGAGGACCGGCCTGTGATCCTGTTTGTCAGCCCCCATCGACTCCTGGCGGACCTGGAGTCCATCGCTGCGGTTACCGGTCCCGAACGGGAGATCGTGATCACGCGGGAGATGACCAAGCTCCACGAGGAGGTTTGGTCCGGCCCGGTCGGGCAGGCAATCGAGGAGTGGTCGGACCGGGACGTGAAGGGTGAGGTGACCATGGTGATCGCTCCCGGTCCGCTCGAGGCGCCCTCCTTCGATGCGGCGTTAGTGGAGGCCCGGGGCCTCGTCGAGGGCGGTGCGGCTCCGTCGGAAGCCGCCAGACGGGTCGCGACGGAGACCGGTGTATCGCGTCGTGAGATCTACGAAGTCTTGATCGGTGATCAACGGAGCTGAGCGCGGCAGGTTGCGCAGATCCCCTTTTCTTTGAACTGGGTGACTTTGGTCTCCGACCCACAGAAAGTGCAGGTATCGGTGAGCTTGCGCAACACGATCGATCCGCCTTCGACCGCGATGAAGAGGTGGTCCCCTTCCCTGATGTTGAACAGCCTTCTCGTCTCGGCCGGGATCACGATGCGTCCCAGGTCGTCGATCTTTCGGGCGATACCAGTTTCCATATCCACCTCAGCTTCCCCGCGGCGAGCCTACCCGGGGGGTTCACACCGGTGCCCGGGTACCGTCCCGGCATGCAATGGGTCGACACCCACTGTCACCTCCAGCTCGACGAACGCGACCCGGTGCTGCTCTTGGAGCGGGCCACCGAGGTCGACTGGATAGTGGTTCCCGGTGTCGATCTGGAGAGCTCCAAGGGGGCGGCGCGCCTTGCCGCAAAACATCCGGGTCGGGTGCTGGCGACCGCGGGGCTCCATCCACATGATGCGGCGAACTGGCGTGATCAAGCGGACGGTTTGAGCGAGATTGCCCTGACCGCGGCAGCCATCGGGGAAACCGGTCTCGACTTCTACCGCGATCTATCGTCTCGGGCCGACCAGGCCAGGGCTTTTCGTCATCAAGCCCGGCTGGCCGTGGATCTGGGAAAACCGATCGTGGTGCACTGCCGCGATGCCTTCGCCAACGTGATCGAGATCCTCGAGGAAACCGGGTTGGGGGAGCAGACGGTCATGCACTGCTGGACGGGTGGTCCCAAGTGGACACGTCGTTATCTCGACCTGGGCGTGATGTTCTCATTTGCCGGTCCCGTTGCCTTCGAGACCGGCGAGACGGTGAGGCTGGGGGCGGCTCAGGTCCCGCCGGAGAGGGCGCTCGTGGAGACCGACACCCCGTACCTGGCGCCACCACCGCACCGCGGCCAACCCAACGAGCCGGCCTGGGTGGCGCTGGTGGGCGCCGCTCTGGCCGGGGTGTGGGGAATGCAGGTCGAAGAGGTGGCGCGAGTGACCACCGCCAACACGGCCAGAGTCTTCGGACGGTGACTGCCCAGACCAGGTCCGAGATCGCCGGCCTGCTCTCGCGTCATGGTCTGTCACCCTCGCGGCGGCTGGGCCAGCACTTCCTCGCCGATGCCAACATCACCCGGAAGATCGTGGGCGTCGCCGGAGTGAGCTCCGGGGAGCAGGTCGTAGAGATCGGCGCCGGAACGGGGACTCTGACCAGGGCTCTCGCCGCCACGGGTGCTCACGTCGTCGCCTACGAGATCGATGCCGGGCTTCTTCCCGTGCTGGACGAGGTCACCCGGGATCTCTCCGTCGAGCTTCGCTTTCTCGACATAACCGACGCCGACCTCGCTGAAGAATTGAATGGTGGTCGCTGGGTGATGGTTGCCAATCTCCCATACAACGTGGGGACGCCATTGGTCCTCGATGCCCTTCGTCGTGTCCCCCAGATCGAGCGCTTTGTGGTGATGGTGCAGAAGGAGGTGGCCGTGCGTCTCGTGTCCGGGCCGGGCAGCAAGCAGTACGGCCTGCCCTCGGTCGTGACCGGGATCCATGCCGTCGGCAGGCTGGCCTTCGCGGTTCCGGCCCAGGTGTTCTACCCGCCGCCACGGGTCGAGTCAGCGGTCGTGGTCCTTGATCGGGTTCCGGCGCCGGACGGTGCCGAGCGGGCGATCGAGATCGCGGCGGCCGGTTTCAACCAGAGACGCAAGATGCTCCGCGGGGCGCTCGCGGGTGTGTTCGAGGACCCGGTGGCCATCCTCAGGCGTAGCGGGATCGACCCGACCTCCCGGGCCGAGGACCTCTCACCGGCCGACTACCTGGCGCTGGCTCGAGCGTGACCGTCTACGAGTCACCCGCCAAGCTCAATCTCGCCCTTCTCGTCGAGACGCCCCGGGCAGACGGGATGCATCCCCTTCAGTCGCTGGTCCAGACAATCGACTGGCTCGATCTCCTCGAGGTCGAGGAGTCCGAGGAGGACAATCTCGTCATCGAAGGCGCCGATCTGGATCCGGAGGACAACCTCGTGAGCCGATCGTTGCAGGCGATGAGGGGGAGGGGCTTCGTCCCACCACTCGACGTCCGGCTCGACAAGCAAGTCCCGGTGGGAGCCGGGCTCGGCGGGGGAAGCTCCAATGCCGCCGCCACGCTGCTAGCCGCTGCCGATATCGGAAAGGTCCCGCGTTCCGTGGCGGAGGAGGTCGCCCCGACAATCGGTGCCGATGTCCCCCTGTTTCTCACCGGTGGCACGCTGCTGATGACCGGGATCGGTGATCGGGTCGAGTCTCTACAGCCACTGACCGGATTCGCCGTGGCCGTGGCAGTGCCGCCGGTCGAGATGTCCAGCGCCGAGGTCTACCAGCGATGGGACGACATGGAAGGCCCTGAAGGCGAGACGATCCCTCCGCGTCTTCTGCCGCCAGGCCTGCGTGATGGGATCCCGGTCCGAAACGATCTCACTCCGGCCGCTTTCGATCTGGAACCGTCACTGGCCGATTTCATGGCGGATCTCAGGATCCGGTGGGGCGGACCGGTGCTCATGACCGGCTCGGGGTCCGGCTGTTTCGGGTTCTTTCCCGACCCGGACGAGGCAGCCGACGCCGCCAGCTCGGTCGAGGATCTGACTCACGTGCTGCGGTTGGGGCACGGTCTGCGGTCCCGTGGGGTGGTGTCGCGCTAGAGGCGGCGCACCATCCCCTCGTCGACCTCGATGCCGAGGCCCGGGGCGGTGGGGATATCGAATTGGCCGTTGGTGACGGTGATGGGGGATTCGGTGACGTCCTGCACGACACCTTGATCGGCCGGGCTGCACCCGAAATCGACAGCATTCATCGCCGCTGCACAGTGGAGGTTCGCCGCCGCCGACACACTGGACTCGATCACCTTGCCGGCGAGGTTGATCCCGAGCCCACCGGCCGAGCAGATAGCCGCGCCCCTCATCACCCCGGTCATCCCGCCGTGTTTGATCAGCTTGAGACTCACCCCGCCAACGGGCGTGCCTGCGAAACCCACTACAGCCTGCAGGCTCCCAGCGCTCTCGTCGGCGCAGAGCTTTACGGGTACCGATTCCGCCAGCCGGATCAGGGCATCCCTGTCCGAGCGGGGCACCGGCTGTTCGATGAAGCGGACGCGGTCCGGGTCGACCTGATCCAGAAATGACCTAGCCTCATCTTCGGTCCACGCTTCGTTGACGTCGCCACAGACGACGCCCTCCTCGCCAACCAGTTCGGCAGCTTTGGCGAGGGTGGCCAACTCGGATTCAGGGGCGGCCATCCCCAGCTTGATCTTGAACCAATGGAATCCCTGTTCACGATGGTCCGCCAGCTTCTCGGCGTCGGCCGACGGATCCCCACTTCCGACGAGCGTCAGCGCAGGAATCCTGTCTCGGACTGCACCGCCGAGAAGTTGGGAGGCGGGAACGCCGAGCACCTTGCCCCCGAGGTCGTGAAGGGCGATATCGATGGCGCCGATGGCAGTCGCCGCCGACGGACGGGCCTGGGTCAATCGACCCAGACCTCGTTGCGCCGCATCGGGTCGGTCCCGATGACCAGCGGAGTGAGCATCTCGAGGTCTGACACGATGTCCGCTTGGCGCTGGTGGGTCAGCGACGGCGCCTCCACTCCCTCACCCCATCCGGTCGCTCCGTCGTCGGTGACCAGCTTCACGAGGACGTTCCCGTGCTCTCGATCACTCCGTTGGACATCGGGATCGGGCTGCGCAGAGTCATGGTGATCGGATGGATCTCCAGCTTCTCGATGCGCACGGCTACGTCTCGACCGCGAACCGGCTCAGGCATCCGTGGTGAGGTCCACGCCGTAGCCTGCATGTCGGGCACATGGATCGCCCGTCGACGACTTCGAAGGGCAATGTCAATGCATCGGGTGGGATGAGCTCTGCGTATTCGACCATGAACCCCCGTCGGCTGGCCCCGACCAGGCTGATCGAGAGCTCATGCCAGAGATGGCTGCTCAGGGCGAGGTTGTAGGCGTCGGCGAGATGGGCGATCTTGACGAATTCGGTGATTCCGCCGCATCGACCGACATCGGGTTGCAGGTAGGCGGCGGCGCGGCGGTCACAGATCTCCCGGAAGCCCCATCCGAAGTAGACGTTCTCCCCGGTCGCCACCGGCACCGGTGAGGCCGCCGCCACCTCGGCCAGATCGTCAGTGCTGTCGGCCAGGCACTCGCTCCTCGAACCAGGCACTCCCTGGTCAGCCAGCATCCGGGCCGTCGCCAGGGCTTCGTTGACGGTGAATCGCTGGTTGGCGTCCCGCAAAGAGCGTGAAGTCATCACCCATCTCCCGACGGAGCAGCTCGGTTCGCTCCCGGTCCCGGGGACCACCGATCTTGTACTTGTAGGCGGTGATCCCCTGCTTGGCGAAGCCCTGGCACTCCGAGATCAGTTCCTCGTCGGACAGGCTGTGC
>CAWHEU010000015.1:0-8455 GCA_963828465.1 uncultured Acidobacteriota bacterium | reverse complement strand
CTCCTCAGCTTCGTCACGGTCAAGACCGGGTTGGGATGGCTCCCCGAGGGAACCAGTTGGCTGCACATCGTGGGTCTCGCCGTGGTCAGCGGGATCGGGTTCACGGTCGCCCTCTTCATCGCTGGCCTCGCATTCAACGACGTCGTGCTCAACGACCTGGCCAAGGTGGGGATCTTCGCCGGTTCTCTCCTGGCTCGAGCGATCGGCTCCGCTGTACTTCTCCGGGTCCGGCCGGCGGATCAACCGTGAGCCACCCTCCGGAGAGCTTCACCTGCGTGGATTGTGGAGGGGTCGCCCACCTCATCTCCTTTCTCCCTGAGGACACCGATCCCGAGCCAGGTAGCCCCCTCGCCTACCGGTGCGCCGACTGCATGGAGCGATTCGACGTGATCTGGGAAGAGGACCTCGAGGACGAACCCGAGACGATTTGACCCGTTTCCGGGCCGGGGAACCTGAGGTTCGTCGCCAAATCGATTTGTGAGTGAGCGCTCACTCATTTAGAATCCGGGGCGTGAGCCACAGACTTCGGGCTGAGCCCCTTGCCCCCGACGACCGTCGCAGGGCCATTGTCGAGGCGGTCATCCCCCTCCTCGTCGAGCGCGGGGCGACGGTGACCACCCGTCAGATGGCCGAAGCCGCCGGCATCGCCGAGGGCACCATCTTCCGTGTCTTCCCCGACAAGGCCGCTCTGATCCACGAGGCGGTCCGGGTGAGCATCGACCCCGGTCCGGTCCAGAACAGCCTGTCCGAGATCTATGCCGATGCTCCACTCGAGACCCAGTTGGCTGAGGCGGCCCGGATCCTTCTCGAACGATTCGACATCGTCATCACGCTGCTCGGCGTCCTTCACACCCTCCCCCATTTCGGTATCGAGGGCAAGGCGCCAGGGCCACCTGCCTTCGTCACGGTCGCCAACGGCGCCATCAATCAGTCGCTCGCCCAGATCTTCGAAAGACACCAGGATCAGCTGAGGATCGACCCGGCGCGAGCCGCCTCCGCATTTCGGGGCCTCCTGCTGGCCAATGCCCACCCGACGATGGAGCTCACAGAACGACTGACGATCGATGAGATCGTCAGCGTCTTGCTCACCGGCATCGTCACCCCGTCCCTGGAGAAGGTGACCTGATGCTCATTCGAATCGTCAAGGAGTACCTGCGCCCGTACAAGAGATGGCTGGCGATCATCGTCGTGCTGCAATTGGTCGCCACTATCGCGACCCTGTATCTACCCAGCCTCAACGCAGACATCATCGACCAGGGCGTGGTGACCGGGGACACCGACTACATCCTGCAGGTGGAGCCGTGATGCTCGGGATCTCCCTTCTCCAGATCATTTGCACCATCGTCGCCGTCTACTTCGGGGCCAGGACCGCCATGGGGTTCGGGCGGGACCTCCGCTCGAAGTTCTTCCACCGTGTCGGCGAGTTCTCGGCCCGCGAGATGGCCAAGTTCGGCGCGCCTTCCCTCATCACCCGCAATACCAACGACGTGACGCAGGTGCAGACCCTCGTCTTCCTGGGCCTGACCATGGTGTTGATGGCCCCAATCATGATGGTGGGCGGCATCGTCATGGCGCTGCGCGAGGATGTCGGCCTGTCATGGCTGGTGGCCGTAGCGGTGCCGGTCCTGGGTGCGGCGATCGGTTTCATCGTCTCCCACATGGTGCCCGGATACCGCTTGATGCAGGCCCGCATCGACACGGTGAACCGGGTCCTCCGTGAGCAGACCTCCGGCATCAGGGTGCTACGCGCCTTCGTCCGCGAGCCGTTCGAGACCAAGAGGTTCGGCCGGGCCAACACGGAGCTCACCGACGTCTCGTTGGAGGTCGGACGCTGGATGGCGGCCATGTTCCCGGTGCTGATGCTGGTCCTGAACGTGTCCAGCGTTGCCGTGCTCTGGTTCGGCGCCATGAGGATCGAATCCGGCGCCATGGAGATCGGAGCCCTGACCGCCTTCCTCTCCTATCTGATCCAAATCCTGTGGTCGGTGATGATGGCCACCTTCATGCTTGTGATGATCCCCCGGGCGGCGGTCAGCTCGGACCGCCTCGCCGAGGTGTTCGACACCGACTCGTCGGTCGTGCTTCCCGAGTCCGGCGTGACCGACGTCGATCGTCACGGCGAACTCGAGTTGCGCGGAGTCGGGCTCACTTACCCGGGCGCCACCCATCCCGTCCTCGACGGTGTCAGCTTCATGACCCGTCCCGGCCAGACCACGGCCATCATCGGGTCCACCGGTGCCGGCAAGACGACCCTGCTCACCCTCATCCCCCGCCTGATCGACACCACCGAGGGAGCAGTGCTCGTCGACGGCGTGGACGTGCGTGACCTGGACGCCGACACTTTGTGGTCGAAGATCGGTCTCGTCCCCCAGCAGGCATATCTCTTCTCGGGCACTGTTGCCAGCAACCTGCGATACGGAAAGCCCGATGCCACCGAAGAGGAGATGTGGGCCGCCCTCGAGATCGCCCAGGCCCGGGATTTCGTGGCGGCGATGGAGGGAGGGCTCGAGGCGCCGATTGCACAGGGAGGCACCAACGTCTCCGGAGGCCAGCGTCAGCGGCTCGCCATCGCACGAGCCCTGATCCGCCGTCCCGAGATCTATCTCTTCGACGACTCGTTCTCCGCCCTCGATCTGGCCACGGATGCCCGGCTCCGCCGGGCACTCAAGCCCTACACCGCTGACTCCACCGTGGTGATCGTCGCCCAACGCGTGTCCACGATCGCCAACGCTGACCAGATCCTTGTCCTGGAGGATGGGGCTGTGGTCGGTCTCGGGACCCACGAGTCCCTTCTGGCGACGTGCCCGACGTACGTCGAGATCGTCGAATCGCAGCTGAGAGCCGAGGTGGCCTCATGACCGATCGGACGATGAAGACCACCGAACGTGTCGTGGCGGGGCCCGGGCCGGGCCGTGGGCCGTTCGGGGGCGGGATGATCGGTCAGAAGTCGATGGATTTCGGCCCGTCGGTGAAGCGACTGCTCGGCCGGCTTCGACCAGAGCGTCCCAAGGTCATCGCAGTGCTCATCGCGGCCGTGCTCAGCGTCGGACTATCGGCGATCGGCCCCAAGGTGTTGGGCCGTGCCACCGACATCATCTTTGCCGGTGCCATCGGCAAGCGGCTCCCGGCAGGGATGACGAAGGCCGAGGCGATCGACGCGGCACGCGCCGCCGGCCAGGGTCAGGCCGCCGACTTGCTGTCGGCGGTAGACGTGGTGCCAGGCCAGGGCATCGATTTCCGCGCTTTGGGGACGGTGCTCCTCGTCGTTCTCGCCATCTATGTCGGCTCGGCCTTGCTCGGCTACCTCCAGGGCTACCTGCTCAACGACGTGGTCCAGAACACCATCTTCCGGATGCGGTCGGAGGTCGAAGACAAGATCAACCGGCTTCCGCTCCGTTACTTCGACCGCCAACCCCGCGGTGAGTTGTTGAGCCGGGTCACCAATGACATCGACAACGTGTCGCAGAGCCTGCAACAAACAATGAGCCAGATGTTGAACTCGCTCCTCACCGTCATCTTCGTGGTCGGGATGATGTTCTACATCTCGCCGACACTTGCGCTGATCGCCCTGGTGACGATCCCGCTCACCATGATCGTTGCCGGCACGGTGATGAAGCGGTCGCAGAAGCATTTCGTCGCCCAATGGCGTCGCACCGGAACGCTCAACTCCGAGATCGAGGAGGCATTCACCGGTCACAACCTGGTCAAGGTGTTCGGGCGCCAGCGCGAAGTTCAGGCGAGCTTCGAGGAGGAGAACGAAGCTCTGTACGAGTCCAGCTTCTCGGCCCAGTTCCTCTCCGGCTTGATCATGCCGATCATGATGTTCATCGGGAACCTGAACTACGTGATCGTCGCTGTGGTCGGCGGCCTGAGAGTGGCCAGCGGAACCATGACACTCGGTGACGTCCAGGCATTCATTCAATACTCGCGCCAGTTCGCCCAGCCCATCACCCAGATCGCATCGATGATCAACCTCCTCCAGTCGGGTGTGGCATCGGCGGAGCGTGTATTCGAACTGCTCGACGCCGAAGAGGAGATTGGCGACGACCATCAGCCGGTCCTGGTCGAGGACCCGCATGGGCGGGTCGCCTTCGAGCAGGTGTCCTTCCGCTACGACGAGGACCGGCCGCTGATCGAGGATCTCTCGCTGAGGGTCGAGCCCGGGCAGACGGTGGCGATCGTCGGGCCGACCGGCGCAGGGAAGACCACGCTGGTCAATTTGATCATGCGGTTCTACGAGCTGGACTCGGGGCGGATCACGCTCGATGACATCGACATCGCGGACATGCGCCGCGCCGACCTTCGCTCCGAGATCGGAATGGTGTTGCAGGACACGTGGCTGTTCCGGGGGACGATTCGAGAGAACATCGCCTACGGGCGCCCCGATGCCACCGAGGACGAGATCCTCGAGGCGGCTCGTGCGACCTTCGTCGATCGCTTCGTTCACAGCCTTCCAGATGGCTACGACACGATGATCGACGACGAGGGGAGCAACGTGAGCGCCGGCGAGAAGCAGCTCATCACCATCGCCCGTGCCTTCCTTGCCGACCCTGCCCTCTTGATCCTGGACGAGGCCACGAGCTCAGTCGACACCCGCACCGAAGCCTTGCTCCAGCACGCGATGGCCGCCTTGCGCACCGATCGCACCAGCTTCGTCATTGCCCACCGTCTGTCCACGATCCGCGACGCGGATCTCATCCTGGTGATGGAGAACGGGCGCATCGTCGAGCAAGGCAACCACGACGAGCTCATCACCCTCGACGGCGCCTACGCCGCCCTCTACAACTCCCAGTTCACCGGGGCCGACGAGGAGCCAGAGGCGGCGGCCTAGGAGTTAGTCGGCCCAGCGGTGGACCCGGATAGCCTCCACCGATGTCGTCGACCGAGTTCAGGGCAAGTGTCACGGGCGGGTTCTTGGTCGGAGTCTCTCAGGGAGCCGGCCCTCCAGTTCTGTTACTGCACGGGGGGCCCGGTCTGAGCTTCGGCCACATGGAAGGCCTTATCGACGAGTTAGCACCCGCTTATCGCGTGGCCAGCTACCAGCAACGTGGTCTCGAGCCGTCTATCACTGGTGGGCCCTTCACGGTGGACCAGCACGTCGCTGATTTGGCAACGGTACTGGATGCCTTGGAGTGGCCCAGGGCATACGTCGTTGGTCATTCTTGGGGTGGGTACCTCTTGCTGGCAGCCGCGGCCCAACTCAGCGACCGATTGATGGCTGGAGTATGCGTCGACTCGATCGGAGTGGTCGGCGATGGTGGTGTCGCAGAGTTCGAGCGTGAGATGTCAGAACGAACGCCCGCCGACGTGAGATCGAGAGCCGAGGAGCTCGATCGCAGAGCGATGGCCGGAGAAGGCACCGAGGACGAGGCTCTCGAGTCGTTGCGGCTCGTCTGGCCTGCTTACTTCGCAATCGCCGTGCAATGCCGCCAATGCCGGAGATACGCCTATCGGTAGAGGCCTATTCCCAGACTCTCGACTCGATGACGGAAGGCATGCCGGCGTTGGCGGCAGCCTTGACCAACGTGG
The DNA here is from genome assembly GCA_963828465.1 of uncultured Acidobacteriota bacterium. Classification (GTDB taxonomy): domain Bacteria; phylum Actinomycetota; class Acidimicrobiia; order Spongiisociales; family ZC4RG35; genus JARDZU01. The sequence goes on along the minus strand of CAWHEU010000015.1, from coordinate 2,926 downwards.
TATTGCCTGTGGTCCTTCTCTACGGGACTGCCAGCCCGATACCTGCAACGGCGAGCACCGATCTAGCCGAGATCATGCCCGGAGCCGAAGCAATGCCGGTCGAGGGGGCTGGTCATTTCGTCTGGTTGGAGCGATCGGGGGTGGTCCGGGCCGCCTTAGACCGTTTGGTCGTTGCCGCCTCGAGTCGAGACACCTGAGGGTCATTCATCCCAGCGATGGACCCGGATCGAATCGGGGTCGAATCCGACAGAGGCACAGAAGTCCTCGAAGCGGGCACGGGGCACGCCCATCCACTCGAGATCGGCCAGCGACTCGTCGATCGGCACGTCCAGGCGGAGCGTGGTGAGCTCGCGGAAGAGATGCACCGCTTCCTGGTTCTCCCGGAGCACGGCTGCGAGCTTGTCGCCGCTGCGCACCGTGACCTCCCAGTCGGCAACCGATTCGGGGATCAACTCCAGGCGGGGATAACGCCAGAGCACCGTCGCCGCCGACTTCGCCCCCCATCCCGGCAGACCCGGCACCCCGTCGGCCGTGTCACCGACCAGAGCCAGGTAGTCGGGTATGGACTCGGGATGGATCCCGAACTTCTCCACCACCGCCGCCTCGTCGAGCATCTTCTGCTCCCGCCGGTTGTAAGTGACGATCCGCTCCCCAATCACCAACTGGTTCAGGTCCTTGTCCGGCGTGGCGATGACCACCTGATCTACGTCCTCGACCCATCGGATCGCCGCGGTAGCGATGGCGTCGTCTGCCTCGTGCTCGATGTTTCGCCACACCACGACTCCGATTGCCTCCAGGGCGGTCTCGGCAATGGGGAACTGGGCGAGAAGGTCGGGATCCATGCCCGCAGAGGACTTGTAGGCCGGAAACATGATGTTGCGAAAAGACTCGATCACAGTGTCGAAACTCGCCCCAAGATGTGTGACCCCTGGCTCACGGAGCAGGGCGAGTGTTGATTCCATGATCCCGAGCGTCGCCTTGAGATCGGCCCCGTCGGGGCCGGTGACCGTGTCTCTGCGCCCGTAGTGGGAGCGAAACAGCTCGTAGGTACCATCGAGAAGGTGGAGACGCACCAGCCCGATCCTACGTCGAACGGGGAGACAGACCCCTGGGACGCCGCTTCCGTCGCATGGTCATCGCTGAAGGACCGTCTGTGGAGCGCCTACCGGCAAGCTGCAACGGACGCCGGCCCCACAGAGGAAGAGGTCAAAGAGGCGCTGTCCACCCTGGCCGGCGCATGGGATCAGGTCGCGGCATCCTTCTCAGCCGCCCTCAGCGACCCGGACACCCGGGCGAGTCTGAAACGGGCGGCTGGATCGTTCGCGGCCGCCCTCGGTGCCACCGTCTCCGGTCTCGGCGATGAGATCAGAGGCAGGGATGAGCCAAAAGCAACACCCACTGATCTCGGCAACTGAGCTGAGTCGGCTCCTCGGCGAGATGAAGCTCTTCGACCTGCGCTGGTCGCTGACGGCGCCCGCCTCCGGTCGGGAGTCCTATGAAAAAGGGCACATACCGGGTGCCGTCTTCGTCGATCTCGACCGCGATCTGGCTGGAAACAAAGGAGATGGACGGCATCCACTCCCACACATCTCAGACTTCGTCGCCACCCTCGGTCGTCTCGGCCTGGCTCCCGATGACACCGTCGTGGTGTACGACGACCAGGGCGGAGCGGTGGCGGCACGCATGTGGTGGATGCTGGAGTCGATCGGTCATCCGGGCCTGGCCATGGTCCTCGACGGCGGTCTTCAGGATTGGGTCGGCCTCGGCTTCCCCATCGACAGCGGCTCGGTCACGCCGGAGCCCACTGCATACCCTGACGTGGCCGGGTACACCGGGGTCGTACGACACGACGACCTCGAGGGACGATTCCTCGCAGATCTCAGATCACCGGAGCGGTACCGGGGAGAGACCGAGCCGATCGACCCCAAGGCTGGACACATCCCTGGGGCGGTGAATTATCCACTCTCGATCAATCTCTACGACGGACGATTCAGGGCGAGCCGAGACCTGGCCGAGGTATATCGGGATTCCCCGACGATGGGGTCGTTTCGTGTGGCAGCGGGGTGAACGCCTGCCATGGGGCCCTGTCGCTGGTCATCGCCGGTCGGCCCATGCCGGATGTCTACATCGGGTCGTTCTCGGATTGGTCGAGACGCGACCTGCCGGTCTCCACCGGGCCCGAGCCGTGATCTCCCCACGGGCCATCGAAGCAATCGAGTCGTCGGATACCGACGAGTTGCTCCGGATCGTCGACGGGCTCTGCTCTAGCAGGAGCTGGGACGACCTCATCGAGCTCCGGCATCGATGCGCCGAGGCAGTAGGTAGGGGAAAACAGGTCTGGGGCGTCGAGGAGCACATTCGATATCGGCTCGTGTTGGAGGCCCCGGCTCCGATCGCCGGGCCTGTGGTGGCCGAGGGCCAGTCGCGCTTCGCCCTGGGCCCTCTGCCCGAGGTTGCGGCGAGTACGAAAACCTGGGTCGAGTTGGCCCCGCCTCCCTCCCGGGCCCGAGCGGGACACGGTTGCCGCGGAGAGGGTGGTCCGTGGGGAAAACGTGGATGTGACCATCCCCGACCTGCCCGCGACCCTGCTGACCTGGGAACCGGCGTATCCGACGGCCACTTACAAGAAGGACAAGGTCGAGGCGCCCGCCCCACTGATACCCGACACCGCCGAGGTTGCCCTGCCCGACGAGGTGGCGACGATCGACGACAGCGATTCCGATAGCCGCCCTGGGCGATCTCTCGAGCCGTGGACCGATCAGTCGAACGGACGATCACAGGCAGCGGCTGTGGAGGGCGGCCACCTGGCTGCGATCGTGGCCTTGGGCATGACACGAGCAGCGCGTCGCCACGATCGACCCCGGCGATGGTCTGGCCTGGATGGCCTGGGCCGCATCGTCCGGCGGGGCACACGGTCGCCGCAGAG
>CAWHEU010000014.1:0-24850 GCA_963828465.1 uncultured Acidobacteriota bacterium | reverse complement strand
CCCTGCCCAATCTGGCGCCTCCATCGGGTCGTCTTCCCATCACCGGGGACGCCGCTCTAGATGCGCGGATCTGGAGAAGCGCTACCGACCGTGGCTACGTGTTGCGGCCGATCGCCGGTCCCGATCTCGGCAGCGCCGACGGCGTCCCGATGCAACCGCAGGCAGCGGCCGCCTGGCTCGAGCTGAAGGACGCGGCGCGGGCCGCCGGCCACGGATTCGTCGTCTCCTCCGCTTATCGGTCGCCGGAGAGCCAGCGAACCCAGTTCACCTCGAAGCTGAGGGGCACCACCGACGAGGCAATCGACGCCGCCCTCACCTGGTACTCGATCCCGGGGACCTCGAAGCATCACAGCGGGTACGCCCTCGATTTTCGATATACGGACGGGACGTTCGGGGAGTTCAGGGACACGCCCCACTACGCCTGGCTGGCGGCCGAGAACTTCTCTACAACGCCAAGAGGTTTGGCTTCATCCCGTCCTACCCCGACAACGTCAATGCCCAGGGCCCCAACCCCGAGCCATGGGAGTTCGTGTGGGTAGGAGTGGACCTGATCGAATGCGGGATGCTGTGTGTCGACGCCGTGTCCGGCCCAAAGGCGCGCCATCCCGGAGGCGTCACCCCGGCCGACTTCGGTCTCGACCGGAACGCCCGGCGCAAGCATTGGCGACGACCTCCCCTTAACGGGTCAGCAGATAGAACGCCGAGAACTTGTTCGAGATGCTCTCCAGCGGCTGAAAGGACCCGAATCCCGCCTCTCCGGCCATCGCCTCCGCTCTCTCCCGACCCCAGGCTGCCCCGAGACCCGCACCATCCTGTGCCAGTGACTGGGTCATGCAATGCAGGGTGGAAACCCCGTACAGCATCGCACCCCTCGCATCGAGGTTGTCCTCGAGCTTCGAGCCGGTGTTGGGCTCCATCATCAGGTAGACACCATCGTCGGCCAGCGCCTCGCGGATCCGGCGCATACCGGACAGCGGATCGGCGAGGTCGTGGATCACGTCGAAGGTGGTGACCAGCCGAAAGCGCGGATCGGTGGGGATCTCGCTCACGTCGAGGTCGGCGAACTCGAGGTTGGAGAGGCCGCTCGCTCGACTTCGGGCGATCTCCACAGAATCGGTTGAGACGTCGAACCCTGCCACCTGGGTGTTGGGGAAGGCCCGGGCCATCTGGATCGCCGCCGTGCCGGAGCCACATCCGACGTCGGCGACCCGGGTGCCGCCCTCCTCCAGGACCGGGACCAGGCCGGGGACTGCTGGGAGCCATCGATTGATGAGGAAGACCGTCTGGGATGGCGTGTTGGAACGGTCGATGCCCCGGATCGCCATCTCGCCGAAGGCCTCGAAAGGCACACCTCCGCCCTGCCTGGTGGCAGTGGCGACCTGATCGACCTGGCTCAGGATGGCCGGGAGCAGGTCGAAGAACCCGCCCATGAAGTAGGGGCTCGACTCGTCAGCGATGAAGAGGGCGTGTTCAGCCGGAAGATCGAATCTGCGAGACCCCGCGTCGTACACGACCACTCCGGCTGCGGCCAGACCCGAGAGGATCTCTTCCACGTATCGTCTCTCGAGACCTGCGCCCTGCGCCAGATCCTCAGCGGTGCCGCCACCCACCTCCCCGAGATGCTGGGACAGGCCACTACGGTCGGCGACGGCGAGTAATCCAATGGTGGTCGCCCCCGAGGCGAGATCGACGAAATGGTCCAGAAAACCGTCGATCCTGGCCCGATCCACGAGCAATCAGGCCCCGAGCTTGGTGATCATCGCCCAGATGACGACGGCGAGGATGACGAAGTCCCAGACCGTCCCCCGACGCCACGACTTGAGCGCTGATTCGACGTCGGACCCCGTACTCGTCGCCTCGGCCAGGCTCTCGCTGTTTCTCTTGCCGACGGTGGCGCCGATGATCGCGCTGATAAGGAAGGCGCCGAGGCCGATGAGGACGAAGGTATCGCCCCAACCAAAAGCCTCCGATGTGAGCACCAAGCCAATTCCGGAGAGCAGGACGAGACCGCTTGCCGGCCCGAAGAACCGGTCCTCGACCTTCTTCAGGCGCTGGAGCGCCGGTCCTGCTGCCGCTGGCTCCATCGTTGCCAGGGCCGAATGCGTGTAGAAGGCGTACACGCCGCCCCCGAGCCAGCCGGCCACTCCCACGATATGGAGGAACAAGAGGCCATCTCGCATGGATCTCGACCCTACCCGGGAACCAGATCGCCGGCCACGACCCGACCCGCCTTGATCGTCTTCCACACCAGGTTGGTCCCGGGCCGGTATGGGATGTGCGCCGGGGAGGCGGCATCGAGCACCACTAGATCGCCGGCGGACCCGGTCGTGATCGCGCCGTGCCCCTCCATTCCCAGGGCGAGCGCCCCGCCCCTGGTGGCGGCATAGATCGCCTGCTCGGTAGTGAGCCCCATCTGGACTACCGCGAGGCTGATCACCGTGCCCATCGACTCGAAGTAGGAGGTCCCCGGGTTGCAGTCGGTGGCCAGGGCGACAGACACGCCGTGTTGGATCAGCATGGCGCCGGGTGCCTGAGGTGAGCGCATCATGTAGGAGGCACCGGGGACCAGGACTGCGACGACGCCCGCGTCGGCGAGGGCGATGGCGTCGCCCTCTGTGACGTGATCGAGATGATCGGCGGTGACGGCCCCGATCTCGGCCGCCAGCGCTGCTCCACTGGAATGGGTCAATTGCTCGGCGTGAACACACGCTCCCAGGCCGTGGCCCTTGGCAGCGGCGAAGATGCGCCTCGCCTCGTCGACTGAGAAGGCGCCCTCCTCGACGAAGACGTCGCAGTAGTCGGCAAGCGGGGCGGCGGCGGGCAGCATCTCATCGATCAGGAGGTCGACATAGCCCGTCCGATCGTTTCGGAACTCGGGCGGCAGGGCGTGTGCTCCCAGAAATGTGGTCCTGACCGTTATCGGCAACTCGTTTCCGATCCTCCTGGCGACCCGAAGAAGGCGCAACTCGGTTTCGAGGTCCAGGCCGTATCCGGACTTGATCTCAACAGTCGTCGTCCCTGCGGCGATCATCCTCCTGACTCTGGTGGCAGCCTCGGCGAAGAGTTCATCCTCCGATGCATCACGGGTTGCCGCCACGGTCGACAGGATTCCTCCACCGCTTTTCGCCACGTCGGCATAGGTGGCACCGGCCATCTTCATCGAGAACTCTCCCGCCCGGTCCCCCGCGAAAACGAGGTGAGTGTGGCTGTCGACGAATCCGGGCAGGACGGCCCGTCCCTCACACTCGACCCTGGGGGAGGGTCCCTGGTCCGGGGCGTCGGAGCCGGGTCCGGCGTAGACGACCGATCCATCCTCGACTTTGACCACAGCGTCGACCATCGCTTCGCCTTCGTGGGTCGTGAGATGCCCGATCCCGGTGACGAGGAGATCGCTCACCTGTTGGCTGCCGCAGCCACCGATCCATCGGCAATGAGGGCGGCCACCGCCTCGATCTCATCGGTGAGTGACCGATCCTCGGCCAGGGGTGGGACGTGGGCGCGGACCAGACCCACCATGGCGGCTGTCCCGGGAGCGGGAAGGAGAGGACTGCGGTATTCGATGCCCTGGGCTGCACAGAGCATCTCGATGGCCACCACTCTGCGCGCATTGCCCAGGATCTGGTTCAACTTCAGACCCGCCCCCCATCCCATCGACACGTGATCCTCCTGGTTGCCCGAAGTGGGGATCGTGTCGACCGAGGCGGGATGAGCCAGCACCTTGTTCTCGGCGACCAACGCCGCTTGCACGTACTGGCCGATCATGTACCCGGATTGCACGCCCGGGTTGCTGGCGAGAAAGGCAGGGAGACCGCGGGATCGCGCCGGGTCGAGGAGACGATCGGTACGCCGCTCCGAGATCGAGGCGAGCTCGGAAACGGCGATGGCTGCGAAATCGAGCACGAAGGCAAGCGGCTGGCCATGGAAGTTTCCGGCTGACACCACCTCACCCGTCTCGGGGAAGACGATCGGGTTGTCGACTACTGATTCCATCTCACGGGAGAGCACGGCCTCCATGTGGTCCAGCGTGTCGGCAACTGCCCCGTGGACCTGGGGGGCGCAGCGGAGGGAATAGGCGTCTTGCACGGCATGGTCGAAATCGTGTTCGTGACTGGCCCCGATCGGGCTGCCGTCGATCATTGAAGCGATGCGCCGGGCGGAGGCGATCTGACCGGGATGCGGCCGCAGAAGATGCACGTCCTCCCGGAAGGGCCTGGCACTTCCCATCATCGCCTCGATGGTCATGGCACAGGCAGCGTCCGCTGCGATCAAGAGCTGGTGTGCCTCGTGGAGTGAAAGGACGCCCATGGCCGTCATGCCCTCGGTCCCGTTGAGCAGGGAAAGGCCTTCCTTCGCCTGCAGGGCCAGCGGGGCCATACCGGCGTCCGCCGCAAGGACGATGGCTCCGTCGACCTTGACCCGCCCCTCGCCGATCAGCGGCAGTGCCATGTGGGCAAAGGGGGCGAGATCCCCCGACGCCCCCACCGACCCCTGGGAGGGGATGACGGGGAGGATGTCACGGTCCAGCATCTCGAGGAGACGTTCCACAACGACGGGCCGCACACCCGAGTGACCCTGCGCCAAGGTTCTCGCCCGGAGCAGGAGAATGGCCCGGACGAGAGCATCGGGCAGAGGCGGCCCGACCCCGGAGGCGTGCGATCGGATCAGGTTGTACTGGAGAGTTTCCGCCTCGTCACGATTTATGCGGGTGGAAGCGAGAGCGCCGAAGCCGGTCGTGATCCCGTAGACGACGTCTCCCGACTCGACCGCTGCGTCGACCACGGCGCGCGCAGGTTCCATTCGGTTTGCGAGGTCAGGCCCCGGTATCGCCCGGGCCCGGCGATGGGCGACCTCCACCACCTGGCTCGGGGTGAGTGGACCGCCATCGACGACAACCTCCGTCACGACGAGGACGGTACCGGGTTGATTCCCGACAAGACGGGCGAGGCCGATACCGTGCCGGGCACATGATGACTGACCTCACCCCCCTCCTGGGCGAGCCAGGCGCCTCGGTTGCGGTGATCGGGGCCACGGACCATCCCACCAAGTACGGCGGGATCATCTACCGGGACCTCAAGCGCCGAGGGATTCGTGTCCTGGCCGTCAATCCCTATCGGGAAACGGTGGACGGCGATCCGTGTTGGAAGACTGTTCTCGACCTTCCGGAGACGCCGGCCATCGCCGATTTCGTGATTCCGGCCCGTCGCGGGCTCGACGTGGTCGACGAGTGCGAGCAGGCGGGCATCCTCAACATCTGGCTCCAGCCCGGGGCCGAATCCCCGGAGTTGATGGAGAAGCTGGACGCGGGCGCCTTCAATTGGCTAGCCCACGCTTGCATCATGGTCCGCGCCGCCATGGCTGGATAGCTACTCGCTTCAGATCCGCCCGTTGAACAGCTCTCGAGCGATGATGTTGCGCTGGATCTCGGAGGTGCCTTCGTAGATGCGCGGCGCTCGCACTTCGAGATAGAGATGGGCCAGGGTGGTGTCGGCCTCGAGACCTCTTGCCCCGAGGACCTGGATCGCAGTGTCTACCGCCCGTTGCGCGGTCTCGGTCGCATGGAGCTTGGCCATAGCGGCCTTGCCGGTGAGCGTCTCGGCGTCGCCGTCGTCGTGGGCGGCGGCCGCCGAATACACGAGCAACTCGGCCGCCTCTATGTCGAGACGCACATCGGCCAGTTGATGCGAGACGCCCTGGAAATCGGAGATCGGGGTGCCGAAAGCAGTGCGGGTCATGGCATGACCGGTTGCGATGCGCAGCGCCGCCTCCGCCATTCCGAGGGCAAAAGCGCCGACGCTGGGGCGGAAGAGGTCCAGCGTTTGCATAGCGACCCTGAACCCGTGGTCGACCTCGCCCAGGACGTTCGTCTTTGGCACGTAGACACCATCCAGGTGGATCCGCCCCAGCGGATGTGGGGAGAGCATCGTGATCCTCTCCCCGCTCACACCATCCATCTCGCTGCCGACGACGAACGCGGTGATACCACGGGATCCGGCGCCGGGAGTGGTCCGGGCGAACAGCGTGTAAATGTCGGCGTCGGGTGCGTTGGAGATGTATGCCTTCTCACCACTGATCCGGAATCCATCCCCGTCTGTCTCGGCGACGGTGGAGAGCGCCGCGGCGTCCGACCCCGCCCCCGGCTCGGTCAAAGCGAAGGCGGCGACGGTTTCGCCACTCCGAACGCCCGGCATCAGGTGATCCCTCAACTGCGGGGCTCCCGAGAGATGAACTGGGATTGCCCCGAGCCCCTGGACGGCGAATGCCGTCTCGGCTTCGGTGGAAACCCGAGCCAGCCCTTGGCGGATAGAGCAGAGGTCGGTGGCGGTGACCGTTTCGTCGGAGAAGAGACGGTCGAAAAGCCCGTGGTTGGCCAGGGCCTCGAGCAGCGGGCGGTTGACCTCTCCCGGAGTGCTGGTCTCGGCCACTTCGATCAGGGCATGGCCGAGCCGCTCACATTCCTCGACGAGGGGCCTGGTCATGCGCCCAGTATGAGCGTTGGCACTGCCGGGTGTGTCGTTTGTCGCTCCAATTTGCCCAGCCTCCTGTGGGGACCGCTGACATAATCATCTGACCTGCGAGAGAAGGGACGAGCCATGGCCGCAATGCCCTCTGGTGTGCGCAACTTGTTCCGTGCCGCACTGGTGATATTCGTCATCACCGTGGTCATCGGGATCCTCAACGGGACGGATGTCTGGGAGCCGCCCCGTAACACCCTGCTCACCCATGTTCACGCCGGGACGCTGGGGTGGTTGACCCTCTCCATCTTCGCAGGGGCAATCTTGATGTTCGGCTCGCCAGAGGACCGATCGAGTAACGCGGTAGCCAATTTCTCCATCGTCGCGCTGAGCCTCTACGTCCTGGCTTTCTGGTCGGTTGACCTGACCACTTCGAGCGTTCAACGACCTATTGGGGGGGTCCTGGCCTTCATTGCCATCGTCTGGATGTTCGTGTGGGTGCTCCGGGCACATCGCGGGACGACGTGGAACGTCGCCCAGTACGGGATGGCACTATCCCTGTTCTTCCTCGTGATCGGCGCCGTGCTCGGCATCGCGCTCGGTCTGCAGCTGGCCGAGGTGGAGATCGTCCCACCGGAGAACGCCGAACAGCTCGGAGGCGCCCATCCAGCCGCCATGGTGGTGGGCTATGTCATCCTCGCCGGCACAGCCCTGATCGAGTGGTTGTTGCGACGAGAGGACACCCCGTCGCTGTCCGCCTCCAGGGCGGGAGTGGTCCAGATGAGCCTGATCTTCCTTGCCGGCGTTTTTGCGATGCTGGGCGTCCTCCTCGACAACTTGGCGATGCTCCAGGCCAACGTGCCCTTGGAGGTGATCGGGCTCGTCATCCTGGTCTGGCGGCTGCGCTCCTATCTGGCCCCGTCCCAGTGGCGTGGCCCGGTCCCCGGCATCATGGCCCGAACCGCGGTGCTGGGTCTCATTCTCGGAATCGCTCTTTTCGCCTACGTCGTGTCGCTGTTCGTGTCGGGAGCCGAGTTCGAGGAGATCGGGCCCTGGTTGTTGGCTGTCGACCACATCAACTTCATCATGGTCATGACCAACCTGATCTTCGCCATGATGGCCACTGCCTCGGTGGTGGCGGAAACGGCCAATCGCGTCATCTATTGGGGGGTCAACACCGGAGTGCTCGGCTTCGCAGTCGGCCTGGCCACCGAGAATGCGACGTTGAAGCGGATATTCACCCCGATCCTTGGTCTCTCCCTCCTCTACGGGATCTACACCTATCTCACCGCCAAGGAGGCCAGGCCCGCGGTCACCGAGGAGGTTGGCGTCTAGGCGCACATCTGTGAGCCCATTTCGCGCCTCTGCAGGCTTCACCGACAGCTGGGAGCACTTCGGGTTCGAGGTGGAAGACGGTGTAGGAACGGTCACCTTCGACCGCCCCGACAAGCTCAACGCGCTCACCTTCGCGGTTTATGCAGATCTGAGGGATCTGCTCGGGGAGATCGAGCATCGCGACGAAATTCGGGTTCTGATGCTCACCGGCACCGGGCGGGGCTTTTGCTCCGGTGGGGACGTGGACGAGATCATCGCTCCGTTGCTGGAGATGGACGCCCGAGGCCTGCTCGAGTTCACCCGGATGACCGGGGCGGTCGTCGAGCGCATCCGCCGGCTTCCAATCCCGGTGATCGCTGCGGTCAACGGCGTGGCAGCCGGGGCAGGCGCAGTTATCGCCCTTGCTGCCGACATCAGAATCCTGGCCGAGACGGCGTCCTTCAGCTTTCTCTTCACCAGGGTGGGTCTGGCAGGAGCGGACATGGGCTCTGCGTACCTGCTGCCCCGCGTGGTCGGTCTGGGGCGCGCCACCGAGCTGTTGCTCCTGGGTGAAAGCGTCGACGCCGAGCGGGCGGTCGCCATCGGGTTGGCGACTAAGGCGGTGGCCGACGCCGCCCTGTCGGGGTCCGCGGGTGATCTGGCCAAGGGCCTCGCAGCGGGACCTGCGCTGGCCTACGGCGCCACCAAGGTCTTGATCGGCCGTGAGCTGGACATGGATCTCGGCTCCGCCATCGAGCTGGAGGCGTTCACCCAGGCACTGCTGATGACCACGGAGGACCATGCCGAGTTCTACCGGGCTTTCACCGGCAAGCGGCCTCCGGAGTGGACGGGTCGATGAGCGGGCATCAGTTCTTGAATCCACTGGGTCTCCCTCCGGCCCGAGGTTTCTCCCACGGTGCGTTACCCGTCGGTGGCAGAACCCTCTATATCGCCGGCCAGACCGGCCATTACGAGGACATGACGCTGGATGACGGCCTCGTCGACCAGTTCGCCCGCGCCTGTCATTCGGTGGCCGTGGTCATCGAAGAAGCCGGAGGGGATCCGACCGATCTGGTCTCGATGACGATCTTCACCACCGACGTTCCGGGATACCGCGAGAGCTTGGGCCCGATCGGCGAGGCTTATCGCCATGTGTTCGGCAAGCATTTCCCGCCGATGGCCCTGATCGGGGTGGCCGAGTTGTTCGACCCAAGGGCCAAGGTGGAGTTGGTCTGCACCGCAGTGGTCTAAAGGGTCGGCAGTTCATCCAGCAGCCGGTCGACGTCCTCCTCGTCTTGATAGACGCCGAACCCGATGCGAAGCCGGTCGGCGCGGAAATCGGTGATGACTCCCTTCTCATGCAGCTTTTGGTAGATATCGCTCGCACGGTCGGATCGGAAGGTGAGGAAGTTTCCTCGCCGGGCCGCCTCGCCCACGAGCAAGTCGCCGAGAGCAGGCGCGCCCGCAAGGAATCTGTCCTGGAGCGAGATGGCATGCTCGTGGATCCTGGACGGCGTCACCCCTTCGGACTCGAGCCAGCCGAGCACCGCTCGCATTCGATAGACGCCGGACGGGTCGAAGGTTGCGCCGGAGAATCGCGAGCCGTCGCCCCCGTAGGCGATCGTCGGGCTGACACCTGACTCGAGCTGGCCGAATCCGGCGTACCAGCCGGTATCGAGCGGGCGGGGCCCATAGCCGGGGGGAGAGTGGAGAAAGCAGGCGCCCTCCCCGGACATGGCGTACTTGTAGCCGCCGGCGAGGAAGAACACACGATCCTGGATGGCGCCCAGGTTCACGGGCCTGGCCATGAAGGCGTGGTATCCGTCGATGACGATGAAGGTGCGGTTCTCCGGTACCGAGGAGACGATCTGGTCGAGGTCGGGGACCGCGAAGCCGGAGTCGTAGAAGGCCTGGCTCAGATAGATCAGGTCGTGGACGCCGGCCCTTGCCTCCCGGGTGAAACGCTCGCCGAATGTGTCGAATGGCTCGGTGGGGATCCGGTCCACGATTGCCAGCCCGGCCTCTTCCCATCGCCGGGATTGGCGGGTGAAGGAGTGGAACTCGGCGTCGGTGGAAAGGACGCGGACCGGTGGCTCCAGACATGAGAAAATCCTGAGTAGAAACGAATGAGTGTTGGGGCCGAAGGTCAGGCTCGCCGGGTCGGCGAGACCCAGCACGTCGGCTACCCGGGTACGGGTGTTGGGGATCACCTCCCCGAAGATGTGTTCCCACTTGTCGTCGATCATCTCCGCTGCATCGAGCCAGGCGCGCTCGATGGGCCTCGAACGACACATCAGGCCAGGGGTGGTGGGAATGCGCCGCGAAATGAAGGCGATCCGGCTTTGCCCCGAGGAATCGGGAGAAGTGAGGCTTGAGGTTCATCCCTCGTACTTGAACCGCATCGACTCCACTATGCCCGGAGGCAGGGGTGGCCGGTCTGCCCTCGGGATCAGAAAGGTGGACAAGTTGTACAAGTCACCGAAGATCCGGCTCCGTTCCGCCGACTTCTCCAGGTACTTGGCCCCTGCGGAGCCTCCGGTCCCGATCCGGCGACCGATCATTCGCAACACCATCTGGGCATGGCGGTAGCGCCAGGTGGTGAACCCTTCGTCGATGTCCATCAGGAGTTCGAGGAGCCGGAATGCTCCCTGCAATGCGGGCTGGTCCCGGTACAGGGTGATGAAGAGTGCCGCCTGAAAGGCACGATGGGAGAGACGCCGCTTTCCGGCGGCCTGTTGCTCGGCGTGCTTGGCTGGATCGAAAAGTGCCTCGTACTGCTCCATCGTCGTCTCGAAATCCTTGAGCTGTGCTGTCTTTTCCTCGGTGGTCAGTCTCGGGTTGGACTCGACCACCGCCCGGTCCGCCTCCAACCGCTCCTTCACGGCTTTCTGGAACGCCTCCCAGAACGAGAAGTCCTTGTGATCGAGGAAAGGCGTTCGTTCCAGCCACCGCTCGACCAGGTCGAAGATGGAGGGCTCCTGCTCGCTGGCCGCCACCGATCTCATGTCGTCCGGGTTGAAGCGCGAGGTATATGTGGCGCCTCCCAGCTTCATTCTGTCGTCGGCGCGGAGCCCGAGCTTGTTCTCCACAAGTCTGAATTGCGCCGACTGGAAGCCCGATGCGGGGAAGAGATAGTCCCGGAAGTCGAGAAAATCGAGGGGAGTCATCGTCTCCAGTACCGAGACCTGCTGGATCAACAGCTTCTGTATCTCGGTGATGCGTCGCAGCAGTGAGACGACGGTGCCCATGTCTGCGTCGTCGACGATGGTCTGGCCGAAGATGCGACGCACCTCGTCCATCTCCCAGAGGATCTGCTTGAACCAGAGCTCGTAGGCCTGATGGACGACGATGAACAGCATCTCGTCGTGCACGGTGCTCCCTGCCTTCGTGCTCTCCAGCTCTTGAGCCTCGAGGAGTTTGTCCAGTCTCAGATAGCTGCCGTAATAGAGATCCGGCTCCATGATCGGGACGCTACCTGGTGTGTCCCTCACCCCCCATTTGCTTGCGTCGGGTGGTGCTGTCGATGAACTCGATGATCGTCTCCCAGTAACGCCCCGGGTTATCCATCCATGTGAAGTGGCCGGCTCCCTCGAAGACGTGGAGCCGGGCCATGCCTTCCGGCAAGGCGGCGACGATCTCTTCGGCTGCGGCGATGGGTGTGACCGGGTCGAGATCTCCGACCGAAACCAGCGTCGGAATTTCGATACGGCGGAGTTGATCGACGATGTCGAGTTGGCGGATTAGATCCATCCCGTGCGAGTTGAGCTCGAGGTTCTTTGGCATGCGAGCCTTCTGGTCATCATCCGGAACCCGTGGGCCGAAGGCGGCGGCGACGCGGGCCCACTCCTCATCGGGTACCGAGTCGCCTGCATAGCTGCGCCTGGCGATCTCGGCGACCTCGTCGCCCGCGACACGGCGAAACCCCTCGACCACCCGGGAGGCATCCCACCGTGCGAATCCCGACTGAACCACGAGCCCCGCCGCATGACCGGGGTGGCGGGCACCGTAGAGGAGGACGATTGGCCCACCCATCGAGTGTCCGAGGAGGATCGGCCTGGCTATGCCCGACCGCGTCGCAGAATGCTCGGATGTCGTCTGCGGTCCCTTCGAAGCTCCACGCGCCCGCGCTGCCCCAGTCGGAACGGCCGTGCCCGCGCAGATCGAGGTAGACGATCTGGGCATGCTCGGCGAGCCGGCCGAAGTCCGGCTTGAAGTAGGAATGGTCATAGCTGCCAGGTCCGCCGTGAATCAAGACCATCGTCGGCCGTTGCCGCATCTCATTGCCGTCCGGCACGAGCGCAGGCCCGTCAACGTCGAACCACAACCGAGTCCCATTGACGTCGATATGCATCAGTGCTGATTCCGCATGTCACTCATGTCCCGTCCGCCTATCCGCACCACTCGTCTGATCGCTCCCAGAGCTCGCTGGCCAGGTCGTCGTCCTGGGCTCGAGCCGAGGGGGGAAGGCGGGTTCGCTGTTGGTAATACTGCCCGCTCTCCGAGGCCACATCCTCCGAGGTGGCGCACCAAAGCACCGTGTCTGCGCCCTGTTCGGGGCTCACCATGCTCGAGGCCGAGAGGACGCGGATTGGGCCCGGGATCAGCCGGGTGCGAACCAGGCCGGGGTGGACGGCGTAGGCCCGAATCTCGGGTCGGCGGCGGGCGAGCTCTCTGGTGAACAGGACATTGGCCAGTTTGGATGTCGCGTACTCGGCGAGACCGGTGAATGCGGTCGGGCGTCGAACCCGGGCGAAATCGATGCCATCTGCCCGGAAGTGCATGGCGCTGGTCAGCGCGACAACGCGGCTGTCCGGAACGAGGTTGGGAAACAGCTCGCGGGTCAGGAGGAAGTGGCCCAGATGGTTGATGCCGAAATGGACCTCGAAGCCATCCTCGGTGAGACCGCGGCGATTGACTCCGATACCGGCGTTATTGACCAGGATGTCGAGGTTGCGACGTGTGTCGGCGAAGCTCCGTGAAGCGGTCCGTACCGAGGTCATCGAGGCGAGATCGAGTTCGAGGAACTCGGCGCTGCCTCCAAACGCTGCGATCTCATCCAGGACCGGTTTGGCTCGCTCCGCCGAGCGACCGGCCACGATCACATGGACACCGCCACCGGCCAGTCCTATCGCGGTGGCTCGGCCGATCCCGGAATTGGCACCGGTGACAAATGCGATCGGCATCGGGGCAAGGTAGCGACAGACCACGAGCGGTGCCGGCGGGCCATCTCCGGGCCGCGCTTAGCCTGGCCCGGTGCACATCACGGCCGACAAATTGGTCGACGCTCTGAGCGGCCGGGGCTATCGGATCACCAATGCCCGACGTGCAGTCTGCGAGGTCGTGGCGGCGGCTCACGACGAGCATCTGAGCGCGGCCGACATCTACGACCGGGCCCGGGCCAAGAGCGGGACGCGGCTCGACCGGTCCACTGTGTATCGGACCCTGGAAGCGCTCGAGGCTTCCGGGTTGCTCGTTCACTCGCACATGGGTCACGGGCCATCGGTGTATCACCTGGCCGAAGATGCCGGGCATCAGCATTTGATCTGTCGCCGTTGCGGGAGGACCACCACCCTTCCCCGGGAGGAGAGTGAGAACCTGGCCGCCGCCATCACAGTGGCCACCGGATTCGTCGCCGATCTGAATCACTTCGCCCTATCCGGGCTCTGCGCCGACTGCGCATCCGGGAACACGATCTAGTCCACTTCGCTATTCTTGTTGCGACAAGGTCGCAAGAGAGGCAACAGGTCTTGCACATCCCGGACGGATTTCTCAATGGCGCCACTTCGGCGGGCACAGCGGTCATGGCCGCGGGCGGCCTCGGTTTTTCCATCGAGCGCGCGGGTGCGTATCTCCAGGAGAGCCGGATCGCCCTGACCGGCCTGGTCGCCGCCTTCATCTTCGCCCTTCAGATGATCAACTTCCCTGTCGCGGCGGGCACTTCGGGACACCTTCTGGGCGGGGCCCTGGCCGTGATCCTGGTCGGTCCGTGGCTGGGCATCACTGCGGTGAGTGTCGTGGTGATCATCCAAGCGCTCGTGATAGCCGATGGCGGTGTATCGGCCCTGGGCGCCAACCTGCTCAACATGGCCCTGGTGACCGGGTTGGTTGGCTGGGTTGTCTTCCGGGTGATGGTGAAGACCCTCCCCAAGTCATGGACCACTGTCCTGGTATCGACGTTCACCGCCGCCCTGGCCTCGGTTGTCGCCTCCTCTCTCGCGTTCGTCGTCGAGTACGCCATCGGGGGCCGGGGCAATGTCGACGTTGCGACGGTGTTCGCGGCGATGGCCGGTGTCCATTTCCTCATCGGTGTCGGTGAGGGCCTCATCTCGGCGGCGACCGTGGGCGCCGTGGCCACGACTCGGCCCGAGTTGATCGCCGGAGTGCAGGACTTCGATCTCCTCGACAAAGAGAAGAAGCCAGTCCGGGCCGGGGCCTGGGGCTTTGCCGCGGCCGGTCTGGTGGTGGCCGCGCTGTTGGTGTTGGTTGTCGCGCCTCTGGCTTCCAGCGAGCCTGACGGCCTGGAGCGAGTCGCCATCGACCAGGGATTCATCGACTCGGCCGAGGACCACCCTTTGGCCGACTCACCATTGGCCGACTATGGAGTCTCGGGAATCGAGGACGAGGCGACCGGGACCCGTCTCTCAGGTCTGATTGGCGTGCTGATCACCTTTGGTTTGGGCGCCGCCATCGTCGGCACGTTCGCGGTGATCAGAAGGAAGAGCGCGACCCGGATCTGAGCGAGACGTATCACGATCACGTGCTGTACCGGCACGGGACCACACCGGTTCACCAACTACCGGCGCAGGTGAAGGTCGTGGCGCTTCTGGTTTTCGTCCTGGCTGTGGTTGTGCTCCCGCCCGAGGCGTTTTGGGCTTACTTCTTGGCCGGGCGCCTCCTCGTCGGCGTGATGATCCTCGCCGGAGCTTCCTGCGGGCTTCGTGGCCCGAAGGGCTGCTGGTGGAAGTCCGATCCTGATCTTCGCCCTGATGCTCCCTTTCTTCGGGGAGGGTGAGACCACCGAGGTCCTTGGGCTGACCCTCTCGTCGAAGGGCTGTGGGGGGCGTGGACGTCCTGGCTAAGGCAACCCTCGGCCTCGGGGCATCGATCATTATCTCTGCGACGACGACCATCCCGACTTGCTCCGGGGCCTGGATCGCATCCGGGTGCCCCGGGTTCTCACCGCCATCGCCGGATTCATGGTGCGCTACCTGGACATCGTCGCCGGCGAATTCTCCCGGCGAAGGGTTGCCATGGCCGCCAGGGGATACGAGCCCCGATGGTTCTGGCAGAGCGGGCCGCTGGCCCAGTCGGCCGGACCTCTCTTCATCCGATCGTTCGAGAGGGGCGAGCGTGTCCACCAGGCGATGGTGGCGAGGGGATTCACCGGAAGGATGCCGGCGTTCGGTGATCGACCGGCGACCACCCGGGAATGGTGGATCGGTCTTTCGGTGCCGCTGGTGGCAATCCTCCTGGCCCTTCTATCTGTGACGGTGCTGAGATGAGCGAGCCGTCCCTCGAGATTATCGATCTGAGTTTCACTTATCCAGACGGTCGTCAGGCGCTCCGCAATGTCGACCTGCATGTTCACCACGGCGAGCGGGTGGCCCTTCTCGGACCGAACGGAGCAGGCAAGACCACCCTTCTTTTACATCTCAACGGGATTCTCCGACCGGCCTCCGGAGAGGTGCGCGTGGCCGGCCTCGTTGTCTCCGACGATTCGGTCCTCGAGATCAGGCGAAGAGTCGGTCTGGTGTTCCAGGACCCCGACGACCAGTTGTTCATGCCAACGGTGGGTCAGGACGTCGCCTTTGGCCCGGCCAACTTCGGCATCGATGGCGAGGAGCTCGAAGCACGGGTGGCCGATGCCTTGGGCGCGGTCCGATGCTGGAGGCACGGGAACGGGCCCCCCATCACCTCAGCTACGGGGAGAGGCGGCGTGTAGCCATCGCCACCGTGCTGGCGATGCGTCCCGAGATCCTGGTCCTCGACGAGCCGACGTCGAATCTCGACCCGGCCTCACGTCGGGAGCTCATCGATGTGCTCCGCCGACTGCCCATCACCCAGCTCGTGGTCACCCACGACCTCCCATTCGCTCTGGAGTTGTGCCCCCGGCCGTGGTCTTGGACGAAGGGCTGGTCGTGGCGGGGGACACCACGGTCGAGATCCTCACCGACGAGTTGTTGATGAAAACCCATCGTCTGGAACTGCCCTATCGGTTCGATCCGAGAGAGCAGGCATCCTCCTGACGCCCTGTAACTTCCGCATGTGACCAGGCGCTGGCCAGACAGCCTCAACATCGACGATCACCTGTTGCGGCAGCGTCTGGCCGAGGGGCACGGCGACCGGGTGGCGCTCAGTCTCGACGATCGGGATGTGACGTATACAGAAGTGGATCGGGCGGCCTCCGGATTCGCCTCCTTGCTCAGAGACGATGGCGTCGAAGCCGGGGACCGGGTGCTGCTGGTCATGCCGGACGGGCTCCAATACGTCGCCGCACTGTTCGGGGTGCTCCGTATCGGAGCGGTCGGCCTGCTCCTCAATCCGGGGCTGACTCCCGGTGACCTGGGAGCGATTGCCGGGCTGGCCAAGGCAACAGGAGCGGTCGTCCATGAGAGTCATCGCGATCACCTCGAGGCTGCTGTCACATCCGCCGGGATCACCATGCCCCCGCTTGTCGTGGTCGAGAGTGACCTGCATCTCCCCGATGTCGATATTCCCACTTTCGATACCGCCGCTCTCGATCCCGCCCTGTGGATCTTCTCCGGTGGCACCACCGGTCTCCCCAAGGCGGTGGTGCAGACCCATCGCTCCTTCGCCAACACAACGGAGTTGTACGGCAAGGGAATCCTGGGGTTGACCGCAGAAGACGTGACCATCGCCGTCCCCAAGCTCTATTTCGGGTACGCCATGGGGTCCAATCTCTTCTTCCCGTTCTCGGTGGGCGCCTCGGCGGTGCTGTTCGAGGGTCAGTCGACCCCGGACGCCCTCTTCGACCGCATCGAGAGACATCGGGCCACTGTGCTGGTCCACGTCCCCTCCGCCATCAACCAGATGCTGGCCGATCCTGATTACGCCAAACGAGACATGTCGTCGCTTCGGGTCGCGACATCGGCCGGTGAGGCCCTCCCCGACACTCTCTATCGCCAGTGGACGGGCCGGTTCGGGGTCGAACTGCTCGATGGTCTCGGCACCGCGGAGATGTGGCACATTTTTGTCTCCAACCGGGTCGGGGAGGTGAGACCCGGCACCCTCGGGAGGGTCGTCCCCGGCTTCGAGATCGAGGTGCGGGACGACGACGGCCATGAAGTGCCCACGGGCGAGGTGGGCAGGCTGTGGGTGAAGGGCGACTCACTGGGTCTGGGGTATTTCGAGAACCCCGAGGCCACAGCCGAGGCCTTCCGGGGCGAATGGTTCGCCGGTGGCGACCTGGTCTCCATCGATGCCGACGGATTCGTCACCCACCGGGGCCGGTCCGACGACGCCATCAAGGTCAAGGGAAGATGGTTTCGGCCCCAGGAAGTCGAATCTGTCCTTCTCGACCACCCGGCGGTCAACGAGTGCGCCGTGGTGGCGATCAGCGATGATTCAGGTCTGGCCAGGCCTGTCGCCTTTGTGGTGGCTGCGAATGTCACCGAGGCCGAGCTGACCGACTGGGCCCTCGCTCATCTCGAGGCCTACAAGCATCCTCGTCGCATCCGTTTCGTCGATCGGCTTCCCCAGACACACCTGGGCAAGGTCGACCGCGGAGCTTTGAAGAGTCTCGCCCAGGACGATTGATCCCCGTACTCGGTACCGGCCGGATTAGGTGTCCCAGGCACGGTGCATACTGGCCGGTATGGGAGAGCCGACGATTCTCCACGCCGATCTCGATGCGTTCTTCGCCTCGGTCGAACAACTCCTCGACCCTTCCCTGAAGGGAAAGCCGGTCCTTGTCGGGGGAGGGATCGTCCTTGCCGCGTCTTACGAGGCGCGGGCCTACGGGGTCCGCTCGCCGATGCCGACTCGCGACGCCAGGCGGCTGTGCCCGGAGGCCATCGTCGTCCACGGGCATTTCGAGAGATACCTCGATCTCTCGGCCCACGTCATGGAGGTCCTCGAGGACGCATCGCCCGTCATCGAGCAGATCTCGATTGACGAGGCCTTCGTCGATGTCAGGGGTACCACCCATCTGCTCGGGCCACCATCCGCAATAGCTCGACAGATCCGGTTTCGTGTCGCAGCCGAGGTCGGGCTGCCCATCTCGGTCGGCGTCGCCTCAACCAAGTTCCTGGCCAAGATCGCATCGGCGCGGGCAAAACCGAACGGTCTCGTAGTAGTAGCTCCGGGCACGGAGCTCGACTTCCTTCACCCCCTTCCGGTCGAGGCGATGTGGGGAGTGGGCCGCGTCACTGCGGCCCGTCTTCATCGCTTCGGGATCTTCACCATCGGGGATTTGGCGGGGTTGCCACGCGGAGCCCTCTCATCTTCGCTGGGACCTTGGGCGTCGGGAAGCCTCCACGCCCTCGCCTGGAACCGGGACCCAAGGATGGTTCGCGGAGGGCGAAGGGCTGGAAGTGTCGGGAGCCAGCAAGCGCTGGGTCGAGGATTGACCGATCCGGAAGAGCTGTCCGTTGTAGTGCTCGGGTTGGCCGATCGGATCGGGAGACGCGCCCGCAAGAAGGATCGGTCAGGGTCGACCCTGACGATGCGGGTGAGGTTCCCCGGGCCCCGTATCGTCTCCCGAAGTCACACCCTCCCCTCGCCGACCTCTTCGACGGCCGCCCTGGCCGAGCTCGGCGGGGTCCTGCTTCGGCGTGCGATTGACGGCGAAGAGGAGCCTGTGACCCTCGTCGGCATGTCGCTCTCCAATCTCACCACAGACGAGTTTCTCCAGCTCGAGCTGGAGGTCGACCCGGGAGATGTCCTCCGCGCCGGTAGCGGGATGGACCTCAAGCGACGCGCCATCGATGCATCGGTAGACGGGATCAGGGAACGATTCGGGAGAGACCTGCTCAAACTCGGCTCGGCCCCCGATCGCGGCGTCACCCCCGAGGAGTTCCGACGGCTCGCCGAGAACTCAGACTGAGTCCTCCTCCTTGAGCCGAATGGGTCCCTTGCCCTCCCCGTCCTTCCCGACTCCGGGCCCGAAGAAGACCCGAAGCTGGTTCATGAGCGCCTGTTCGTCACCGAAATAGGGGATCGGATGCCCCACGGCCAGCGTCTTTGCAGGGAAATCGAGAACCACCGGAACGACAGGGACCTTGGCCGCGGCTGCGATCCGGGCGAACCCCGATTTCCAGTAAGGGGCCGCCTTCCGCGTGCCTTCAGGGGCGACCACGAGGATCATGCGGGACGACTTCTCGAATTCCTCCACGACCTGGCCGACCATGCCCCCGGGTCGATCACGGTCGACCGGGATGCCGCCGAACTTCCTGAAGAAGTAGCCGAACGGCCAACGAAAAAGTGTGTGCTTGCCGACGAATCGGGGCGAGATCTCCCAATGACGTATCGCCCCCAGATAGAGGATGAAATCCCAGTTGCTGGTGTGTGGAGCCCCGATGAGGACAAACTTGTCCAGGTCGGGCATCTCTCCGATGAACTGCCAGCCTCGCCATTTGAGCCATTTCTCGACGAGCCAGGTCATCGGGATCGTGCGGGATCGAAGGTGATCAGGACTCCCTCGCCGCTGCCAGCCTGAAGCCGCTTTCGTCGACCCAGACCAGGGACGATCGCCTGTCGACGGCGGCGACGATGGCAGAGGCCATCTCCTCGTTGATCATCCCTGCGTCGTCTCCCCGGTAGAGGACCCTGACGGTGGCCTCTTCGGGGAACAGGGTGGCGAGAGTGCCCGGGTGGGAGCAGATCACTGTGACGGCGAACGGCTTCGCCTCGATGGTCTTTGCCCCGGCGCCGTCGGCGCGGATCTGATCGAACAGATGCCACGTGGCCAATCCCGCCGTCAGCGTGAGAGTGACCGGAATGCGCAGGCTGCCGGCGTCCGCCTCGATCTCGCCGAGGAGCGCCCGAAAAACGACGACCAGGACAGCGATCAAGGACCCGGCGGCCGTCAGGCCCAGGATGATGGCCATCCCGATCAGGTAGATGCGACGGGAGAGGGCCCGGGCCTCCTCGGCGTGTGGCGCCGCCTGCGCCTTCCGCCAGAAGGTCAGCCAGACCCACCCGGAGGCGATGACCGCACACGCGATGGTCAACAGCGTCGAGCCACTGTTGGTCCCGGCCAGGGTTGGAGTGAAGGCTGCGGCGACCAGGGCGGTGGTGCTACCGACGAGGGCACCGAGACCCGTCGCCGCCATCGCATACTCGTAACCACGCCGGGCCCCCGTGCGGCCCGGGCCGAGTCGGCGACCGTGGTGATACCAAAGGGCCCAGCCGACAATCGCGAATGCCAAGGCGAGAGGGAAGGTGTCGAAGTGATCGACGGCTGGACCCGCCTCACCGAACACGAATGTCAACAGTGTGGCAATCATGGTGACCCCGGCTCCGATGGCCATGATCAGGGAGAACGTGGTCACGAACCCGACATAGAAGTTGCGCAGGACATTTGGCTCCTCTTCCCATGACGGAAGCCAGCGCCAGGCCCAGATCGCGCCTCCCGCCGCGGCCAGAGCGATTGGTATCGCCGGGTCGGGGATGTCGCCGAGCCCCCACAAGGCCTCGTAGGCGATCGAGAAGAGCCATTCCAGCGTGCCGATGAGGCCGATGGTCAGGGCAACCAACGCCACTCCGGGATCCGACGAGGCGAGGGAGGTCACCAATGTCGCCTCGGGGCGCCTCACGTCGCTCAGCCCACCAGTGGAGGACGACGATCGAGCCGTAGATCAGGAGATCGGTCCAGTCTGCCTGCTCGCCCTCTCCGGCGAGGAAGGCGGCCAGCTGGCTAACTGCGGTCAGGAGGGCGATCAGGAAGACGAGCTCGATGATGGCCAGGTAGACCGGCCATCCCGGGGTGGCCGGGAACGTCTTCCGTCGTCGGGCCTGCCGACGCCACAGCAGGTAGGTGATGGGGGAGGCCACGACCAATGCGGCCAGGGCGCCGGCGATCTCACCAGTGGGCCGCCCGATGAGGCGATCGGGGGTCAGGCTTGCCCTGGCCAAGGCGGCCAAAGCGAACCCGGCCGCGACCACGGCGAGGGCGAGGATGAGATACGGGATGAGATCGAGGCCACCCTCTTCCTCCCGTTTGTCCCGGCCTCGGACCACCCGAACCACTACTGCGGTGACCCCGCCCACCACCACCACGAATACAAGAAGGGCCAGTACTTCTATGGTCAAGACTGCATCTCGCAGATCTGGTCCCAGTAAGGCCAGGACAGCTGGCGGATCTTCCAACCATCGTCCTCGTTCACGAGGTTGAACCACTCCTGGAACTCAGAGATGCCGTCGAGGGGGTCGGTGGTGTTGTCGGTGATGGCGATGACCACGGTTGCGTCCTCCTCGTCCCCGTCGACACTGACCAGGGTGGCCGAGATGTCGGTGCTCCTTCGGTCGGCTCGATCGAAGCTGGGAGGCAGTCGCCTTCGGCCCAGAATGACGAGGCGGTCTCGAAATCTCCCTCGACCAATGCCGCGATATAGGACTGGACTGCTCCCTCGGGGGATTCGGGGTCGAATTGCTGCGGTTCTCGGTTGAGTCCAATCAACACCAGGGCAACCACTGCAAGCACTCCGAATACTGGCAACACCCAGCCCGGCAGTCTGCGCTCCTCGTCCATGGTGGCTGATTCTCGCAGGTCCCTCCTCGCGACTGGGACCGTGTCTGTCAGTCCTGGAGACCCAAGGCGTGCATCCCACCGGTCATGTTGGCCACCTTGTCGAAGCCGTTCGTGACCAGATACGCCGCGACCTGTTGGCTCCGCCCTCCCGAGCGGCAGACGACGAGGAACGCTTGGTCACTGTCGAGCTCGCCGATGCGCTCGGGGATCTCACCCATGGAGATGAGCCTCGCGTCGGGTAGGACTCCAAGCTCCCATTCGAAGGGCTCCCGGATGTCGAGGACCGTCCCCCCGGTGGAGTCGATCCAGGCTTCCCAATCCTGCGCCCGCACGTTTTCGATCATGGAGATGAGATTCAAGCCGCTTGCCGGGCTTGTCGGGCCTTTGCGGGCGACCTCTACACTCCCGCCGCGGCCGACGGGTCGAGTGGAGGTCATCATCAACATCGCAGTCCTCGCCTCGGGCTCCGGCACCAATCTCCAGGCATTGATCGATGCTCCGGACCTGGGAGGGGACATCGGCCTGGTTCTCTCCGATCGGGCGGACGCGACCGCCCTGGACCGGGCCCGTGGCGCCGGCATCCCGACCAAGGTGCTGCCCTGGGGCGACTATGGCACCGGAGCGAGTTCTCCACCGCCGTCAAGGAGGAGATGAGAAGGAGGATGTCGAACTCGTGGTGCTAGCGGGGTTCATGTGGGTCCTCGGCAATGAGCTCGTCGGCGCATTCAGGAACCAGATCCTCAACATCCATCCTCCTTGCTGCCCGCTTTTCCCGGAGCCCACGCCGTCGACCAGGCGTTGGAACATGGGGTGAAGATGACAGGGGTTACCGTTCATTTCGTGGACGAGGAGGTCGATCACGGGCCGATCATCGCCCAGCGGGCCGTCCCGGTCCTATCCGACGACGATCGGGACAGCTTGCATGCCCGCATCCAGGTCGAAGAGCACGATCTATACCCGAAAGTAGTGGCCGCCCTCGCCAGGGGCGAGATCATGGTGGAGGGGCGAAAGGCGAGATGGGATTGAGTCGTATCGGGGTGCGGCGCGCACTGATCAGTGTCTATGACAAGACGGGTCTGGTTCAGTTCGCCGAGCGCCTGGCCACGGCCGGCGTCGAAATCGTCTCCTCAGGAGGTACTGCTGTTGCGTTGACGGTCGCCGGCATCGAGGTGAACACCGTGGCCGAGGTCACCGGGGCCCCCGAGATGCTGGAGGCAGGGTCAGACCCTCCACCCATCGATCGACGGCGCGATCCTGGCGCGGACTGATGACGAGAGCGACCTGGCCGACCTCGAGGCCAATGGGATCGAGCCATTCCAGCTGGTCGTCGTGAGCCTCTACCCGTTCCGGAGACGCTTGCCACGCCGGGTGCAACCGAATCCGAGATCATCGAGAAGATCGATATAGGCGGGCCGACGATGATCCGCGCCGCGGTGAAGAATCACCGTTACGTCGGCGTCGTGACCTCCGCTCGTCAGTACGACAGGGTGGCCGGGGCTGTCGAGGCCGGAGGCCTCGACGATGACCTCAGACGGGCACTCGCCGCCGAGGCGTTCTTCCACACCGCCTCTATGACGCCGCGATCGTTGGCTGGATCGGCCAGGATCGGGTGCTACCGCTGCGCCATTTCGCCGACCTGCGTTACGGCGAAAACCCGCATCAGCCCGGCTCGATCTACGTCGAGGACGGGGCTGGCCCCTGGTGGGCGGGGGCGAAGCAGCTCCAGGGCAAGGAGATGTCGTACAACAACTACGTCGACGCCGAGGCAGCTTGGAGGCTGGTCTCAGACCAAGGGCTCCGTCGCGATCATCAAACACACGAACGCTGTGGTGCTGCGTACGGCGAAATGTGGGCGACACGTTCGAGCGAGCATGGGCGTGTGACCCGCTTTCCGCGTTCGGCGGTGTGATCGGATCAACGGCACTCTCGATGCCACCACTGCGAATCCATCGCCGACAAGTTCGTCGAGGTCGTGGTCTGTTCGGCCGTGGAAGACGAGGCGAGAGAAGTGTTGGCGTCGAGGAGAACGTGCGGCTCCTCGAAGCCACGGCGCCGGGCGGCATGATCCGTTGCGCCGGGTCGAGTTCGGCGTGCTGATCCAGGAGCGTGACACGACCGTCGGCGAGGAGTGGGAGGTCGTTTCCGAGCGCCAGCCGACCGATATCGAGACGGCCGAGCTCGAGTTTGCCTGGACGGTTGCGATGCACACCAAGTCGAACGCCATCGTCGTGGTGAAGGACCGTGCAGCGGTTGGTGTCGGCGCCGGAGATCAGTCGAGGGTCGGGGCTGCGGAGCGGGCCGTGGCCCGGGCGGGTGAGCGGTCGGAAGGCGCCGTCGCTGCCTCCGACGCCTTCTTCCCGTTTCGCGACGGTCTGGACGCCCTGGCTCGTTCGGGTGTCACCGCAGTGGTGGAGCCGGGGGGTCTCGAACGACCAGGACCTGGTCGATGCGGCCAACGAGCATGGGATCGCCCTCGTGTTTGCCGGGCGAAGGCACTTCGAGCACTGATGAGCGCACTGGTACTCGACGGGAGGAATCTGCCGGAAGGTGAAGTCCGAGGTGTCGGCCGCCGTCGCCGACCTCGACTACCAGCCCGGGCTGGCAACGGTCCTGGTCGGCGACGATCCGCTTCGCACACCTATGTGCGGGGAAAGCGGAGCGACGCCGCGGAGGTGGGGATCCAGTCGTTCCACCACGAGCTCCGCGCCGACATCGGGCAGGACGAGCTGGAGGACGTCATCGCGGGGCTCACGAGGACAACGCGTCGACGGGATCCTCGTTGAGCTGCCGCTTCCGAAGGGCTCGATTCGGAGAGGATCGTGTCATCGATCGACCCGGCCAAGGATGTCGATGGCCTGCACCCCCACAATCTCGGCCTACTTCTCCTTGGCCGGCCTGGTCTCAGACCGTGCACTCCGAGCGGGATCATGAGGATGCTCGAGGACAACGGAGTAGGTGTTGCGGGAAGACCGCCGTAGTCATCGGGCGGTCGTTTCTCGTGGGCCGCCCACTCGCCCTGATGATGGCGACCAAGGGAGTCGACGCCACAGTCACGATGGCTCACTCCAGGACGCCTCACCTGGTCGAGGCGTCCCGTGGTGCCGACATCCTCGTCGCCACGATCGGGTCCCCCGAATGGTGACTGCCGAGTATGTAAAGCCCGGCGCTGCGGTTATCGATGTGGGGATCAGCCGTGTCGAGGACGGGCTTGCCGGCGATGTGGACTTCGAATCCGTTCGAGAGGTGGCCGGCTCGATCACACCTGTTCCCGGAGGCGTGGGCCCCATGACTCGGGCCATGCTCCTGGTCAACACTCTGGAAGCGGCCCGGAAAAGGCGAGGGTCCTAAAGAGTCGCGCCGACCGTTCAGGTTC
>CAWHEU010000013.1:0-116888 GCA_963828465.1 uncultured Acidobacteriota bacterium | reverse complement strand
CGGCTTCCGTCTCAGCTCGTGCCAGGCGTCGCTCCACAGACTGTTCGGCTTCCCCTGTTGGGGCGCTGGGGCGGGCACCACCTCCGGAGAGACGACATCTGGCGCCAGGATCTCCGTTGGCGTCTTGTTGGTGGTGTCAGTCATAACGGATCCTCGGATCGAGCACGGCGTACATGACGTCTACCACCAGGTTGGCGATGGCGTAGATGATCACCAGCAGGGTGACGATCCCGACCACCACTGCCCCTTCCTGCCCGATGACCGCCTGATACGTTGCCTGGCCGATCCCGGGGACGTTGAAGATGCGCTCAGTGATGATGGCGCCTCCCATCAATGCCCCGAGGTCGATGGCGAGGAAGGTGACGACCGGGATGAGCGAATTGCGAAAGGTGTGGACCCCGATGACACGACGCTGGCTCAGCCCTTTCGCCTTGGCGGTGCGCACGTAGTCGGAGCGGAGGTTCTCCACCAGGCTCGACCGGGTCAGCCGGGCGACGTAGGCCAGGGAAACCGCGGCCAGCACGATGGCGGGGAGCAGGTAGCCGTAGACACTGGGCGGATTGCCCGCAGTCACCGGGAGCCAGCCCAATCTGACCCCGATCGTGAGTTGGGCCACGAACCCGAGCACGAATATGGGAACGGAGATGACGGCGACAGTGCTCACCTTGACCAGGGAGTCGAGAAACTTGTCTTTTCGGATCCCGGCCCAGATCCCGGCGATGACGCCGATCACCATCTCTATGAAGAAAGCCATCATGGCGAGATAGAGAGTCCGGGGGAATCTCTCCTTGATGATGTCGAGGACGGGGCGGTCGTTGAAGCTGGTGCCGAGGTCACCTTGGAAGACGCCCGAGATGTAGTGCCAGTACTGGGCGAAGAAGGGCTCGTCGAGGTGGAACTGCTGGGTGAGCGTGGCCAGCGTCGATGGTGACATGGGCCGGTCACCGGCCAGGGCCCGGATCGGGTCACCGGGGATGGCGAACACCATGGCGAAGATGATCAAGGTGGCCGCGAAGAAAACCAGAGCGAAATGCCCAACCCGCCGGATGATGTAACTCGTCATCAGTCAGTCTTCATCCAGTGCTCCTTCGTCCCGAGGGTCGAAGTCCCATCCCGTCACCTTCTGCGAACCATAGTGTGGAGCGACATCCTGGGGATGTCGCTCCACACCGTTCTGGCGACGTTGCGTCGCCATGTGCGTTTCAGCCGGCGGCCACCAACGAGGTGGGAACCAGCCGGGCGAACGCGTCCATCACTACACCGTCCACGGTGTCGTTCCATGCGAACTGGTTCAACCCGAAGTAGACGGGGATCAACGGCGTGTCGTTGCAGGCAATTACTCCCGCCTCGTGGTAGACCGGGAGCGACGCCTCGAAATCGAGCACGGCGTTGGCCTCGTCGAGCTTGGCGTCGAACTCGGGGTTGTTGTAGAACGAGGTGTTCGAGCCCCCGGGCGGTATGGCCCGGCTGTCCAACACTCCCTGCCAGTAGTTCTGCGGATGGGGGAAGTCCATGCCCCAGCCGAGACGGAACGGACCGTTGACCCCTTGGTCGTCGAGCAGCGGTAGATAATCGGCGAATTCCAAGGACTCGAAGGTGACGCTCGCCGGATCGATCCCGAGAGTCTCGGCCCACATGTTGACCACGGCCGCGACCCACTCCTCGTGACCGGACCCGGAGTTGAACCACACGGTTATCGGACCGTCGATCCCACCGGACGACTCCCAGAGAGCAGCGGCCTGCTCCGGGTCGTAGTTCCAGTTGTCACACACGGTCTCCTGGTAGCCGGGGATGACCGGTGACACGAGGTTGAACGCCGCCTGGCGAGATCCGTTGAAGATCGGGCTGTTGACCAACGTCTCGCGGTCGATGGCCATCGACAGGGCAGCTCTCACGTCCGGGTTCTCGAACGCCGGGTCGTAGAGCGGCATGCCCAGATAGCTGACCGATGAGCTCGGTGACTCGGCGAAGTTGGGCACCGTGGCCTGCACCTCGGCAAGACGCGGTGGCGTGATGTTGTCGACGATGTCGATGTTGCCGGCCAACAGGTCGTTGATCGCAGCCTCCACATCGGCGTAGATCCGGAAAGTCAAACCGTCGACCTGGGCCGGATCAGGCCCGGCAAAGTCGGGGAAGGCGACCGTCCTGATCTCGACATCATGTTCCCATGCCCCGTCCATCATGAACGGACCGTTGCCGATCGGCATCTCGTTGAAGGCGGCCGGGTCGGCGAAGAACGCCTCCGGCAGCGGGTAGTAGGCCGTGTACCCCAGCCTCTGATTGAAGAAGGTCTCCGGCTCGCTCAACGTCACGGTGAGGTTGAGGTCGTCGGTGACCGAGAGGCCACTCATCTCCTCGGCGGCCGGCGGTGCCGCCTCACAGTCGGTCTCTTCAGCATCGTTCGTCCCGCACTGAAGGTCGGCAAAACCGGCGATCGGGCCCATGAAGAACCCGTTCTGGGTCGCATTGGGGCCGTACGCCGTCCAGTTCCAGGCGTCCACGAAGGACTGCGCCGTGACCGGTGTGCCGTCGTGGAAGGTCCAACCGTCATTGAGGACGATCTCCCAGGTGAGACCCTCGTCGGGCGTCTCGATCGACGCGGCGACACCGTTCATCGTGGGCTCACTGGTGACCGGGTCATAGTCGATCAACCCGCGGAACAGGGCGTTGAGCACCGCACCGCCCTCGGACTCGGCCGAGTTCCCTGGCTGCAAGAACTCAGGCTCCGCCAGGTAGGTGGTGACGATCCCATCGCCGGCCGCAGCGGCCTCAGTGGTCTCGGTCGTGGGCGCAGCCGTGGTTTCTGTAGTTGCTTCGGTGGTCGCCGTCGTGTCGCCCGACGCCTCCGTGGTTTCTGTTGGTTCCCCGCTGCTACAAGCCGCAAGGAACAGTCCAAACGCAAGAAGAGCGGCAAGCGCGCTCCTCTGTCGTCCCTTTTTCATATGGATTCCCTCCTATGGGCAGACGGGCTTTTACGCCCATCAAGCGGGGAGCATATACACCCAACGCGGGCAACACATAGTGACATCGGGTGGTTTTTTGGTACCGAACGATCACCTGGGCGGCATCCTGGCTCCGGCGTCGAGGCGGATGACCTCACCGTTCAAGAGCGGGTTCTCCACAATCGACTGCACCAGATGGGCGAAGTCCTCGGGTGTGCCAAGACGGCGGGGGAAAACATGCAGGGCGGCCAGGGATTCCTTGAGCTCATCGGGAGCGTCAGCCAGAAGGGGTGTGTCCATTATCCCCGGTGCGACTGTGACCGCCCTCACGCCGATTCCGGCCAGATCGCGGGCCAGGGGCAGGGTCATGCCAACGATCCCGCCCTTCGAGGCGGAGTAGGCAGCCTGCCCGATCTGCCCCTCGAAGGCCGCTATCGACGCCACGTTCACGATGACACCCCGCTCCCCGTCGAGACCGGGATCGTTGTGAGACATGACCGCCGCGACATTTCGGGTCACGTCGAACATGCCGATCAGATTCACTTCGATCACGAACTTGAAGAGGTCGAGATCGAAGAGCTCACCATCTCGCGAGATCAACCGCTGCGCCGGCGCCACCCCGGCGGCATTGACCAGGATGTCGATCCGGCCCCACTCCTCGGCGGCGCGGCCGACCGAGCTGGCAACAGCGTCTCGATCCCGCACATCACAGCGGATGAAGCGAGAGCTGTCTCCCAGCGCATCGACTGCTGCGGCGCCGTGGGCATCGTTGATGTCGAGCATCACCACCGATCCCCCACCCCGAACGAAACGGGAGGCTGCACCGAAGCCAAGACCGGACACTCCGCCCGTGACCAGTGCCACCGAGCCCTCGATCTTCACGCCGGACCTCCTGTAGCGGCGAAGCTACCACCGACCCCCTCGTCGGCCTGCTGATATGACAGCCATGATCGGGGTCTTCGACTCGGGTGTCGGCGGCTTGAGCGTCCTCACCGAGATACGACGGGAGTTGCCCTCCGCCGACCTCTTCTATCTGGCCGACCAGGCTCGGGCCCCATATGGGGTGCGAACCCTCGCCGAGGTCGCCGAGCTGACGGCTGAGGCCTCCCGGTGGCTCCTCGATCGGGGCGCCACGACCATCACCATCGCGTGCAACACCGCCTCGGCCGCCGCCCTCCACGCATTGCGTGCCAAACATCCCGATGTGCCCTTCGTGGGAATGGAACCGGCGGTGAAGCCGGCTGCAACGAGCACCGCCACGGGTGTGATCGGTGTCGTCGCCACCGCCGCCACCTTCCAGGGCGAGCTCTTCGCATCGGTGTTGCAGCGACACGCCACCGGTGCGAAGGTGCTCACCCGGGCCTGCCCGAAATGGGTGGAGCTCGTCGAGAAAGCTGAAGTCAACGGGCCCGAGGCGAGACAACAGGTGGAGGCATGCCTCGAGCCGATCCTCGATGGCGGCGCCGACACGCTGGTCTTGGGCTGCACCCATTTTCCTTTCCTCGTTCCGCTTATCGAGGCTGTGGCCGGGCCTGGGGTCAGGATCGTCGATCCATCTCCGGCGGTGGCCCGCCAGGTGAGCCGGGTGGCGTCATCGACCGAAGGCTCGGGTCGCCTCACCCTGGCCACATCGGGCGACACTGAGCGGTTCCGTCGGGTCGCGTACGAGTTGGCGGGGATCGAGTCACTCGAGCCGGTCCTAGCCTGCACGTGGAATGACAGCTGAGATCTTCGAGTCGGCCGTGGGCGACGCCCTCTCACGCGCCCCGGACTCGGCATGGATCCATCGCGACCTGGCTCTCTTCGGCTGGGGAGTCTCCACGAGGATCGACGCCGGCACCGGAGCCGACCGCTTCGACAGGGCCTTGCGCAGGCTCTCCGCCACCACGGCCCCGTTGGCTCTGGCGAGCTTCACCTTTGACGAGAACGACCCAGGCTCGGTCGTGGTCATCCCCCGGGCACTCATGAAGATCGACGCAGCCGGGGCCTGGTTCCTGATGGGGGACGCAAGCGACTTGCCTCCATCAGCACCACCCACCGTCTTGCCCGGTGGCCATCTCGGCGACGGCGGGCTCGAGGTCTGGATGCGGCTGGTCAGTGACGCGCTCGATGCGATTCATGAGCGAGAGGTCGAGAAGGTCGTCCTCTCCCGACGCCTCCCTGCGAAGTTCGAGGATCAGGTGCCCAGCCACCTCGTCCTGTCCAATCTCGCCCGCAACGAGCGTGGATCGCACACCTTCCTCGTCGATGGCTTTGTGGGCTCGAGCCCCGAGCTACTCGTTTCGCTGGCCGGGGGGAGTGTCCGATCGATCTCCCTGGCCGGATCTGCCGATCCCGGCGACCCCGCCTCGGCCGGCTTCTTCGACACGGAGAAGATGACACGGGAGCATGCCCTCGCGGCCGACTCGGTCGACACCGCCCTGGCGCTCTTCTGCACCCGTCTGGGGCGGTCGGAGAGAACGGTCGCCACATACGGAGACATCCAGCACCTGTCGACCGTCTTCGAAGGCGACGTCCGCCCGGGGACCACCGTCACCGACTTGCTGGCAGCCCTCCACCCGACTGCAGCCGTGGCGGGGACGCCGACCAAGACCGCGGTCGAGTTGATCCGTGAGCTCGAGGGCCACGAGCGGGGGAGATACGCCGGTCCGGTCGGCTGGTTCGACCGGGAAGGAGACGGAGAGTTTGCGATCGCCCTCCGCTGTGGGGAAATCGACGGTGCGGAAGCGACCCTCTACACCGGTGCAGGAATCGTTAACGGCTCCGACGCGGCCTTGGAGTTCGAAGAGACACAGATCAAGCTGCGGCCGATGCTGGGGGCACTCGGACTCAGTTGAACCTGGCGCTCACCGCCCGCGCGGTGTCGTCGAGGCCCCGGCGAGTCTTCAGATCGGTCTCGCGCTCGACCGGGACGACGACGACATGTGGACCGCCTGCCTCGAGCCGACTTGTGACCGTGGCTGTCAGATCAGCGACATCCTCTACGACAGCGGCAGCCAGGTTGTACGCGGACGCGACCCGGCTCAGGTCGAGATTGTGAGGGGCGACGAACAGGCGCTCGAAGGCAGGGGCGTGCTCCGCCTGTGGTAGCAAGTCGAACAGACCACCCCCGCCGTTGTCAGCGACCACGAAGACCACATCGCCGACGTCGTCCGCCACGAGACCGGTGGCGTCATGGAGAAACGAGAGGTCACCCGCGAATGCCACCGCACCTCTCGTCGCCGTTGCGGCGCCCAACGCCGTGGAGACAAAGCCATCGATGCCCGAGGCACCGCGATTGGCGATGACCCTGGCCGTGTTGGCGACATGTGCGTCCACGTCCCTGATCGGCATTGACGATGCCACGATCAGCGTCACCTGATCAAGGGGGTCGAGGGCTCGGGCCACTGCCGGACCGGTGGGCGTCTCGTCGGAAGCGAGGTGGTCGTCTAGAGCCGACCGTATGGCGGCGTCCGCCCCGAGCCAAGAGCGGAGCAACAGGTCGTCCGGAGCCGGCAAGAAGCCGTCGAGGGTTTGCGCCGGATCGGCCTGGAGCAGATGGCTCGAATGCCGGCGCGGGTCGTTCCACACCCCCCACCGGTCGACCTGCACCTGTGGCACAGGCAACGAGGTGAGTGATCCGATGCGGTCACTAGGCCCGGTCCGGCCAACAGTCACGACCAAGTCAGGCCGCAGAGCGGTGGGCACACCCGTCACCAACAAGTGGTGATAGGTGGTGACGACGTCGAAGACACGGAGCCCGGAAGTGGCGGTAGCGAGCACCGGCCAGCCGAGTTTTCCGGCGGCCTCGAAGACATCCTTTGGGTCGAAGTCACCCTCGCCGACGACAACAAGGCCACGACCGCCCAACCCGAGGGCCGCCCCTGACGGCCTGGCCTGCTGGTGTTGCTGCCACGGGTCGCCGCCTGGCCGCCCCTCGATGGGGTGCTGGTAGGGCTCGGCCCGGGTACGCCCGTCATCGGAGACGGGGACCGTCGGCTCGCGGAACGCCACGTTGATATGAACCGGCCCGGGGCGGCCGCCATGTCCCCTCGCCCTTGCTACCGCCTGGGAGACGCTCGAGCGCCAATAGCCGTTCGAGTCGAGACCGGGCTCAGCGGGCGGGATTGCACATGACCAGCGGACTTTCTCCCCGAAGATCCCTGCCTGCTCGATCGTCTGATTGGCCCCGACGTGGAGGAGATCGGGGGGACGGTCGGCCGAGATCAGGATGAGAGGAATCAGCGACAGGTCCGCCTCGACCACAGACGGCAGGTAGTTGGCAAGCGCGGTCCCCGAGGTGGCCAGTGCAACAACGGGGGTCTGCGACGCCCGGCTGCGGCCGAGGGCATGAAAAGCGGCGGATCGCTCATCGAGGACGACCCTGGTCTCCACCCCGGCGTGCTCCTCGAAAGCGATGGCCAGGGCAGCCGAGCGGGAGCCAGGCGAGATGACCACGTAGTCGACACCGTGGCGGTGCAACTCGTCCACCATGACCCGGGCCTGGGCGGTGCTGGGGTTGGGCTGTGTCAAAGGACACTCGATTTGTGGTCTCGCGATCTCAAGTGAGCACCTCGGCCGCGTTTCGAACTTTACGCAGGAGCTCGGCGGACCTGTCACGGTCGGGCCGCCACCGGACCAGCAACTCAGGGTCAGGTTCGGGGCGGCGAACTTCGAGCTCCCCGTTCATCGAGACCAGGGGGTGGCGGGTGGGATCGCCCTCGATCAGCGACACCGTCCCCAGCCCGCAGGCGTACGGGAGCTCGGGTAGGAGAGAAGCGACCAAGAGACCGGAGTAGATCCCGATCGAAGTCTCCAAAGCCGACGACACGACGACGGGGATGCCGGCGCGCGCAGCAATGTCGAGCGTCCTTACGACCCCGCCCAATGGCTGAACCTTCACCACCAGGATGTCGGCAGCGCCCATGGACGCGACCTCCAGCGGGTCCGGTCGGAGACGAACCAGCTCATCGGCAGCGAGCGGAACATCCGTCATCTTCTTGAGCTCGACCATCTCCTCGAGACTCGTGACGGGTTGCTCGACGTACTCCAGGTTGAAGCGGGCATAGGAGGCGAGACGGGTAGCGGCGGTCTCGAGGTCCCAGCCTGCGTTGACGTCGATGCGGATCTTGCCCTCGGGCCCGATCGCCGCCCGGACCGCCGCAAGACGTGCCTCGTCCTCTTCCATCGTTTGGCCGGGCTCGCCAACCTTTACCTTGGCCGTGCCGGCGCCCGACTCCAGAACGAGACGGGCAGCCACCTCGGGTGCGACCGCCGGCACCGTCACGTTGACCGGGATTGTGGCGCGGCCCGGCTCGGGGAGGACACTGCAAGCGGCTTCGAGCGCCGCAGCCAGCCACCGCGTGGTCACATGAGGCGGGTAGTCGGGGAAGGGTGAGAATTCACCCCAGCCGGCCGGGCCTTTGATGAGTACGGCCTCGCGGTGATCCACCCGGCGAAAGCGGTGACGCATCGGTATCCGGACGGGATACAACTCGAGGGCCTCCAGCACGACGCTCATCCGGCCTGGGCATCCCGCAGGTAGTCGATCAGGCGTCCCACCTGATCGTCGGTGAGGGATGAGGAGAAAGACGGCATCCTCCCCCGTCCCTCGACGATGGTCACCCGGAGATACTCGTCCGGCTGTTCGGCGGCGTTCGTTCCGGGGCCCAGGGGTGGGCCGACTCCACCTTCGAGCTGGTCGCCATGGCAGTTGGAGCAGAGCTGGAGGTAGATGTCCTCCCCGGTGGCGTCGGCCTCGGGGCGGCCCACGCACGAGGAGACGAGCACACTCAACAGGGCCACCATCGCCACACGCTTCATCGAGTGCGATGGTATGGATCGGCGGGCCAGGGCTTCAATCGGCCCGCCGACTCGCCGCCCACCCGGCGGCGAGGTCACGCACCATCTGGGACTTCTCCTTGGGAACGATGAGGACGACGTCCGGCGTCACCACCACCACCAGCCCGGTTACTCCGGCGACAGCGACCGTCCTCGACTCCGATCGGACATAGGTATCGGCCACGTCGACAGCCACCACATCGCCGTTGATGTAATTGCCGTTCACATCGCGCTCGCTCAGCTCCCAGACCGAATGCCACGAACCCACGTCGCTCCACCCTGCGTCGAGAGGGACGACTACCGAGTTCTCCGCATTCTCCATGACGGCGTGGTCGATCGAGGTCGCCGGTATTTCTGAGAAGGTCTCTCCGAGAGTGATCGTCCCGGCCCGTTCGGCAGGGAGAGCCGCAACGACTCCCGTCAGGATCTCGGGGACCTGCCGCCTGGCCTCGCTGAGGATCTGACCGGCGCCGAAGACGAACATTCCCGAGTTCCACAGGTGCCGCCCGTCGCCGGCGAGACGGGCAGCCTCCTCCTCGTCGGGTTTCTCCTTGAACCTGTCGACCCGAAAGCCGGGTCCCACAGGCTCTCCCTTCTCGATATAGCCGTATCCGGTCTCGGGTCGGCTCGGTTCGACACCGAACGTGACCAGGGCACCGTCGCCGGCCAGCGCGACTGCCTTGCTCACGGCGTCGCCAAATGCGGGGCTGTCGGTGATGACATGGTCCGAAGGGAGAACCACGAGGACATCGTCGGGATCCGAGATCAGGGCGGCCGCCACCACCGCCGGCGCAGTGTTCCGCCCCGATGGCTCGGCCAGGATCGTGGCCGTGCCGATCGCTTTGCTGTCCAGCGATCTCTCCACTGCAAGAAGCTGATCGCGTCCGGTCACCACCGTGACGGTCGTGCCCAGGCCCAGCTCGTCCACTCGTCCCAGCGTCGCCTCGAACAGAGGCTCACCGAGAAGCTCGAGGAATTGTTTGGGGGCGTTCGTGGTCGATAGAGGCCAAAGACGAGTGCCGGATCCGCCAGAGAGGATCACAGGCCGGACCGTGGGATTCACCTGGCGAGGGTACCCCTTGCGGGTGCCTCGCTCGTGCTACGTTGCTGACCCTCTGAGATGAGCGAACTGCTACTCATCATTCACATCCTGGCCGCCGCGGCATGGATCGGCGGTGGCCTCCTCAATGGCTTTGTCGCTCCACGAATCAGCCGAAGCGGCGTCGAAGGTGCCGCCCTCGCCTGGGCCCGAGTAGCGGCACAGGCCGCGACCCGCTACTTCAACCCGGCGGGTCTGCTCACTGCCCTGAGTGGGATAGGACTGGTCATGGTGAGCGAGGCGTATGACTGGAGCGACACGTTCGTCTCGATCGGCATCGCGGTCGTGATCGCAGCCGGGCTGATAGGTGTCTTGGTTCACCGCCCGGGCGGAGAGCGGATCATCACGGCCCTCGAATCGGGAGACCGGGCCGCCGCTGCCCGGGACGGAAAACGGGCGGCGATCTGGGGAGCGGTGACGATCGTCCTGTTGATCGTCGCCGTCGTCGTAATGGTTCTTAAGACAGGCGCTGGTTAGCCGGACCGGTCGGCTTCAGTCTGCGACTCCGATCGAGATGTAGCCGCATTCGGCACAGATCTGCCGGACGATGCCGATCCCACCAGGGGCTTCGACGAACTCGTGTTCATGTGAGGTCTTGTTGCGGGCGAAGGCGGATCGGACCGCGCCGAACAACCCGCTCTTCTCACCTTCCGGTGCGGGGGCGCCGGCAAACAGCAGCTCCAGGTCTGGCTCGAGCGATGCGGTCTCGTCGACATGGAGATGATCGAGGTCGACCAGCACTTGGTGCTTCAACGCTCCCCCGGAAGCAGGAACCGCCCACAATTCCTCCACCGCGGCCGGAGCGGATTCCTCGACCGCCGTCTCTTCCTTCCCAACGGGGATAGCCGGAGCGGGCGCCGGAGGAGCCTCGTCGGCGAAGATCGGATGGTCTTCGTCGGTTATCAACTCCATCGCTTCGACATCCGGGCCGTCGGACTCTTCTGTGGCCTCTTCTACGACCTCTTCTGTGACCTCTGCCGCCACGTGCTCGAGAGCGAGGAAGGCGTCGGCGTCGGGGGGCACGTCGTCGTACGGCTCTTCCTCAAACGGCGGCTCCTCCCATGCCTCGTCCCAAAACGGGGCGGCGACGTCCTCGGCGCGGTGTCGCTCGACTCGCCTGGGTATCAAACCCGGGCCTGGCCGCAGTGGCGCACGGATCCCGGGCTCCGCGTCCTCGACCGCAATCTGGTCGGAAACGGGCTCGAGCTCAGGGGCGAACGCCGACTCATCGAGGGTCTCGACCAACAGAATTTCGGTGGGCTGCTCTGCGCTCGGGACACTCTCGGGGTCCAAGGCCCCGTCATCGGGCTCTGCGACCGGTTCGACCTCGACAGGCTCGGTATCGACCAACCCGCTGTCCATCGGCTCGGTGTCCACCAACTCGGTGTCGACCAACTCGGTGTCGACCAACTCGGTGTCGATGGGCTGGGGCACATTGGAATAGGCATCGATCCGCTTGGTCCACAGTGAAGGCTCAGCGAGAGCCGTCGTCGTCGCCTCCATCGGGGCCAATCGCGAGGCACTACGACCGGCCGTCTGGAGGTTTAGCAGCATCGCCTCGCGGAGTTCGGGGATACGCGAGGGAATCGTGCCGCGCCGGGAACGGCCAACTGCAACGACACGCCGGGGGATCGTCATCGACTTGTAGCGAGCCCAGACCCCAGCCATGTGATCGACGCCCTTGTATGCGAAGTCGACGGGCTCATCGGCGATGAATGTGATCTCCTCGCCATCGAGGGAAAGGGAGAAGGCGCTCGAGACCAGACGCGCGGCACGCACATCGAAAAGAGACCAACGGCCGAGCGATTCTCCTTCGAGAAATACTTCGGTCTGGCCCTCTTCGACCACGATCGTTGCTGGGACTCCCGGATGGTCGACTTCCGGAACCCTCACCTGACCGGTGAATTTCACCCTGACACCGTCACCTCTGCGTCCCTACCCGCCCTGTGCAGTGCATCAAGATCCCACCCCCCGGGTGAATGTCAAGCCAAGAATCAAGCGTAGGCGTCGAGCGGTGGGCATGCGCAGACGAGATTGCGGTCGCCACCGGGACCATCGACACGGCCGACGGGTGGCCAGTATTTGTCGACCCGGAGCGATGCCACGGGGAAGGCCGCGGTCTCCCTCGAGTAAACGTGGTCCCATTCGTCCGATGCCACCTGCTCAGCGGAGTGAGGGGCGTTGTGGAGAGGGTTGTCCCCTCGGCTCCACTCCCCGGACTCGACACGCCCGATTTCGCCGTGAATGGCGATCATGGCCTCCACGAATCGATCCAGCTCCTCGAGGCTCTCGGACTCGGTGGGCTCGATCATCAATGTGCCGGGCACCGGGAAAGAAAGCGTGGGCGCATGAAACCCGTAGTCGGCGAGACGCTTGGCGATGTCCTCCGCCGTCACCCCTGCAGCCCGCGTCATGGGTCTCACATCGACGATGCACTCATGAGCAACTCGACCGCTCGTCCCGGTGTACAGCACCGGGAAATAGGGATCGAGGCGTCGAGCCAGGTAATTGGCCGAGAGGATCGCCACCTTGCTCGCCGCCCGCAGACCGTCCGCCCCCATCAGGCGGACATAGGCATACGGGATGGGGAGGATCCCGGCCGACCCGAAGGGCGCTCCCGAGATCGGCCCCACTCCGGTCGACGGGCCTGCCCGCCGGCTCATCGGGTGGTTGGGTAGGAACGGGGCAAGATGTGCCTTCACTCCGACCGGGCCAACACCCGGCCCACCACCCCCATGAGGGATGGTGAAGGTCTTGTGGAGATTCAGATGTCCGACGTCGGCCCCGAAGCCGGCCGGCTTGGACAATCCCACCATCGCATTCAGATTCGCCCCATCGACATAGACCTGGCCACCGTGTTGGTGCACGATCTCGATCAGCCGCCGCACCCCTTCCTCGAACACACCATGGGTCGAGGGATAGGTGATCATCGCCGCCGCCAGACGCTCCGAATGCTCCGACGCCTTGGCTTCCAGGTCGGCCAGGTCGACGTTCCCCGAACCATCGGTGGCGACCACCACGACCTTCATGCCCGCCATCACCGCCGAGGCGGCGTTGGTTCCGTGCGCCGACGACGGGATCAGACAGATATCCCGATGCCCTTCGCCAATCGAGCCCTGATAGGCCCTGATGGCGAGCAGGCCGGCGAGCTCGCCCTGCGAGCCGGCGTTGGGCTGCAGCGACACGGCGTCGTAGCCGGTGATCCGACAGAGGTAGCCGGCGAGGTCATCGATCAACTCCAGATATCCCGCCACCTGCTCCTCCGGCGCATAGGGGTGGATCGCCGAGAACTCTGGCCAGGTGATCGGGATCATCTCCGTCGTTGCGTTGAGCTTCATGGTGCATGAACCCAGCGGGATCATGCTTCGGTCGAGGGCGAGATCGCGGTCGGCGAGGCGTCGCAAGTAGCGGAGCATCGAGTGCTCCGACCGGTGAAGGCTGAACACGGGGTGGGTCATGAACTCCGATTGCCTGACCAGATCGACCGGAATCGAGTCGTCGTCGGTGACGCCGGCCCCACTCGCGCCAAAAGCGTCGAGTAGCCGCTCGACGATCTGTTCGGTCGTCGTCTCGTCGAAGGCGATCCGCACGTGGTCCTCGTCCACGTGCCCGAGATTGATCCCGCCCTTCAGGGACTCGTCTATCAACTCCTCGGCTCTACCCGGAGTGGCGACGGTGATGGTGTCGAACCACGACCCATTGACCACCTCATATCCAGCGGATCGAAGAGATGCGGCAGTCAATGAGGTCAGCCGGTGCACCTCCTTTGCGATCTCCTTCAGACCGAGCGGCCCGTGCCAGCAGCCGTAGAAGCCGGCTATCACCGCGAGGAGGACCTGCGCGGTGCACACATTGGAGGTGGCCTTCTCCCGCCGTATGTGCTGCTCCCGTGTCTGGAGGGCAAGCCGATAGGCGACCCGACCCGACGTGTCATGGGACACGCCGACGAGGCGGCCCGGGAGGCCCCGGACGTGCTCGTCTTTGGTAGCGATGAACCCGGGATGGGGCCCGCCGTATCCCAAGGGCACCCCGAATCGCTGAGCCGAGCCCACCGCGATGTCAGCACCCCACTCCCCCGGTGGAGTGATCAATGTGAGGGCGAGCAGATCTGCGGCCACGGCCACCAGCGCTCCGGCACCGCGGGCTTCGTCGACCAGGGCGCGGTGGTCCCTGATGTCACCCGATGATCCCGGATACTGAAGTAGGAGGCCAAACGCCGAATCGGCCTCGAAGCCCTCGGAGAGCATCCGGATCTCGATCCCGGCCGCCGCTGCCCTGGTCTTCACCACCTCGATTGTCGGGAGATGGCAATCGTCATCGACGTAGAACACCGACCGATCGCTCTTGGCGAGACGGCGGCACATGGCCATGGCCTCGGCAGCGGCAGTCGCTTCGTCGAGCAGCGAAGCGTTGGCCACGTCCAGACCGGTGAGATCGGAGACCATCGTTTGAAAATTGAGGAGGGCCTCGAGCCGACCCTGGGAGATCTCGGGTTGATACGGGGTGTATGCCGTGTACCACGCCGGGCTCTCCAACACGTTTCGTTGGATCACCGGTGGGGTGATGGTGTCGTGATAGCCCAAGCCGATCAACGAGGTCATGACCACGTTCTTGGATGCGAGCTCCGACAACCTCTCGATCGTCTGCCCCTCGGACAGGGCCGGCGGCAGGTCGAGGTCTGTATCGAGTATCGAGGCAGGGATTGTCTCGGCCACGAGGTCGTCGAGACTGGCCGCGCCGATCGTCGCCAGCATCTTGTCCATGTCGTCTGGCCGGGGACCGATGTGCCTGTCGGCGAACCGCTCGTTGGGGTTGGGCATCTCTCTCCTCAGGGTGCAATGCCCTCCCCCGCTGTCGTCATTTCCAGACAGTTTCCAGACGACTCCAGCGTTGCCTCGGCCGAATGGTCCACATTGCCTGAGAGATTCTGGGGAGGAATTGCCCCTTCGGCGCCCCTGCCAACCAGGGGCTCTCCCATTCGGTGTCGATGGCCACGCCAGTCTAATTGGCCGGCGACGTTTCCTCCCCCAGGAGCGAACCGACATTTCCTCCCCCGTAGGGGGAGGTGTCGCCCATGGGCGACGGAGGGGGATTTGGGTGAGGCAGCAAAGAGGTTCCCCCCTCCCCGTACTCCCCCTACGAGGGGAGAAACAGGGCCGGAGGGTGACTCAGGTGGTTTGCCTGTGGACTTGAGATGCGCGACCCATGCTGAAATGGTGCCCATCACCTCGGGGTACTCCTGAGCGACCTGTCTGTTGGTGAAGCGGAGCACCGGGAATCCGAGTGACTCGAAGTAGTCGGTTCTCACACTTTCATCTCGAAACTCATGTGACGTGTCGTCGATCTCGACGACCAACTTCGGGTGGAAGGAACAGGAGTCGGCAATCCAATATCCACACGGGACCTGACGGCGGAACCGGGCACCGGCTGCCTTGTTCTTCAAGCCGCTCCAGACCCTCGCCTCAGACACGGTCAGGTTTCGGCGCAGTGTCTTGGCGCGAGTACCCGCTATTGGCGTATGGAGGGGTCGAGCCATCCGAGAGATCATGACAACCAGTTGGGACGGAATCCCCCCTCCCCGGCTACGCCGGTACTCCCCCCTTCGGGGGGAGAAATGAGTCACACGTTGAAGCGGAACTCCACCACGTCGTCGGGTCGCATCACGTAGGACTTGCCCTCGGTCCTGACCAGACCCTTGGCCTTGGCCGCCACCCATGAACCCGCCTCGAGCAGAGGCTGGTAAGCCACGACCTCGGCGGCGATGAACCCCCGCTGGAAGTCGGTGTGGATGGCGCCGGCTGCCTCAGGGGCGGTCGCCCCGGACCGGATCGTCCAGGCACGGGCTTCCTTCTCGCCGGCGGTGAGAAAGCTCTGCAAGCCCAGGGTGCGATAGGCGGCCCGGATCACGGCATTGAGGCCGGGCTCGTCCTGTCCCACCGAGACGAGGAGCTCCCGTCGATCTCCCTCGTCGAGCTCGCCCATCTCGGCCTCGATCTGGGCATCGACGAACAGCGACTCAGATGGGGCCACCAGATCGGACAAAC
The DNA here is from genome assembly GCA_963828465.1 of uncultured Acidobacteriota bacterium. Taxonomy (GTDB): domain Bacteria; phylum Actinomycetota; class Acidimicrobiia; order Spongiisociales; family ZC4RG35; genus JARDZU01. Next base: position 100,983 of record CAWHEU010000013.1, on the reverse strand, counting down.
GGCTGCGGAGATCAGCGTCGCGCAGACCGGCCTCGTCCACATTGAACAAATAGATCACCGGCTTTGCCGTCAGCAGATGAAGATCGGCGAACTCACGGCTCCGGGCCATCATCGACGGGACGCTGCTCACGACACGCCCCGACGCCACCACCGCCCGCAGGTCTCTCAGCAGCTCGACCCGCGGCACGAGCGTCCGATCGATGGTCGATTCCTTCTCGAGGCGGGGCAGCCGCTTGTCGATCGTCTGGAGGTCGGCGATCGCGAGCTCGGTCTCGATCGTCTCGATGTCCCTCTTCGGGTCGAGCTCGTTGTCGACGTGGGCAACGCTCTGCGAGCTGAAGCCCCGGACCACATGGCAAATCGCGTTCGCATCGCGGATGTTGGCGAGGAACTGGTTGCCGAGGCCTTCCCCTTCGCTGGCGCCCTTCACCAGCCCGGCGATGTCCACGAACGTGACCGTGGCCGGGATGACCTTCTCCGAGTCGAACATGCCGGCCAGGACCTCGAGCCGCGGGTCGGGTATCGGAACGACCCCCGTGTTGGGCTCGATCGTGGCGAAGGGATAGTTGGCGGCGAGAACGCCGGCATTTGTGAGCGCGTTGAAGAGAGTCGACTTGCCGACGTTGGGGAGACCGACGATGCCAATGGAGAGCGCCACCGAGATCGCAGGTTAGGGAGCGGCCCGGGCATGCCCACTAGCGTCGCCTCCGATGGACAGGATCGCAGTGATTGGCGCCGGATCGTGGGGCACGACCGCCGCAGCCCTCGCCGCCACGGGCACGCCCACCTTGCTCTGGGCGCGCCACCGTGAGGTGGCCGATGGAGTCAACCAGGACCATCGGAACCCGCGATATCTGCCCGACCATCCCCTCCCCGATGGCCTCATCGCCACGCCCGATCTCGCCGAAGCAGTCAACGGCGCCGGCGCCGTTGTGATGGCTGTCCCGTCACACGGCTTCCGTGGTGTTTTCTCTGAAGCCGCCCCTCATATCGATGCCTCCGTCCCGATCCTCTCCCTGACGAAGGGAATCGAACAAGAGACACTGGCCACCATGACCCAGGTGATCTCAGATGTCTCTCCAACCCACGACCAGGGTCGGATCGGCGTGATGACAGGTCCCAACCTGGCCTCGGAGATCGCCGCCGGCCAGCCAACTGCAGCCGTCATCGCATTTCAGGACCCGGATGCAGCCGTCTCTCTCCAGAAGGTGTTCATGGGACCGACCTTCCGCGTCTACACCAATGACGATGTGCCCGGATGCGAACTGGGGGGCGCCCTCAAGAACGTGATGGCGATCGCAGCCGGCATGTCCGACGGCCTCGGCTTCGGCGACAACACGCGGGCCACCCTCATCACCCGCGCTCTTGCCGAGGTCACGCGTTTGGGAACCGCACTGGGGGGCCGCCCATCGACCTTCGCCGGGCTGGCCGGGATGGGGGACCTCATCGCGACCTGCATCTCGACCAACAGCAGGAACCACCGCGTTGGATTCGGGCTGGCCCGAGGGGAGACACTCGAGGCGATCGTCGAAGAGATGCAAATGGTGGCCGAGGGGATCAAGACCACTCGTGCGGTCCTCGATCTTGCCGCCAAGCACGGGATCGATATGCCCATCGCAGCCCATGTCGGCATGGTCTTGTACGACGGGATGCACCCCCGGGACGCCGTCCTGCGCCTGATGACCCGAGACCCGAAGTCGGAGAGCTAGATGGCAAGGACACCGGCCACGATCCGCCGCCTGCCCGAGAAGTCTGTGGAAGACCGAGCGGTCATCGACGCCATCCTGGACGAGGGCTTCGTCTGTCATGTCGCCTACCTCATCGACGGCCGGCCCGTGGTCATACCGACGCTCTATGTGCGCGACGGAGACAGCTGTCTGCTCCATGGGTCGACCGCGTCCGGGATCGCCGCCGCGGCGCGCCGGGGATCGCCCCTCAGCGTCGCTGTGACGCTCGTCGACGGGCTGGTGGTGGCCCGGAGCGGGTTCGAGTCCTCGGTCAATTACCGATCGGTCGTCATCCACGGACTCGGCACCGTCCTCTCGGGCGACGCCCACACACGAGCCCTCGACCTGATGGTGGAGGGTCTGATCCCGGGCCGACTCGCCGACATCAGACCTCCCACGGACATGGAGTTGCGCAAGACCACCGTGGTGTCCGTACCACTCGATACGGTTTCGGCCAAGGTGTCCGCGGGGCCACCCGAGGACGACATCGCCGACCTCGGCACCGGGGTGTGGGCGGGTGTGGTCCCGATGACCACGACATATGGCGATCCGGAGCCTTCGCCTGACCTGGAGCCAAATCTCGAAGTCCCGGACTATCTGACCACCTACCGACGTTCTTGATTGGGCGCAACCGCGGTAGGGAAACCGGTGTTCTAGAGATATGACCAACCGTCTGCTTTCCACATCCCACGGCACCAATCGTGAGGCGTTCACCAGCCGCGACTGGGCCCGTTTCGTATCGATCGGTCTCATCTGGGGCGCGTCGTTTCTCTTCATCGAGGTCGGTCTCGAGGCCTTCCACCCGGGTCTCGTGACCTGGATGAGGGTTGGGTTTGGCGCTCTCTTCATGGCGATGCTGCCCCGGGCCAGATCGACTCCGATCCGGCGCGAAGACCGCCCACGGGTGGCGGTGCTGGCGGTGGTTTGGGTGGCGATACCGCTGACCCTCTTCCCGATCGCCCAGCAGTGGATCGACTCGGCGGTGGCCGGGATGCTCAATGGCGCGGTGCCGATCTTCACCGCCATCATCGCTTCGGTCCTGCTTCGACAGCTCCCCGGACGCCTGCAGATCGCCGGCCTCATCGTGGGCTTTATCGGCATCGTGGCCATTGCCCTCCCCTCGGCAGAGTCGGGAACCACGGCTGCCCTTGGCGTGGGCCTCGTGCTGGTGGCAACGATCTGTTACGGATTCGCCACCAACATCGTGACACCTCTCCAACAGACCTATGGCTCGATCCCGGTCATGGCGCGCATGCTCTGGGTGGCCGCCGTTCTCGTCGCGCCATACGGGCTCTATGGCCTCGTCCGGTCGACCTTCGACTGGGGATCACTGGCGGCTCTTATGGCCCTTGGCCTCCTCGGCACGGGACTCGCTTACATAATCATGGGGGGCCTGGCGGGGAGTGTCGGGCCCACCCGGGCCAGCTTCATCACCTACTTGATCCCGGTCGTGGCGCTGGTCCTCGGCGTGGTGTTCCGGGATGAGATCGTGGCGCCTGTTGCCATCGTCGGATCGGTGCTCGTCATCGCCGGTGCGTTCCTCGCTTCGAGACGCGAGACGCCGGCGGCAGCCATGGCAGTGGCTGTGCCCGATGTCGAGGACGACGACGCGGCCTGACCGTCAGGCGGCCGCCGCCCGCCTCAGTGCCCTCATCGCAAGATCGCGATCGCCGAGTCTCCGGCGAAGCTCGCGTTCCAGGCCACCGATCGGATAGAGGTTCTGTGGGGCACGAGGGTCCTTGTGCCGGGCCGACGCGTAACGAGGCAGGGAGGCACTCACCATGTTGGCTCGACGGGCGGCCTCGGCCACGGTCATGTCGGCCTTGACCTCACATCGAACCAGCCCTCCGGCAGGCCCGGTCCCGTTGGCCAGTCTCAAATACCAAGAGAACCTGCTCCACGAGGTCGTGGTCAGGAAGAGCGGTGTGCGGCATCCGACTGGCAGGCTCCCCAGGGTGCCTCTCAGCTCTTCGGGCAGGTATTGGACGTGCTGGGTCTTCACATAGCCGACCGCCCCTTCGACGTGCCGGCGGTGAGAGAGCGGGCCATCGACTACTACGAGAGCAACGTCGGCATGTGCTTCGGCGACCACGCCCTCGAGATCACCCATCCGCTCCTGGATCCCGAGCCAGAGCTCCTCGGGGGTCGATCCCTTCGTACTCATGATCTCGTAGGTTCCCACCGCTGTCTCCACAGACTCCGCATCGGCGCCGGTGAAGACTCCGCGGCGCACCTCCGCCGCCACCACCCGGGCAGTGCTGTTGCAGCGAACCGCCCCGGCGGCGAAGGTGGCGGCCAGGCCGAAACCCGGGAACCGGCCGTCACGGTCGATCCAGAGGTTCGCATCGACCCGGCGCACACCGTCGACGAAGAGGATGTCCGGCGCCGGGTCGCCTTCCGGTGGCATCGGGCGCCATTGCTCAGGGGGCAGCTCGACGGAGGGATCGACGTTCTCCGTAGCGTCGACGAGATCCGCCTCCGATGGCGCCCCATAGTCGGGGTCCCACGCCTCGACCGTGAACCTCATTCCCCCACCCTCACGATCGACGATGTCTCTGGGCCCTTGGTGACCTCGAAGCGGACGGGCATCCGCTCGGCGAGCTCACGCACGTGGGTGACGATGCCCACGGTGCGGCCCCGACCGGCCAGCTCGTCGAGCACCGAGGCAACCACGTCGAGAGATTCCTGGTCGAGCGAGCCGAATCCCTCGTCGAGGAACACCGATTCCAACCGGGAGGACATCCCGGTCAGCTCCGCCAACTGCTCGGCCATCGTCAGGGCGAGGGAGAGGGCAACGAGAAATGTCTCCCCACCGGAGAGCGTGCGTGTGGTTCGGGTGAGCCGGGCATTGCGATGGTCGACGACTTCGAACTGACTCTTCCTGACCCTGAGCGAATAGCTGCCGCCCGATAGCTCGTCGAGAAGACGGTTGGCCCCATCGATGAGCACGTCCATCGCTTCCTCGAGGAGCCACGCTTCGAAGTTGTTGGCCTTGAGATGGTTCCCGAGTGATGAAGCGACGCGAGCGTGGCCCATCTCGACACCCAATTCTTCGTTCAGCTCCCTGGCATGGGTGATCGTTTTCTCCATCTCATCGATTTCGGCTCGCCGTCGCTCCTCCGCCAGCGCCAGGTCCCGGTCGGGCGACTCTGTCGAGGAGATTCCGAGTAGTTCGAGCCAGGAACGCTGCTCCTCCTGCACCTTCGCCAAGCCTTCGGCTGCCGTCTCGACGGCCTTCTCCAGATCAGCCAATTCCTCCACGCGAGATGCAGTTTTCTCCCTCAGCCATATGTCGAACCGCCGCCAGGCATCGATGGCGTCGTCAGCGGGCAGTGGCGGCTTCTCGGCCGCGATCCGGTCCCTGACGGCAAGGAGCGCGTCGCGCAGACTCGAGCCGCGTTCGCCGAGGTCGCCTACTGCGATACGTGCCTGCTCGACGGCGAGTCGAGCCCCGCTCACCGCTTTCTCGGCGGCCTCCCTCGATTCGACCAACTCCCGGACAGTGGTGATGGCCTCATCGAGGGCGTCGAGGCCCGGCTGTCCTTTGAGGCGCTCTTCCACTTCCTCGAGCTGCCGATCGATCTGCTTGGCCTGTCCCTCGGCTTCCTTCAGGCCGTCCCGGGAGCGATCGGCCCGCTCTTCCAACTCTCGCAACTCGGTGGCGAGCTGATCGAGCGATGTGTCCGGCCCGTCGGCCTCGTCCGTGATCGTGGCGACCACGGAATGGCACACCGGGCAGGTGTCACCAATGGCGAGACCGCGACGCAGGTCATGAGCGGCGTGTGCGACCCGGAGCGCCTCGAGTGAGTGGCGCTTCTCATCGCGGTCGGCGGTGATCTGGCTCAAAGCCGAGGTGAGAGATTCGAGTGGGAGCTCCGACCTCCTGACCGTGAGATCACGAAGCCGGAGTCGGTCGGCCCGAGCCGATTCGAGGTCGGCCAGCTTGGGCTGCCCTGATAAGGCTTCGTCGATCTTTTTGCCCAGCTCGACGGCCACCGCAAATTCCTTCTCGACCGATTCGAGGTCTTTGGCGGCGGCCGCCATGTCGGTGTCGAGGGTCTCCAGGTCATCGGGAACTTCGATTGCCTGGAGCTGCTTGAGACCATCGACCGCTGCAGCGTGGCTGGATCGTGCCTCGCCCAACAGGGCTTCGAGCCGGCCCATTTCCTCGAGACGGGCAGGCAGCTCCACTCTGGCCTGTGCCAGGTCGCCCAAGCGTTGCCGTGCTTCCTCGATCTGCTCCACGGTGGCGACTTCGAGCTTGGCCAGGCTGTCACCGACCGACTTCGCCCTGCCCTCTGCCAGCTTGGCCCGCTGGTTGGCCAGTTGCATCACCTGCTCGTATAGGCCCATGTCGAGCAGGGCATTGAGAAGGTCCTGACGATCGCTGGGCTGGTCGGTCAGGAAGTCGGCAAAGGCACCCTGGGGCAGGACCACCGCCTTGATGAAATGCTCGTAACGCAGACCGAGCAGATCGGTGACGGCGTCGGTTACCTCCGGTGCTGTGCCCGCCAGCACCTCGAGAGATTCACCGCGGAGCAGGCGCGCCTCTGTGGTGGTCGCCCTGGAACCCTGGCGCTCCACGAGACGGACAGCGGTATAGGTCTCTTCACCGACCGAGAACCTGAACTCCACGCGGCAGATGTCCGCCTGAGCCGAGATGAGGGGCGCCACCGAGCCCTTGCCGACCCGGGGAATCGACCCGTAGAGGGCGAACGTCATGCCGTCGATGACGCTCGACTTCCCCGATCCCGTCGGGCCCGAAAGCACGAAGAGGTCTGCATCGGTGAAGTCGATCTCGGTCTTGCGCCGGTAGGCGAGGAATCCCTCCATGACCAGGCGCTGCGGTCTCACCTGGAGAGAACCTCCTCCTCGAGCTCCCGGAACAGCTCCACTACGGCAGGATCGTCGACCCCCTTCGAGGTGAGATATGCCTCCAGCAGTGCCGCCGGAGACCTGCCCACCCGCTCGATCCGTTCCCGGGGCGCTCTGTCCTCCGGTTGGGCGATGATCACGTCGACCGCCCCCGTGATCGCATCTCTGACTTCCTCGTTGAGGCCGGCTCTGGCTTGCTCGTCCAGAAGGACCTTCACGTAGGACCCTTCTACCTCCGCAGCCCGGCTGAGGACCTGCTCCAGAGTGCCCCGTATCTGGACGAGCCCGGTCCCGCTCTCGACCACGACCGTATCGACAGACGCCGGCTTACCCGGCTCGGCCTCCACGACGAGGACACCCTTTTTGTCGCTGACCTCCCCGAAGTCGAGCTGCATCGGTGAGCCGCTGTACCAGACCGGGGCGGAGGCGGGAATCCTCTGCTGACGGTGGAGGTGGCCCAGCGCGACATACGAGAGGCTTCCCGGGAAGGCCTGCGGGGGGATGGCGTAGCCAAAGATGTGCGCCTCACGCTCGCCGCCGCCACTTTCTGCCCCGTACACGGTGAGATGTCCGGTGAGCACATTGACCGTGTCTGTGCCCATCTTCTCGGTCAGACCGCTGATGATCCGTCTCAACCGCTCTTCGTATCCCTGGGCGTGTTGATCGGGGTCGAGATCCATGATCTCCGCCGCCTTGATGATGCCGCGCTGAGAGACGAATGGGAGGCAAGCCACCTTGAGGCCGAGCGCCTCGATGACCACCACCCCGCCGTCGATAGGCCGCGTTGGGCGGGCGACGACCGTGATTCGACCCAGGTCGAGGAGCGGTTTCACCGCTTCCAGCCGGGCAGCGCTGTCGTGGTTGCCACCCACCACCAGGACCGGACCGACCTCGGCGAGGTCGAGCAGTGCCCGATAGATGATCGATTCGTCCTCGGGTGAGGGTGAGGAGATATCGAAGAGGTCGCCGGCGACCAGAGTGATGTCGACACGCCGGTCCCGGGCAATTTCCACGATCTCGGACAGGACCGCCCGGTGCTCGTCGGCCCTGGAGCGACCACGAATCTTCCTCCCCACATGCCAATCCGAGGTGTGGAGCAATCTCATGGTGGGACCGAGCAGGTCATCGCTCCCGATCGTAGGTCGGGGCAGGGACAGTTCCTGGGAGGCTCCAAGTGGTCTAGAGGTCTTCGAAGGGGTCGGCCGGGCCGTCGATCTCGCCAGGTTCCCTGCCTGCCTCGGAAGCGCGGGTAGCCCAGGCCGGGAACGGGAACTCGAGGACGAGTGGGACCGGGATCTCCGGCTGCGCCAGGAGCATCGTCCCCGGTTTGAGGATGGTGGCGCGCTGTCTCTGTGCGGCCGGGAGAAAGCCGTACTCCTCCCGGGATGCCTCGGCCGAGTCGAGCCTGCCCACCACCCGAATCGAGGAGTTGGCGATGATCCGCCTCTCCACCTCCGATGCGGTCTGTTGGGCGCCAATCAGGATCACGCCCAGTGAGCGCCCCCGCTCGGCCACGTCGAGAAGCACTTCCTTTATCGGGCTGGCCCCCTCTCTCGGGGCATATTTGTTCAACTCGTCGAGGACCAGGAACAGCAACTCGTCGGATTGGCCCGCCTTCTCCTTGTCTTCGAGAGCCCGACGCACCGCCACACCGACGACGAACCGTTTCGCCCGATCATTGAGATTGTGCAGGTCCACCACCGTGACCTGGTGGCCCTGAACGTCGATTCGGTGCCGGTCCGGGTTGGCGATATCTCCCCGTATCAGCCGTTCGACATGACGGACGGCTCCCTGGAGCCTTCGCACGAAGGCGTTGACCGTCCCGGCCCCGATGTGGGGACCGGCCCAATCGTTCCGGGTTTCCTCTTCCTGGACCTTCCGGGTCACCAGGTCGACCAGGTCCCGGAAAGTCCGCACTGTGTCCCCTTCGATGCGGACCGAGCCTCCGTCCGCAGCTTCGGCATGACGGAGCTGAGCCATGACGTTGTAGACCACCATCGTGTACTGCGCACGCTCATCCTCTGCGTCGGCGAAGAGAAAGACCATCAAATCCTCGTGGCAGAACTCGGCCAGCGTCCAGAAGAACGACGTCAGGTCGGAGCGGCTGCTCACATCGGCCACCGCCCGATCGGACCCGGGCCGCGGCGGGGCGAACAGACCGACCGAGCCGAACGGCTGGGCCGGTAGTTCCAGCGCTCGATAGAGACGCTCGGCGTCCTCGTCGAGGCTGGTGTTGCGCCGGTCGAGATGAAGGAGGTCCTCGCCCTTCACGTTGAAGATGAGCGCCCGGGTGTTGACCACGGCCGCCCCGAGCACGCCGGACGTGAACAGCGCGTGGAGGAGAAACGTGGCGTAGCTGGTCTTCGTGGCGACACCCGAGACCCCGGAGATGTTGACGTGGGCGCCGCGCTGTCCGTTGATGAACTCGAAGTTGGCGTAGAGGGGCTCCCCGCTTCGCGAAGCGCCGACCGGGAACCTGCGATCCATCCGGTCGAAGAACAAGGCCTGGTCGCGCTCCTTGCCATGGGCCCTGCGGACCGGCTGTCCGGGACGGGGTGGGACGAAGATCTCGGGCTCGACCCGCGTCGCAGTGACTTGTGCCGCTTCCATGACCTCGGCCGGCAGGACCCCGTCCTCGATGAGGAAGACGTCGGAATCGAATCGGGCCCCCTCGTGGCGGGCCCGCACCTGGCTGATGGTCCCGAAGATCTTGACCAGCTCGCCTGTCGGAAGGACGCGCTCGAGAGCGACGACATCGTCCAGCTCCAGGTATTCGCCCTCGGCTACTCCTACCCAGAATTCGAGTGGCGTGGCGTCGACAGTCCCCAGCACGCGACCGACCATCTCCTCCATCTGGCCGAGCGTAGACCCGGGGAGGGACAGATCGAGGGCCACCTAGGCTCGCCGGGTGAGCCTGGCGGTGTTCCCCTTCAAGTCGGAGGAGCCGTCGCTGGTCGTCTCCAATCTCGCCACTGCAGCAGCTCACCCCGCCATCAACGAGGTATGGGCGGTGGCTTCAGAGGAAAGCGGGGCGGAGGCGGCAGTGCGAGACATGGCGAAGGACGTGTCCGGCGCCCATGCCAAGCCAGTCGAGGTGATCATTCAGGAGCGGCTGGGCACCTACCGGTCGGGCAAAGGCGACGCGATGAACACTGCCTTGGCCCTCGCCGCGGGACAGGGCCGGGATCGGGTCCATTTCTACGACGCCGACATCACCAACTTCGACGCGTCATGGATCGACGGGGCCGAGGCGGCGGCCGACCGCGGCTTTGGCGTGGTGAGGCACCGGTTCCCCCGAGCCGCGACCGACGCAATGATCACCTGGATGATCACCAGACCCGCCCTGGCCCGTCTATTCCCGGGGACCTTCCTTCCGAGGCTCGACCAGCCGCTCGGCGGTGAAGTCCTGCTCACCCGGCCGGCGGTTGAGACCCTGGCCTCCTCCGATCTGGTGCGAAGTCGCTCCGACTGGGGAATAGACACGGTTTTGACCTATGCCACCTCGGTGATGGACATCGGCTTCTATGAGCATCACGTTGCCGACGGGAAGCGACACGCCCTCTATGGGTCGCTCGACGAGTTGCGAGAGATGCTGATCGAGTGCCTGGATGCGGCTGCATCACTGTCGGGCCGACCGGGCCCAGCGCCTGGCGCCAGACATGCCACCGACCCGCCCGCCCCGGTCCCGGAGGATCTGAAACAGATCACGGCGTATGACGTGGAAGGCACGGTCCGTCTGCTCGACGCGGACTGGAGCGCCGACGAGATCCATCTCGCCGAGAGCCTGCCCCTGGATCTGTCCGATCTCCTCCTCGACCATCCGACCCGGCCGAGATTCGAGCTGATGGACGCCGACCGTTGGCACATGGCGCACGGTTTTCTGATGGAGGGCTTCGCTCTCGGCGACGTGGCATGGGAGTCGCTGGCCTTTCGCCTCTGGCTGACCAGGGTGCTGTCCTACACGACAAATCAGGCCCGGGAGGGGTTCGACGCTGCCATGGCCTATCTCGAATCCACGATCCGGCGCTACGAGGTGATCGCCGCCGGATCCTCTTGATCCCCGGAGCCGGCCGTGACCTCTCGCACGCCAGTGAGAACCACGATCAATGCGGCCAGCGCCACTATGGCCGCCATCAACGTGACCGACTGCATACCGCCGGCTGCGAACACACGTGGGGCGACGAGGTCCCCGACGATCCGCCCCAGCCCGCTGGCGACGATGAGAAGCGAGAGGAGGCGCGCCCGGGCTCGCGGCCGTAGCTCTGTGGTCAAGGGGATGGCCGAGATGATCCCGAACTCGATGGCGACACTGACGACGATAAGGACCGCCATCGCCGCCAGTAGCTGATCGGAGACCGCCGAGAGCACCAAGAGGGCGACGGCGGCGACGCCCAGCCCGAGGGCCAGTGAGTTCCGTTTCCCGATGCGATCGGTGAAGGCGGCCATCGATACCTCGCCGGCCAGCTCGGAAACCCCGATGAGCGTGCCGACGCCGCCGAGTGCGATGAGACTCAACTCGAAGCTGCCTTCGAGCCACCCGCCAAGCACGACCAGTAGCGACTCATGGGTGAAACCGAACAGAGCCACCGTCACCAGGACCAGCGCCACCTGACGACCGGGGCTGTCCGCCGCCATCACGCCGGCCACGGAGTCGTCTCTCCGGTCCAGGAAGTACAAGGCCAGCCCGATGCCGAGGAGCCCGACGGAGCCAACCACCCAGAACGGGGCCTTCCAACTCCAGTTCTCGATCAGCCATCCGGCGAGCGGGGCGCCGATCAGCAGCCCGCCGGCCCATGCGATCTCCAGGATCCCGAGGTACCGAGCACGCTCCCCGTAGGCCACCCGTTCGGACACATAGACCTGGGAGCTGACGTCGATCATCGGTTTGGCCAGGCCGACCAGGGCGAAGCCGATCACCGCCCCGACATACACCCCGGTCCATGCGGTGACGATCGAGCCGATTGAGAACAGTGCCAGTCCTGCGACGAGAAGACGACGGCTTCGCCCTCGTGTTCCGGAAAACGACATGAAGGCGGGCGTGGTCAGGGCACCGGCCCAGCGGACCGATACGAGCGCACCAGCCTGCGTCAGGTCGATTCCCAGCCCTCGGGCGATGGCAGGCAAGAAGGGATAGACGAAGCGGAAGCCGATGTTGGCCACCAGCTTCAGGAAGAGAAGTGTGGCGACGGCCGGGCGGAAGGGCCGTGCTCGGACGGGTGACTCGGCTATGACCCCATCGTAGGTTCGGGCAGATCCGCCTCCACCGGACCGGAAGCGACCATCCTGGCGGGTGAGATGACACTCATAGTCGTGGTGCTGATCGCAGTCCTCGGAGGCTTGGCCGGGGCCCTCCAGTCACAATTCCTCGGTGTGATGGAGGAGAGAGTGGGGACGCTCGCCTCGACCTTCGTCACCTATGCCGGGGGCGGATTGGCCGTGACCATCCTGATGGTGGTCTTTCAGGGGAACCGGTTATCGGAGTTGAGGGAACTGCCGTGGTGGGTGTTCGGGGCTGGTCTCATGGGGCTCGTAGTCGTGGCCTCGTTGGGGGTCAGCGTGGCCAATCTGGGTCTCGGAGCCGGACTGACTTTGTTTACCGCGGCCACACTCATTCTCGGCGCCCTGATCGAGCATTTCGGCTGGTTCGGGGACGGGCGCTCTCTGGACGCGATGCGTGTTGTCGGCGTTGCTCTCGTCATCGGGGGGACCTGGCTGGTGGTCCGCGGCTGATCGTGCTCAGCCAAAGGCGATCGCAGCCATGGCCACGATTGTGAGAACAAGGCCCACGATCTGCCGTGAGCGGAGGTGCTCGGCGTTCACCAGCCGGGCGAGCAGCACGGTGACGGCCGGGTAGAAGGAAGCGGCGACCGCGGCCAGGGCGAGCGAGCCGGCCCGCACGGCGAGCAGGAGGGCTACGTTGCCGCTCACGTCGAGGACGGCATTCCCCAGGACCAAGCGCCGGGGCACCGAGCCAAATCCGACGAGCTTCCAGACGCCGAGGCCAGTCAGCGCCAGAACCGCCAGCATGGTCGCCGCTCGCGACGTGATGAGCGGGAGCAGATTCGACTCTGGATCGGTGAACCCGATGATCGAGGTGAAGCCACCGAACCCGAGCCCGGCGGCCAGCCCATATCCGAATCGGCCCCGTGGTGTCTCGCCCGGGTCCGCCACCCATGAGCTGAGAACGATCGCCGGGACCGCGACCGCCACCCCAACCCAGGCGAGGGTGCTGGGACGCTCGCCACCTACGACCGCCACTATCACCGGTAGCACCGCGGCCACGGCGGCAGCTGTTGGGGCGACGGCAGCGGCGTTGCCCCGACTGAGCCCGGCGAACAAGGACACGAGACCTATGGCGCCGGCGATCCCGGCTGCTGCCCCGAGCAGGAGGTCGACAGGCCCCGTGTCGCCACCTACGACCAAAGCGACCACGAGGATCATCGGGAAGCTGATCACTCCCGCCCAGAGGACGATGGCCGCGGCCGGAGCGCGCTTGGCTCCCTCTCCACCCAGGAAGTCGGCGACTCCGTAGAGGAGGGAGCTGATGCCCCCGAGGATTACCTCCACCTAGCTGTTGGCCCCGGGCAGACCCATGACCTCGAGCTCATTGCGAATCGCGCCGGCGGCCTCGTCGAGATCCTCACGCTCGACCGAGGCGGCCGCATTGGAGAAATCCAGGTCGTGCATGCCATCCATCGGGACCACGTGGATGTGCATGTGTGGAACCTCCAGACCGGCAATCATCAGACCGACCCTTGTCGGCTGAAAGACGTTCTGTAGTGCCTTGCCGATGTGACCGGCGACGGTGAACAGGTGATTCGACAGCTCTGGCGGACAATCGATCCAATGGTCGATCTCCAGCTTCGGCACGACGAGGGTGTGCCCTCGCCGCAAGGGGTTGATAGACAGAAACGCAACACATAGATCATCCCGCCACACGAATGTGCCGGGTATCTCTCCCTCGATGATGCGGGTGAACAGTGTCGGCATCGCGCCGAGAATATCGGCCCCGGGTTCAGCCGCCGGCAACCACCTTCAACAGCTGGTTGGTCGTGGTGACATACATCTCGCCCGCCCCGTCGACGCCGAAACCGGTCACCTGCCCGGGCATGCCGACCTGCTCGGTCCAGTCCCGAAGCTCGGAGGCGGCACCATCTGCGAAGAGAAAGCTGCGCAGATACCCGCCGCAATAGTCGGAGTAGAAGTAGTGACCGACCAACTGGGGAAGGGACGCTCCGCCGTAGACGGGCCCACCTGTGATGGAGCAAGTGCCGGCGTCGCCGTGCTCGACCTCGAGGACGGGCGTCACCATCCCGGTCCCATCACAGTCGGATGAGCTGAAGCAATTCATTCCTTCGAGAATGGGCCATCCGAAGTTGTGGTCCGGCTGCAGTGGAACGATCGAGACCTCCTCGTACGTGTTCTGGCCGACATCGGCGATGTAGATCGTCTCTCCCTCGATCCAGAACCTCCACGGGTTGCGCAGTCCCATCGCGTACTTGGTCGGGTTCGGGTCGGCACCCTCGACGCCAATGCTCACCAATCCGCCGAGAAGTGTGTCCGGATTCTGGCCGTTTTGGAAACTATCCCCCGCACCGCCGCCGTCGCCGAGACCGAGGATCAGGGAGCCATCGGGGGCGAACTGGATCATCCCGCCGTTGTGATTGCCTGCGGGCTGGTCGACCTCGAGCAGCACACGTTCGCTGGCCGGGTCTGCCTGCTCCGGGCTGGTGAAAGTGAACTCGGAGACAACGGTGTCACCCGAAGTATCCGAATAGTGGAGATAGAACCGAGCCGGATCCGTCGGGTGAAGCGCCATCGAGAGCAAACCCTGCTCCCCGTCGTTGCGGACTCTTTCCAGGATGTCGAGCACAGGCGCCTCTGCGATGGCACTCCCGTCGTAGAGCCAGACGCGCCCGTCCTTCGTTATGACGTAGGAATGCGCCTCTCCGGCCCGGGAGGTGAGCTGAACCGGGAAGTTGAGATCTGCCACGGGCTGGTAGGCCAGAACCGTCTCGTCCAGGGCGAGCGTGGAGGTGGTAGCCGGGGCACTCGTAGTGGCACTTCTGCCGGAGCGGACGTGGACGTGGTCTCAGGAATGGTGGTTTCGGCACTCGTCGACGTCGTGACGGCCGGGATGGTCGAAGTGGTCGGCTCCGGCTCCGGCTCGGACTCCGCGGTGCATGCGGCCACGAGACATAGAACGGGGATGAGAAGGCGGCGCATGCTGGACACGCTAGGTATATGTTCCGCAAATCGTGGCCGAGCATCAGAACGATCCGGGCAGCATCCGGGCCTGGATCACATATGACTGGGCCAACTCGGCCTATGCCACGACGATCCTGGCCGCCGTGCTCCCCGCCTACTTCGCCGCCGAGGTCGTGGGCGACGGCGGCGTCGACCTCATCGGTCGCAATTGGACCGGTCAGGACCTATGGGCCCTCGCCGTCGGTGCCGGGCCCCTGATCATGTTCCTGGCGACACCGGTACTCGGGGCGATCGCGGATTTCTCGGGGTCGAAACGGCGCTTTCTCGTGGTGTTCGCCACGTGGGGGGCCATCTTCACCTCACTCCTGTTCTTTGCCGCCACCGGCGACGTGCTGCTCACACTCGGCCTCTTCCTCCTCGCTCACCTCGGGTTCGTCGGGGCCAACGTCTTCTACGACGCCTTTCTCCCCGACCTCACCACCGACGACACCATCGACATGGTCAGCTCGAGGGGGTTCGCCTGGGGGTACCTCGGTGGTGGGCTCCATCTCCTTCTCTCCCTGGCGCTGATCCAGCTCAGCGACGGCCTCATCCCGATCGACACCGCCCTGGCCACCAGGATCGCCATCGGTTCGGCCGGGCTCTGGTGGCTGGGATTCGGGGTGGCGGCATTCAAGAACCTGCCCCGGGTGGGTATCGCCCAGGAGCTCCCCGGTGCTGTCACGCCGACCTGGAGGGCATACACGCGGTTCGGGTTCAGCCGGACGTTTGCCACGCTGAAGAAGGTGGTCCACAACCGGCCACTGCTCGTGTTCATCATCGCCTTCATGCTGTTCAACGACGGGGTGCAGACCACGATCGCCCTTGCGGCGATCTACGCCACCGAGACCTTGGATCTGGGCATCACGATCGTGATCGTCGGAGTGCTCCTCGTGCAGTTCATCGCCTTCTTCGGCGCGATCGGCTTCGGTCGTCTCGCCGACAGGGTCGGCACCAAGCCCGCACTCCTGGCCAGCATCGCGGTCTGGTCGGCGGTGACCCTTGCCGCCTTCTTCCTTCCGACCGGCGAGGCAGCGCCCTTCCTTGCCCTCGCTGCGGTGATCGGCTTCGTCCTCGGCGGCACCCAGGCGTTGTCGAGGAGTCTGTACGGATCGATGATCCCCGAGGATCAATCAGCGGAGTTCTATGGCTTCTACTCGGTGTTCTCCAAGTTCAGCGCGATCTGGGGGCCCTGGATGTTCGCCTTCGTCCGCCAGGTGACCGGCTCGGCCCGACTGGCGATTCTCTCGATCGCCTTCTTCTTCATTGCGGGCGGCATCCTGTTCAGGTCGGTCGACATCGAAGAGGGTCGACGCAATCGGGCTGCGCTACGAACCCCGGCGGCCATGACATAGGATCGACCCGGATGACCGACGAGCATCAGGACCCGTTCCGGGCCGAGGAAGAGCCTCCTGCGGAGCCCGACGCAGTCGAGGCGCCGACTCGCAGCCCGGAACCCACGGGGATCGCGTGGGGGGCCATCTTCGCCTTCGCCGGGATCGCCTTGATCATCGTCTTCGCCGTCCAGAACACCGATCCGGTGCCGGTCAGGTTCCTCTGGATGGAAGGAGAGCACCCGCTGGCCATCGTGATCCTGATTACCGTCGGCGTCGTGATCCTGCTGACCGAGCTCATCGGTGTCAGCTATCGCAAGCGACGGCGGCGGCGGCGCGAGGAGAGAGATGAGCTGCGGAGGTTGCGGGACGTTTGAGCGGGACGCCGATACCGCGCCCTATCGGGAACGGATCACGACATCCGGGTTAACCGGACGTGTCAGATTGGTTTGCTTGATTCCCGATCTAGATAACAATGGCCCGGCACAGGCAACCTGTGCCCTCATAGGAGTTGAAGAATGATCTTTGGTTATCTGGACCCGGGCTCAGGCAGCCTGATCCTGCAGGCTGTCATCGGGGGACTCACAGGCATCGGTGTCGCCTACAAGGCCTACCGCGCCAGACGCGGCCTCGGCAAGGTCGACCCTGATTCCGAGCACGACGGTGACGAGGAGAACGCTGGAGACGCGGCGCTTCCCGCCGAGTCCTGACATCTCTCCATGAGCACGCCCGACCCCGGGTCGTTCCGAGACCCGGCCTCCCGCGTCGTCATCGACGGCGACAGAGTGATGCGTCTCCTCGACGAGCGAGGGCTCGAGGGGTGGCGCGCCCTCTCCGCGACGGATTTCTTTCGCAATGCGGTGGCCGACGGCCGGCTCATCGATTCAGTGGAGATCGATCCACCTGACGGCAGCGCCGGTGCATTGAGGCACCCACGACTCGATCTGATCACCTATCCCTACGAGTGGACCTTCTCGATGCTGCGGGATGCCGCTTTGCTCCAGCTCGACCTGCTCGAGGGAGCGCTTTCGGCGGGACTCACGATCAAGGACGCCACGCCGTACAACATCCAGTTCGTCGATGGGCGGCCGGTGTTCATCGATATCGGCTCGTTCGAGACTTATCGCCAAGGCGAGCCCTGGATCGGCTATCGACAGTTCACCCGTCAGTTCCTGTTCCCGCTGATGCTTCGGGCCTGGGTCGGCGTCCCCTTCCAGCCCTGGCTCCGCGGGGATCTGGAGGGACCCACGCCCGACCAGATGTCGAAGCTCCTCGCAGGGAGGAAGCGCTTCAACACCAGTGCCCTGCTCCATGTCCGGCTCCAGGCCCGCATGGAGTCGAGGATGGCCGATCGCTCCGTGCGTCAGGAGTTGAGCGAGGCCGGATTCACCGCCGATCTGATCCTGGCCAATGTGAAAAAGCTGCGGTCGTTGGTCGAGTCCCTCACGGTGGACGAGGGCGAGGAGGGATGGTCCACCTACGTCGAGTGCAGCCACGTCACCCGTGACCGGACGGCGAAGAGCGATTTCCTCGATTCGGCGCTGAAGAAGTTCGTTCCGGGGCGGGTGGTGGACCTGGGGGCGAACGACGGCCATTTCTCCCGTATAGCCGCCGAGAATGGAGCACTGGCGATCGCCATCGACAGCTATGAGCCCGTGCTCGACGAGGTGTATCGGGGCAGTGCCGGCACGGGGATCGCCGTCGCCCTCACCGACCTTGCCAACCCGTCACCTTCCCAGGGTTGGGCGGGGCAGGAGAGAGGCTCCTTGATGGAGCGCGCCCGTCCCGACCTGATCATCGCCTACGGGGTGATCCATCATCTGATCTACGGAGCGAGCATCCCTCCCCGTGAGGTCGTGCGATGGCTGGCATCGTTCCGGTGTCCCGTTGTCGTCGAGTTCGTGTCCCCTTCGGACGAGATGGTGATCAAGCTCGTCGGCAACAAACTCCCTCACGAGCTTCACCCCGGAGGCGAGGAGTCGGAGTTCCGGGGGATACTCGACGGGTCCTTCGTCACCGTCGACGAGATCGGTCTCTCCTCGGGTACGAGGATTCTTTTCGCACTCGAGCCGCGATGAAGCCGGGGCAGCTGGGCTCGTCGCCCTGGTTGACGGTGCCATTGTCCCTGGCGGCGGTGGGTGCGTTTGCCCTGGCTCAGCCCGTGCTCGACCTCCTCGGGAGAAATCCGGAGTTCTTCATCGCCCGTGGCTTCACCGCGATCGATGTCATCCTGTTCCCGGCCCTGCTGCTCATCTTGCCCGCGCTGCTGTCGCTCCCCGTCCTGGCGCTTCGCTGGATCGGGCCCCGGACGGCGGGCATAGGGCACGCCATCGTCATCGGGGCGCTTTTCTCCCTCTTCGTCGCCAATGCCTGGGTCGCCTTGTTCGGGAGCGACACGTCCACGCTTATCTTCGGGGCGACAGTCGCCGGCGCCGGGATCGTCTTCGGCTGTGTGTTCCTCGCCTTCCCGGTCGTGCAGACCGGGACCGTCTACGCCGCCTGGGCCGTACCCATCTTTGCCGCCTGGTTCCTCTTCATGACCCCATCCGGCGATGTGGCGTTGGCCCGATCCGGCGACCTGCCCGAGACCGGTGAGATCCAGAACCCGGTGCCCATCGTGCTGCTGGTGTTGGACGAGTTTCCGGTTGCCACGTTGATCGATTCGCAGGGCAACCTCCTGGGCGACCTGTTCCCCAACCTCGCAGAGTTGGCCGGTGACGGCATTTGGTACCGGAACGCCGTCGGGGTCCGGCAGCAGACCGAAGAAGCCCTGCCCAGCATTCTCAGCGGCGTCGGGGCCGACGAAGGGAGCATTCCCATCTCCTCGGACCATCCGCTCAACCTTTTCACCCTGTTCTCGGACGCCTACGACATCGCAGCGGTGGAGACCGTCACCAACCTCTGCCCGGACTTCGCTTGCAGCAACTCGAGCAGACGGATCGCCCCATGGCTCGAGCGATGGACGGGCCTCGGCGTCGATATCGCCGTGGTATACGGGCATCTCACGACACCGCGCGAGGTATCAGATGATCTGCCGCCGATCGACCAGACGTGGGGCAATTTCACCACCGGCGAGAGCTCGGACTTCGACATCATCGACCGCTTCCTGGCCAACGTCGACGACGATCGGAGACTCGAGGTCGATCGACTCCTCGACACCTTCCAGTTCGATGGGGCAGAGCCCGCTCTCCGCTTCGGTCACTTCCTCTACCCCCACCACCCGTGGGAGGTGACTGCCGACGGCCACCGGACGGGCGCCGGCAGCTCACCGGGAGGTGAAGGGATGGGTTGGACCAACGACAGGTGGCTCGTGGGACAGGGTTACCAGCGGCACATCCTCCAGGCCCAGTATGCGGACACCGTCGTCGGGTCGGTGACGGATCGTCTGCGCCAAGAAGGGGTCTACGACGAGGCCCTCGTCATGGTCGTGGCCGACCACGGGATCACCATCGGGCCCGGAGTTGAAAACCAGCGCTTGATCACCGAGGACACGATCGGAACCATTGCCGCAGTCCCGATGTTCGTGAAATACCCCGCCGGACAAGCGGGGGTCGAGCCAGGGACCATCGACGACGTGAGAGCAGAGACTGTCGACATACTCCCCACGATCAGCGATGTGACCCGGACCGAGGTCCCGTGGACCATGGAAGGGCTTTCGCTGCTCGACCCGGAACGCGCCGGGCGGACCGAATCGGTCATGGTGGGACGGGAAGGCCCGGTCTCGATTGGAGTCGGCGGTGAGGAAAAGCTCGCCGCCTCCGCCCTCAAAGAAGGCTGGTTCCCAGGAGGAAACCCCTGGTTACTCAGCCCGCCTGGTTGGGAGGAGTGGCTGGGCCGTCCCCTGTCCGATGCCAATAGTGCCGACGACAGAGAGGACGTCATGGTGAGCGTTCGACAGCAGGATCTGCTGGACGACGTCCCGACTGACGCGGACCTCCTTCCGGTGTTCATCTCCGGAAGCGTGACCCTCGATAGGGAAGCGACCGGCCAGGAGATCTTGGTGGCCTCGGTCGACGGCGTTGTGAGAGCAGCGACCCGTGTGTTCGAGCCCGATGGGCGTTCCGCCCGATACGAGGTGATGATCCCGCCTGAGCTCCTCCATCCCGGTGACAACGATGTCGTGGTCTGGTTCGCCGAAGGCGACCCATCAGATCCTGCCTTCGTCAGATAGCCGGACGTCGAACCGGCGCCTCGCTCCCGTCACCTACGATTGGCGACGCCCCAGCTCGAGAAGGGACATGAGATGGGACTTATGGACACCATCAAAGGATGGTTCGGGAATGCCAAGGAAGAAGGCGCAGACATCGCCGACGAGACCATGGGTCAAGCCTCCGAGCTGGTGGACGAGGCCGAGCCCTATGTCGACAAGACCAAGGACTTCGCTCAAGACGCCGCGGACACGGCCGGAACCAAGGTCGAGGAGCTCCAAGACTCGGGATCGGATTCAGTCGAGAATGCCCAGGACATGGCAGCCGAGGCCGCTGATACGGCCCAAGACGCCGCCGGAGAGGCCGCTGCTGCCGTCGACGGGGCAGTGGACGACGTCAAGGACGAGTTGGACGGCTGACCGAGCCACGCACCCGACCAAGATCCCGTGACCCATACTGAACGATGAAACGCGCCTCAGACCGTCTCAGCAACATTCCCCCCTCAGCCACTCTCGGCATCAGTGCACGAGCCAGGGAGCTGCGCGCCGAGGGACTCGACGTGATCAGCTTCGGTGCGGGTGAGCCCGATTTCGCCACGCCCGAGCATGTCGTGGCCGCCGCAGCCCGTGCCTGTTACGACCCGGAGAACCACAAGTACACGGCGTCGGCGGGTCTTCGGCCGCTGCGCGAAGCGATTGCCGAGGACGTCGGGCGATACTCCGGAGTCGAGGTCGACTGGTCGGAGGTGATGGTCACCAACGGGGCCAAGCAGGCTGTCTTCCAGGCCTTTGCGGCCCTTCTCGACCCGGGCGACGAGGTCCTTCTCCCGTCGCCCCACTGGGTCACCTACCCGGCGGGCATCGACCTGGCCGGCGGAGTCGTTGTCTCCGTGCCGACGAGGATCGAAGACGAGTTCAAGGTGGACGTCGAGAGCCTCGAGCGTGCGCGGACAGATCGCACGAGGCTGCTCGTGTTCGTTTCGCCTTCCAACCCGACCGGGGCTGTGTACACGCAGGAAGAAGCACGGGCCATCGGGGAGTGGGCCAAGGCCAACGACATCTGGGTGATAGCCGACGAGATCTACCAGCGTCTCACCTACTTCACCGACGTCGCGCCGTCGATAGCCGCCGTGACCCCTCGCTTCGACAATTGGGTGCTGATCAACGGCGTGGCCAAGTCATACTCCATGACTGGATGGCGGGTGGGCTGGATGGTCGGCCCGTCCGACATCATCGATGCCGCCAACAGCCACCAGTCCCACGCAACGGGCAACGTCGACAATGTCGCCCAACACGCCGCCCTGGCCGCCCTCCGTGGACCTCAGGACACGGTGGACGAGATGCGTCAGGCATTCGACAACAGACGCAAGCTCATGCTCTCCCTGGTCAGCAACATTCCGGGTGTCAGATGCGTGGAGCCCCAGGGCGCGTTCTACGTCTTCCCCGACGTGACCGGGGCCATGAAGGGTCGGTGGGACTCCACTTCCGACCTGGCCACGGTCATCCTCGAAGAGGCAGGTGTGGCGTTGGTCCCCGGCGAGTCGTTCGGGGTGCCCGGATTCCTGCGACTCTCCTATGCCACCGGGGAGACCGAGATCGAAAGAGGAATGGAGCGAATCGGCGATCTCCTGGCCGGTTGACAGGCGTCATCTGAACCGGGTTTACACTCGCCGGCGATGGAAGGCACGACTGCGCGGGCCATGATGCTCGTTGAGCCTCGTCACTTCTCGCTCACCGAGTTGCCGGCCAGACCCGGCCTGGATGGGGGGTGGCTCGCAGTCGAGGCCACCGGGATCTCCGGGGCAGACGTGCAGGTGTGGAAGGGCGAGGCCAAGGACGTCGTGTACCCGTTGATACCCGGGCACGAGGTAGTCGGGAGGATTGCCCGAGGTGGGCCGTCCATACCGTTCCCGGTCGGGACCCGGGTCGTGGTCGAGCCCAGGATCCACTGCGGGGAGTGCCATCGATGCAAGCTCAACCTGGCGACCTGCGTTCGCCGCCGACCTTCCAACTCCTATGGCTTCATCCCCTCGATCGAGCCTCCCGGCCTTTGGGGCGGTCTTGCCGAGTTCCTCTACATCGACCCGGCGGCCCGGCTGCATCCTCTGACCGACGACGTCCCAGCCGAAGTCGGGACCTTTGTCCATCCTCTGGCGGCAGGCCATACCTGGGCGGTAGAGCTGCCCAATCTCCAGAACGGTGAGAACGTCCTCATCCTCGGCCCGGGCCCCCGAGGTCTGGCCTGCCTCATTGCCGCCAAGGCGGCCGGCGCCGGGTGGGTGGGCGTCACCGGGCTGTCCCATGATCGTGACCGGCTCGAGTTGGCCAAGCGCCTCGGGGCCGACCTGGCCATTGACGCTGAGAAGGACGACGTGGGGGGCGCCATCGCCGAGGCGATCGGGCGGAGGCCGGACATCGTCGTAGATGTCACCTCCGACGACCCGGAGGCACTCTTCACCGCACTCGACCTGGTCCGCAGTGGCGGACGGGTCATACTGGCGTCGACCAAAGGCAACCGGGCTTTCCATTTCATCAGTGACGTCCTGGTGGCCAAGCAACTCACGATCAGAGGCGCCATGGGGGCCTCGACGGTCGGATACCAGTGGGCGTCTCGCCAGATCGAAACCGATCCCCGAATCGATGATCTCGTCTCGCATCAGTTCCCGCTCTCCGAGTCATCCCGCGCGCTTCAGGCAGCAGCCGGGTTGCTCGGGCGTGAGGAACTGATATCAGTGGCCGTCACGTTCTGAAATGATCGGCTGACATGACCGGTCGCGGGGAGGCCCCGGGCCGGTTGTCCGTCTGGTCCTGGGTCTTGTACGACCTGGCCAACACAATCTTCGCCCTCGGTGTCATCGGGCGCTATTTCCCCGAATGGCTCATCTCTGTCGGCGAACCAGACAGTGCACTCGCCCTGGTCGAGGCCGGTGCGGGGGCATTGGTGATATTCCTGGCACCGTGGGCCGGGGCACGAAGCGACGTCCGGGGCACGAGGGTGCCGACCCTGGCGAAGACAACGATCGTCTGTGTGGCCGCCACCGCCCTCCTCGCATCGGGCTCTGCCAGCCTCTCGCTCGCCCTCCTCGGCCTGGCCCTCGTCGCGTTCAATGTCGGCGCGGTCGTCTACGACGCCCTCCTCGTCGATGTCAGCACGCCGGCGAACCGGGGCCGCATCTCCGGGCTGGGCGTTGGCGTCGGCTAT
Source organism: uncultured Acidobacteriota bacterium (assembly GCA_963828465.1). Lineage (GTDB taxonomy): Bacteria > Actinomycetota > Acidimicrobiia > Spongiisociales > ZC4RG35 > JARDZU01. The sequence continues at coordinate 77,451 of CAWHEU010000013.1, read as the reverse complement.
GTCGGCTCGTTCATCGGCCTCGGCATCGGCGTGGTGACACTCGACGTGCTCGGCTGGTCGTACGCCGCCACGTTCCTGATGCTCGCCCTCGCCTTCCTGGTCCTCGCACTACCCGCGTTCTTCTTCATCGACGAACGAGGCGGTCACGACGACGCACCGCTGCCGGCACTGCGGGACATCGGACGAAAATTGGCCGCCTCATGGAGGCTGGCCGGCACCTACGACGGCGTGGTCCGATTCCTGGTCGGCCGATTCCTCTACACCGATGCCATCAACACCCTCATAGGCGGATTCCTCACCATTTTCGTCATTCAGGAGTTGGGCCTCGACGGCCAGTTCACGACCAGGTTGCTCGGCGTCGCCATCGCAGCCGCCATCGTCGGTGCGTTCGCAGCCGGCGGCCTGGTCGAGAGATTCGGGCCGATCCACGTGTTACGCGCCGTGCTTCTGTTGTGGATGGTGGCGATCGGCGCCGGGATCGCCGCCGCGGTGACCGGTGAGACCGGCCTGGCCTGGGCGATCGGGATACTCGGAGGCATGGCTCTAGGAGCTACCTGGACCGCAGATCGCGTGGTCATGACCCGGGTCTCACCACCACGCCACCTCGGAGAGTTCTATGGGCTGTATGCAACCGTTGGTCGGTTCGCCACCATTCTCGGACCGTTGACATGGGCGTTGATCGTGGACGTGATCGGACTCGGGCGCCGCGTGGCGATGGCCGCCCTGATCGGCTTCATCGGCATCGGATGGTGGGTGTTGCGACGGGTCGACGACTCGGAGCGGGATTGGAACACGGCCGATCTACCGATCGTCAATACAGCCCCTGACGCTCCCCTGATATGAGGTGGTGCTCCACGGCGTAGGGGATTGGCAGATCCCGGGTCTCGTTGGGCCCCCTCACCAATCTCCTTCCGATCTCGGCGAACCAGGTGTCATTGGCAAAGGCCCAGGGCCAGGCACGAATCCCCACCCGGGCCCCGACTATCCCGCCGACCATGGCGGCCAGCGGGCTACCTGCGAGCCTCGCCGCCTGCCCCACGGGGAGATGCGAGCGGTCCACCACCGGAGCCGAGAGAAGCAGACCTGCCCTCACCAGGTCCCAAGGGGCAGGATCATCTCCATTGCTGACGACTGCCAGCGCCTCGTCACCATCGCGCACGCCCACATGCCCGGCAATCCTCCGCAACCCCTCGACCAGGTCACCGGGTTCTGCGCCCGAAACGGGGTCGGGCTCCAGGGTGGCCGCGGCCGGCTCGGCGATCTCGATGATCCCGGTGATGAGATCCCGCCCCGACTGTCCGAAACAAGAGGCTGCAACGGCTCCGGCCGCCACCACACCGCTGAGGATCGACTGCGGATCGTCGTGGAACAGCCTGCCCAACGAAAGTGCCTGCTCGCGGAGACGATCCGGGTGCCGTCGATGCGTGACGCCGAGCGGGACCGCCCTGGACGCGGCGTCGAGGGACGGATCCTCCTCGGGCACCGGCCGTCCGGCGGCGGCCCGATCGAGCCATGCGCGGAATTGAGGGCTCTCGGCCCGATATACCGGCTCTTCCTCGTCCGACCCGTCCAGCTCTCTCAGAGCGGTGACCACAGCATCGAGATCCAGCGTGTCACTCTCGATCAGTTGATAGGCGATCACGGTCGCCTGCTCGGTGATTGCGCTGTACCCCAACTCCCAGAGCCCCCCAGCGGTGTCGCCGGCGGCCAGCCCCAGCATTGCCCCATCACCCTCGCCCGACACCAGCGAAAACCTCGGTCCCGAGTCCGTCACGGTGCGGGAGGGTAACGAACGCAAGACCATCGGTTGTAGGCTCCCTCGTCAATGGACCGCATCGTGGTCGTGGCCAATCCCTCGGCGTCCCAATTCACAGGTGGCGCCCACCGGACGGTGATGTCGGTACTTGGTCGGGTCGCGGAAGTCGAGTCCGTTTGGCCCGAAACCCCGGCCGACGCCGAGATCAAGACGGCACAAGCAGTCGAGAACGGTGCCCGCGTCGTCGTCGCGATGGGCGGCGATGGCATCGTCCATCATGTCGCGCAGGGCCTGATCGAGACCGATGCCGCCCTCGGCATCATCCCGGTCGGGACGACGAATGTCATAGCCCGATTGTTGGGAGTCCCGACCAAGCCGGTCAAAGCTGCCCGTCTGATCGTCGAAGGCGAGGAGCCGCCCCTGACGATGGGGACGGCACGGATGATCCTCAGCCGTGGCTCGGTCGAGACCACGCACCACGCCGTCTTTGCCTGTGGTTTCGGATTGGATGCCGCGGTCGTGCTCGAGGCGGAGAAGGATCCTTACCGGAAATATCGATTCGGGTCGCTGCACTATGCCCGCACGACCCTGGGCGTCGCCTTCAAGGATTTCCCGCGCCGCAAGCCCCACGTTCGGGTGACGCACGGCGACAGGGAGGAGATGGGCATCGCCGCCCTCCTGCAGTTCCGCCAGGTCTACACCTACTTCGGGGCCATCCCGCTCCGGGTGTCGCCGGATCGGCCCGACCCGATGACCCTGCTCATGATCAGCCGGCTGCGGCGCCGCCGCATCCCGGGCATCGTCACCAAGCTGCTCCGCAACGGTGAGCTCGGCACAGTCCCCGAGATGAACGTCGTCCCCCACGTCAAGCGGATAGAGGTCACCGCCGACCCCCCAGTGGCCGTCCAGGCCGACGGCGAGTCTCTGGGCCTCGTCGACGGCGGGATCGTGGAGTGGGTCCCGGGCTCGCTCCGGATCGTCGCCGGGCCGAGACCCATCGACGACTGAAATTTCTCCCCCTGAAGGGGGGAGTACCGCCGGTAGGCGGGGAGGGGGAAGGTTCAGAGGATTTCGATTTCCTCGTCCGCGAACCGGTTCTTCAACCGGCGCAAAGCCTCCCGTTGCACGGACCAGCGTTGCTCGGCCACTGTTGTGAGCCGGGCCCGGATCAGCACGCCAGAACCCACCAAGTCCTGCACTCCGAGCATCTGCGGCTCCTTGGTGATCATGTCCGACCAGCTGGGATCAGCAGACATGCGCGTCAACTCGTCGAGCATCACCTCCATCGCCCGGTCGACATCGGCCTGGTAACCGACCCTCAGATCGATCGACGGCGATGCGTAGAGACTGGTGAGGTTGGATGAGACCGTGATCTGTCCGTTCGGGACGTAGTGGACATTGCCCTCGCCGTCACGAAGCACGGTCACACGGAACTGGATGTCCTCGACCTTGCCGGTCGTGGCGGCGATGGTCACCGTGTCTCCGATGCGGTACTGGTCCTCGGCGAGGATGAAGAAGCCGGCGATCACATCCCTGACCAGGTTCTGGGCGCCGAACCCGAGTGCGGCGGCGATGGCGGTGCTCACAGCGAGGAACGGAGCCATGTTCAGGCCCCAGATGTCGACCACTATGAGGATGACCAGGACGACGATCACGATGAGGATGACGCGCCTCACCATCACCCAGAGAGTGGCCACGCGGGCAGCCGATCCAGGGGTCCGCTGCCGTACTCGCTCCACGAATCGGGCGCCGGCGGCGGCCAGGATCAGATAGAGGATGACGCCTGATATGACGATGATCGCGGTGACGAGCGGAGGGTTCGCAGCGGTCGCGTTCATCCGGGGCGAGGCTAGTTAGCCGGTTCTCCGCTCTAGATCTCCCAGCGCCAACGCGAGATCGGTGATCGCGGCATGGGCCCGGCCCCTCTGCACCAGGAGATCACGGATAGGCCCTCCAATCTCCAAGTCGACCCTGGCAATCAGATCCTCACGGTCCATACCCCCGTCTGCATGAGTGTCGCTACGTCTCCGTCTCAGCCATGACCTCCCGGGCTCGGTGGTCGAGCCCTGGGAGGCGACGCATCTGAGGAAGGCAGCATGGGTATCGATTGCGAGGTCCTGCAGACGATGCTCGGTCTCACCACCCATCTCGGTGGCTAGATGGGCCACATACTCCGCGAGCTCGTGCCCGCCGCCTGCCGCCCTGCCGGCGAGCGCAAGATCGCACGCGGATCCCACCTGGTCAGCCCACTGACTCTCGAAGTCGACGGCATGGGCCATCGAAGACGATGCCACCAACCTCGACGAGGCGCTGGCGAGGTCGGCGAGCGCCTTGCGACTCACGGCCAGACGACGATCCAGCGCCGCCTCCAGCGAGTCGATCAGCAGATCCACCCCGTAGGGGGGCCCCGCCACCGGGCTGGCCGCGGTGGCAATGACCTTTGGCTCGACGATCCCGTCCTCGCGCAGTGCCTTGCCGAGGTCGCCGACGACGACCCCGACGTCCTCAGGGTCGAGACGGTCGATCTGGTTGAGGACGAAGACGAATTGCTCCTGGTAGCGAGACATCACCGAGATGTATTGGTGATGGAGCACTGCGTCCCGGTATTTCTCGGGATCGGTGACCCACGCCACCATGTCGACCCGCGGAAGGAGGGCATCGACTCGGTGGCGATGATCCAATTCCACGCTGTCGTTGTCCGGGAGATCTATCAGGCACAGCCACGATGGGCCGTCGTGCCCAACACGGTCGGAGATCCCGAGTTCGTCCAGAAACCCATCGAGTGCCTCGGCTCCATCGGCAGGCACCAGTGCCAGTGGTTCGGATGTCACCGGGCGGATACCACCGGTTAGCGCAACCTCTTCGCCAGCGATCGCGTTTGCGAGGCTCGACTTGCCGGACCCGGTGCCGCCTGCGAGTGCGACCACCACGATGGAGTCGGGATAGGCCAACCTGACCCTCGTGGCGCGGGCAAGCACGGCCACCGACTCCACTTCGGTTCGATCTAGAGCCCCGGCCGACTCCGCCACAGCCGTGTCGACCTTGTCGAGAAGGCCAACAAGCGCATCATGCATTGGCGAAAGACGACCTCGCGATCACTGCCCACCGCGATGCCTTGACTTGATCGATGGAACGCCGCGACAGGGCGGCAAGAGTCATCCGGGAAACGACGCGGTGCTCGGCGCCGGCATAGACGGGGATGAGACGGTCGACGAGCCGTGCCGCGACATCGGGGGCAAATTCGGACAGGTCGATCGCCGGGGCCACGAGCCTGACCACTTCCTCGAGACGCCCATCCGGCATGTCGAAGCAGCAACCCCCCAATATCAAGGACACCAGCGGAGGGTCATTTGAGGATTCCACGGCGGGGAGAGCTCCGATCTCGCTCCTCCACCTGGTCACGGCCGTGCGCGTGGCGAGGTGAGTGTCTGATAGGACTTGCTTTCGCTCCTCACCATGGATGAGGCCACCGGCATGGAGTTGGCGGCGTATGTCGGCGTCCACGGCAGCGATCACCGATTCGTCGAACAGGGTCAGACTGCGGGCGACTTCGACAGACGACGGCAAGCGTCGACGGATCATGCCCTTGGTGTGAAAACGACGGCCACCGAGGTCGGCCAGCGGGCGCAGGTCGAGCCCGGCCCCCTTCACATTCTCACGGCGGACCCCGATCCGTCCCAGATCCACGTCGAGCAAGTTCTTCACGTGAGATGTCGCGAAGCCGGTCACGTCGAGCAAAGCCGTGGCATCGTCGATGACATGACGGGTTTGCTCGATAGTGGTGTCGAAGACCGATCGGACCACGTCTGCTGCGCCCGCCCGCCGGGCTTCGACGACTGATACCAGCCGGTCTCGTAGGTCCTGGACGGCAGCAGGTGGGATCGTCTGCGCCCCTGGGCGGATGTGATGCTCATGGACTGCGACGATGTCCGACGCCAGCCCTTCGTTCTCGAGTCTCGATGTGTAGTCGGCGAGGGCGCCCCCGGACGACCCCCTTATCCGGTTCATGACCTGGATCACGGGGACCCCTCTCGAGTGGGCTCTGCGGAGCACCTCCCATGGCACCAGGTCGGCGTACCGAAGGGCGGAGCTCACGTAGACCACTATGTCGGCGTTGTCGATCATGGTCTCGGCCATGGCCCGATGCTCCACCGCCGTCGAGTCGATGTCCGGCGTGTCGACGAGGATCAACTCCTCGAGGATCGGAGCGCGCCCTGTCACCACGTCGCAGGCGACACCGCCGATGTGCCCATACTCGCCCGCCCTTTTCTCCGACGACAAGACCAACGGGTCCTTGGTGGTCGGTCGAAGCGGACCGGCCAACGTGTGGGCGGCCCCTGTCACCGAGTTGAGGAGTGTCGACTTGCCGGCACCGGTAGGCCCGGCGAAGACCACGATCAGAGGAGCGGTCTGTTCGCCCATCCGCGGGAGGAGGTAATCGCGGATGGTGCGGATGATCCATTCGCGTCTGGCGATCAGCCCGCCATTCTCGGGGATAACGGCAATCGGGAGCGTCTCGAGGGACGCCGCGAGATATTCCAGGTCACCTGCCAGATCGTCTCGTGTGGGCTCGTCCACGATTTCCAGGATTCTGGCACACGCCAACCCGGTTCCGTTGTCAGCTCACCCAGCCGCCCGCTGGGCGGTCGAACCAGACATGGACCTGACCCGTGCCGGTGGCGTTCTCGTAGTCAGAGAAGAACTCCCCGGGTGCCGTGCAGTCACGCCCCCCGATGGCGCCGAGCATCATCAGGTAATGGCCGAAGGCGCCTTCCGGGGAATGAGCGAAGTACTCGCCCATGGTGTCGACGATCCGGGCGTGATCACCGGCCCGCATCCACTCCAGCCTCTCCTCGTCGGCGGCCCGCGCCTCGGGGGTGATGATGTGAACCGGATCCGACGCTTCGTGCTTCGCGATCTGCTTCAGGGGCCAGAAGGTGTGGCTCATCCCGCCTGACGCCAGCACCACCGCTCTCCGATCGAGTCTCGCGATCGCCTCACCGATCGCCTCACCCATGGTCATGAAATCATCCGTCTCGCCGGTCTGGACCACCGACACGGAAACGACGTTCTCGTCGTTTCTCAGGTAGTGGAGGAGGTTGATCGTGGCGTAATAGACGGGAAGGTGGTCGTCTACGGAGGCGTGGGTCGGGGTCCCCAACTCCTCACCCAGAGTCGCGGCGAGGATGGCCAGCTCGGGGTCGCCGGGATAGTCGTAGGGGATCTGGGCCATGCCCCTCGGCAACTCGGATGAGGTGAATGTGCCCTGCCGCCGGGCGTGGGCGGAGAGGAGGTGCTCGACAGTGGAGAGCCAGTGCGAGTCGATGATCACGATCGTGTCCGGCTGGAGTCGGTCGAACACCTCGTCGCGAAGACGGACCAGACCGGGGACCAGGCTGATCTCCTTGCCGTCGTTGATCTCCAGCCGGGTTGCCTCATCGAACATGATGGTGGGGGCATGGCTGATCAGGCCGGCACCGACGATCTCGCCCATAGGGTCCTCCTCGGGTCGTTCGCTACCTAACGAATGGTACCGGCCGGGGCTTCACTCGGCGATGAGACGGGCCCCGTCGGCGGTCGCCGTGACCCGGCGCAGGAGCCTGGCCATCTCCCGGCGCTCCTCGTGGTCGAGGTCGGCGGTGAACTTGGCCTCGTAACGATTGAACTCGGGAAACACGGATTCGATCGTGTTGAGACCCTGCACCAGAAGTCTCACCACGACCCTTCTCCCGTCGTCCGAATGACGCGACCTCTCGACCAGCCCACCCTTCTCCAATGTGGTGAGCATGCCGCTCAGCGTGCCCTTGGCCAATCCGCAATCTTCGGCGAGCTGGCCGGTCTCCCGTTCGCCCCAGACCCAGAGCACGAAGAGAATGGTGAAACCGCCCCACGAGAGGCCGGCAGGTCCGAGCACCTCGCGCTCCATCCGGTTGCGGACCGCGTTGGCCGCCCGATAGATGTTGGAGACGGCCAGCATCGCCTCGAAGTCGAGGGCCCGATCCCCCAGTCTGGAGCGGATATCGCGCTCGGCTTCGAGGATGACATCTTCGTCGTGGTCATGGAGACGTCTCGGCATGCGCTCATGCCAGCATATCCTTAGCTAGCTAACGATCCCCATGCCCTCCACCAGAGTCGAGATCTCCGACACGGCCGTGTCCCCCGACCATTTCATTGGGGGCAGACGCGTGTCCTCGCCGGCAACTTTCGAAGTTCGCTCGCCTCTCGATTGGGACTGGCACCTCGCCGATGTCGCTCGTGGCGATCCGCTGACCGCCGATCAGGCGGTCACCGTCGCCGTGGACGCATTTCCGGGCTGGGCCTCACTCACCCCAAAACAGCGTGCCGAGCCGCTCCATCGCTTGGCCGATCTGATAGACGCCAACATCGGCATGTTGGCCCGCGTCGAGTGCGCCGACATGGCGATGCTGCTGGAGAGCCTCGAGGCGAGGGTCATCCACCGGGGGGCCGAGAACTTCCGCAACTACGCAGATCTCGCCGTCTCCTATCAGGGCCGTCACTGGTCGTCGAAGGGCACCGACAACCAGGTGGAGCGGATGCCGGCGGGGCCGGCCGTCATCATCACTCCCTGGAATGCTCCCTGGCTGCTGTCGACGTGGAAACTGGCCCCGGCGCTGGCGGCGGGCAACACGGTGATCCTCAAGCCGGCGGAATGGGCGCCACTTTCGGCCTCACTCCTGGCCGATCTGGCGACCGAAGCGGGGCTCCCACCCGGAGTGCTCAACATCGTCCAGGGCATCGGTGAGGAGGTCGGTGCCGCCCTGGTCTCCGATCGCCGTGTCCGACGGATCTCGTTCACCGGCTCTCCGGAGACGGCGCGCCACATCGGGGTGGCCGCCGGGCGAAACATCGTTCCCTTCACGGCCGAACTCGGGGGGAAGGGGCCACTGGTCGTCTTTGCCGATTCCGACCTCGAGGCGGCCTCCCTGAAAGCTGCGGGCCAATACGACGATTCGGGCCAGACCTGTCTTGCCGGCACCAGGCTCCTCGTCGAGGAAAGCGTGTCCACGGAGTTCCTGGAGATGTTCCACGAACACACCGATGCCCATGTCCTCGGCGACAGCCGCGACCCCCGGACCACGGTAAGCCCGCTGATCCACCCCGACCATCTGGCCCGGGTCGAGGGTTTCGTTGAAAGGGCACGACGGCACGGGGACCGGGTGTTGCGGGGTGGGGAGCGATGGAAACAGGATGGGCTCTGGTACGAGCCGACCTTGATCGAGCCACTGGGCAACGACTCAGAGATCGTTCAGCGCGAGGTGTTCGGCCCGGTCCTCACCTACCAGACCTTTGCCGACGAGGAGGAAGCGGTTGTGTTGGCCAATTCGACCTCGTATGGCCTCTCCGGGATCGTGTACACGGGCAGCGAGGAGCGCGCCGAGCGAGTGGGCCGGGGCATACGTGCCGGGACGATCTGGGTCAACACCTATCTGGTGCGTGACCTGACCGCGCCCTTCGGGGGCATCGGGATCTCGGGCATTGGCCGGGAGGGCGGCGACTATGCCCTCGATTTCCACTCCGACCTCAAGACCATCCAGATCGGCCAGGGCACCGTTTCCTGAGGCGGGCCATTACCAGCTGGTTGCGATGTACTTGGTCTCGAGGAACTCCTCGATGCCCTCATGGCTGCCTTCGCGCCCTATGCCAGACTGCTTGACGCCACCGAACGGGGCGGCGGGGTCGGATACGAGGCCGCGGTTGAGCCCGACCATCCCCGATTCGAGGGCCTCCGCCGTCTGCAGACCCCGGGCCAGATCGCCCGTGTAGACGTAGGAGATCAAACCGTGGACCGTGTCGTTGGCCATGGCGATGGCCTCATCGTCGGTGTCGAAGAGGACCACCGGCGCCACGGGTCCGAAGATCTCCTGGTCGAGGATGGCGGCGTCCGGGGAGACACCTGACAACACGGTGGGCTCGTAGAAATAACCCGTGCGGTCGGGCACCGACGCTCCGACCGCGACACCCGCCCCCGAGTCGACCGCCTCTTGGACCATCTTGGCGATGTCGTCGCGCGATCGCTCGTTGATCATGGGGCCAACCTGGTTGCCCCGGTCTATCCCCGGGCCGACCTTCATCGCCCCCATGGCGCCGGCCAGCATCGATGTGAATTTCTCCGCGATCGACGAGTGGACCAGGAACCGGTTGGCCGCCGTGCATGCCTCTCCGGCGTTGCGCATCTTGGCCACCATTGCCCCTTCCAACGCCGCGTCGAGGTCGGCGTCTTCGAACACGATGAAGGGCGCGTTGCCGCCGAGCTCCATCGACACATTCAGCACCTGGTCTGCGGCGACCTTGAGCAGCGTCTGGCCGACCTCCGTGGACCCGGTGAACGACAGCTTGCGCACCCTGGGGTCATGCAGCATCTGCTCGATCACCCCAGACGACCCTCGGGCAACGACGACGTTCACCACGCCTGGCGGCAGCCCCGCCTCCTCCATGAGATGGACGACTGCGAGCGTGGTCAGAGGAGTGTCCGAGGCCGGCTTGACGATCGCGGTGCACCCGGCGGCGAGGGCGGGCCCTATCTTGCGCGTCGCCATGGCCGCAGGGAAGTTCCAGGGGGTGATCATCACGCTGACTCCTACCGGCTGGAGAACGGTCATGATCCGCTTGTCCCCCGCCGGGGCGAGTCGAACCTCGCCTCCGATGCGGGGAGCTTCCTCGGAGAACCAACGGAAGAACTCGGCGGCGTAGCGCACCTCACCGAGTGCATCCGGGAACGCCTTGCCGTTCTCGAGGACTATCAGCTCGGCCAGGGTGTCTTCGCGGTCGCGCATTGCTTCGAAGGTGCGGCGGAGGATCTCGGCTCGATCACGTGGCGCCGTGGCCGACCATGGTCCCAGGGCGTCGGCGGCCGCATCGACCGCATCCGCAGCGTGACTGGCCTCGGCGAGGCCGACATCGACCAGCACGTCTTCGGTGGCCGGGTCGACGACGGGCATCTCGCCGACGCCCGAAGACCATGACCCACCGATGTAGAGACCGGTCTTCCCGTGTTCTTTGAGCTCATCGAGGATCGCTGTCATTGACCATCAACCTCCATTGGCACCTTGCGGCGCAGTGTCGTGCCGCCTTTCCATGAAACACCAACCCGGTGGTAGTAGCCCGCGATGACCTCCGATGGCGAAAGCAGCGACAACTCGTCTGCTGGGGACGGCAGTAGCTCGAGCTCGGCTGAGCCGCTCCAGACGTCTCCGATCTCGCCGTCGTAGCCCTGCATCGTCACCAGCTCATCGAGTGACTCCGAACCATCGGATTCGATCGCCGGCCACCTTCGATTGTGAAGCATCTGATGCCCGTTTACGAACCCAGGACTCGGCCCGGGCGCCTCCAGCGTGACCACGGCCCTGGCCAAGCTCCTGTCCGCCGCCGCCAGTGTCGCCCCGAAGCGCCCCCCTGCCTCGAGTCTGGGCCCTGCACTGCCCATGGTGATCGGGCGAGTCATCCATATGCTGCCCAGCTTCTTGGGGTAGCCCTGGTGATAGCCCCGCACCAACGCAAAATCCTTGTCCACCCAGATGAACACGCATCGGCTCCAGGTCTCCCCACCCCACGAGCAACGGACCACAGCGAAGCACTCCTTGTACTGGGAGCGCACCGGGTCGAGGACCTCTTCGAAAGTGTCGCCGCAGCTCTGCCAATCGGCCCAGATCAGTGCCACTGCCCCCGGATCGTCGGGGGCTAGCTCGACCCCATCGGGGAGCAGCTCCGCCACCCGCTCGGGGTCGGTGCGGTATTCGACGGTGAGCATCTCGCCCGAGTAATGCCAGGGCGGAGGCGGAATGAGAGACGAGCGCCCACTGGGAGTGCGGGGGAAGAGGAAACCTGACATCAGATCGTCTGCAAGCTGTAGATCGCGTGATCGTATATGCGCCGATCCGGGGTGGGCGAAGACATCTATCCGGGCTACCTTGACTCCGATGTCGGGAAACCTCGAGCCGGGGCACCAGGAACGCGCCGAGTTGGCTGAGAGCGTCCTCGACGTCCTCCAGGACTGGTTCGACCGGGCCGACACCATGCCGGCCTCGGGTGTCGAATTGGATGACGATCTGGCGGCGCGTCTGATGGCCCCGCCCACCGACGACGGCCGCTCCCTCGACACGATCTTGGCCGACGTCGAGGAGGCAGGGCGCTCCGGCGTGTTCCACCCGTCCGGCGGGCACCTCTCGTACATACCCAACGCGGGCCTGTATACGGCGGCGTTGGCCGAGTTCCTCGCGGCCGGGCTCAATCGCTACACCGGGGTCTCGGGTGCGGCACCGGGCATGAGCGCCATCGAGCACGGGATGGTGCGTTGGATGGCGTCCCTCTTCGACATGGGTGAATCGGCTTCCGGCGTCATCGTGTCGGGTGGCTCGATGGCCAACCTGACCGGTGTGGTCGCCGCTCGCACTGCGAGACTCGGGGACGAATTCACCAAGGGTGTCATCTACGTGACCCGTCACACCCATCACTCGCTCGAGAAGGCCGCCCGAATCGCCGGCTTCAGAAAGGACCAGATCCGTGAAGTCGGCATCGACCACGATCTGAGGATGGACCCGGATGCCCTTTCGGCGGCTATCGCCGAAGACCGGAGTGCCGGGCGTGACCCGTTCCTTGTCGTTGGATCGGCCGGGACCACCGACACCGGGACTGTCGACCCGCTTCCCGCTCTGGCCGGGATCGCCGCCAACGAGGGGCTCTGGCTTCATGTCGACGCCGCGTATGGCGGTTTCTTCCAGTTGACGAAGCGAGGCGATGCCGTCCTGTCCGGGATCGAGCAGGCAGACTCGATCGCAATCGACCCACACAAGGGCCTGTCCGTCCCGTTCGGCGTGGGCGCCCTGCTGGTGCGCGACGAGTCCCACCTGATCGACGCAAACCAGGGGCGCGGCGCCTATCTGCGAGAAGAAGATCACGATTCGGGCATCAGGGACATCGCCTCGCTCGGCCCCGAATTGAGCCGGCCGTTCCGCGCCCTGCAGATGTGGCTCCCGCTCCATCTCCACGGGGTGGGTCCCTTCCGGGACGCCCTCGACACCAGCCTCGACCTTGCAGAACACGCCCATCAAAGACTGCTGGGCGTCGACGGTCTCGAGGTCCCGTGGAGGCCCGACCTCTCGGTGGTGGCGTTCCGATTCGAAGACGACGCCCTGGGCCGTCTAGCGCTGGAGGCGATCAACACGGAGCGGGTGGTCCATCTCTCCCCAACCACGATCGCCGAGCGCTTCGTGCTCCGGTTCGCCATCCTCAATCGCCGCACGACTCGTGATCACCTCGATCATGCCATCGACATGATCGAGAAGACCCTGGTCGGCTGACCCGCGTGGGGGTTCGGGTCAGTTGTTGGGCGGGGCTTCGCTGATGCTGGCGAGCGCCGACCCCGGGTCGCGCTCCATGGCGAGGTCACCCAGCGTGACGATGCCCACGAGGCGGCCGTCATCGATCACCGGGAGCCGACGGATGGCCCGGCCGCTCATCATCTGGACCGCCTTGCCTACCGGATCACTCGATTCGACAGACTCGACTGTGTGGTTGCAGACGTCTCGAACCACCATCGAACTGGGGTCGTTGCCCTCCGCGACGACGTTCAACGCAAGATCGCGATCGGTCACGATCCCACAAACGCTTCCGTCGGGGCGGGTGACGACAACGTCGCCGATATCGGCTTCACGCATCACACGCGCCGCCTCGCTGACGGGCGCCCCCTCATCGACGGTCAGCGGATCCTTCGTCATGACTTCATGAATGGTTTGCACGACTACCTCCTTTTCGCCGTGTCAGTTACCCGATGTGACATGCCCTGAAACCTTGCGGGTGCGTGGGCCCAGGGTGACGAGGAGGGTCAGGCCGACAAACGTGCCGACCAGGGCGAAACCCTGAACCAGGATTCCCGCGCGCCGCATCCAGTCGGGGCGCAACAGGCTGGTCAGCAGACCGGCCAAAAGAACGATCGCAATGACACTCTCCGCCGTGCCGGCCTCCTGGTCGTTGTAGCCATCCAGGACGACTCCGAAATGGATGAGGGCGGCCGCGATGAAAACCGCCGCCTCCAACCCGAGGAACAGACGAATGCGGTTGACCATCTCTCTCATTCCACGAACCCGGGTACGTCAAACCTTGTGATCCAGATACAACCCGGGTGGCATGACCACTTCGCCCATTGATCGGTACCGTCCCGGCGGTGACCGCCACTCCCACTCGCATCGCACGGGCCTTGTTCGCCCCCCTCGCGCCCGGATACGAGCGCTGGGCCCGGATCCTCAGCATGGGACAGGACGGTCGCTGGCGGGACCACATGGTCGAGGTGATCGCCCCGCGCCCGGGGGATGTCGCGCTCGACATCGCCGCCGGGACCGGCTCGATCACCCGCCGCCTTCAGGAGGAAGGGGCAACGGTGACGTCCCTCGACCAGAGTGCCCAGATGCTGGGACCGGCCATCGCCCGAGGCGCAACCGGGGTGCTTGCGTCCGCCGAGTGGCTCCCTTTTCCCGATGCCCGCTTCGACATCGTCACCTTCGGCTACCTGCTCCGCTACGTGGGGGACGTGGGCGATTGCTTGACCGAGATCACCCGTGCCCTGAGACCGGGCGGCCGCGTCGGAATGGTGGAATTCGGCCGGCCGCGGGGCATTTGGCGGCCGTTGTGGTGGCTCTATACCCGTCTCGTGCTGCCTGTCGCCGGGCTCCTGGCCGGAGAGGGCTGGCCCGAGGTAGGAAAGTTCCTCGGTCCGAGCATCGAGGAATTCGCTGACAACTACCCGCCGGATCGGCTCGCCCTCATCTGGGAGAGAGCCGGTCTCGCCGGGGTCCAGTACGAACGCCTCTCCCTTGGCGGGGGTCTCGTCATGTGGGCGCACAAACCAGAGCATTCCGAGGTCGGAGGCTCGTGAGCGATCGGCGCCCAGCCTTCTACGCCCCTACCGGCTCGCTGACCGGGGACTTCGTCTCCCTCCTCCATGTCCCCTACACGTTGTGGCATCTCTCCTATGTCCCAATCGGAGCCGCCCTCGCCGCAGAGCTCGATTGGCTCATCCTCGGCGGCACCCTGGCTGCGTTCGCCGTAGGGCTCGGTGTGGGCGCCCACGCCCTCGACGAGGTGAAGAGCCGCCCTCTGGGGACGCGCATCTCGGACCGGGCGTTGTGGGCGGTAGGCATCGGCGCCATGGTCGTGTCGCTGGCGATCGCCGTGGTCGGGTCGTTCGTGGTCTCACCGTGGGTCCTGCTTTGGGCGATCGCGGGCATCTTCCTCGCAGTTGGCTACGCCCTGGAGTGGCCCTTCTTACACAGTGACGTCGGGTTCGGGCTGGCCTGGGGGGCGTTCCCTCTCCTCGTGGGCTACTGGGCGCAGACCATGACGATCACGCTGCCCGTCATCGTCATGGCTGCGATGGCCTGCCTCCTCAGCCTGGCGCAACGGGCATTGAGCACCCCTGCTCGTTTTGTCAGGAGACGCACCGGCGAGGCGGTCACTGTGTTCGACGGGGAGCGGTCCTGGGATCGAGGTCAGCTTCTGCAAACCTGGGAGAAGCCACTTCGCCTCCTCACCTGGACCACGGTAACCCTCGCTATCGGGCTCTTGCTGACCCACGTCTAGGGCGTCAGACCGTCGTCACCCTGACCGGGAGATGCTTGATCCCGTTGATGAAGTTGGAGCGAAGACGATCGGGCGGACCGGTGATCTCGATCGAGGCAACCCGTGTCAAGAGCTCCTCGAACACGACCCGCACCTCGAGACGGGCCAAGGAGGCGCCGAGGCAAACGTGACGGCCCGTGCCAAAGGTCAGATGGTCGTTTGGTTGGCGACGGATGTCGAAGGTGAACGGGCTGTCGAACACCTCCTCGTCGTGATTCGCCGATGGGTACCACATGACGACCCGGTCTCCGGACCGGATGGTCCTCCCCCGCAACGCCACGTCCTCGGTGGCGGTGCGCCGGAAATGCATGGTCACCGACGATGTGCGGAGGATCTCCTCAGTGGCCGGCGCTGAGAGACGCGCCGGGTCCTCGCGCAGTTGTTCCAACTGGTCGCGATGTTCGAGGAGATAGATGAGACCGTGGCTGATGGTGTGCCGGGTCGTCTCGTTCCCGGCGACCATCATGAGGGTGAAGAAGTTCTTGAACTCCAGGTCGGTCAGGGGCTGCCCGTCCGGTTCGGCCGTGAGGAGCACCGTCACGATGTCGTCGGCCGGGTTGCTTCGCCGTTCCAGTGCAATCTCCTCGGCATAGCGAAAGACTTCGAGGGCAGCCGGGGATCGAAACGGGAGCAGCCGGTATTCCTCCGTGTCCATCTTGTCGATCACCACCGGGGTGTACTCGGGGTCGGCGTTGGAGATCATCTGGTCCCCCCAGGCCACCAACTGCTGGGCGTCCGTCTCGGGGACGCCGAGAAGGCGGCAGAGAAGGCGGATCGGCAGCTCCCGGGCGATCTCGGTGACGAAGTCGAACTCTCCGAGAGAGAGGACACGGTCGAGGACCTGGCCGGCCAGGGTCCGGAACGCGCTCTCGTAGGTCGCCACCACCTTGGGTGTGAAACCGGGTTGGACGAGCCGCCTCAGCCTGGCGTGCTCCGGAGGGTCGAACTCCATCATGGTTCGTCGTGCCTCGAGCTCGTCGGGCGCCATCTGCTCGATCCTGATCCCCCTCGAGGCGGTGAATCTCCCGAAGTCCCGGCTCGCCACCGAGATGTCGGCGTGCTTGGTCAGCGCCCAGAAGCCCTCGCCATCGCTCTCCTCGACCCAGGCCACCGGCTCCTCGCGGCGCATACGGGCGAAGGTGGCATGGGGAACGGACCGCACGAAGGTGTCATGTGATGTGATGTCGGCGTGGGCCTCACGGGGGTCCTGGTGAAGGGTGCTCAGGGACATTTGCCCACATGATCGCAGGCATTGCATGGGTACCGTGGGGCCGGATGGCGGAACACCGAAGGATCCTGCTCGACGGCGTAGCCACCCAGGTCGTCAGAGCAGGCGAGGAGCTCGTGGCGGATGACGGACACAGGGTCCCGGCCGAGCAGGCGATTCACCTCCCTCCGGTCGAGCCGTCGAAGATCATCGCCGTTCACCTCAATTACCGCAGCCGCGTGGAGGAGTTCATGACGAAGCTCCCTCCGGCGCCTACCTATTTCCAGAAGCCGACGAGTGCGCTGAACTCCCACGGCGGCAGCGTGGTCCGGCCCGAAGGTTGCCGGTACCTCAACTACGAGGGGGAGATCGCCATCGTCATCGGGGAGACATGTCGCAATGTCTCGATCCGCGAAGCCGAATCACGGATCGCCGGATACACCATCGCCAACGACTTCGGGCTGCACGACTTCCGTGACACCGACGCCGGCTCGATGCTCCGGGTCAAGGGCTCTGACACACTCTGCCCGATCGGCCCCGGGCTCGTCACCGACTGGGACATTCAGGGGAAAGGAAATCACGACGCATGTGAACGGTGAGATCCGCCAGGAAGGGTCCACCGACGAGATGGAATGGGACATGGGGTATCTCGTGGCGGATCTGGCTCGCACCATCACGCTGTTGCCCGGGGACATCATCCTCTCCGGGACCCCGGCCGGGTCGAGACCGGTTGACCCCGGAGACGTGGTGACGGTCACGGTGGAGGGCCTCGGGGCGTTGACCAACACCATCGTCGAAGGACCGACGGCGATCGACCCGACCTTTGGCGCCCAACCGAGCAACTCCGAAGAGGTGGTCTCGACCGCACTCGGTGGTGAATGGGAGCATCGTGGAGTTCGTGCCCCGATCGGTCCCGGTTCGGCGCATTACCGGTCGGAGCTCGATGCCTGAGACTCCGGAGCGTGTGGTTGCGCTCCTCCGCGGAGTCAATGTGGGAGGGGTCAGGGTGCCGATGGCCGAGCTCAGATCATTGCTCGAGCTGCAGGGCCTGGGCGATGTCCGGACGCATCTCCAGAGCGGGAACGTGATCGTGACTCCCCCGTCCGGCGATTCCGATGCAGTTGCCGGGCTCATCGAAAAGGTGATCAGCGACAGTCTCGGATTGACTATCCGTGTCATTGTCCGGGACCGGAATGGGATGGCGAATACGGTCCTGGCCAACCCCTTCCTCGGGCCGGATATCAACCCCACGATGGTTCATGCGGTCTTCCTCGAATCGGTGCCGGCTCACGACCGGGTGGTCGCGCTCGATCCTGATCGCTCACCTGCCGACCGGTTCTCTGTCGAGGGCCAGGAGATATTCGTTCAATACGGCCCCGCCGGCTCGGGGCGCTCCAAGCTCGACCTGAGCTATTTCGAGAAGGTCCTCGGCGTGACCGGCACCGCCCGCAACTGGAACACAGTGACCCGCCTGCTCGAGATGCTCGAAGAGAGCTAGACGGGGTCTAGGACGGGTGGGCTGAGGGCGTCCCTGATCTCATCGAGACGTTCCGGGACGACGCGGTAATGGACCCATCGCCCCCGCCTCTCTCCAACGACGAGGCCGGCTTCGCGCAGGATGCGGAGATGGTGGGACACGGTCGGCTGAGCCAGCCCGAGCGGGTCTTCCAGCTCGCAGCCACAGGCCGTCCCCTCTGGAGCGGCCGCCAGCATCGAGACGATCCTGAGACGGACCGGATCCGCCAACGCGGCAAACATGGCAGCAGTCCGTGTAGCTCCCTCCTCCTCCAGGACCCCGCCAAACAGCGGCTCACAACATTCCATTCTCATATTGACATTAGTCGATATATCGACAAGGATCAATGTATCGAAGATCATCGATACGAAGGGAGTAGTGATGATCCTTCTCGATGACAGCGACTGCTGTGGCGGCGGCGACGGAATTCGCTGCTGCTGATCGGCATCTCGGTCGGGGTGTTGTTAATCGAGCAGCGCCCCGACCGATTTCCCCTCCTCACAGTCCTCGAGAAGCGGGCAATACCGGCACCAGGGACCACCGGTCCGGGGAAGATCGGCGCCGGTCGCCCAGGCGTTGCGAAGGAGATCGACCAGCTCAGCGATCTCGGCGGCCACCCTCCCCGCGTCTGCTGATGAGGGCACAGTTCGATACCGCTCCCCTGTCCTAACCGATACCGCTTCTACGTAGGCCGGCAACTCCCCACTGTCGAGCAGCCACAAGAGCGCATAGAACAGAAGCTGATCCTCGGGATCGGTGAGCTCGCCTGTCTTCCAGTCCACAAGGCGGAACCCACCGAGATCCTCGCGGTAAACCGCATCGACTGTGCCCATCAAATCCACACCTTCGGCCACGTTCGCCTCGAGGTTGTGCTCGGAGCCTTCGAACCCTTCGGAGGGCAGCCGTGTGAAACGCTCGTAGAGGCCACGGACCTCCTCGATGACGGCAGCCAGGGCGGACGGACGCATTTCGAGGTCCGCCATCTTGTGGTTCAGGCTCGAGCCGCCGATCTCCTCACGACATGCCTGCACAAAATCATCGGACGGGATCGAGCCCGAGGTCAGATGCCGGCTGAAGATCCGATGGGCAAGGATGCCGAGGAAGGACTGACGGCTCTCCGGGCCATAGATTCCCTGCAGCCTCGCCCCGGCCTGGGCAGGGCATTTCTTGAAGGTGACGTAGGTCGACGCCGAGACCTTGAGGGCTTCCCCATGAACCATTTCCGGGAATCGGATCGTCACTCGAATCGAGAGTACAGAGCGGTCCTGTCACATTTTCGGATAACGGCGGACTGCTCATTACCATCGCTGGCCCCGGGCAAAAGGTCGTTTTGGGGCGGCCTTCCATGAAAAAGCATCTCTCCGCAGTCAGGACTCCGCTTGGCGCGCTCATCGTGGGTGTGGCCGGTCTCGTGCTGCTCTTGCTCACCGCCTACGGCCTGACCCGCCTGGCTTCCCGAGGTGAGGTGATGGGCCGTGTGGAGGTCTCCGACACCCAGATCGGCGGTCTCGACGAGGAGCAAGCCCTGAGCGCGTTGGTGGCGGTGGAGGAGGAATACCTGGGCCGGCCGGCCGTCTTCAACATCGAGGGCAAGTTCGTCAGCATGCAGCCCCCTGAGGCCGGGCTCGACATCAACGAGCAGGCGATCGCCGATGAGGCGCTGCTGGTGGGGCGCAACGGCAACGTGATCTCCGAGTTCGCCTGGTGGATCAGCCACATATTCGACACGGTGCACGTGCCCGTCAGAGGTTCGATAGACGACGTGGCTATCGGGGAGGTGTTCGACACCTGGGACGCCGAGGTGATTGCCCTTCCCCCGTCACCGGGTGGAGTGATTCTCACCGATGGCCGCCCGACTGCTGTCTACCCCGAGGTCGGCACCGGCGTCGACCGACCGGCGGCCCGGGCCATCGTCGAGACAAGCCTTCTCGCTCTCGAGCCGGAGCACACTTCGATCCCGACAACGACCGTCGTGCCGGTGCTCACTGATGAAGACGTAGACCGTGCCGTCGATCAGGCTCAAGCAATGCTCGTCGAGCCGATCCAGCTCGACCATGAAGACGTCGATGTGGTCTTCACCGTCGACCAGTTGACCGAGTCCTTCCGATCCGAGACGGTCACCGAGAGTGAGCCGCGCATCGTCAACTCCTTCGACCCTGAGCTGATCGACAGTTACCTGGACTCGATACGAGACCAGGTCGAGGCGGAGCCGGTGGACGCGACGTTCGAGATCTCTGGTGACAGCATCTCGATTGTCCCAGGCGCCAGCGGCACCCAGATCGATGCCGAGGAGACCGCCGTGAGGCTGGCGGATGCGGCGATGACCGCGGAGCGCATCGGGGAGCTGCCGCTGGTCGAGGCCGCGGAGCCCGATGTCACGACCGACGATCTGGAGAGCCTCAACATCAACCACCTCGTGGCGCAATTCACCACCTACTACGACTGCTGTCAGGACCGTGTTGTGAACATTCACACGATCGCCGACGAGGTCGACGGGGCCATCGTGGGCTCCGGACAGACATTCAGCCTCAACGACCATGTCGGCCAGAGGACTCTGGAGGACGGCTACCTCCCTGCCGGCACCATCATCGCCGGTGAGGTCGAGGACACCGTCGGCGGCGGGGTCAGCCAGTTCACGACGACGATGTACAACGCTGTGTTCTGGGGTGGCTACGAGGACGTCGAGCACAAGCCCCACTCCTACTACTTCTCCAGGTATCCCGAAGGCGTCGAGGCCACCCTCAACTGGCGAACCCCCGACCTCAAGTTCCGCAACAACACCGACAACGGCATCCTCATCGACACCACCTACTCCGACACCTCGATCACCGTGCGGATATTCGGGGAGAACGACGGCAGAACTCTGAAGGGCGAGCAATCGGATGGCGAGAGCCGGGCCTGGGTGGACACCGAAGGCGGGCCAAACGCCCTCCACGTCAAAGGATCGGTCTCCGATCGCTTCGCTGAGACCGATCCGCCAGAGCCCCGGTATGAGCCGAACCCGGATTTGGGCATCAACGAGGAGGACCAGACGCAGACCGAGCTAGGAGGTTGGAGCGTGACCGTTACGCGGCGCATCCTGCTCGGCGGCGACGAGAACGAAGTGGTCTCGGAACAGGAGTGGACGGTGCGCTACGCCCCCAGGTTCGCTGTTTACGAGGTCCACCCGTGCATGGTCCCGGGAACCTCCACTGCCTGCCCGACTACGACCACGGTCCCCCCGACGACGGTTCCACCGACCACCGTGCCCCCTCCGACGACTGTCCCGCCGACGACGACCGTCCCGCCGACCACGGTGCCGCCTGCGACAACACCGCCCACTACTCCCTGACCTCGGTCAGGATTCGTCGTAGAAGCGCAGGAAGCTCTCCACGATCGAGGTGATCGCGGCTTTGCTCTCCTCGTCCCAACCCCCGGGGCGCTTCACGGTGACAGTATTCTGCAGCACGTAGACGTGATCGACGCCCAGACCAAGGTCGAACAGTTGGTCGGCGAGAACACCGGGAACACTCCCACCCCGACTGGACGGCGTCATGGCGATCCCATCCTGGCCGGTGAAGCTCCGATCGGTATCGATGAGCAGGACGTCGCCGAGCTCCTTCACCTCGTTGACGACGACGGTCTGGCCCATGAGGGTCGGCAGGGTAGTTCCTCCCCCGTAGGGGGAGGTGTCGCCGGAGGCGACGGAGGGGGAGATTTCAGGACCCCAGGCCGCCGGAGGTCTCGCCGATCACATGGACCTTGACCAGGTTGGTGGAGGCCTGCACATTCGGTGGCACCCCAGCCACCATGACCACTCGATCGCCCCTCCTGACCACGTCTTCCCGCTCGAGGATGTCGGCGGCCGCGGCCAGTTCCTCGTCGGTATAGGTGCGGCGCTCGAAGGGGTGAGGGCTGACTCCCCAGTAGAGGGCCATCTGGTGGAGGGTCGACTCGTTGGGGGTGAAGGCCACGATCCGCGCCTCGGGGCGGTACTTGGAGATCAGCCGGGCGGTGTTCCCCGACTCGGTGAAGGCCACGATGGTCTGGGCTTCCAGGTTGACCGCGATCTCGGTGGCCGCTTGGGAAACGGCCGATGCCACCGTGTTGCCGTCGCCGACGAACGGTATGGAGTGGTGCCCGCGAGTCGAAAGCGTGCCCTCCTCCATCGCCACACAGATCGATGCCATGGCGGTCACCGTCTCCACCGGGTAATCACCAACGGCGGTCTCACCCGACAACATCACGGCGTCGGTGCCGGCCATCACTGCATTGGCGACGTCGGTCACTTCAGCCCTGGTGGGCCGGGGGCTCTTGGTCATGGATTCGAGCATCTCGGTCGCCGTGATCGAGATGCGGCCCGCCGCATTCGTCTTCTTGAGGATCTCGGCCTGGATGAGGGGGATCCTCTCCAGCGGCAACTGAACCCCGAGGTCGCCTCGGGCCACCATGACCGCCGCGGAGGGCCCGATGATGTCATCGAGGTTCTCGTATGCCTGGGCGAGCTCGATCTTGGCAACGATCGGCGCTTCGCCGGCCAGCTGGGCCACGCTCCGGACGTCGTCACCGCTGCGAACGAACGATGCAGCGACGTAGTCGACCCCCAACTCTCGCCCGAATGCGAGGTCGACCTCATCCTTGGGAGTGATGATCTCCAGGGTCAGCTTGCTGTCGGGGAAGGCCACTCCCTTGTGGTCCGAGAGGACCCCGCCAACCCGTACTGCGGCGACGAGGCCGGCTTCGGTCCGCTCCACCACCTCGCACCGGATGAGCCCATCGGCGAGCTGCACCCGGTCCCCGGGCACGACGTCCTGCAGCAATGGCTCGTACCCCACCGGGATCACGTTGGCGTTGCCCACTGCCCCATCGGCCACCAGAGTCACCTCCCGCCCGGGCTCCAACGTCACCTTCCCTTCCGCGAACTCGCCGACACGCAGCTTGGGCCCCTGTATGTCCTGCATGAGGGCCACAGTTCGCCCGGTCTCCTTGGAGGCATCGCGCACCCAGCCGGCCATGGCGCGATGGATCTCGTGCTCGCCGTGCGAGAAGTTGAGCCGGGCGACATCGATCCCTGCTTCGACCAAGGCCAGGATCCCGGAAGCCGAGGCCACGGCGGGCCCGAGCGTCGCGATGATCTTGGTGTGGCGCTGCATGTGAGACCGACGCTAACCGTCGCCGGTCAGCCCGACATCCTCTCCCTGATGAGCTGGTTGACAAGCCGCGGATCCGCCCTGCCCTCCGTGGCCTTCATGACCTGGCCTACCAGGAACCCCACCACTTTCTCTTCGCCCGCGCGGAACTCATCGATGGCGCGGGGGTTGGCCGCCAGCACCTCGGCGACTGCGGCCTCCAGCGTCCCGGAATCGCTCACCTGGAGCAGATCTCTCGTGTCGGCAACCTCCCTCGGGCGACCTTCACCCGAGAGGACGCCATCGAGTACGTCCTTGGCGGCTGAGCTCGACACGGACCCGTCGTCCACCATCTCGATCAATTCGGCGAGGCCGGGCCCGTCGAGGGCGGCGTCCCGCGCTTCGATCTCGGATTTGCGCAGCCAGGCCACGACTTCACCCGTGATCCACTTGGCCGCCGACCGAGCCGGTGCTCCTGACAGCACCGCTTCGTCGTAGAGCCGTCGCAGATCGGCGTCGAGGGCCGAGAGAACGCCCGCGGTGCCCTCGGCCACGCCCTGTGCCGCGTATCGGGCCCTGCGGCTACCGGGCAGTTCGGGGAGTCGCTCTTCGATGCCGGCGACCCACTCCGGGGTCATGACCATGGGAACGAGGTCGGGCTCAGTGAAGTAGCGATAGTCCGAGGAGCCCTCCTTGACCCGCATGGAATGGGTGACCCCGGTCTCCTCATCCCAGTGACGGGTCTCCTGGATCACCTCACCACCCGACTCGACTACTCCGATCTGCCGCTCGATCTCGAATGCGATTGCCCTTTCCAGCGAGCGAAACGAGTTCATGTTCTTGATCTCGACCTTGGTGCCGTATTCATCCTGGCCCTGCTGGCCGAATCGAGACGTTGGCGTCGAACCTGATCGAGCCCTCCTCCAATCTGGCGTCGGAGACCCCCAGCTCGGCAACGATCGACCGCAGCTCCTGTGCGTAGACCCGGGATTCGGTGGCGCTGCGCAAGTCCGGTCTGGACACGACCTCGACCAGAGGCACGCCCGACCGGTTGAAATCGAGAAGCGTCCCCTCTGCGGCGTGGATGCGACCACCGGCGCCGAGATGAGTGGACTTACCCGTGTCTTCCTCCATATGGGCGCGCTCGATGCCGATCCGGTGTGTCTCGCCGTCGACCTCGATGTCGAGATGCCCGTCGTGGCAGACCGGGACATCGAATTGGGAGACTTGATAGTTCTTGGGAAGGTCGGCGTAGAAGTAGTTCTTCCGGTGGAACACCGAGCGATCCGAGACCTGGCAATCGAGGGCGAGCCCGATGGCCATGATCGACTCGATAGCCGCCCGATTCGTCACCGGGAGAGCGCCGGGGAGGCCAAGACATGTGGGACAGACCCTCGTGTTGGGCTCACCACCGAAAGCGACGGCACAACCGCAGAACATCTTCGAGTCAGTCATCAGCTCGACGTGGACTTCGATCCCGATGACCGGCTCCCAGCTCACGCCGCGCCCTTCAAGACGCTAGGTGAGATCTCGAAGCCGGCGAGACGCTCCACTTCGGCCGCGACCTGGTACATGGTCTCCTCTCCAAGAGCGGGGGCCATCACCTGGAACCCGATGGGCAGACCCGCGTCGTCGAGGCCGACCGGCACGGAGATGGCGGGATGGCCGGCCAGGTTGGCGGGGATGTTGCAGATGTCTGACAGGTACATGGCGAGCGGGTCGGAAGTCCGGGCACCGGCCTCGAACGCAACGGTGGGGCTGGTCGGCGAGACCAACACGTCTACCTGCTCGTAGGCACGGGCGAAATCCTGCTGGATGGCAGCACGCACCCGCTGCGCCTGGCCGTAGAAGGCGTCGTAGTACCCAGCGGACAGCGAGTAGGTGCCAAGGAGGACCCGGCGGATCACCTCAGGCCCGAAACCCTCCGCTCTCGTCCTCGCCATCAGCTCCTCGGTGGTGGCGCCGTCGACTCTGAGCCCATATCGGATGCCGTCGAAGCGAGCCAAATTCGAGGAGGCCTCGGCCGGGGCGATCAAGTAATAGGCGGACAGAGCGATGTCGAAGGTGGGCAGCGAAACCTCGATCACTTCGACTCCCGCCTTCTCCAGTCTCGCCACCATGTCGGTCGTCGCCGCCTCGACTGCGGGCTCGAAGCCCTCTCCCGATAGCTCCGTGACGACGCCGATGCGTAGCCCCTCCACCCCTCGATCGAGGCCGGCCATCGGATTCGGGTACTCACCCCCGTACGACGTGGAGTCCAGCGGGTCGTAGCCCCAGATGGAGGAAAGGGCGAGAGCCGAGTCTTCGACCGTCCTGGCAAATGGGCCGATTTGATCCAGCGACGAGGCGAAGGCGATCAGCCCGTACCGGCTCACCGTGCCGTAAGTCGGCTTCATCCCGACCACACCGCACAAAGAGGCTGGTTGGCGTATGGAGCCTCCCGTGTCGGAGCCGAAGGCGAGGAGCGATGAACCGGCCGCCACGGAGGCCGCCGAGCCGCCCGAGGATCCGCCGGGGACCCGGCTCAGGTCCCAGGGGTTGTACGTGGTCCCATACGCTGAGTTCTCGGTGGAAGATCCCATGGCGAACTCGTCGAGGTTCGTCTTGCCCACGATCACCGCTCCGCCGCTGCGCAACCTGGTGACCACGGTCGCGTCGTAGGGAGGGACGTAACCGGCGAGGATCTGTGAGGCCGCCGTTGTCTCGACTCCCCGAGTGCACATGTTGTCCTTGAGGGCAACAGGGATGCCGTGGAGAGGGCCGCGATCGATCCCGTCGGCCAGATCGGCGTCGGCCTGCCTGGCCGCCTCTCTCGCCCCGTCGCTGTCAATGGTCAGAAACGCGTGCAGCTGCGCCTCGGTCCGGGAGGCGGTGTCGATCGCGTCCTCGAGCAAGGCCTGAGCCGATGTCTCATCCGAGCGCAGCAGGCGACCGGCTTCGGAAACGCTGGCGGAGATCATTCCGTCCCCATCGCCGGAGGCACGACGAAATGCCCATCGGTGGCTTCCGGAGCCTGGCCCAGCACCTCATCCCGGTCGAGTGACGGTCGCAATTCGTCGTCGCGGAACGCGTTGGTCAGGCCCAGAGGATGGGCCGCCTCGACGTTCGGCTCGACCTCCAGGGACTGGACCCTGGCGGCGTGTTCCAGGATCACTCCGAGCTGGGCCTTGTACGACTCGAGCTCTTCGTTGGTCAACCCGAGACGGGCCAGACGCGCAACATGGGCAATATCGATCTCGATCGGCATCGGGTCGGAGTCTAAGAGTCGCCGTCGAGCCGCCGACCACCCGTTTTGCGCGCGCCACAATGGATGGCGTGGCCCAGAAGAACCAGCTCAGGAGCACCGCCGTCGTGATCGGTGCTGTCGGGCTGGTGGTGATTGGCATGGGTCTGGCGATGCTCCTGTTCGACGACCAGGGCCGTGGCACCAACCTGGGCGGGCTCTTGATCAGGGTCGGGGCGGTCCTGGGAGCCGTGGCTCTGGTGCTGCCCAACATCCGGAAGCCGTCGCTATCCACGCTCATGGTCGCCGGCCTTGGGCTGGTGCTGGTCCTCGCTCGTCCCGCTCTGGTCTGGGCGGCACTGATCGTCTGGGCGGTCTGGGTGCTTCTCGGACGTCAGCGAAGCAGGTCGAGCAGCGACTCGTAGGCCCAATCCAGGTCAGAGACACGAACAGACTCACCCGGCTCGTGGGCGAGAGACGGTTCGCCCGGACCGAAATTCACGGCCGGGAGACCTGCAGAGGACAGCTGTGCCACATCCGTCCAGCCTTGCTTTGCCCGCAAAGGCGACCCTGTGTTCTCGATCAGCGCCTGGAACAGCGGGTGATCGGTGTCGACCGACCCTGCCGGAGCGAGGTCGGTCACTTCGACCCGGTCGGCGGGGGCACACACCTCGTGAAGACGGGCCACCGCCGCGTCATGGGACCGATCCGGGGCGAACCTGTAGTTGATGTTCAGCACGAACTCCCCGGGGATGACATTCCGGGCCACACCACCATGCGCGGCGGTCACGGACATCACCTCGAGGAACTCGAGGCCATTCACGACATGCGGCTCGGGTTCCAGTGCCCCGAGGAAGGCGAGGAATTCGCCCGACTTGGTGATGGCGTTCTCCCCCAGCCAGGGCCGGGCCGAGTGCGCCGGCCGGCCGGTGAAGACGACATCGGCATTGATCACGCCCTGACACCCCGCTTCGATCGCCCGATCGGTCGGCTCCAGCACCACGGCTGCCGACGATTTCGTCAGCCACGCCGCTTCGTCCAGGACACGACTCAGCTGATTGCCGGGCAGGGGCCCTTCCTCCCCGGCGTAGAAGACGCAGGTCACCTTTCCCGGGCCGAGGGCCTCGATTAGATGGATCATCACTGCGAGCCCGCCCTTCATGTCTGTCGCTCCGAGCCCATGGAGCCGATCTCCTTCGAGCGTCGCCCCGCCCTCGCCTTGAAGCGGCACCGTATCTAGATGCCCGACCAGCAACACAGCCCCGTCGGCCGGCTGTCCGACCACCAGAGAATCGGCGATCAACTGTTGTGGCATCTGTTCGAGTCGCTCGGCAATTGCGTCACGAAGACCGGCCTCATCGCCGGTGACTGAAGGGATGTCGACCAGCCAGGTGGCCGTCTCGACCAGATCGGTCAAAGCTGGACGTCCAGCTCGCGGAGGAAGTCGTTGAGGGCGGTCTTCTCGTCGGTGGCCGCCGTCCGCTTGCCGATGATCAGGGCACAAGTGAGGTCGTAGGTGCCGCTGGGAAACTCCTTGGGCCTGGTGCCGGGGACGACGACCGCCCCGGCCGGGACCCGCCCACGAAATTCCACTGGCTCGGGGCCGGTCACGTCGATGATGGGCGTAGACGCAGTCAGCACGGTGTTGGCGCCCAAAACGGCCTTCTCGCCGACGATCGTCCCTTCGACGACGATCGATCGGCTGCCAACGAAGGCGCCGTCCTCGACGATCACCGGGCGGGCACCCGGTGGCTCCAGAACACCGCCGATCCCGACGCCACCGGAGAGGTGGACGTCCCGTCCGATCTGGGCGCAGGAGCCCACGGTGGCCCACGTGTCCACCATCGTGCCTGAGCCCACGTAGGCACCGATGTTGACGAAGCCCGGCATCACGATCACCCCCGGCTCGCAAAAAGCCCCGTAGCGCACCGTCCCCGGCGGCACCACCCGGATCCCTTGGGCGGCCAGGCCGGTCTTCAACGGGATCTTGTCGTGGTACTCATACGGCCCGACCTCGAAGGTGTCCATCTCCCGAAGACGGAAGTAGAGGAGGATCGCCTCCTTGACCCACTCGTTGACGATCCAATCCCCGTCGACCTTCTCCGCAACCCTCAACTCACCCCGGTCCAGGCCGGCGATCGTCCTCTCCACCTCTTCGCGGGCGGTCTCGGCGTCGACCTCGCCGGAGAAGGCGGCACGTATGGTGTCTCGGTCGGGCAATGGGCTCCCTGGGTCGGTCTGGCGGCAGGGTAATTGCCTCCGCCCACCGCTACGGTCGAGCCGATGCCCTATCGACTTCTCTACATCGGGCTCGGCTTGCTCGCCGTGGCGGCCATCGCATTCGGGATCGCCCTCAACAGGAGCGGCGACGAGCTGGTGTTGCCCGAGGAGATCGAGGCTCTCTCTCCCAACCCGGGCGATCTGGTCCCCCCGCAAACAAGCGTCGAGGTCGATCTGCCTGTTGCCTACCGGGCAGACATCTACATCGACGACTGGCTGGTCACCGATGTTGTCTTCGTCGAGGGCACGGGGGTCTACCGGTGGTCGCCGTCGCCCCAGAACCCAACCATCACCGAATGGGTCCCCGGCGAGCACACCGTGCGGGTCGTGTGGGACACGATCAGCGGCCTGCCCGACCCGGGAGAGTACGAATGGACCTTCCGGGTCGGGTGAGTCTCATGACGAGGTTCTGCACACGCTTTTACTGCGGGGCCGGAATCGGCTCGCTCCGGCGATAGGCGACCAGCGCCAGGGTGTAGGAGACCACGAGGATCCCTGTCGCCCAGGCCAGTGCCTCCCAAATTCGAGAACCGGGTGTTCCCTCGATAAGGAGTGAGCGAATCGTCTCGACTATCGGGGTCAGAGGCTGATTCTCGGCGAAGCTTCTCAGCCACGGGGCCATCGAGGCGGTCGGCACGAACGACGGGCTGATGAAGATCAGCAGGATCAGGATGTAGCTGAACGCGCCGGCGCCTTCGACCGTCTTGGCGATCAGGCCGAAGAACATGGCCAGCCAGGTGGTGGCCAGTATGAACAGGATCAGGAAGCCGGCGAACAACGACCAGGCGCCAAGGGAGGCAACCGGGCGAAATCCGATGATAAATGCCACCACGAGCACGAGGACGCAGGAGAGCAGGTTGGAAACCGTCGACGACATCGCCTGACCGCTCAACACCGACGAAGGTCTCACCGGCATGGTCCGGAAACGGCTGATGATCCCCTTCTGCATATCCATGCTGAGACGGAAGGCGGCGTAGGCGATTCCGCTGATCACCGTCATAACGACGACGCCCGGGGTCAGGAAGTCGACAT
This sequence comes from uncultured Acidobacteriota bacterium, assembly GCA_963828465.1. Taxonomy (GTDB): domain Bacteria; phylum Actinomycetota; class Acidimicrobiia; order Spongiisociales; family ZC4RG35; genus JARDZU01. The sequence continues at coordinate 47,697 of CAWHEU010000013.1, read as the reverse complement.
AGCCCACCGAGGTCTGCGGCCCGAGGGCGCCGCCGAACACATACACGAACAGCAGCATCAGGGCGATCGGCGTCAGGACGACGGTGATGATCGTGTCCATGCTGCGAGTGGTATGGCGGAGGCTCCGCTTGGCCATGGTCCAGGTGTCAGTGAGAGTTCGCATGAGCTTCTTCCTTGTCTTCTCCGAGGATCTTGAAAAACACGTCGTCGAGAGTCGGTGCCTTCGCATTGAATCCGGTTGGCTCCAGACCGGCGTTGTTGAGCCTGATGAACATGTCGGCCATTTCGGCCACCGAGCCATTGCTGGCGACAATCAGCTTCGAATCCACCTGGCTCAGCTCATACCCATCGCCCAGTGCTCTCCGAGCCGCCGCCAGATCCGCTTCGTCGATGAAATCCAGTTCGACCAGCCCGGCCGGCACCATCGCCTTCAACTCTTCCGGAGTCCCGTCGGCCACGACTCGGCCTCCGTGCAGGATGGCGATCTGGTCGGCGAGACGGTCGGCCTCTTCCAGGTACTGGGTGGTGAGGAAGATGGTGATCCCCTTCCCGGCCAGGTCCCGGATGGTCAGCCACATGTCGTTCCGACTCTGCGGGTCGAGCCCGGTCGTCGGCTCGTCGAAGAAGATGATGGGCGCCTCGCCCACGAGACTCATGGCGATGTCCAGCCGGCGCCCCATCCCACCGGAGAAGGTGAGCAGACGACGGTCCGCCGCCTCCATGAGGTCGAACTTGTCGAGCAAGGAAGAGGCAACCCCTTGGGGATCCGCGATGTGGCGCAACTCTCCCATCAGCACCAGGTTTTCCCGAGCGGTGAGCATGTAGTCGACGGCTGCCGACTGGCCGGTGACACTGATCACCTCCCGGACCCTGTCGGGTTGGGTCGCGACGTCGAACCCGCCGACGGTCGCGTTGCCCCCGTCGGCCTTGATCAACGTGTTCAGGACGTTGATCGTGGTCGTCTTGCCCGACCCGTTCGCTCCGAGGAGGGCGAATACGCTCCCCCGTCTCACTTCGAACGAGACGTCGTGAAGCACCGGTACGTCCTTGTATCCCTTCTCGAGGTGCTTCACCTCGATTGCATTTGCTTCGTTCATGGTTAGATGCTCCTTTCTCTGAATTGCGTGACTAGGCGGGCGCCCGATTGATCAGAATGTCTCCATAGGAAGTGCGGGCGCGGACTTCGACAGTCGAGCCCGATGGCTCAGAGCCGGCGGACGCCTGCAACGAGCTGCGAACGTTCCCGTAGTGCGTCTTCACGTCCAGGAACGCGGCAGTGCCGTCGTGGATGCCGACCTCGATCTCTCCGGCTGCCGTCTCCATCACGACCGCCCCGCTCACGACATCGCCGATCCGGATCCTGCCATTGGCAGACTTGGCAACAACCCCCGCTCGAGCCTGGCCGATGACGATCTCGCCGTTGGCTGTCTTGACCCGCAGGTCGCCGCCGACCTCGCCGATCCTGGTGTCGCCGTTCCCGCTCTTGACGACTGTCGCCCCGTCGACGGAGCCGACGCGAACCTGGCCCGACCCGGTCTTGAAGTCGGCGTCACCGGCAACTCGATCGGCGATGATCTCGCCAATCCCCGTGCTGACGCTGAGGGGACCGGTCCGATCGACACGAACGCTGCCTGCGCCAGTCCGGAAACTGCATTCCTCGAGCCGGCCCTCGACGTCGTAGGACCCCATCTCGGATTCACTGTGAATCGAGGAGCCGGTAGGCAGCTCGATGGTGATGTCGACTGAAGCCACACCGCCAAAGGGCGTGAACCTGGTCCAGTCCTTCGCCATCTTGACCGACAAACGGCCATTGGAGTACTCGACACGGGTCTGCTCGGCAGCCTTGATGTCAGCGCTCCTGGTCTGGATTGCAGGGCGCACCTCGACAACGGTGTCGGCGCGGTCGCCGGCGATGATCCTGACGTCGGCCACGCTCAAATCGAGCGTCGCGGAGATTGGCTGGGGTGTTTCGAAAACCGACATGGCTACTGCACCCAACCGGTGTACTGCTGCCCCATCGACGGGCTGCGACCGCGGACACGAGCACCCGGCTCCAGGGCAGCGACTACCGCTCGCACCAGCCAGGCATTGACCGAGAGGCCCTCCCGGCCGGCCGCCTCGTCGACCTTGGCCTTGACGTGATCCGGCAGGCGAAGGGTGGTGCGCGATGCCCCGCTCTCATCGATCTCGCCTGAATAGGCGGTGACAGTCTCGATGCTGCCTGAGCCGACGTCCTCGAACGACTGCTCGGCGGGAGGCGGCGTCACTACGAACTCGGGCTCGCGGCCGCGTAGACGCACTTCGACCGACCCGGGAGCGAGCTCACTGGTGATCTCGCTTGCGGCGTCGGACAGGGCATCCAAGAGGACGAGCCGGGTGGCCGAGTCGAGTGGTGTGATGAGACGCTCGGCCAGGGAGCGTGCCTCGTCACCGCCGGCCTCTGCGGCGATCAAGAGCTCCCGACGAAGGGTCTCGACGTGTGGTATCAAGTTCATGACACCACTATGACACCATTTGTGGTGTCTGTCAAGACACCAGATCGACACCACTTGCCCTGCAGCAATACGATCACACCATCGAGAAGTCCACGACCGATCCCGACGTGTTCATCGCCTCTCTGCCGGAGGGATTGCGCTCCGACATGAACCGGGTCGATGCTGTGTTGAGCAAGGTGATGAAGGGCCACTCCCGCTCTCTTTGGGGGGGCACCTTCTGGGGTGGGACCGAGCAGAGCATCATCGGGTACGGCGACTACACGTACCAGCGCTCGGACAAGAAGACGGTCGATTGGTTCATCGTCGGTCTCGCCCCGCAGAAGAACTACAACAGCATCTACGTCAATGCCACCGACGAGGATGGCTATCTAATCCAGCGCTACGCCGATCGCCTCGGCAAAGTGAAGGTCCGCCGTGCCGTCATCACCTTCAAGAAGGCGGACGACCTCCAACTGAAGGTGCTCGAGGAAGTGGTCACGCGGGCCCGGGACCAGATGACCTAGACGGGCAGCGCCGACAGCCCCTTTTCCAAGAGCTCACGGAAGGTGTCGCCATCGATGATCGGCACCCCCAGCTCTTCCGCCTTGCGCGATTTGGAGGCGCCGGGGGAATCGCCGACGACCAGCGCGGTGGTCTTGGACGAGACGGAGCCTGTTGCCTTCCCACCCCGCTGCTCGATGGCGGCTTGTGCCTCCTCCCTGGTGAAGCCCTCGACGGTGCCCGAGACGACAAAGGTCGCCCCGGCGAGCAGGTCGCCGGCAACGCCAGCCTCGACCTCGTCCTCCAACCGCACTCCGGCCTTTCCCAGGTTCGCGACCAGGTCGCGATTGACCGGGTCCGCTGCCCACTCGGCGACCCCGCGAGCGATTTTGGGCCCGATGCCCTCGACCTGCGAGATCTCCTCCTCGCTCGCCGCCATCAGTGCGGGAAGGCCTCCGAAATGCCGGACCAGGGTCCGGGCGATGGTGCCGCCGACGTGCCGGATCCCCAGTGCAGTGAGAAGTCGCGCCACCGGGCGGTCTTTGGCGGCCTCGATGGCCCGGCTCAGGTTATTCACAGAGATCTCTCCCCAGCCCTCACGACCCTGCAGCTCGTGGACGTCGAAGGTGAAGATGTCAGACGGGTCGGTGACGAGACCTTCGCTCAGGAGGAGATCGATCGTCTTATAGCCCATGTGCTCGATGTCCATGCCGCCGCGTGAGCAGAAATGGAACAGCCATTCCCGAACCCGGGACGGGCACTCGAAACCTCCGGTGCAGCGGGCCACAGCCTCGCCCTCCACCCGCACGATGGGGTTGCCACAGAAGGGGCACGTGGCCGGCATCGACCATTTCTTGAGCCTGCCCTTCCTCGCCGCCACGACCGGGCCGACCACCTCCGGGATCACATCGCCGGCCCGGCGGACGATCACCTGATCCCCCACTCGCACGTCTTTCAGGGCCACCTGGTCGGCGTTGTGCAATGTCGCCAGCCCCACGGTTGCACCACCGACGAACACTGGCTCGAGAACGGCGAACGGGGTGGCTGCCCCGGTCCGCCCGATGTTGATCTGGATCGCCTTCAACAAGGTGACCTGCTCCTCGGGCGGGAACTTGTAGGCGATGGCCCATCTCGGCGCCTTGGAGGTGAAGCCGAGGGCATCCTGATCGACCAGGGAATCGGCCTTGATCACCACGCCGTCAGTCTGATAGCCGGTCTCGTGACGCCCCTTCTCGGCTCTCTCCACATAGTCGAGCACTTCGTCGATGGTGCCCAGTCGCTCGCTCGCCGGGTTGGTCCTGAACCCGGCGTCACGCAGGTATTGCATGGTGTCGGCGTGGGTTTCGAATGCCGGCCCACCCTCGACCAGACCCAATTGATAGACCCAAATGGCCAGGTTGCGAGACGCGGTGATAGTGGGGTCCTTCTGCCGCACCGAGCCGGCGGCCGCATTCCGTGGGTTGGCAAAGATCCTGTCCCCCGCCTCGGCCTGGCGTTGGTTCAACTCCTCGAAGGCCTTCTCTGGCATGTAGACCTCGCCGCGTACCTCCAGGACCGCCGGATGGTCCTTGCCCAGCAGTCGCAGCGGCACCGACTTGATTGTTCGCAGGTTGGCAGTGACGTCCTCACCGGTGACACCGTCACCTCTCGTGGCTCCCGTGGCCAGGACCCCGTCGCGGTAGGTGAGCACGACCGCCAGACCATCGATCTTGAGCTCGGAGACGTAGCCGGCCGGAGAACGTCCGAGCTGGCGCTCCATTCGAAGCTCCCAGGCGAGGAGCATCTCCGATGAGTCTGCATTGTCGAGGGAGAACAAGGGTCGGAGATGGCGGACAGGTGCGAACAGGTCGCCCACCGGTGCCCCCACCCGCTGCGTCGGGCTGTCAGGGGTGACCAGCTCGGGATTCTCCTCCTCGATTCGACGCAGCTCCGCGATGAGGGCGTCGAACTGGGCGTCGGAGATGATGGGGTCGTCGAGCACGTGATAGCGGTAGAGATGCTCGTTGACCTGGGATCGCAGCTCCTCGATCCGGCTTGCATCTTCGGGCATGTCGCCGACGTTACCGCCCTGTTGTCACACGAAAGTCTCGGTGATCAGCCCACCACCCAGCACGCGATCTCCGTCGTAGAACGCCACCGTCTGACCCGGCGCCACGGCCTCCTGAGGCTCGGCGAAGAGAAGCCGATCGTCATGCAAAGTCGCGGGGACGGGCTCGCCATGGGCCCGGTACTGAGCCATCACCTGGCCCGAGAAGCGTGCTCCTTCGGTCCAGGTGAGCTGTCTGAGCCCGACACCGGCAACCGCCAGTTCGTCGCGACGGCCGAGAACGACAGTCGAGGAGGCGGGGTCGATTCGCACCACGAACCTTGGCTCTCCAAGCGCGACTCCGAGGCCACGACGCTGACCGACGGTGAATCCCACGATCCCGTCATGACTACCCAGGTCGGTGCCGTCGCTCGCCACCAGCGGCCCCGGCTCGAAGACCTCAGGCGCGGCATCGCGGAGGAAGCCCCGGTAGTCGCGTTGACCGACGAAGCAGATGTCCATCGACTCCGGCTTGTGGGCGGTGCGCAGCCCCATCTCAGCCGCGATCGACCTGACTTCGGTCTTGGTCAACTCGCCTACGGGCAGCCTGATCCTCGACAGTTCGGCCTGGGTCAGCATGGAGAGCACGTACGACTGGTCCTTGGCGCGGTCCTCTCCCCGATGAAGCCGCCATGAGCCGTCGAAATGGCGATTGCGGGCGTGGTGGCCCGTGACCAGCACCTCGGAATCGAAATCGGCAAGACCGTTGAGGAGCCGGTCGAACTTGACTGTCCGGTTGCACTCGATGCACGGATTGGGCGTGCGCCCCGAGCCGTAGTCCCGGACGAAGCGGCTGACCACACCATCACGGAACTCGTCGGTGTAGTCCAGCACGTAATAAGGGATGTCGAGCTGCGCCGCCACCCGTCGGGCGTCTTCGGCGTCGGACACGGTGCAGCACCCCGCCGTCGGAGCCTCCCCGTTCGGCCCCGACCACAGCTTGAGGGTGACCCCCACGACGTCGTGACCCGCTTCTCGCACCAGCGCCGCTGCTACCGATGAGTCCACGCCACCCGACATGGCGACGAGAGCCCTCATCGCAACTCTTCGATCAGGTCGATGACGATCGTGGCGGCATCCATGGCCTCGTCGGCCGTGCTGTTCCAGCCGAAGCTGAATCGAACGCTCTCCCGCGCCTCGCCCGGGCTCAGCCCCATCGCCTCGAGGACATGGGACACCTCCGACGCCCCCGACTGACACGCTGAGCCTGCCGAGGCCGCCACCCCGGCCCGATCGAGACGCATCAGGAGGGTCTCGTTTCGCACCCCGGGAAATCTGACATTGAGGTGGTTTGAGGAGCGCGCCGTCTCGGGAGTGTTCACAACGGCATCCGGTACGGCGGCCAGGACTCGCTTCTCGAAGTCGTCCCTGATCTGGGCGACCTGGCTGCGAAACCGCGATCGGTCGGCGAGGGCAGCTTCCATCGCGGCGGCGAGGCCGACGGCAGAAGCCACATCATGGGTACCCGAGCGACGCCCCAACTCCTGGCCGCCACCGTGCAGAACCGGTTCGAGCGCGGTCCCCTCCCGAACGTAGAGCAGGCCGGCACCCTTGGGACCACCGAATTTGTGAGCGGTGATGGTGAGGAGGTCCACACCCAGGTCGTCGACATCGATCTCGGCGGAGGAGAAGGCCTGCACCGCATCGCTGTGGACCAGGACGTCGGGCTCGTGCTCCTCGATCGCTGAGGCAATCCCCGCGATGTCCTGGATCGCTCCGGTCTCGTTGTTGAGGTACATCACCGAGACGACTGCGGTGTTGGCATCGACAGTGTCGACGAGTGAATGAAGATCGACCTGACCATCCCGGTCGACGCCGACCACGTTCGTCGGGACACCGAGACGTCGCAGGAAGTCGGTGGTTTCGAGAACCGCTTCGTGCTCGGTGGCGACGGTGACCACCCCTCGCCGCGGGATGCTGCTCAGCGAGGCGCCCTTTATGGCGAGGTTGTCAGACTCGGTGCCACCGGATGTGAAAACGATCTCGCGCGGCCCGGCTCCGATGGCGACCGCGATCCTCTCCCTCGCCTCCTCCAGGGCGTTCTTGGCGCGTCTGGACACCTCGTGGACGCCAGACGAATTGCCGAACACGTCGTCCGCGTAGGGGCGCATCGCCTCCCAGACTCCGGGACGCATCGGGGTGGTGGCGGCATGGTCGAGATAGATCATGTCGCCCCCAATTGTCGCAGGATGAGGGGGATGTCACGATTCACGGATGACCCGGCCGATCGAAGTCAGCGTCCTCATCGACGCCCCGCTGGCACGGGTCTGGGCCGAGCTGGCCGATTTCGCCTCTCACCCGCAGTGGATGGGCGATGCGGCAACCGTACGGTTCCTCACCGACCGGACCACCGGGCTCGGTACCCGGATCGAGGTCGCCACCCGCGTCGGTCCACTCCGGGCGACGGATGTCATGGAGGTCGTCAGATGGGAGGAGGAGCAAACGATCGTCGTCGAACACGTCGGAGCGGTGAAGGGATATGGGAGATTCGACATCGGACCGAGTGGTGACGGCACCGAGATGCGTTGGGTGGAGGACCTCCGCTTCCCCTGGTGGATGGGTGGACCGGTGGGACTGGCGGTGGCCCGACCGATTTTCGGGCGGATCTGGCGGAAGAGTGTGATGCGGCTGAAGGAACGGGTGGAGCTCAGCGGCCCTTGAAATCCGCCTCACGCTTGGCGATGAAGGCGGCGACGCCCTCGCGGGCATCCTCCGTCCCGAATGACTCGTTGAAGGCATCCCGCTCGATGAATAGCCCTTCGCTCACGGGCAAACCGAACCCGGCGTTGAGAGCTTTCTTGGCGGCGGCGATGGCCCGGGTTGCCTTTGTCGCCCACTCCCGAGCCGCCTCGAGAGTGGCGTCGAGCAACTCTGCGGAGGGAAACACCTGGTCGGCGAGGCCGATCTGCAGCGCCTCTTCGGAGTCGACCTGTCGCCCGGTCAGGACCATCTCCTTGGCTCGCTGATACCCGACGATCCGGGCCAGACGCTGAGTTCCGCCGGCGCCAGGGATGAGACCGAGCAGGATCTCCGGCTGCCCTACCCGCGCATCGTCGGCGAGAAAACGGAAGTCGGCTCCCATCGCCAGCTCGAGACCTCCGCCCAACGCGTACCCGTGAACGGCGGCGATGGTCGGCTTCTCCAAAGACTCGAGGATCCCGATGGCCTCCTGCAGAGTCCACGCACTGCGCTCCTCCACTCCGGCATCGAAAGTCGCCTGGAAGCCCTTGATGTCGGCTCCGGCGGCGAAATGGGGCTGCCCCGTCACCACTACCGCACGGATGGCGGGGTCGGCGCATTCGGAGAAAGCGTCCCCCAGCTCGCGGGCGAAATCCTCGGTCATGGCGTTGACCGGAGGGCGATTCGAGGCTGACGACGGCGACCGGCGTCGTCCACTGGTGACTTCGACGAATTCCATTCAGCGAGGGTAGTTGGGGGCTTTGGGGCGAGATGGTGGGGGCGGTGGGCCCTAGGTTCGCTGCCCGACGAGTTCTCGGAGTCGGGGGTCGAGTACGGGTCGGATTGGTGGGTAGACCTGTCCATCGGGTTTCCGAAATACGTGTTTCCCGTATCCGTCGTCTTCGATCGTCCATCCGTGTTCATGTAAGAACCGGTGGTGGTAGCCACATAAGAGGATCAGATTGTCCAGATCGGTGGGTCCGCCATCGGCCCAATGGGTCTTGTGGTGGGCGTGGAGCCAACCTTTGAACGGACATCCCGGCCACCGACAGTTCCCGTCCCGATGCCAGAGCTGGTGACGTAACCAGGCCGGGATCAGCCTCGATCTCCGACCGATCCCGAGCACCTTCCTGTGGTCATAGACAGCACATTGGAGGATCGGATCACAGGAGAGACGGCGGGCCGTCTCATTGGCGATGACCGGACCACCCTCGATCTCGGCCACTCCGGTCTCAGAGTTCTCGATCAGCGCGTCGAGATCAGCATGAACCACGATTTGAGTTGGAGACGAACCGTTCTCATCCCCGGTGGTGGAACAGAGTTCGACTAATCCGTCGGCCATCCGCTGTGGATACGGATCGAACATCCCCGACTCTGGATTCACCGGTATTTCGTCCGCTTTCTCTCGGATCGCTGATTCCACCTGAGCCAGGTCGGGACCGGGCAGATCGGCGTGAAGATTGCCTCTGATCCCGTCCAGGGTGTATTGGATCGACAACCAACGCACCCGCCACGAATCGACCGCATCCTCAGTAGACGGCGGGTTGGCCCGGCGGGCGGCACGATCCAAGGCCGCATTCGACAAACCCGAACACTCGGCAATCACCGCTTCCTCGGTCTCCGCAGTCGCCAGTTTCGAAATCGCATCCACCTGATCCAACGACAACTCACCAGCCGCAAACCGGGAACGCAAGACAGGCAGATCCTGCAACCGCCGCGCCACCCGAACCAACTGCGCCGCAGTCGAATGCCTCAGCCCAAATCGGGCCGAAACCCACTCCGGAAGATTGCGAGCACCATCCGCCAGGAACCGTTGACCCCGATCAGCATCGATCAACCACTCACAAATCTCGGCGTAGAAAACGGCCAGACCAGAGAACAGATGAGACAAGACCCCATCGGCCTCATCGTTCGTGAAACTCTCCCTCTCCATCACCCCAACGTACGAACCGGGAGTGACAGAAACAGGTCAGGAGCAGGCCATTCGCAAAGAAATCTCAGAAATCTTTGGCGATGGGCCGACCCACCGTCAGCGCCTCCCGGAACTCGGGGTCCATCTCGTTGTAGACCGAATCGGCCAGGGTCCCGGTGGCGTCGAGGACCTTGGAGAAGAAGCAGCGAGCAGCGGCGGCGAGGACGACGTCGAGGACGTCCCGGTCACTGAGACCGGCATCTCGAAGACGATCGATGTCTGCCTCGGTGATGGTGCTGGCGTCTTCTGCGACCTTGGCGGCGAACTGCACGATCAGGGTGTCGGCGTCGTCCAAACCGGCTGAGCCCGGATCCTCGACGAGGTCCTGCACCACCGAAGGCTCGAGGAACTTGTCGACCAGGACCTGGCCATGCGCCAACGAGCAATAGGAGGACCGGAGTCGGTTGGCGGCGCTGAAGGTCGCCAGCTCGAAGCGACGCTCATCCATCGGCTTCGCGATGGCGCCGACTAGACCGCGCCAGGCCTGATAGGCGGCAGGATGTAGGGAGAACGTGCGGATGTAGTTGTGCAAATACCCCACTCGCTCGATGTCGGCGGCATACATCGCCGCCACCTCGGCGGTGGCCTCATCCTCGGTCACAGTGTTCAAGAACGTCAACTCGCCTCCCTCATGACGTGACGCCGGGGAGGTCCCGCATCCGGGGGTGCCTCGCCGGCTCGACACGTCGTATCTTCATTCGAGCGTCCACCACCACCACACCCTGCCCCGGCTGGAGGACCTTGACCGGGTTCAGGTCCATCTCCAGCAGCTCGGGCACGGCGCTGATCAAGCCCGACACCCGCATCAGTGCGGACTCCAGGGACGGCACATCACCCTGCGGCTGGTTCCGATACCCCTCGAGAAGCCGGAACCCCTTGGTCTCCCGCATCATCTCGGCAGTGTCGACATCAGTCAGCGGATGGATTCGGAAGGCGACATCCTGAAGGAGCTCCACATAGATCCCGCCCAGCCCGAAGACGACCAGAGGGCCAAAATTTGGGTCCTGGGTCATCCCGATCAGGACCTCGTGTCCGCCTGACACAAACTCCTGGACTAGGACGCCCTCGAAATCGTCGACTGCCGCCGTCACCTGTTGGTAGGCCCGCTTCACCTCGTCGTCGCCTTGGACACCCAGGACCACGCCACCGACATCGGACTTGTGCAGCGCCGATTCCGAGATGACCTTCAAGACCACGGGTCCATCGAGCCCCGCCGCGGCCTCGATCGCATCGTCTTCTGATCCCACCACCTTCGAAACGGGGACGCGGAAGCCGGCCTTCTCGAGAATCGCGTCCACGATGCCCGGGTCGAGCCACCCACCCTCGGCGGGCACCGATTTCAGAGCCTCGTCGACCAAGGTCCGAATTTCTGTTTCCGCCTCGGGTTCGAGCCTCGCCTCGACCCCAGGATCACGCCGACGCCATTCCCCGTGGCGAACCGCCCGGGCAAGTGCCAGGGCGGCGGACTCCGGGAAAAGATAAGTCGGGACCGCCCTGCCACCGTCTGAACCGCCCAGAAAGTGCGCCGCCTCGCCGGTCTGCATGAACACGGAGAGCATCGTGACATCGCCCTCGTGAGCCAACTGGGAGCGTGATATTGCCGCCGCCACGTCTTGCGCACCCTCCGGTGTGACCGGCACATAGATGACCATCACCGCGTCCACCTCCCCCGATTCGAGCAACAGTGAACTGGCGTGTTCGAACTCAGTGGGCCCTCCCGATGCGATCAGATCGACCGGGTTCCTGGTCGAGGCCTCGGCCGCGAGCCTGGAGCCTATTTGCTCCTGAAGCGGGCCCGAGAGCTCGGGGAGCGTCAGCCCGTTCGCCTCGAGCGCGTCGGCCGCGAGGATCCCGGGCCCACCGGCGTTGGTGACGATCCCGACCCGCCCACCCGCAGGAATCGGCTGGCGGGCGAGGAGGTTGGCGGCGGCGAACAGTTCCTCGATCGTGTCGACCCGGATGACGCCGGCCTGGCGGAACAAGGCCTGCACGGCCACATCCGACGAGGCGAGGGCACCGGTGTGGGAGGACGCTGCACGACTCCCGGACTCGGAACGGCCCGACTTGACCGCGATGATCGGTTTCCGACGCCCGATCCGCCTGGCGATCCTCGAGAACTTCCTCGGATTGCCGAACGACTCCAGGTACAAGGTGATCACATCGGTCTGCGGGTCGTCCTCCCAGGAGAGAATCAGGTCGTTGCCGCTCACGTCCGCCTTGTTCCCCACGGACACGAATTGCGAGATCCCGATGTTGTTGCGGGTGGCGTAGTCGAGGATGGCGATGCCGAGGGCCCCGGACTGGCTGGACATGGCCACATTTCCTGGTGGTGGGTAGACCGGTGCGAACGTTCCATGGAGCTGGACCGAGGGGGCCGTGTTGAGCAGTCCCATGCAGTTGGGGCCCACCATCCGCATCCCCGAATCCCGCACGATCCCGAGAAGCTCGGCCTCGAGCTTCGATCCCTCGTCACCGGTCTCGGAGAACCCGGCCGAGATCACCACGATGCCCCGCACCCCGGACGCGGCGCACTGCCGGGCGACGTCGATGACATACGCCTGAGGGACGACGATGTAGGCGAGATCGACCTCGTCTGGCACCTCGCCGATCGTCGGGTAAGCGCGCACCGACCCGATCACCTTGGCCTTGGGGTTGACCGGGTACAGAGGTCCGGTGAAGCCACCGTTGAGGATGTTTCGGAACAGGCGGCCGCCGATCGATGCCGGGTCGCTGGAGGCACCGATCACTGCTATCGACCGGGGGAAGAACAACGGGAGGATCGAGGCGGCGACCGCGCGCTTTTCCCGCTCCCATTCTGCCTGGAGCATGCCCTCGCTCTCCGCCACCGGGAAGTCGACCGTGAACACACCCTCGTCGATGGTGCGGGTCAACTCGTAACCCGAGTTACGGAACAATCGCATCATCTGCCGGTTCTCGGGGAGCACGAAAGCCTCGAAATGTTGGACCCCATGGGAGCGGGCGTGGTTGGTCAGGAGTTGCAGGAGCTGGGTCCCGAGGCCCCGACCCTGGTGCTCGTCGGCCACGGCGAAAGCCACCTCAGCGGTCCCGTCCTTGTCCGGCTCGCGGTCGTAGCTGGCCAGACCGATCATCCTGCCGTCCAGGACCGCTATCAGTGCCATCCGATCCGAGTAATCGACATTCGTGAAGAACTCGACTTCCTTCGGCTCGAGGGTCTCCTTGATCCTGAAGAACCGGAAGTACCGGGATTCCGGGCCGAGTCGCTCGAAGAATTCGACCAGGAGAGGCCCGTCACCAGCCTTGATCGGCCGGATCCGCGCTCCGCCGCCGTCCCTGAGCGCTACATCGAGTTCGTACTCGGATGGGTATTCGGCCACCACGGAACGCTACCGCGGCTCGCCTGGGGTCAGTACCCGGTGTCTGCCTACAATTCAGAGCCACGGGGTTGATCTATGTGGGAAAGGAGAATCTCAAGGACGTAGATCTTCAACGCGCTTCGTGGGGCCCGGGCCCGGTTCCTCTCCCCTCCCCCACCCACCGGCCCGGGTCCCACGACCTTTTGGACGCGAACTACTGTCGACTCAGGAACTCAGGCAGATGGGCGCACGACGCCAAGTCAGCTGGCGCCTTCATCCTTCCACTCGCACCATGATCTGAGGACTTCGACGAGTTCGCCGGCCCGGCGCTCCACGTCCCCGGCATCGGCGAACCGCATCACTCTCGCCGTCTCGGTGTCACCTTCCAGAGCCGGATGGTCCCCCGGGATCTGTGCCCCGGTGTGAAATAGCAAGCTGATGAATTTCTTCGCCGAGTTGAAGCTGTAGATGTTGCCCTGGTAGGAGTAGGTCGGGGTCGACCACTTGATCGACTCAGTGATGCGGGGATCGGCATCGAGAGTCACCTTCCTCACCGCCTGCATCGCCTCCTCCATCGGGTGCTGCTTCGCCTCGAACCAGGCATCTACTTCGGGATTACGCATCGCGCTCATCTCTTGGGTAGTCGACTTGGCCCGGTAGTGCCCGGGGTGGGATTCGAACCCACACGAGCCGATTCGGCTCAAGGGGGTTTAAGCCCCTCGCGTCTGCATTCCGCCACCCGGGCCGGGCCAGCCATCAGGCTATAGCCAGCAACTCCATTGCGACGCCGTCGAGGGTGTCGTGCTCCGAAACCATCACCTCGTCGACGTCCAGGATGTCCATCACCGCTTCCGCCACCAGGGCACCCCCGAGAATCACCGGGGCCCGCTTGGGGTCGAGTGCAGCGATGGCCGCGGTCTCCTCGACCGTCATCGAAGCCAGCGAGTCGATCGTGCCTGCCAGCGCGTCACGACTCATCCGGTGACCATGTACCTGATCCCTCGAGTACTCGGGGAGGTTCTGGGCAACGGCGCCGAGACTGGTCCACGTCCCGGCAACCCCGATCAAGGTCCCTGCCTGCAGGTCGACCTCTGAAAAGAGACCGGCGACGAGTGCTCGGGCCGCTTCCATCTCGGTCGAAGGCGCGGGGCGCGTGGGGATCGATCGCTCGGTGAGGCGAACAGACCCGACCTCGAACGACATCTCTCCTTCGGCGGTCACGAACTCTGTGCTGCCCCCGCCGATGTCAGACACGACGATGGGCGAAGGGACCTTCACCTGAGAGGTGGCGCCGGCGAAGGCGAGACGAGCCTCCTCCGAGCCTGTGATCAGTCTCGGCCTCACTCCGAGGGCTGACTCGGCCAGGTCGAAGAACTCCTCGCGGTTGGCCGCGTCCCGGGAGGCCGAAGTGGCGATGGCGGCCCGTTTTCCAACCTCCGCCCTCTCCATCTCCACCCCGAAGCGAGCCAGAGCGGCCACCGATTCCTCGATTCGATCCGGGGAGAGGGTGCCGGTGCGATCGACTCCCCGGCCTAAACCGGTGACCTCGACCCACCGACCGACCTCCTCGGTCCCATCCGTCACCAGCAACCGCATCGAGTTGGTGCCGATGTCGACCACCCCCACCCTCACGGGCGGGCAACCCAATCCGGGTTCATCTCCCCTTCCAGCACACAAGGCACGGTGCAATCCAAGGGCTCGATCCAATCCTGCACCAGCTCGCCGACAGGGTTGTCACCACCGGCCCGGGTGTGGGCGTAGTGGGCGTGGAGGCACTTGATCCCGGTTCGGGTCCCACCGACCCCTCCCGATGGCTGGTTGGAGGCATCCCCTGGAAGCAACGTTGTTCGCTCACCCTCATACGACTCGTGGGCCTCGGCGAGCCGGGTTCCGAAATCCGGGTCGACTTCGGCCTTGCGCTCGAGACGCTTTATCCCGCCGGCCCCCTCGAGCCGCGCCACCCGCCCCACGGCCAGCGGGCAGGTCAGCCAGTAGAGGGTGGGGAACGGCGTCCCGTCATCGAGGATCGGGGGAACCCGGACGACGACGGGGAGACCGAGATGGCAGCGTGAGACCGGGCTCGATTCGGCGCGTATCGGGCGCCCGATCTGGATCTCGACGACCTGGCGGTCGTCGGACGGCGTCATCCCTCTGAATCTAGATCGCCGCCGGTGAGGAAATCCCAGATGTGATCCACCCAGGTCCTGTCGTCCACCACCAGCACTTCGTCTTCTGTGGCCGGAGCCTCGTTCGAGCCGGGCGGATCGAGAACGACATATGCCGTCTCACCAGGGCGGACATACCCGAGCTTCTCACGCGCCAGTTTCTCGATCTCTTCGTCCGTGTTGAGGGCGGTCGCATCGGCCTGAAGCGTCGCGTTGTCAGCTTCGAGGGAGGCCAGCCTCTCCTGCGCCGCCGTCACCTGGCGCTGCGAGTCGATGATCTGCCGGTAGGGCACGACCTGGGTGATGAAGGCCGCGCCGAGAAGCAGGAAGAGGAGCGTGACGAGGGCCACACCGGGACGTCGAATGAGGGTCAATCGACCCTCCGGAAGCTGTCCCAGCCGGCGAATCGAGCTTCGCCACCCAATGACTCCTCGATTCGGAGCAGTTGGTTGTACTTGGCGGTTCGCTCGCCGCGGGCAGGGGCGCCGGTCTTGATCTGACCCGAGTTCGTGGCGACCGCCAGATGTGAGATGAAGCTGTCTTCGGTCTCCCCAGACCGATGGCTGACCATCGTGGCGTACGAAGCACCCCGGGCCGCGCCCATCGTGTGCAAGGTCTCGGAGACGGATCCGATCTGGTTCACCTTGATCAGGATGGCATTGGCCACGCCTTCTGCGATGCCTTTGCGAAGTATCTCCTCGTTGGTCACGAACAGATCATCACCGACCAACTGGATCCCCTCACCCAAGCGGTCGGTCAGGGCCTTCCAGCCCTCCCAGTCATCCTCGGCCATCCCATCCTCGATCGAGACCAGTGGATAACGCTCGACGAGCCCCGCGAGGTAATCCACCATCTCCGCCGAGTCCAACTCGCCGCCTTCGAGGTGGTATTGCCCCTCCCGATGGAACTCGGTGGCAGCCACGTCGAGGGCAAGGGAGATCTCATCACCGATCCGATAGCCGGCCACATCGATGGCCTCTACCAGTAGTTCCAGCGCAGCCTCATTGGTGGGGAGATCGGGGGCGAATCCCCCCTCATCGCCGACATTGGTCCCGAGACCGCGCCCGGCAACCACCTTCTTGAGGGCGTGATACACCTCGACCCCGGCGCGAAGCGCCTCGGAGTAGGAGGGGAGGCCCGCTGGCACCACCATGAACTCCTGGATGTCGACCGAGTTCGCAGCATGTGCACCGCCATTGAGCACGTTGAGACAGGGCACCGGAAGCACCTGCGCGGCGGGGCCGCCGAGGTACCGGTAGAGAGGGAGGCCCACGGCAGACGATGCGGCCCTGGCCACTGCCAGCGAAACGGCGAGGATCGCGTTGGCCCCGAGCTTGCCCTTGGTGGTCGTCCCGTCGAGGTCGATCATCATCTGATCGATGCGCTCTTGATGAGTGACATCGATCCCGACCAGGGCGGGTGCGATTTGGTCGACGATGTTGCCGACCGCCTTGGTCACCCCTTTGCCCCCCCACCGTTCGCCGCCGTCACGCAGCTCGACCGCCTCGAGCGTGCCGGTCGAGGCCCCGGAGGGCACGGCGCCCCGTCCGAATCCGCCTCCCGATGTGTGGACTTCGGCCTCCACCGTGGGGTTGCCCCGCGAATCGAGAATCTGGCGAGCGAGGATGCGCTCGATCTTCGGCTGAGTCATGATGGGTTCCGGGTGGTGGGTTATGGGTTATGGGTCGGCAGCCCGTACAACCTACAACGCAGGATTTCTTTTCTTGGCGTGTTCCCAGCGCCGGTCGAGCTCGCCCAGCGTCAAGCCGTCGAGCGGTCCGGCCGACTCCATTGCCCGAAATCGCGTCTCGAATCGATCGACTGCCCCACGCAGGGCGAGCTCGCCGTCGATGCCGAGATGACGCGCCAGATTGATGATCGAGAACAGGACATCGCCCAACTCCGACTCGGCCTCGGATGGATCGGTGAGGACCACCTCGAGCTCGTCGATCTCCTCTCTGATCTTGGGCAGGACCTCAGATGCCTCGGACCAGTCGAACCCCACCTTGGCCGCCCGGTTCTGGACCTTCGACGCGCGTTGGATGGCGGGCAGCGCTCTCGGGACCCCGTCCATTTGCGACTCCCGCCCGGAGCCCCTCTCCTCGTCCTTGATCTGATCCCAGTTCCGCTTCACATCTGCGGCCGAATCGACGTCGACCTCGCCGAAGACATGCGGATGGCGACGCACCAGTTTCTGCCTCATGACCTCTGCCACGTCGTCGATGTCGAAGACGCCGTTCTGCCTGGCGATGGCTGCGTGGAAGAGGACCGAGAGCAGGACATCCCCCAGCTCGTCCTCGACCGCCGCATAGCCGACCCAGTCGGTCCCGTCGGAGTCGAGTTTCCCAACCGCGTCCATCAGCTCGTAGGTCTCTTCGACCAGATACTTGACCAGGGTCTGGTGGGTCTGTTCGCGGTCCCAGGGGCACTCTTCCCGCAGAATGGTCATGGTCCGCACCGCGCCGATGAGACCTCCCGGATCGGTGTCGATGAACATCGACGTCCGGTTTCCGGCCAGAGCAGAGTCGATTTCGTCGGGAGACGTCTCGAGCCGAACCGCGTCGGAGGCGCCCAGACCTGTCAGCATCAGGACCCTGGCCTCCTCGGGGAGGACCCGCCCGATCCGTGAGGCGACATCGGCCAGGACCTCGGGACGGTCGAGCTGGGCGATGATGGTCGGTTTGTCCAGCACGAGCGGCTCGGGCAGGTCGTGACCATCGAGGATCTGCAAACCCCGGTCCAGCGGGTCGTATCGAACCTCGTCGAGGATTGCGTCGATGAAGGATTCGGCCGGGATCAGCTCGATCTCGGCACCCGAGTCCCTCAGCATCCTGACCGCGAACTCACCCACGAGAGGGCTGCCCGGTACGGCGTAGACGACGGGCCCGTTCGCAGCCGTCTCCAGAACCCGATCCGCGATCGCCCGATACACCTCTTCGAAGGATTCCCCACTCAGATAGAGGTCGTCACAGGTGATCATCTCCCTGAGCGCGGCCAGTTGTTCGGCGGCCGGATGCTGGTCGGTCCGGACGATCAACGTCCGGCCGGGATCGAGCAAGATCGAGCGGACTGCCGCAGGAATCCGGTCGAGATCGCCGGGGCCTAGACCTGTGACCGTAATCACTCGGCCGGCGGGACCACCTGGGGTGTCGGGGTCGCCTCCCACGTGCCATAGGTCTCATCCACGGTCACCTCGGCTGATTCGAACTGCTCGGTGAACCACGTGTTGGCCGCCGCGCTCGATGCATCGGCGGTGAGTGTCTCGATGGCTTCTGCCTCGGTGGGTAGCTCGTCGTCCCTGAGCAGGATGACGTGGAAGCCAAACTGACTTTCAACCGGGTCGGTGGGAACACCAACCTCCGCCTCGGTCAGGGCCGCGGCAAAGGCGGGATCGTAGGTCTCCGGAGCGGCGCAGCCCAGGTCGCCCCCTTGCGCCCCGCTCGCAGTATCGGTCGACACCTCGGCGGCGAGGGTGGCGAAGTCCTCGCCTGCCTCGATGCGCGTCAGGACGTCATTTGCCTCCTGCTCGGAACCAACCAGGATGTGCGAAGAGCAGTAGAGCGCCTCTGCATCGGTGATCAACGTGTCGATCTCCTCCTGGGTGGGCTGTTCGACATCCGCCTGCAGCGTTTCGCTGATCTCCCCGACCAGCAGCTGGCTGTAGGCGAATTGCTGCAACAGCTCCTCGGTGATCCCCTGCGCCTCGAGGAATTCCTCGCGTGTTTGGCCGTTCGCCGATTCTTCGAAGAGGGCAGTGGCCTCGGCGGTGACGTCCTCCTCTGGTATCGCGATCCCGAACTCGGACTCGGCGGCCTCTGAAATGATCTGCTGCTGGACGAGGAATCCGAGGGCTCCGGCGAACTCCGCCTTCGGGATCTCAGACGCCTCCCCGGAGATGAGGGCCTCTACATCGGCGACAGTGATATCCGTGCCGTTGACGGTTGCTGCCACGCCACCACCGCTACCTCCGCTGCCGCATGCGGCGAGGGTGATGGCGGCAATGATCAGGAGAATTGCATACTTCTTCACGACGGATTCCTTCGAAAGAGGGGGAGAGGAGAAGAGTAATAGGTTGTAGGTGGTAGGTCGTAGGTGAACCTGAGGCCTACGACTTAGAACTTACGACTCTTCTTCCCACATCTCACGGAGGAAGGCGATCAGCCCTGGTACCAGGTCGCGGGGTGCGGGGATGAAGATCACACCCTCCTGGGCGTTCAAGACCGAGCGCGGCTGGAGCCTTTTCAGTCTCACCTCCTGCGAGCTCTTCAGGTCGACCGGGCCCATTCTCACTTCATGACGCAGCTGGACCAGCTCCTCGAGACCGACCCGCAACGCCTCCACCCGAAGCCGGGCCAGAGTGATGAGAGCCTCCGCCTCTGGAGGCAGCGGCCCGTACCGGTCGACCCATTCGGCAGCCACGTCGTCGACCTCCGCGTTGGTCGTGGTGGTAGCCAGTCGGCGATAAGCCTCGAGTCGCAGCTCCTGGTCGGCGACATACGAGTCCGGCAGATGGGCGTCCACCGGCAGGTCGATGCGGACCTCCCGTTGCGCCGTGATCACCGGCTCCCTTCCCTCCAGCTCCGAAACCGCCTCCGCCACCAGTTCGGCATAGAGATCGAATCCCACCGCTGCGATGTGGCCGCTCTGCACCTCACCAAGGATCGACCCGGCGCCTCTGATTTCGAGGTCGCGCAGGGCCAGTTGGAACCCCGAGCCCAGATCGGTCGCCTCCCCGATTGCCTCGAGCCGCCGATGGGCGTCCTCGGTCAGCGACTGGTCGGCCGGGTGGAAGAGATAGGCGTAGGCCCGCTGATCAGACCTTCCCACCCGGCCTCGCAGCTGATAGAGCTGGGCGAGACCGAGCAGGTCGGCACGCTCGACGATCAGGGTGTTCACCTTGGGCAGGTCGAGCCCGGACTCGATGATGGTGGTGGCCACCATCACGTCGTATTCGCCGCTCCAGAAATCGATCATCACCTGCTCGAGCTGGCCTTCTGACATCTGCCCGTGGGCGACGACGTATGTGGCGTCCGGCACCAGTTCCTGGAGGCGGGCGACGGCGCGGTCGATGGACTGGACCCTGTTGTGGACGTAGAAGACCTGACCCTCCCGGAGGATCTCCCTCCGGATCGCGGCCGAAACCGACTGTTCGTCGTAGGGCCCGACGTAGGTCAGGATCGGATGACGATCCTCGGGTGGGGTCCTGATGTGTGACACGTCGCGGATCCCGGTGAGCGCCATCTCCAGGGTCCTCGGAATCGGGGTCGCGGTGAGAGTGAGGACGTCCACTCCCACTTTGAGCCTCTTGATCGCGTCCTTGGCGGTCACGCCGAATCGCTGCTCCTCGTCGACGACGAGAAGGCCGAGGTCCTTGAAATGAATGTCGTCGGAGAGGAGCCGATGGGTGCCGATCACCACATCGACCTCGCCCGTGGCGAGACCGGCGACGACCGTCTTCTGCTGTTTGGGCGTGAGGAAGCGGGACAGGGCCTCGACATTGACCGGATAGCTCTGGAATCGCTCGGCGAATGTCTGATGATGCTGTTGGGCGAGGAGCGTGGTGGGAGCGAGCACGGCCACCTGCTTCCCCGACTGGACCGCCTTGAAGGCGGCCCTGATCGCGACTTCGGTCTTGCCATAGCCGACATCGCCAAAGACGAGCCGGTCCATCGGCTGCCCGGCCTCCATGTCCCGCTTGACGTCGACGATGGCCTGCATCTGATCGTGCGTCTCCTCGTAGGGGAACGATCCCTCCATCTCCCGCTGCCAGGGCGTGTCCGGCTCATAGGTGTGGCCGGTGGCGGCGGCCCGGATTCGGTGTAGTTCGACGACCTGCTGAGCGACCGCCGCCACCGCCTTGCGAACCTTGGTCTTCTGATCCGACCAGTCCTTGCCCCCCATGCGGGAAACGCGGGGAACCTCGCCGCCCGTGTAACGACGGACCGCTGCAAGCTGGTCGACCGGCACATAGAGCCGATCCCCTGCGGCGTAGGCGATGATCAGGTAGTCGCGCTCGATCCCGGCCATCGTGCGCGAGACCAAACCCTCGAACCGGCCTATCCCATGCTGGTGATGGACCACGAAGTCTCCCTCGGTCAGGTCCCGGTACTGCTGGCCGACCTCGGCCCGTGACCGGCCCGACCGGCGATGGGCTCGCCGTCGGCCGGCGATCTCCTGCTCGCCGAGGACCGCCACCCCGATCGAAGGGGCGACGAAGCCCTTGTGTATCCCAATGGGAATCACTCCCGATCTTGGGGTCACCAGGGCTGGAAGACGGTCGAGCACGAGGCCCTGTTCGGCCAGCGCCGCGGCCACGCGATCGGCGGCGGCCTCTCCATCCATGGCTATCACCGTGTCGATCTGCCGGACCAGCAGCCTCCCCACCCCTCCAGCTACCGACTCGGGGCTCCCGGGGATGGCGTCGAGTGCGCTGATCTCGACAACCGGGTCGCCGGGCCCCGTGGGGCTCGAGGGCATTCGCAGATGGGCCCTGCCGGCGAGACTCTCCTCCAGATCGAGGAACAGCGCCGGGTGCTCTCCGGCGACCGGCGCCTGGTCGCCCCACGTCGGGGCAAGGGCGGCGGCGAGCTCTGACTCCTCCTTGACCAGCTCACGGGCACGGTCCAGGGCGCGGCTCGGCTCCACGACGACGAGGCCTGCGCCTTCGGGCAAGGCGTCGATCATGGAAATCGGCTCGGCCAGCCAGGGAAGCCACGACTCGATGCCAGGGAAGATCTGCCCTTCCACGATCCGGTCCCAAGTGGAAGCACTCCACGGCTCGCTCCGGACCAGTTGGGCGGCCCGACCGCGAATCAAGTGGATCGGGCCGGACCTCCCGAGCCGGGAACGCCACGAGCCGGGGCACGACGTCTTCCGAGCGCTGAGTGGCCACCGAGAACGCCCGCGTCTCCTCGAGTTGATCACCCCAGAAGTCGAGCCGCGCCGGGTTGTCCGCTTGTGCCGGGAACACATCGACGATCCCGCCCCTAATTGCGAACTCGCCACGTGCCTCGACCCGATCGGTACGGGAGTATCCGAGGTCGGCCAGGGAACGGGAAAGGGTGTCCATGCTCACCTCGTCGCCGGGAGTCAGGATCAGGGGTGTGTGGGCCGACGGGCTGAGGCGTTGAATTGCGCCCCGGACGCTGGTTACGACGATTGCCCGATCAGCCCCTTCCAACGCGTGTCTCGCCTCGGAGCGGTGCGCCATCGTGCCGATGTTCGGCGACACATGCTCGAAAGGCAGCGTCTCCCATGCAGGGGCGAGACGCACGTTGTCGAGGAACAAGGAGATGTCGTCGACCAGCTCCTCTGCGTCTCTCTCCCCGGGCACCACCACGAGGAGCGAGGTCTCGACCTGGTCGGCGAGACCGGCAATGGCGAAGGCACGCCCACCCGGCGCCACGGACCAGGTGCCGTGGAGATCGGGTAGAGGGGCGGACCGCCAACCAGACAGGAGTGGCTCGAGGGGGGCAACCATCGGGGGGCCGATGGTACCTGTGGTTCAGACCAGCAGACCCTGGTCGCGAAACCAGTCCACGGTGCGGGTGATCGTGGTCTCGAGCGGGGTGTAGCCGAGTCCCAGCTCCCGGGTGGCCCGGCTCCCGTCGTAGGTGTGACCAGCCCTGAGCACCCTGACCATCTCACGACAGATCGGGGGGCGCCGATTCGTGATCCGCGCCCCGAGCTCGAGAGCAGGTGCTCCTGCCGTCGCCACCCACGCGGGCAGGAATCTCGGTGCCAGGCTCCCATTGGTGACCTGGTTGAACAGGTCGACCAGCCTGGATATCGAAGAGCTGGAGCCATTGAGGATGTATCGCTGCCCGGTGGCTCCCCGTTCCGCGGCGAGAACGTGGCCCCCGGCGCAATCGTCGATGTCGACGATCGACACAGTCGTCTCCACCAGCAATTGGAGCGTTCCATTCAGAAGATCGAGGATCAGCTTGCCGGTACCGGTCGCCCGGCCCGGTCCCTGAACCGATGACGGGTTGACCACGACAACATCGAGGTCGCCTGCTTCTTCGAGGACGAGCTGCTCGGAGAGATGCTTCGACCTCTCGTACCGGGACAGATAGCTCCCCCGATGACGGCTCGCCTCGGAACCGATAGTCCCGTGGGCCTCACCGATGGCGGCGGCCGAGGAGGTGTGAATCATCCTCCCCACCCCGGCAAAGCGGCAGGCGTCCATCACGTTGCGTGTGCCCTGGATGTTGACCAGATCCATGAGGTCGGGGTCCGGGGAGCACATCTCGTTGATCCCGGCGACATGGAAGACCCAGTCCTTGCCCTCGACCAACGGGACCAGACCGGGGGGATCGATCACGTCGCCATCGACGGGAACGGCGCCGAGGCCAGCCAGATCGGCAGCGGACTCCGGAGTCCGGGCCAGGGCGCTGACCTGGTGCCCCTCGCCGACCAAGTGGCGGATCAGGGCGCGGCCCACCACACCGCTGCCACCGGTGACACCGACCTTCACGTGCGAGTTGGGGTGGGTTCCGAGCGAACCGTGTGCCAGAAGGCCGAGATGTATCCCCAGGCCGATCCGACCGTGGCGATGACCGCGATCAGCATCGCCCACTGGTCGAGGTACCAGAGGCCCCAGCGATCGGCGAGCCTGAAGAAGGCGAGGAAGATCGCGACGAACTGGGTGATGAACTTGATCTTCCCCCAGGTCGAGGGGCGGATGAGACCTCCCTGGGTCGCCACCACGCCGCGCAGGGCCATCACCAGGAACTCACGGAAGATGATGATCGAGGCGGGCCAGATCGAGACCCGATCGATCGAGACCAGAGCCAACAACGTCCCCGTGATGAGGATCTTGTCCGCGGTGGTGTCGAGAAAGGCTCCGAGCAGGGTGCCCCCGCTAGTCCTGCGGGCCAGGTAGCCGTCGAGAAAATCGGTGAAGGCGGCAACCGCGAAGAGAGTGGCAGCGATCACGAGGGCGTAGTCGATGCGGTCGGACCGGGTGAACGCCATGATGAACGGCACGAGAAGGATGCGGGAGAGCGCCAGGATGTCAGGCGTTGAGATCGGGGTCCTCCTCGACTAGCGATCCGATCTTATCGACGGCGCCGATTCAGAGAGGAAGGCCATGAGTGCCTCGACCGTCTCGTCCGGAGCCTCCTCGGGGAGATAGTGCCCGCAGGGAAGTGCCCGGCCCCGGACGTCGTCGGCCCATTCGCCCCAGATCTCAAGGATGTCGTACCAGTCGTCGACCGGCCCACGACCCGACCAAAGCACCAGAAGGGGGCATTCGATCTTTCGACCTTCCTCCTTGTCGACCGTGTCGTGCTCGAAGTCGATGGTTGCTCCAGCCCGGTAGTCCTCACAGATCCCACGAATGGTCTCGGGGTCAGAGAAACAACCGAGATAGTCCTCGAGGGCGCCATCGTCGAAGAAGCTGATGTCGGGTCCTCTGGTGGTATGCCACCGCCAGTACCAATCGGGGTCGGAGCCGATCAGCTTCTCCGGCAGGGGCGCCGGCTGGGCCAGGAAATACCAGTGATAGTGGCTGAGCCCGAAATCCCGGCCACCGCGGGCGAACATCTCTCCGGTAGGGATGATGTCGAGGACAGCGAGCTTGTCGACCACTTCGGGATGATCCAGGGCCATCCGATAGGCCACCCTTGCCCCACGATCGTGTCCGGCGACCGAGAACCTCGAATGCCCCAACCTCGTCATGAGATCGATCTGATCGCGGCCCATCGTCCGCTTCGAGTACGGGCTGTGGTCCGAAGACGAAGGCGGCTTCGATGTCTTTCCGTAGCCACGAAGGTCCGGGAGGACAACGCTGAAGCGCTCCGCTAGTCGGGGTGCAACTCGATGCCACATCACATGTGTCTGTGGGTTGCCATGAAGCAAGAGCAGCGGTGGGCCGTCGCCACCGATACGAACTCGCACCCGTATTTCACCGAGATCGAGCATCTCCAGATCGAATCCGTCGAACATGCTCAGACCCAGCCCAGGGATCTCTCCACCGCCTGCTGCCACCTTCCGTGGAGACGAGCGCGCTCATCGTCGCTCATCGCCGGGGACCAGCGGACGTCCTCGGCCCACAGGCTCCGGATCTCATCGAGACCCGACCAATATCCGACGGCGAGACCGGCTCCATAGGCGGCGCCGAGGGCCGTGGTCTCGGCCACCTTCGGCCGGATCACGTCCACTCCGAGGATGTCGGCCTGGAACTGCATGAGCAGGCCGTTGGCTGTCATCCCACCGTCGACCCGGAGCTCCAATAGATCGACACCTGAGTCGGCCACCATCGCATCCAGGACGTCCCGGGTCTGGAATGCCGTCGATTCGAGGGCGGCTCGCGCGATATGGCCCCGTTCGGCGAACCGGGTAAGCCCCGCTATCACACCCCGGGCGTCGGGCCTCCAGTGTGGGGCGAACAGACCGGAGAACGCCGGGACGAAGTAGACATCACCGTTGTCGTCGACCGAGCGAGCCATGGCCTCGACCTCGGAGGCATCGTCGAAGAGCCCCAGGTTGTCTCGAAGCCACTGGACCAGCGAGCCGGTGACTGCAACGGACCCTTCCAGGGCAAACACCGTGCGCTGGTCGGCGATGCGGTAGGCGACTGTGGTCAGTAGCCCGGCGTCTGAGGTCACCGGGCTCTCCCCGGTGTTGAGCAACATGAAATTCCCCGTGCCGTAGGTGTTCTTCGCCTCGCCCGGGTCGAAACAGGCCTGGCCAAATAGCGCTGCCTGTTGATCACCGAGGATCGCGGCCAGGCGGACTCCGCTCAGTGGGCCGGCACATTCGAGCTCGAGTCCGATCGAAGGGACGATCTCGGGGAGGATCGCGCTGGGCACACCGAGCTCGAGGCTCAGGTCTGCGTCCCAGGTGGTCGTCGCCAGATCCATGAGAAGGGTGCGCGAAGCATTGGTGACGTCGGTGATGTGACGCCCTCCATCGGGCCCGCCCGTGAGATTCCAGGCGATCCAGGAGTCGATGGTCCCAAAGGCGAGCTCCCCCCGTTCGGCTCGCTCCCTCAGATCGAGATCGTCGAGCAAATGACGTGCTTTGGGGCCGGAGAAATACGTTGCCAGGGGAAGACCGGTCTTCGCCCTGAATCGGTCAACGCCCTCGTCACCAGCGAGCTCGTTGCACAGGTCCGCAGTGCGGGTGTCCTGCCAGACGATTGCGTTGTGAACGGGCTCACCTGTCCTCCGGTCCCATATCACCGTCGTCTCCCGTTGATTGGTGAGGCCTATCGCGGCGAGGTCGGCTGCCTTCAAGCCGGCACGGGAGAGAGCACCTTCGATCACCGATGTGGTCTTCGACCAGATCTCCACAGGGTCGTGCTCGACCCACCCGGGCCGGGGAAAGATCTGGCGATGCTCTCGTTGATCGACCGAGACGACTGCTCCATCGCGGTCGAAGATCATGAATCGGGTCGATGTGGTCCCCTGGTCGAGGGCGCCGATGAGGTCTGCCACGTCGATCCCTATCCGTCGAAGGCTGCCCGGCGATCGTCCATCGAAAGCCCTCGCCCGATGTAAGTCGAGGTGCCTTCCGACAGCAGCTCTCGGGCTGCGGTGGTCATCGACCCGTACGCAGCAAAAGCCAGGGCGCCGCCGGTCGAGACGCGCCGGACACCGATGTCGGCTAGTTCGGAAACACCAGGCCCCTCGACCCGCGCCAGCACATTGACCGGGGCCGCGGTCTCGGTCACCACCCTTTCGATATCGCCGATGTCGGCCAGCCACGGCGCGTAGACGACATCGGCCCCGGCCTGGCGATAGGCGATCAATCGGGTGATCGTGTCTTCGAGGTCGTCGAAGCCGTAGAGGTGATTCTCCGCTCGAGCGGTTAGCACCATCCCGGTCGACCTGGTCACCTCTCCTGCGGCGGCCACCCGCTCCGTTGCCACCCCGATCGGGTCGATCCCGGAGCCAGGGTCGTAGTCCTCGATCGATACCCCCGCAGCACCTGTTTGCGCAATCCTGTCCACGGTCATGGCGACACCGTCAGCATCATCGGAGAAACATCGCTCGGCGTCGACACTGACCGGCACGTCGACCGCGTCCACCAACGCTCTGACATGAGCCAGCAACTCCGCGAGCGTGACCCGCTGGTCCATCCGCCCTAACGAGGCGGCATGTCCCGAGCTTGTGGTGGCGATCGC
The DNA here is from genome assembly GCA_963828465.1 of uncultured Acidobacteriota bacterium. Classification (GTDB taxonomy): domain Bacteria; phylum Actinomycetota; class Acidimicrobiia; order Spongiisociales; family ZC4RG35; genus JARDZU01. Next base: position 20,355 of record CAWHEU010000013.1, on the reverse strand, counting down.
CTCGAAGCCGAGCGATGCCAGGATGCGCGCCGATCCGACGTCCCAGGCATTGGGCATCACGAAGCATCCGGTTTCGTGCAGCGCAGCGAATCTCGAGCGGAGTGACGGTAGGCCCAACCTGAGCGGAGCCTATCCGGGCTCCCGTCCTCGATGGGCAGCAAGTTCCTGGGCCCTCGCCGGGTCGGTTGGCCACAGCTCGACCACGTCGGCGGCGTCGTCGATCATGAGCTCGACCTCGGCCCGCTCCGCCTTGGTGAACGGTCGAAGAACGAAATCAGCCGGGTCCATCTGCCCTGGTGGGCGGCCGACGCCGAGCTTGAGACGGTTGAAGTCTTTGGAACCGAGTGCGGCCTCGATGGACCGAACCCCGTTGTTGCCACCGCTTCCACCCCCGACCTGAAGCCGGAGGCGCCCGAAGGCAAGGTCGATGTCGTCGTGGATGACCAGGATGTCTGAGGGAGACAGATTGAAGTAGTCGAGCAACGTGCGGACGGCACGACCCGACTCGTTCATGTAGGTCATGGGGACCGCATAGAGGAGCCGGTCGTCACCGGCCCCGATCTGGGTCAACTGGGCATGCACCCGGGAAGGGCCCCGACCCAATTTCTCCCCAGCCCGGGTCAGGACACGCGCGAGCACCTCGTAGCCCGAATTGTGTCGGGTGCCCTCGTAGTCCGATCCCGGGTTGCGCAGCCCGATGACTGCGCGGGCGGGCTTACTCGCCGGACCCGCCTCCGGCTTGGTCCGCAGCAGATTCCTCAGCCTGGCCATCGGACTCCTCACCTTCGGCGAGCTCCTCAGCCCCTTCGATCTCCTCGCCCTCGACCTCTTCGGGCTCTTCCTCGATCTCGGCGGCCGGGGCGGTCACACTCATCAGAACCGTTTCGGGATCCTCGGTGTAGGTCACTCCTTCGAGCTCGGGAAGGTCGGCGATACGCAGAGCGTCTCCCATGGTGACCCCCGAGATATCGAGCTCGATACCTGACGGGATCGACGTGGCCAGAGTCTCGACAACGACATGGGTCTTGCTCGGCGACAACACGCCGCCCTCGATCACTCCGATCGGCGTCCCCACGAAGTGGATGACCACCTCGGCGTGGACGGTCTCGTCCAATGACACGGTCACGAAGTCGATGTGGCGGTACTCGTTGCGGAACGGGTGCCGCTCGATGACCCGGGCCATGGTCAGGACCACATCCTGTCCCTCGATCTCCAGGTTGATCAGAGCGTTGGCGCCAGCCTCGGTGTGCAGGGCCAAGTGGAGGTCGTGGGCATCGACGGCGACATTTATCGGGTCGGTGGCCTTGCCATAGACGATGCCCGGGATGCGCCCCGTCCGACGGAGACGGCGCGACTCACGCGAGCCGGTGGGCCGGCCCGTCTCGGCGCGCAGAGTGATTTGCGAAGACATCTCGAAGGGCTCCTCGATGAGGTGGGTGAGTCCCCAATTATGGCCCGGTCCCGTGGCTTGTGCCAGACGAGACCGCGTCCATCCACCGCGTCGAGCCACTGACGAGACGGTCCAGCATCGCCTCCTGGGTCCACCCTCCGCCCCGGAACGAGTGGCTGGCCCCTTCGAGCAGTTCCACGCTCGCATTGGGCAGGCTTTGGATGTGGCGCTCGAACAGCTCCATGCGACTCAGGGCGTCTCGTGTTCCCTGGAAGAAGAGCAACGGGACATGCACATCCTGGAAATGGGCCACACGCAGTCGGTCCTCCCGGCCGGCAGGATGGAGGGGGTAGGCGTAGAGGATCACCCCGTCGGCGAGATAGCCCTCGGTGACCAGATATGTCGCCATGCGCCCACCCATCGACCTGCCCGCCAGAAAGAGTTGATCGACACGTGCGTCGAGGTGCTCGGCGGCAGCACGATGGGCCTCGACCAGCCGCTCGGTGCGATCGGGGGTCTTCGAGCCCCTCTCGGTGTAGGGGTAGTTGAACGTCATCACCGTGTGGCCCGCCAGGGCCAGACCATCCCGCAGAGAGATCATGAATGGATGGTCCTGGTTGGTGCCGGCCCCGTGAGCCAGGAGGACGCCGGTCGAGCCGGAGCCGGCGAGGCGCCCTGAAACCTTGCCATCGGGCCAGGTGATCGTGGTGCTGGTGGCCATGGTGCAAATGTAGGGCAGGTACCGTGACCCGATGGAGGCGATGGTCCACGAGACGCCCCAGGAGGTGGCCGAGGCTGCAGCCAGGAGGGTGGCCGACCTGCTTGGCGCGTCCACGGATCGTTTCTCCCTTGGCCTCGCCGGAGGCTCCACACCCGAGGCCACTTACAAAGAGCTGCGGGGCCGCGCCTCGGGCTGGGACCGGGTCGATGCTTGGCTGTCCGACGAGAGATGGGTGCCTCCCGACCACGAGCGGTCAAACGGGCGCATGGCAGCGAGCGTCCTGTTCGACCATGTCGACGCGGTGTTCCACCGGCCGAAATGGAGCGAGTCGTTTGGGCCCGACGACTCGGCCGCCCATTACGAGGCGCGACTCAGATCTATCCATGGCAACGGGCCGCCCGACGTGGTGTTGCTCGGGGTAGGAGAGGACGGGCACACGGCGTCTCTTTTCCCCGGCACCGCCGCCCTGACCGAACCGAGGCGATGGTTCGTGGGCAACCACGTGCCTGCTCTCGAGGAGGATCGGCTCACGGCGACTTTCAATCTCCTCTGGGAGGCGCGCCTACTCATGGTCCTGGCAGTTGGCGTACCGAAGGCGTCGGCCGTGCGAGCGAGTTTCGAACGGACGACGCCGGCCGGACGGCTAGGTGACGGGGAGGCCGAGGTCGAGTGGTACCTGGATCGAGACGCCGCGTCGCTGCTCGGCTGACCTGGCTCATCCTCGTGGTGCTGGTCGCGTCGGCCTGTGCTTCGGAGTCAGGCCCGGGTACGACAGCAACGGCACCGGTGGATTCCACCACGACCATCTCGCCCTCGGACACATCCATGTCAGCGGGCCCCGCCACAACACATCCATCTGATGCGGATCTCGACATCAGCGTTCCCGAGGGCGAAGGCCCGTTCCCGGCCGTGGTTCTGGTCCATGGCGGGGGCTGGGTGGGAGGATCGCCTGCGCTCATGGGCGGCCTGGCAAGGTTCCTCGCGGCTGCGGGATACCTCACGGTCAACACTGCATACACATTGTCCAACGGCAGCGCCGGCTTCCCGGTGGCGGTCGATGATGTCGCCTGTGCCGTCCGCAATGCCGCTGATCATCCCGACAGCGACGGCTCCGTCACCGTGGTGGGACACTCGGCCGGAGCCCATCTGGCAGCCCTCGTCGCTTTAGACACCGATGTGTATGGCACCGAGTGCGCGCTGGCTGAACCCGTGATCCCCGACCGTCTTGTCGGGCTCGCCGGCCCCTACGACGTTGCCCGGATCGGGCCGTTGATCGTGCCCTTCTTCGGTGTCCCGCCCAATGAGGACCCGGAGTTGTGGCAGGCAGGGAATCCCCTCAACCAAGTGGCGAACAATCCCGATTTGTCCAGTCTGATCATGCACGGCGAAGAGGACGGTTTGATAGATCTCAGCTTCGCCACCGACTTCGCCGAGGCCCTCAACGGTGCGGGATCCGAGGCGGTGGTCGAGGTGGTCGAGGGGGCACGTCACAACGAGATGCATGACCCCGACGTCGTCGGGGACCTGATCGTCACCTGGTTGGAGCGGGACTAGACGGGCTGCTCTCCAGGCCAGAGGACCCAGGCGCTGTCGTGGCGGGTCATCCCGATCCTGGGGTAGTAATCGACGGCGGCAGGCGCAGCGAGGAGGATCACGGTGGCGTCGGGGGTCGCCTCACGGGTGAGACGAACCAGTTGCTTGCCGATCCCCTGGCCCTGGTAGTCGGCTCGCACGGCGAGGTCGGAGAGATAGGTGCAGTAGACCCAGTCGGTGACACAGCGCGAGATCCCCACCATCAGGTTCCCGTCCCAGGCACTGATCACCAAGTCCGCCTCCTCCAGCATCCGGGCCATTCGCCCCTCATCGCCCACCGGGCGTCGCTCACCGAGGGTCGAGTCGACGTAGAGCTCGATCATGTCATCCAGGTCGAGGTCGTTGCCGGTGCGATAGGTGATCATCGGCCTGGATCGTAGGATGACCTGGAGATGCGCTTCTTCGCGAGGCTCACTGGCCTGATCGTGCTCCTCTATGGAGCGTGGATGGTCACGATCAATCTGTTCGAAGCAGTCACTGGTTCCAACACCTATGAGCCGCCCTGGATGTTGCTCGTCGTCCTCGGGCTCGGAGCATCCGGCGCCGTCGGCGGCACTATCTTCCTGCTGAGCATCGACGGTCCGCCGGCGTTCCGGACGCCGATGATCCGGGCAATCGGCTGGGTGGGAATGTTCATCTGCTCCGCCCTGCCGACGAGCATCTTCTACGTCCTGCTGATCATGGTCGCGGTCTCCGCCGTGGTTCTGCTCAAACCGATCGAGCAGGTACCCGAGGAACACTCACTCAACTCCGGGTGATGTCCCTCGCCGCAACACGGGGGCCGAAGCTGGGCTCATGGCCCAGGGTGTGAAGGAGCCGGGTCACCCGTCCCCGATGAGGGCGAAATGGCTCGAGCAGCTCCAGCATCTCCTCGTCTGTTCCACGCGGCCGGCCGGTCAGGTGATAGACCACGATGTGCTTGAGATGAAAGTCGCCGACGTCGACCTGGTCGGCGTCGCCGTGGGAAATCGAGAGGGTCTTGGACACCGTCCACAGGCCTACCCCCTGGATCGAGACCAGCTGAGCCGCCGCTTCTGATGGAGTCGCGTATCTCGATTTGTCGATGCGGGCCGACGTGGCCGCCACCCTTCTGAGGAGATCAGCCCGTCGCTTCTCCAGGTGCAACCCGTGATAGACCCAGTACGGGGCACGTGCCATCGGCTCCGGGTCGGGTGGCAAACGCAACTCCCGCGGTCCCGGAGCCGGATCGCCGAACTGGCGCCGCAGACCCCGGAGCGCCGCTGTCGCCTGTTCACCTGTCACCTTCTGGCCGCAGATCGCACGCACCAGGGCATCGAAGACCAGATCAGTCCTCCCGAAACGCCAGCCCGGGTGACGTCGATGCAGCTCTCCGACCACAGGATGATCGGTTTCGAATTCCGTCGGGTCATCGTCGAGCCCGGCGATCGCGTCGAGACGGTCGAGCAGCCATGGCCCGCCGTCCCCCCAGGCATCGCCAAAGAGCTCCTGCTTGGTTCGTCTCATGCGAAGCGAGCCCGGGCCAAGCGGGGTGCGCGCCGTCAGCCACCAGCCGTCATCGGCGAACCATCCATGCAGGGGGCGCAGGGTCGCTTTGAGATCGAGTGGGCCGTCTATCGGGATCGAGCGGCTGATCGGATCCAGGCCCATCTTGGTCACCATCGATCGTGGTGGACCACCTCGTCGAGCGGTCGGCGGGCGGGGTTCTTGATGGGCTTCAGCGGCCGGTCCGCTGGATAACCGAGCCCGAGCATCCAGGTGAGACGCCGGTCTTCGGGGATTCCGAGGACTTCGGAAGCAAGCTCGTAGTCCTGGACCGAGGCTGTCCTGCTCCCGATCCCGAGATCGGCGGCTGCGATCATCATCGACATCGCCGCCTGCCCCAGGTCGTAATTGATCACGGCAGTTAGACGTAGATCATCACTGAACGGAGCGACCAGGCCGACTGCCGCGGCGGCATTGGCGATGTGGGCGGCGCCCGGCCAGACGTGTGAGACCTTCTCCAATAGGTCACGGTCCCGGATCAGGATGAAATCCCATCGCTGGTTGTTGCTTCCGGACGGGGCGCGGCGGCCTGCCTCGAGGATCCGCTCCAGGTCCGATTCTGCAAGCAGTTTGTTGCTGTACTCCTTGGTCGCCCGCCGCGCTGTGATCGCATCCCATGTCTCCATGGGCGCAACCTAGCCCGCCCCGAACCCACTCAGACCGGGACCACCTCGACCGGGATCCCATTGAGGATGGCGTTACCCGAGACCGGATCCATGGCGCCGGTGGAGAGGCGGTTGGTGTTGACCCCGGGTCTTTCGGCGGCCACCGAGAGAGCCGAGCCCTCGAGGTCATGGCCCCAGCCGTGGGGCAGGCTGACAACGCCGGGCATGATCGAGTCGGTGACCTCGACCGGGACGGTGAGCGTCCCTGCCGCCGACGACACCTTGACCCGGGCATCGCCGCTCAGACCAAGCCGTTGCGCATCCTCATCGCTGATCTGAAGGGTGCACCGCTCCTTGCCCTTGACCAGCACATCGATGTTGTGCATCCACGAGTTGTTGGACCGGATGTGCCTCCGCCCGATGAGGAGGAAGCCGCCGTTGGGCACACGGGCGGCCGACTCGCGGAGTCTCGAAACGTCGCTCAACAGATACTCGGGCGCCAGCTCGATCTTCCCCGACGGGGTGCACAGGTCTCCGGGCAGGCGAGAGTTGAGCGGGCCGAGATCGATTCCGTGCGGCGCTTCTTTCAGGCGCTCCAGGGTCAACCCCTCGGGATCTGCCCCATACCCGTCGCCGTAGGGGCCGGTGCGGACCAGGAAGTCGAGCATCCTCTCCGGGCCCCTGAGAAGATCTTCGCCGTCTCCGGTTGTCGCCGTAAAGATCTCTTCGGGTTCGCGCCCGTAGATCGATGATTGGGGATTGCCAACCGCCGAGCCGACCGTGATCCCGAAAACGCCGTCATCCAATGCGTCCAAATCGGCGTCGCTCCCCTGCCCGGACACCGTTGCCCCCAGCCGGAGCAGCACCTGCCATTCGTCCGGGGTGCCGTCGGGCAGCGGGAACAGCGGGGGCGAGTAGTTGGCCACGTTGCGCACCGCTAGTTGATTGAAGGCGAAGTCGTAATGGGGGCGCCGAAGCGGGGAGGCGCCGGGAAGGATGACGTCGGCGTGACGGGACGTCTCGTTGAGGTAGATGTCGACCGACACCATGAAGTCGAGGCCGCCTAGTGCCGCATCGAGACGATCGCTGGAGGGTGTGGAAAGGATGGGGTTCCCGGCGATGGTGACGAGGGCGCGGATCTGCCCCGGACCCGGCTCCAGCATCTCGTCTGCCATCGTCGACACCGGGAGCTCTCCCCTCACCTCGGGGAGCCCCTTGACCCGACTCTGCCATCTCCCCACCTGGAACCCACGGGGTGACCTCGGCTGCTCGTGGGCGGCGTGGGAGAACATTGCCCCGCCCGGTCGGTCCAGGTTCCCGGTGAGGACATTGAGGACGTCGACCATCCAGGATGCCATCGTCCCGAACTCGGCGGTGTGGGTGCCGATCCGGCCGTAGACAGCGGCCGAGTCGGCGCCGGCGAGCTCTCCTGCCAGCCGTCGGGTCCGGCCCGGGTCGACGCCAGTCGCATCGGCGACTTCCTCGGGCGTGAAGGGCTCCACGGCCGCCGCCAACTCTTCGACGCCGGCGACATGGGCCTCCAGTTGGCCCGAATCGACCAGACCTTCGTCGAAGAGCACGTTGGCCAGGGCGAACAGGAACAGAGCATCGGCGCCGGGCCGAATGAAGACGTGTTCGTCTGCGGCGTCGGCAGTCCGGGTCCGTCGCGGATCCACCACGACCACCTTGCCGCCGCGCTCCCTGATCGCCTGGAGACGACCGGGCCAGTCGGGGGCGGTGGCCAGGCTGCCATTCGACTCATACGGGTTGGCGCCGAGCATGAGCAGGTAGGAGGTGCGGTCGATGTCGGGGACCGGGATCAGGTCGGGGTGGCCGAACATGAGACCGGACGAGACATGTTTCGGCATCTGGTCGACCGTGGCGGCGCTGAAGATGCTCTTGGTCCCGAGCATCTTGAGGAAGACCCTCGGGTAGAGGGTTCCTGACATCGAGTGGACGTTGGGATTCCCCAGGTAGACGCCCACGGAGCTGTTCCCGTGCTCGGCGATGATCGGCAACAAGCGGGATTCGATCAGGGCGAATGCCTCGTCCCAGGTCGCCGGCTCATGGATGCCGTCTCGCTTGATCAGAGGGGTGCGGACCCGGTCAGGGTCCTCGTCGATCTTGCCCAGTGTCGATCCCTTGGGGCAGATGAACCCGTGGCTGAACACGTCGTCGCGGTCGCCCCTGATCCTGACGATCTTCTCTTCCTGATGGGTGACCTCGAGACCACAGGTCGCCTCACACAGTGGGCAGGTCCTGAAGTCGATCGAAGTGGTCATCTCGCAGCGACCATCACCTCGTCGGCGCGGTCCCGGACGACCGGCAGGGGAGGCTCGATGCGGACATCGCGTCGGGTGAGCCTTTCCCCACAATGAGCGCAGTGGGTGACCGCCTGCGCCTCGTTGCCACAGCTGACATGGACGACCTTCTGCCGCTCGATCTCGGCTGGCGGCTTCCATCGCTCCCCATAGCTCCACAGGGTCATCAGCACATCGAAGAGGTCCTTGCCCTGTTCGGTGAGCCGATACTCGTGCCGAGGAGGGCGATCCTGATAGAGCCGGGTCTCCAACATCCCGTTCCCGACGAGTCGCTCCAGCCGGTCGGTCAGGACATTGCGTGCGATGCCGAGGTCGTTGACGAACTCGTCGAACCGGCGCACCCCGAGGAATGCGTCGCGCAGGATGAGGATCGTCCACGAATCGTTGACCATCTCGACAGTGTTGGCCACGGCGCACTCGAGGTGTTGAAGCGACTTGCGGGACATGGGGCCACCCTAGCGAGTTTCGAGTTGCAATGCACTACTCAGCCCGGTACGGTTGTCAGTAGCTATTCGAAACTCACAGAACAGGAGGCGTGCATGCGATTCTTCAAGATCCTGCGGAGGAAGCGGCGTCAGCCCAACCCACCGTTCCATCTCCTCGAGTTGGATCTCCCCTTCGAAGATGTGATGGCCGACCTGACTTATCCCTCGCCCGAAGGTGGTCTGATCGGCACCGGCCACATCGTCGAGAAACCAGTCGAGCATCCGCTCCAGCGCCGGCTGGGACTCGACCTCCCGATAGCGGCTCTCCTCGATGAGCCCGTCGGGGTCGCGGCCCGCCGCGATCAACTCCTGGGCGCCGCCCTCCTCCCGGCACCACGAGGCCAGTAGCTCGCCGGACATCTCGGGATGAAATTGGACGGCGAGTCCCCGGCCGGTGCGAAAGGACTGGACACCGGACTCGTTCCGGGCCAGCTCGACGGCACCCTCGGGCACCGTGAACTCATCGTGATGAAACTGGAACCACGGGCCCTCAGCAATCTGGCCAGTAGCCGAGACGACGTCCGTCCATCCGTACTCCGGTCTGGTCGCATGGGTGACCTTCCCTCCGAGGGCAGCGGACATCGCTTGGGCGCCAAAGCAGATTCCGAGTATGGGAACACCGGTAGCAAGACGGGTGCGGATGAATTCGAGCTCGGGGCCAAGCCATCCCTGGACCCGATCTTCGTAGACAGACCACGGGGACCCCATCAGCACCACCAGATCGTATGGGTCGTCAGGAAAGGTGGCGGTCACCGCCGGGTCACGGATGTCCTCCACCACGACGAAGGGAACGAGGGTGGCGCCGCGCTTCTCCAGATGGGCCCCCACCCGCTCCGGTATGGACAGGGGATCGTGTTCGACCACGAGTGTTCGCACGGGTCTGCAGGGTAACGACAGTCACAAACAGGTCTGTTGCAGCAAGATGTCGGTTGATACTGTGTCGAGGCGAGTGACCGACCTCCCTTACGCCCGCGTCCGCTTCCTCTGGCCCGACCATCTGGGACTGGCCCGGGGCAAATACCTTTCGGCGGCCCGCGCCGCCGAGGGGTCGAACCACTGCGTGGCCCTGTTCTCCCTCCAGTTGAACCGGGAGATGATCCCTTTTCCCGGAGCGCATCACGAGAGCTTCCCCGACGTCGAAGCGCGCTTCGACACGGACGCCATCAGGCCGGGCTGGGAGAAGGACACGGGAGTCGTGGTCGCTTCCATCACCAAAGAGGGCGTGCCGATCGAGCTCGCTCCACGATCGATCCTGGAGCGTGTCATCGGCGAATGGAGGTCCGCCGGGTACAACCCGATGGTGGGGCTCGAGCTGGAGGCGTTCCTGTTCGAGCCCGATGGGGACCTGGGCTGGAACCCGATCCACACCCCAGGGTCGTATGTGTACGGGACCGGGACCTCGGTAGACCCGAGCGGGACCATCGAAGAGATCATGCAGACCGCCCACGAGATGGGCATCGAGCTGGAGTCGGTCAACTCCGAGTACGACGACGGCCAGTTTGAGCTAACCCTCCGCTACGGAGAAGCGCTGAAAGCAGCCGACGACGCCTTCCTGTTCAAGGTCATGGCCCGAGAGGTAGCGGCCAAGCGCGGGTACTTGCTCGCCTTCATGGGCAAACCGATCACGGATCGGGGTGGGAGCGGGATCCATGTCAACTTCTCCCTGCTCGACGACCAGGGCAACAATGCCCTCGCCGACCCGTCGGCGCCGGACGGTCTGAGTGCCCTGGCCCGACACTGCATCGCCGGCATCGTCCACGATCACGTCTCGATGTCCGCGTTGGTGGCGCCAACCGTCAACTCCTACAAGCGGCTCCGCCCCGGCTCCCTCAATGGGTTCTTTGCCAATTGGGGCTTTGACCACCGCGGGGTCGCGCTTCGCGTGCCGCCCGCTCGGGGCAGCGCCACGAGGCTGGAGCACCGGCTCGCCGACGGCGCGGCCGGGCTTCACCTGGCCACGGCCGCCACACTGGTATCCGCGCTGCGCGGGGTGACGAAGGGCTTGGAGTGCCCACCGGCCGAGACACAGGACTGCATCACCGACGCCGACGCCGACGTGACCGTCCCCCCAGACTTGGGGGCGGCTCTCGACGCTCTGGAAAGCGACAAGGACTTCGTGGAGGCCTTCTCACCGGGCTACGTCGAGGGGTTCCTCGCCGTGAAGCGGGCGGAGTGGGAGCGGTTCAGACAGCACACGACCGACTGGGAGATCGCCGAATACCTCGAGTACTACTGACGACTACTGACGAGTGGTCGGTGGGAACCGGAGGTGTCGGAAGGTCAAGAAGCGGGACGGACCGGGCGGGGTGGGGCTATTGCTCGCCGAGGGAGGCGGGAGCGGGTTTCCAGGTCCGTCCCACAACTTGACTTTCCAAGGCCGCCCTCATACCCCGGCTCGCCGAACCTCAAACAACTTTTTCCCCGGGCTCGGGCAATTCGAATCGATAGCCCATTCCCGGCTCGGTGATGAAGTAGCGCGGCACCCCCGGTTGGGGCTCGAGCTTCCGCCTCACCTGGGCCATGAACACCCGCAAATAGTTGGTCTCCTCCCCATATTGGGGTCCCCACACCTCGTGGAGCAATTGGGTCTGGCTCACCAGTTTCCCGTGATTTCGCACCAGCACTTCGACAATTCCCCACTCGGTCGGGGTGAGTCGCACTTCGGCATTGTCGGCACCGAGCACGCGCTTCGCCGACAGATCGATGGTGAAATCCGGAGTCGTGATGATTGGGGCATCCGAATCGTCGGGCGCCGCCCGTCGCAACGCCGCCCGCAGACGGGCCAGGAGCTCCCCCATGCCGAATGGCTTGGTCACGTAGTCGTCGGCGCCGGCGTCGAGGGCCAGGATCTTGTCCCGCTCCGCCTCCCGAACCGTCAGCACGATGATCGGGACGTCAGACCAGCCGCGCAGACCCCGGATCACATCGACGCCGTCGATCCCGGGGAGCCCGAGATCGAGGATCACGGCATCGGGTCTGTTGGCAGCCGCTTTCTGCAGAGCCTCTTCGCCGCTCTGGGCGGTCTCTATCTGGTAGCGGAGTGCCTTCAGATTGATGGCCAGGGCACGCAGGATCTGCGGCTCGTCATCGACCAAAAGGATCCGGGCTTCGCTAGACATGAGCCTCCGTCGGCAGCGGGCCCGGGATGTCGATTGGCCCGGCGATCTTGAACCCGATGACCATCGTGGTGCCACCTCCGGGTGTGTCCTCGATGATCAGCTCGTTGCCCATCGCCTCGAGCAGGCCCTGGGACACTGCCAACCCGAGCCCGACGCCCTCACTCCTCGGTGAGTCACCGAGCCGTTGGAACGGCTGGAAGACGGCGTCACGCGAGTCCAGAGGGATGCCGGGCCCCCGATCGGTGATCCGGAGGTCGATGCGGTGGGCGATCTCACCTGCGCTCACTCTCACCGATTCGGTGCCCGGGGACCAGATCAACGCATTCTCGATCAGATTGGCCACGGCTCTCTCCAACAGAGCTGGATCGGTCTGGACTTCGGGCAGCGATTCCGGGATGTCGACGATGACCCTTTCTCGGCCCGTCCCCAGCCCGCCGAGCGCGGCTGCGACCACCTCATCGAGACCGACGGGCCGGAAGAAGACGTGGACCGCCCCGACCTGGACCCTGCTGGCGTCGAGCAGTCGTCCCACGAGCCGATCCAACCTCTCTGTCTCCTCGAGGATTGCCCGCAGAAAGGCCGACGTCTGATCCGGAGTCCACTCGACACCGGTCTCGAGCAAACTGGTCACCGATGCCTTGATGGTGGCGAGGGGCGTCCTCAGATCGTGGGATACCGCCCCGAGGAGAGCCGTGCGCAGACGATCGGTCTCGGCCATCGCCTCGGCCGATCCCGCTTCCCGCTCCAACTCCTCCCTTTCCAAAGCCTGGACGATCTGGGCGGCGAAGGCTCGAAGAACGGCACGATCGTCGGTCGTCAGTTGCCCGTCGAGGATCACAAGCACCGCGCCGCCGGTCAGATCGATGATCTCGCTCCCCTTGTCGGGCCGGTCGAGGACGACGTCACCGTCCCAGGCCAGGGTCACCCACGAATCCCCTTCGCGCCTGAGGACGCTGGCCGCCTCCAGACCGAAGGTCTCCCTGATCCGGCGCACCAGGCCCCGTTCGTCTGTGCCGAAGACCGGGTGCCCTCCGGCGGCCGTGGCAGCCAGGGCCTCGGCCTGGGCCCTGGCCCGCCGCGCCTCGGCGGTGCGGCGGCTGGACAGCCCGACGAGGAGGCCCACCACCAACGAGACAAACAGGAAGGCGAAAAGGGAGAAGAGGTTGTCGGCGCTGTTGATGGTCCACGACCGAACCGGGGGCGTGAAGAACCAGTTGGCAAGGAAGAACCCGGAGATGGCTGTGACCGCGGCGGGAAGAGCGCCACCGAGGACACCGGCGCCCACCGCCGCAAGGAGATAGACCAGAAGGACGTTGTGGAGCGGGGCGTCGAACCAGGTGAGGAGCGCCCAGGTGATCAGCGGTGGCCCCAAGATGGCAAAGGCCCAGGAAGAGAGGCGCCGCGCCGGGCTCAGGAGTTGGCGCGACTGTTGCCGGAACCGTCTCGGCCTGGCGCCCTCGTACGAGATGACATGGATGTCGATGTCGCCTGCCTTGCGGACAACCCGCGCCACTGGTGAGCCACCCATGAGCTCCTGAAGTCGGGAGCGTCGTGTGGCGCCGAGTACCAGCTGGGTGGCGTTCTCGCCCTTGGCGAAGGCGATGAGAGATGAGGCGACGTCGTCGCCAACGACTTCGTGATATCTCCCACCGAGGCTCTGCAGCAACTGGATCTGGGCGGCGAGGGCGAGGCTGGTGTCGTCGGTGAGGCCATCGGTGGGCCGGACGAACACCCCGAGCAGGTCGGCGCGAGAGCGCATGGCGAGTCGCGCCGCCCTCCTGACGATGTCGTCTCCCCCGACCGCTCCGGCCATGGCGACCACGACGCGTTCCCTCGTCTCCCATTGGCTGTCGATGCCGTGGAGGCTCCGGTACTTGGCCACCGCCTCGTCCACCCGTTCGGCGGTCCAGGACAGGGCCAGCTCGCGTAACGCCCCCAGGTTGCCGGGCCGGAAGTAGTTGCCGAGGGCGGCGTCGATTCTCTCCGCCGGATAGATCTTGCCCGAAGCCATCCGCTCGCGGATGCCCTCCTGGGTCAGGTCGACGAGCTCGATCTCGCTGGCGCGGCGCACCACCTCATCGGGAATCGTCTCCCGTTGAACGATGTCGGTTATCTCGAACACGACATCGTTGAGCGATTCGAGATGTTGGATGTTGAGGGTGCTCAAGACGTCGATACCGGCTTCGAGCAACGCATCAACATCCTGCCATCGTTTCCCGTTTGGTGAGCCCGGGATGTTGGTGTGGGCCAGCTCGTCGACCAGGGCAACCTGAGGAGCCCGTCGCAGGACAGCGTCCAGGTCCATCTCCTCGAATGTCGAACCCCGATACTCCATCGGTTGTCGGGGGACGATCTCCAGGTCGCCGATCATGGCGATAGTGTCGGTGCGGGCGTGCGGTTCGACATAGGCGATCACCACGTCCTTGCCCAGGGTTCGCAGACGATGTCCCTCTTCGAGCATGGCATAGGTCTTGCCCACACCGGGTGCAGCCCCCAGGAACACCCTCAGTTTGCCCGTGCTCACCTCTTCACGGTATCGCCGCGCAACCGTCGTAGCCGATGCCGGGCATCGGCGAGCTCGCTGGCGAGGATGCCGACGACGAGCACGGCGAGGGTGAGGATCACATCGGCCCGGGCGGCGATCTCAGTCTGGAAGCGGGGTTCGGTGTGGGCGTAGCCGAACCAGAGGGCCGCGGCGATCGCTGCCGCCGCTCCCATCTCCCTTCCTCCGTACCACGCCGTCAGGGCCGCCACCAAGGGAAGGGCGATGGCGATGACGGCCTGAGCCGTCTCGGCCGGCACGAATGCCCAAGCAGCCGCCGTGCCGATGACGATCCCAAGCAGGGCTCGGCCGATGAGCATGAGCGCGCCGGTGTTGTCCGTGGCGGGGCCTGCCTGACTGGTGCTCATTCGAACAGTCCTTGGAAGAGGAGAGCGAGACCGATGAGCCAGATTGCGACTACGAGAGCCAGACCCATGGTCGTCCCCAACGGGGCGGCCTCCCCCGGCGCCCGGTTCATGCTCCGAATGAGAACCACTGCCATCGTGGTCGATGCCGACATCAACACGATGGCGCCGGCCAGAGGGATCAGGTCGATACGCAGTTGCATCGCTTCGATCTCCGGGTAATTCTCTTTTCCATATGTTCGCGTCCTTTCCCAAGCTACGACGGCAAACGGTCTATCGCTTCTCGCCTAACGCGTTCCTAGCGGGCCCCCCTCGCTTCCCAACGCTGCGCTAGCGAGGACGGGTGACCCGGACGGCGAGCCTCTTCTGGTGACGGCGCACGGCCTCGCGCTAAGGGCCGGTCAAACCGGCCAGTTCGCCCGATAGGAACCCGTCAAGACCGCTCCCAAAGCCCGAGCGTGGATGTACACCTGTGCCCATGTCTGATATCGCATTCATCGCCGCCGCCATCGCCTTCTTCGGGCTGTGCGTGGCTTATGTGCGCGGTCTGGACCGCATCGTCCGGGCCGCCGAGGAGGCCGAAGAGGAAGTTCAGACGGAACCCCAGGAGGTGCTGACCTCATGAGCGTCGACAACATCGTCGGCCTGGTTATCGCCGTCCTGCTCGCCGGTTTCCTCGTCGCTGCCCTCCTGTTCCCCGAGAAGTTCTGATGTCCGCCGCAAGCTGGCTACAGCTCGTCGTACTCATCGCGGTGGTCCTCGTGACCGCAGTGCCGATCGGCCGATACATGGCACGGATCTATGGGGATCTCGAGCACTCGCCGGGGGATCGCTTCTTCCTCCCGATCGAACGGCTGATCTACCGGGTGTGTCGCATCGACCCCACCCGTGAGCAGCGATGGACCGCCTACGCCTACTCGCTGCTCGGCTTCAGCATCGTCTCTTTCCTTGCCCTGTACGGACTGCAGCGATTCCAGGGCTCACTGCCTTTCAACCCGACAGACATGCCGGCCGTCGTCCCCCATCTCTCGTTCAACACCGCGGTCAGCTTCATGACCAACACCAACTGGCAGTCGTATGGGGGCGAGGCAACCATGAGCCATCTCACCCAGATGACCGGACTCGCGGTCCAGAATTTCGTGTCTGCTGCGGCCGGCATGGCCACCGTGGCTGCCCTGATCCGAGGCATCTCACGGCGGCGGGCATGGACGATAGGCAACTTCTGGGTCGATCTCACCCGCTCGACCACCCGCATCCTCCTCCCCCTGTCCCTCCTTATCGCGATCGTCCTGGTGAGTCAGGGAGTCATTCAGAACTTCGAGGGCTTCACGGCGGCTCAGACGGTGGAGGCAGGAGCCGAACAACTCATCCCGGGCGGTCCGGTCGCTAGCCAGATCGCTATCAAGCAGCTGGGCACCAATGGCGGCGGGTTCTTCAACGTCAACTCGTCTCATCCGTTCGAGAACTCGACCCAGCTGAACAACTTCGTGGAGATGTGGTCCATCCTCGTGATCCCGTTCGCCTTCGCCTTCACCTTCGGTGACATGGTCAACGATCGTCGTCAGGGCCGGGCCATCTTCGCCATCATGTTCATCGTCTGGCTCGGCACCTCGCTCCTGGCCATGGGCCTCGAGGCCGGAGGCAACCCGCGTCTGGAGGCCCTCGGTGCTGCGCAGGCGACCACCGCCGACCAAGCGGGCGGAAACGCCGAGGGCAAGGAGGTCCGATTCGGCCCCGCCGCCTCCGGGCTTTGGGCAGCCTCCACTACCGGGACCTCCAACGGCTCGGTGAACTCCATGCACGACAGCTTCACCCCATTGGGAGGTGCGGTCCCGCTCTCCCACATGATGCTCGGCGAGGTGAGCCCGGGCGGGGTCGGAGTGGGTCTCAGCGGACTGCTGATCATGGCGATCCTCTCGGTGTTCATCGCCGGGCTCATGGTGGGGAGGACACCCGAATACCTGGGCAAGAAGATCCAGGCGGGCGAGATGAAAATGGTTGCGCTCTACATCCTGGCCATGCCCACCGCTGTCCTCGGGTTCGCCGCCGCCTCGATGTTCATCGACTCGGTGCTGAACACGACCATTTGGAATCCAGGACCACATGGGCTCTCCGAGATCCTCTATGCCTTCACGTCCGCCGGAAACAACAACGGATCGGCCTTCGCCGGGATCACGGCCGCCACGGACTGGATGGACACGACTCTGGGGATCGCCATGCTGATCGGCCGCTTCTTCCTGATCATCCCGGTCCTCGGCATCGCCGGCGCTTTGGCCCGCAAGCAGGTCATGCCGGCCACCACCGGGACCTTCCCCACTCACACCCCGCTGTTCGTCGGCCTCGTCATCGGGGTCGTCCTGATCGTTGGCGGCCTCACCTTCTTCCCTGCGCTGGCGCTGGGCCCGATCGTCGAGCAGCTTTCCCTGTAGGAGAAACACCAGCAAATGCAGACCCTGACATCACTAGAACCCACGACCGACGGACGCCGGACCGGTAAGCGGCCGTTGTTCGAGGCCGCCATTGTGCGACAGGCGATCGTCGACAGTTTTCGCAAGCTCGACCCACGGGTCCAGGCCCGAAATCCTGTGATGTTCGTGGTCCTGGTCGGAAGCGTCTTCACCACGTTCATCTTCTTCCGAGACCTGACCGACGCCAGGCCCGAGGACAACCTCTTCGCCGGATTGGTCGCGGCGTGGTTGTGGTTCACCGTCCTCTTCGCCAACTTCGCCGAGGCCATGGCCGAGGGCCGGGGCAAGGCTCAGGCCGCCGCATTGCGAAAGACCAGGGCCGAGACCATCGCCAATGTCCGCCGGTCGGACGGGACCATTGAGCAGGTCCCATCCTCGAAGCTCACGGTCAACGATGTCGTCATCGTCTCGGCAGGCGAGATGATCCCCTCGGATGGCGAGATCATCGAAGGCATCGCCTCGGTGGATGAGTCCGCCATAACCGGCGAGTCGGCGCCGGTGATCCGGGAGGCCGGTGGCGACCGATCTGCCGTGACCGGTGGGACGCGAGTCCTATCGGACGTGATCGTGGTGCGCATCACGGCTCGCCCCGGTGAAACCTTCCTCGACCGGATGATCGCGCTCGTCGAAGGCGCAAATCGTCAGAAAACGCCGAACGAGATCGCTCTCAACACCCTCCTGGCCGTGCTCACGATCATCTTCCTGTTGGCAACGGTGACCTTGCAGCCGTTCGCCATCTATTCCAATGCGGAGCAGGAGGTCATCGTCCTGGTGGCTCTCCTCGTCTGTCTCATCCCCACGACGATCGGCGCCCTGCTCTCCGCCATCGGCATCGCCGGCATGGACCGCTTGGTGCAGCACAACGTGCTGGCGATGTCGGGCCGTGCGGTCGAGGCGGCCGGGGACTGCTCGACTCTCCTCCTAGACAAGACAGGGACGGTCACGCTGGGCAATCGCCAGGCGGCGGAGTTTCTCGCCCTGCCCGGGATCGAGGAGGAGCGACTGGCATCGGCCGCCCAGCTGGCCAGTCTCGCCGACGAGACCCCTGAAGGACGATCGATCGTCGTCCTGGCCAAAGAGCGGTACAACCTCCGGGAGCGGGACGTCGCCAAGGCCTCCCTGGTTCCATTCACGGCTCAGACACGGATGAGCGGCATCGACCTGAACGGCCAGACCGTGCGCAAGGGTGCCGCCGACGCCGTCAAGCGATGGGTCACCGAGCAAGGCGGCAGTATCCCGGCCGGGCTGGACTCGCTGGTCGAGGGTGTGGCAGTGGCCGGTGGAACGCCCCTCGTGGTCGCCGAGGGAAGCGGACCGGAGGTCACCATTCTCGGCGTAATCCACCTCAAGGACGTGGTCAAGGAGGGCATGCGCACCCGTTTCGAACAGCTGCGTGCCATGGGAATCCGCACCGTGATGATCACAGGTGACAATCCTCTAACGGCAAAGGCCATCTCGACCGAAGCCGGTGTCGACGACTTCCTCGCTGAGGCCACCCCCGAGGACAAGATGGCGCTGATTCGTCGGGAGCAGGCCGGTGGCCGCCTGGTCGCCATGACTGGCGACGGGACCAACGACGCCCCTGCCCTCGCCCAGGCCGACGTCGGGGTGGCCATGAACACCGGGACCCAGGCGGCCAAGGAAGCGGGCAACATGGTCGATCTCGACTCGAACCCGACGAAGCTGATCGAGATCGTCGAGATTGGCAAACAATTGCTGATCACCCGGGGCGCGTTGACCACGTTTTCGGTGGCCAATGACGTCGCCAAGTACTTCGCCATCATCCCGGCCATGTTCACCGGGGTGTTCCCAGTGCTCGACCAACTCAACGTGATGCAACTGGCAACGCCTCGATCGGCCATCTTGTCGGCGGTCATCTTCAACGCCCTGATCATCGTGGCGCTGATACCCCTGTCGCTGAGAGGCGTGAGATTCCGGGCGGAGGGTGCGGCCGAAATGCTGCGCCGCAACCTCCTCATCTACGGGCTCGGCGGGATCGTCGCCCCGTTCATCGGCATCAAGGTCGTCGACCTGTTCATCGTCGCAATTGGAGTTTCATGATGCGAAGACAGCTTCTTCCCGCCCTCGGCATGTTGGTGGTCTTCACCATCATCACCGGGCTCGCCTATCCGCTGGTCGTGACCGGCATCGCTCAGGGGCTATTCGCAGACAAGGCCAACGGCTCCCTCGTCGAACGTGACGGGCAGCTGCTCGGGTCGGCCTTGATCGGTCAGCCCTTCGCGGCCCCCGAGTACTTCCATCCCCGGCCGTCGGCTGCCGGCTATGCCCCCGGCCCCGGCTACAGCTTCGGATCGAACTACGGCCCGACCAACGAGACGTTCCTCTTCGGCAAGGACGATCCGGAGACCGCCGATGTCGACGAGTCGGAGACCAACGGTGTCGACGACCTGGTCCGCGCCTATCGAGAGACGAACGGGCTCGACGCAGATGCACCGGTGCCAGTGGACGCCGTCACATCATCGAGCTCGGGGCTCGACCCCCACATCTCATTGGCCAACGCCAGAATCCAGGCGCAGAGGGTCGCAGACAACCGGGGTCTCGGCCTCGATCAGGTCATGGACCTGGTCGAGGCCAACACCGACGGCAGGGACCTTGGCTTCCTCGGCGAGCCGGGGGTCAACGTCCTTCTGCTGAATCTCGCACTCGACGAGATCGGCTGATCCGGACGCGACGATGCCCGGGCCTTGAAGGACCCGGGCATCGATGTAGGCTTCTAGGCGAGGATCTTGGCCTTCTGAGCGGCGAATTCCTCGGCCGTGATGACACCTGAGCTCTGCAACTTGGCCAGCTTCTCCAGCTCATCGGCAGAGGAGGCAGAGGATGCCCCCCCGCTCGAAGCGGACACCTGCTGGATGTACTCTCGCTGGGCCTTCTCCTGCGCTACCGCTTGTGCCATGGCGCGCTCCTGCATCGAGCCGCCACGGGCGATCAGGTAGATCAAGACCCCGAGCCAAGGCAGGATCACGACGAAAATCGTCCAGAACGCCTTCCCCCAGCCGCTCAAGTCGTCGCTGCGGAAGATGTCAGCGAAGATCGTGATGAGCAGCCAGATCCAGGCAAAGAACAGGAAGAACCAGAGCATGCTCCAGAACAGATCCATTAAGGGCACGACGCCACCTTTCTAGTTTTGTTGGCTCTTGCAGACGGCCAACGATTCAGTCTGCGGCGATCCTACCGCCTTCAACATGCCCACAATCGCTT
>CAWHEU010000012.1:0-17494 GCA_963828465.1 uncultured Acidobacteriota bacterium | reverse complement strand
CCGACTCCCCAAGTGAACCGGTCCTCGAGCACGACACGCCGCCGTGGCGGCCGCATGGGCACTGACCGCCGGGTGGATGCGAAAGGTCGGGCATGTCACCCCCACGCCGACTTCCAGATCTAGGTCGCCTGCGACAGGGCGCCGAGGACTGACCAGACGAATGGGCTGTGCCCCTGCTCGATCAGATCCACGGATGGAAATGGTCCGAGATCGACACGAAGTCGAATCCCGCCTCTTCGGCGGCCACTGCGATCCCGACCAGCTTGCAGGGCGAGTGGTCCTCGCTGGAAAGCGTCAGTCCATGTTCGACCATGAGCCCAGCTTTTACCCGCGCCCCAGTTGAGGAAAACCGTGCCGTTCGTCACGTTTGGACTGGTTACCCAATGGGTAATTAGGCATCTAAATCACCAAGTCGAAACGGCATTCTCAGATCATGTTTGACACTGCCTACCCCCCCGCCCGCCGGACTCTCCGGTCCGCGAGTCGGTATCGTCTCCACGTTCCCACCGACGCGATGTGGGATCGCCAGGTCTCGTCAGCTCTCGTCTCTTCGCTCGACGATGTGGCTCCGGAAATCGACGTAGATCTCGTGCGTCTCATCGACGGGCGCCCACCGACCTCGGCTTTGGACAGGTCGGCATGGAGATCGACCGCAGCCCCGTCAGCATCCGAGCCGCGGCACGTCATCTCGACCGCTGCGACGTCGTGATCCTCCAACACGAGTATGGGATCTTTGGCGACAACGACGGCGAGGCCGTCCTGGAGATGGTCGACTCCATCAACCGGCCGCTATTACGGTTGTCCACACGGTTGTCAGCTCACCGAGCGACCGGCAGCGACGAATCATGGAGCGTCTTCATCAGACATCCCGACTGGTCGTGCTCTCCGAGGCGTCCCGATCTGCTCTGGTTCTTCGCACTCGATCCCGAGAAGTGAAGTCGTGGTGATACCCCACGGTTCCCGTTGTCTGCGACGCCACCTCCCCGCGGCCCGGCCAACCGCATGATCACCTGGGGCCTCCTCGGCCCCGGCAAGGGCTTGGAGCGATCAATCGAGGCAATGGCCAGGTTGCGCGATCTGGATCCCATGCCCCATTACACGATCGTGGGTCGGACTCATCCGGTGGTCGCCAGGAATCAGGGCCTTGCCTATCGAAGACGCGTGGAGAGCATGGTGCGAGACCTGGGCATCGACGACATGGTTCATTTCGTCGACCGATACGTCGTGGACGAGGAGCTCATCGAGATGGTGCGCAGGTCACACATCGTGGTGATCCCTTACGACAACACCGATCAGGTGACATCGGCTGTCGTCGCCGACGCCCTCGCCGCCGGCAGACCGGTGGTTTCGACCCGATTCCCTCACGCCGAGGAGCTGGTCGGGTCCGGTTCGGGCATCGTCGTCGAACACGACAGCGCTGCCCTGGCCGACGGGCTGAGGGCGCTAGTGGAGTCGCCAGGGGCCTACGACCGTGCGGCGAAACGGCCGCACTCAAGGGCGGCGAGCTCTCGTGGACCTCTGGGGCGGCTCGCTACGCCGAGTTCGTCCGAAGTCTCGTCCCAGGTCAGCTGACTGCCTCCAACTGATCCCTAGAAAAGCTGGTGGAGGCGGCGAGAATGAATGCTGCAAATGATCGACTTGGAGCGAAGCGAGCAGACGCTACGTCCCGATCCGAAGCGGCTGGTCGCCAGGCCATTCCTGCCCGGGTCTGCGGCCTTCGGAGGCGACAGCCGGAGACTTGAGCTGATCGTCGATCGAATCCTCGAATTGCCCCCTGAGAATCAGGGACAGTTGCTGGCCGGGGCAGCGCACCGGTCAGCGGGTCGTCATCGCGATATCCGGTCCACGTGGCTCCAACATTTCGAGATGGCATGTGAGCGGTCACCACGAATCAGGAATGTGTCAGATCACGATGTCCGGCTCCTGATCGGGGCCTACCTCACGCTGGGCTATGCGTACGAGGGCGCTGCACTCACCAACCCGTCGATCGTCCCGTTCGGCGACGCGAGCGGAGGGTCGCAGCCTTTCGTGATGAGTGCACGGGCTATCGGCGAAGGGCACATCTCCTCGGTCGCCTTCTTCACAGGGAGCGCCGCCCAGGCTGGGAGCTTGATCTTCGATGCCCGGTCTCCCTTTGCCGACAATGGTGAGCGCAAGGAGCCTCTGTACCAGCGTCTCTCTTTCACCCTCAAACTGGCAGAACTCGGCTTCGCCAACGAGGTATCCGAACGAATCCTCTCGGTGTTGCCCGAGGAGTTCACGCTGGCGAACCTCTACGCCGCCTTACCCACTGCCGAGGACATCGATCTCGACCCGATCTTGCTCGCTGACACGGTGAGGATGGTCCATTGGCTGTCGGCTTCCAGCTACGAGGTCATCTTCAACTCGGCATTACCCGTATCCGAGCATCTGATCTCGCCCGCAGCACCCGCCGAGAGTCACGGGATGGAGGACGCCAGGTTCGTGCGCTTCGTCGACGACGACGGTGAGGTCACTTATTACGCCACCTACACCGCCTACGACGGGCTGCGGATCCTGCCCCAGATGATCAAGACCAAGGATTTCCATCATTTCCGGATGACCACGATGAGCGGGCCCACCGCGTATCACAAGGGACTCGCACTGTTCCCGAGGAAGATCAGGGGTGAGTTTGCCGCCGTTTCCCGGCACGATCAGGAGACGACCTTCGTCATGCGAAGCGACAACGTCCGCCATTGGGGTAATGCTGAGGCCGTGCTCGTCCCCGAGCAAGGCTGGGAGGCGATCCAGACCGGGAATTGCGGCTCACCACTCGAGACCGAGGAGGGATGGCTCCTCATCACCCACGGCGTGGGACCGATGCGTCGTTACGTGCTCGGCGCCGTGCTGCTCGATCTCGACGAGCCGACGAAGGTCTTGGGTCGCCTTACCTCCCCGCTCCTCGAGCCACTGGACGACGAGTCGTTCGGTTACGTTCCCGACGTCGTGTATTCGTGCGGGAGCATGATCCACGACGATCATCTGATCCTGCCCTACGGCTATGCCGATTATGGGATCAGGGTGGCGACGGTGCCTGTCGAGCAGGTCCTTTCGCAGATGTCGTAGACGACACTCGCCGGTACACCCCCGAGTAGGCGGCGGCCATGACGGAGTCGCCGAACCGAGATTCGGCAATGGTTCGGCAGAATGCGCGATCCAGCTCGCTTACGAGCTCGACGGAGCCAACAGCCCCTTCGACATCGTCGACGAGGAAGCCGGAGACACCGTCATCGATGATCTCGGGGAGCGCCCCCATCCGCCATGCGATGACGGGTGTGCCGGCGGCCAGACTCTCCACCGCGACCAGTCCGAATGGCTCGTGCCAGCGGAGCGGCATCACCATCGCTAACGCACCGCCAAGGAGCGGCCATAGGTCGTCCCGGTTTAGTGGCCCCAGGTACTCGATATCTCTCGAGGGGGCCGCCAACACTTTCTCCTCGAAGAAGTCACGGTGCCGGTCCTCGACGATCCCGGCCAGGCGGAGCGGCAGCCCGGAGGCGAGCGCTGTCTCGACGGCGAGGTCGGGCGCCTTTTCGGGAGCCATGCGGCCCGCGAATACGAGATAGCCGCCGTCGCCACCCCCGACCGGGATCTCACTCGTCCTGATGCCGTTGGGGATCGTGGCGACGTAGTTGAGCTCAGGCAAGAACGCCCGCTCGCTCTGGCTGAGCGACACAAAGGGCATCTCGGCATATTGCAACAGCAACGGATGGGTTGCCAGGTCCCAAGCGACCCCGTGCAAGGTCGTGAGGATCGGGGTCGAGATCAGACGGCTGAAAACCAATCCGTGGACATGGAGGTGGGAGTGGATGACATCGAACGCCCCGTCGAGAGAGGCTTCCATGGCGATGGAGAGATGTCGCTCCTCTTCGAGTCGCGGGTCCGCCTCGCCGGAATCGAGCGGGGCCATGACCGTCTCGATCAGGCGAGCAGACGTCGCCGACCCGGCTGCGGCGAACAACGTCACGTCGTGACCCATCGCCACCAGCTGCTCGGTGAGGTCGTGGGCAACCCTCTCCCAGGGCCCGTAGCCGGATGGTGGATACGGATGGCTTATTGGGGCGATCATCCCGATGCGGGTCATGTTCCCGGTCACTAGTCGTGATTCTGGCGGACCTGCAGGGTGCCCGGGACCGGATCGACGATCACGTCTCGCTGGCGATGACGCGGTTGACCGTTGACTCGGATCTGCCCAGCCAGATCCCACTCCTCGAGCGGGCCCAGGCGTCCGCAAGGGCGCCGCTGTGGAAGCTGTCAGGGATGATCGGGTGGAGATACGAGCTGCGGCACACCTCGCGGGTGTTGCCGAGCTTCTCGGCCGTGCTGTCGATGGCGCGGAGCAGGAGGGCATCTTCGTTGCCGTCCTCGGGCCAGGTCATGAGCTCTTCGGCCACGGCAGTGCTGGCGCCCCAGGTGCGAAAGTCTTTGGCGGTAAACGGCCCGCTCATCGTTTCGGCGAGATACGTGTTCACGTCGTTAGAGGTGATTGCGGCGACACCGTCGGGCGTCTCATAACCGAAGAGGGTCTGGCCACCGAGCTCCTGGCATCGAGAGATCAAACCGGCCAGGCGCCGGTCCTGGAACACGAGTTGATGGTCTGCCCCACCCTTGCCCGCAAAGTCGAAATGGACATGGAGCCCGTCCACCTCGACATGCTCACACGTGATCGTGGTCAGCCCGTATGCATCGTTCTCGTCGGCGTACTTCCGGTTCCCGACCCGGATCAAGGTTCGATCCATCACGGCGACAGCGAGGGCGGTCACCTTCAACCGGGAGAGACCCTTGCGGGACAACTCAGAGTCGGTGCGCCTCCGCAACTGCGCCAGCCGCCGTCCGAACTCACCCATACGATCGAACTTCACCTCGTCCCGGGTTTCCTCCCAGACCGGGTGATAGATGTACTGCTTGCGGCCCGCCTTGTCGTATCCGGTGGCGAGGATGTGGCCAGACTTATCGGGGGAGATCCAAACATCGGTCCAGGCCGGCGGTATCACGAGGGAGTCGATCCACTTCCGGACCGAGCCGTTGATCGTGTTCCCTTTTTGGTCCGAATAGGAGAACCCTCGACCGCGCCGGATCCGGCGAATGCCCGGGCTCTCGTCGGTGACGTAGTTGAGCCCGGCATCGGCGGCGAGTGACATCGATTCAATAGAGATCATGGCCGCCCAGAGATTTCCCCCAGCGGGGCTGTACCAAACGGGATTTCAGGTCAGCTCACGAGTGCGAGTGCGCTGACCTCCACCAGACTGTCCGGGCGGCAAGACCCGAGACCTGGATCACGGAAACAGCCGTTGGATGGTTCCCCCCATACTCTCCTGTGCCGAGGCAAACGCCGTGGTCGCATCCGCCGGCGCAACGAGGTAGACCGTGAGTTGCGCCACGTCGTCCTGAGTGGCGCCCGCTTCCTCCAACACAGCGATTACGTTGCGCAGCGCCTGAGCCGACTGAGTTCCGACGTCGTCCCCGACGACATTTCCTTATTTCCTTCCTGGTCGATCCCGTTCTGGCCACCCACCACGAGAAGGGAGCCACCTTTCACCAATACACCCTGGCTGAACACCGGGTTCTGGTCGAGCGACTCCGGATTGATATGGGTCAGTGCCATTTGTGTCCTCCTGACGGGCCCGTCACGCGACCAGCCAGCCCTCCGATTTCCCCCCTCGGACGCGGTCAAACACGGGCCGGCGGGTTAGCCGAGCGAACGCAGGGGGTAACTGAGGACAGACCATCCGGGAGTTGCCATTCGAGACGGTTCTGCTTCGAGTTCGTCGACGATCCCTGCCGACGCGCCCGAGTCCAAGACAGAACGTGTTCTCCATGTTGCTGCATTCACTTTTGTGGGGGCCACGTTGTTGTTGGCTGCGACGTCCCTTCTCGGAGTTCGGACCGGGACCGTGACCGCCCAGGGCAAGGGCTATTCGATCGAGGTGCTGCGCACGCAGATCAGTCGTCCCGGCCTCGCCACGCCGTTCGGCGTCGTCATCTCGACGATCGACGGGTCGGACCTACCGGAAACGATCACTCTGAGGTTGGACACGTCCTATCTGTCCAGCTTCGACTTCAACGGTCTGGAGCCAACACCGTCGGCGTCGTTCAGCACCCAGGGCTGGACGTGGTGGTCGTTCGATGTCCCGCCGGATCAATCGAGCCTTCGGGTGGGCCTCGATGCCCGGCTCGAACCCTCTGTGCAGTGGGCGAGATCGGGGTCGGCGACACTCGAGATCGACGGCAAGAGCCTGGTCGGAGTCGATTTCACCACCTGGGTCATGCCCTGAGGAGGGAATCATGGAGATATTGCTGCGGGCGACAGTCGTCTATTGGTTTCTCTGGCTCGTGGTTCGAGGGACCGGGAAGAGATCACTGTCCGAATTGACACCGCTCGACCTGCTCTTGATCGTCGTCGTGGGCGACTTTGTCCAGCAAGGCGTGACTCAGGAGGACATGTCGGTCACCGGGGCCATCATCGCCGTGTCTGTGTTCGTGGGGTGGACCGTCCTGGCCGACGCCTGGGAGCGGAGATCGAAGACGGCGAGACGTCTGTTGGTCGGTGAGCCGGTGATCGTCCTCCGCTCGGGAGAACCCTTGCAGGAGAGGCTGGACAAAGAGCGGGTCACGGTCGACGAGTTGAAGGAAGCGGCTCGGTTGGATGGCTATGGCGATCTCAGCGACATCGACTATGCCGTGCTGGAGACCGACGGCAAGCTCAGCTTTATCCCGGCACAGTCCAAGTGAAAGGGCGGGCCCTGACGGGCCCGCCCTTTGTTGGTTCGTATTCTTATTAGAGGATATAGATCAAAAGGGCGATGATCAGAAGTACGCCGACGATCGTCCAAATGACTCCGGTTCTTGCCAAGACTGCCTCCTTTGCGTCGGGACTACTTACCCACGCACCACCGCGGCGAAACGAAACATTTGTCGCGGTTGAGAGAATCCCGCTGCGGGTAAAGGTGGCGGCCATGTCGACCGATCCCGCGATAATTGCCGACGAACTGACCAAACGCTTCGAAGAAGAGGCCGGCGTCTTCGACCTCGATCTTCGGGTGGACCGCGGGCGGATCGTGGCCCTTATCGGCCCGAGCGGATCCGGGAAGACAACCACTGTGCGCTTGATGACGGGCCTGCTCGCTCCCGACTCCGGGTCAATCGCCGTCCTGGGCCAGGACCCGACGAGATTCACGGCTGAAACGAGGTCACGCATCGGCTACATGGCCCAGGAATCCGTCTTTTTCCCCGACCTGACCCTTCGGGAGAATCTCAATTTCGCAGCCTCCCTGTTCGGGGTCCCTCTCCGTCGAAAGCGTCGGGTGAACGAGATCGTGGAACTGCTCGATCTCGGCGAGGCCTTTGACCGACTGCTTCGCGATGTCTCCGGTGGTGAAAAGAGAAGATTGTCGCTGGCGGCGACGTTGATCCACGGACCGGAGCTGTTGTTCCTCGACGAGCCGACGGCGGGAATCGATCCAATCTTGCGGACGAAGTTTTGGGACCACTTCGAGGACCTCTCCGAGCAGGGGTCGACCCTTATGGTCACGACCCAGTATGTGGGCGAGGCGGCATACTGCGATCTGGTCGGGGTGCTCGCGCAGGGCCGGGTGCTGGCCCTTGACACACCGGACGCACTACGTCGGCGTGCCTTTGGGGGCGACCTTTTCGATGTGGTTCTGGCTGCCCCACCGGCACGTGACGACCTGGTTGCCCTCACACGGGCCGAAGGGATCAACAAAGTGACCTGGCTCGACGATCACAGCGTGCGCTTGGTCGTTGAAGATGCCGGAGTGGTGTCTTCCACCCTCGCCGACTGGGCAAGCCAGCGCGGTCTCGACCTGGAGCGATCGGAGGCCTACCTACCGCCATTCGACGACGTTTTCGTCGAGTTGGTGAACGCGGCCGAGGAGCAGGTGGTCGATGAGGTCGATCCGGACGACGACGTGGCGCTGGTGGGCTGAGTGATTGCATGAGATCGCTGACCCGGAGCCTCGCCTTCCTTCGCAAAGAGCTGATTTCCGTCTGGCGACAGCCCCGACTGATCGTCACTCTGGTACTGGGACCCTTCCTGATTCTCTTTCTCTTCGGTCTCGGTTATCAGGAGATGCCAGAACCCTTCCGAACAGTCGTGGTGATCGACGAGAGTGGATCCGCCATTGGCGTCGACGCCGCCAAGCTGGACGAGGCGTTTGGCGAGGGCATCGAGCTGGTCGAGGTCACCGATGATCTCGACTCGGCTCGCCAGACCCTGGTGTCGGGGGAGATCGATCTCGTCCTCGTCGCTCCCGAGGACGGGCTCGAGACGCTGGAGGGCGGGGAGCAGGCCATTTTTTCCGTACTCCACTCGCAAATCGACCCGGTGATGACGGGGAGCATCGACCTGCTCGCCCGCCTCTCGGTGGATCAAATAAATCAGGAAGTGCTCACAGGCGTAGTGGAACAGGCCCGTACTGAATTGAGCCAGACCGATGGCCCGCTGGCCGACGCCCTGGAAGACGTGCCGGACATCGATCCCAGTCTGTTGGTCAGCCCATTCACGGTGGAGACCAGTCCGGTGACCGAGCAGCCCCCCTCCCAGGCGGCGTATTACGCACCGGGAGTGCTGATCCTCCTGGTACAGCACCTCGCCCTGACCTTTGCTGCCCTATCCCTGGTTCGCGAACGCCAGTTGGGTATGACCGAGATGTTCCGGGTCTCCCCGTTGACCGTCAGGGAGGCGATGTCGGGCAAATATCTGTCATTTCTCGTCCTCGGATTGGCCCTTGCCACCGGCCTCGCCTTCACGATGCCACTGCTGGGGATCGAGGTCCAGGGGCCCCTCTGGTCTTTTGCGATCACCGTCGCCCTGGTGATCTTCGCCTCGCTGGGTCTCGGCTTTGCCCTGTCGGGATTGGCCAAGAGCGACAGCCAGGCCGTTCAGTATTCAATGGTGGTGCTGCTCGTTTCGATCTTCTTCACCGGCTTCGTCCTGCCACTGGATCAGCTCACAGTCCCGGTCCGCTGGGTCTCGTATCTCGTGCCCGGAACCTACGGGATAGCAGGGCTGCAAGACGTGATCTTTCGTGGGCAACCGGCCCGTCCCCCCCTTATGGGAGCCCTTTTGATCTACGGCCTGGTGATGGTGGCGCTCGCCTGGCTCGCGGTCCGGAAGGACGTGGAGCCGGCGAGTGCCCCGGCCGTGAAGGTCAGTTAGTCCATCAACTGCTCGAGATTGGTCCGAAGCTCCTCCCATGCCGTGCGGACGTCCTCGCTGACCTCGATCTCGTCCAGCTGCTGCTCGAACGCATCCAAACTCGTCTGTATCTCTTCCCGGGCGATTGACCCATCCTCGCGAATCGACTCGATGGAGGCAGTGAGCTCGGCATTCAGCGTGTCCCAGGCCGATCTCACCTCCTCGGCCGACTCGGACTCGGCGATGGCATCGGACAACGCCTGGATGTCTTCCTGGAACGCGGCGACGGCGGCGAGGGCATCGGAAGATGCATCCGTCCCTCCGGATGTGCCTGCCAGTGTCGTGCCGGTGAGCGCTTCGGTGGTCGTGCCCCCGGTCGCATTTGAACATGCCGCCAATGCGAGCACTCCGACCAATGCGGTCGCTGTGAATCCTTTTCTCATTTCCTGCTCCAATCAGACGTCAAATTGCGGTATGACTGACCCAAAACGACCGAAGCCACCCTCGCGGGTGGCTTCGGCTCAGCTTCCAGGTCGACTCAGAACTGCGAGTCGACGGTGTCCTCTTCGAGGCGCTCGCGGATCTGCTCGGCAGTCTCGCCGGTCTTCTCCTTGATGCGGCCGACCAACTCCTCGTAGTTGCCTTCGGCAACATCGAGGTCATCGTCGGTCAGATCGCCCCATGCCTGCCGGGCCTTGCCCTTGAGCTGGTCCCAGCGGCCCTCCCACTTCATCTGCGTGGAATCCTGCATAACGCACTCCTTTTCCTGGCGTCGAAGGCATCTTGCCTTCATGTTTCAAGGTCCACTTACCACTTCACCGAGAGGGGGAAACCTCACGCGGTTTCCCGATCGCGGCTACGGGAAAAGGGTTTGCCATGTCTGATCCAGTCCCAAGTGTCGCCATCGCCGAGTCCTGCACCGGAGGGCTCGTCATGGCTCGAATCGTCGCCACCCCGGGATCGGGTGATTGGTTCAAGGGTGGGGTGGTTGCCTATGACGAAGAGGTGAAGTCCGGCCTTCTCGGCGTCGAACCTGGCCCGGTTGTCACCTCAGCGGCAGCACAGCAGATGGCGAGGTCCGTGCGGGAGCTCCTCGGATCGGACCTCGGCATCGCCACCACGGGCGAGGCCGGCCCAGATCCCGAGGAGGATGTGCCTGTTGGAACCTTGTTCGTCGGCGTGGCCGACCGGAACTCGGTCCGAGTCCATCACATCGTCCTCTCCGGGCAGCCGGATGAGATTCGCGCCTCAGCCGCAGAGTTGGCTCTGCTTCATCTGCGTCGTCGGGCGGGTCTCGACGTCAGGCTGCGCGCCGGCTAACCGTCAGGCGATCCGATAGTGGGTCGAATCGAGAAGGCCTCGCGCACGCCGGCGAGCTCGAGCAGCCGCATCACCGGCCCTTCGCCGACAACCAAGTGCAGCACTCCACCGGACTCCTCGAGGCGAGATCTCTGGGTGATCAGGACTTTGAGCCCCGCCGAGTCCATGAACTCGGTCTTCCGCAGATCCAGGAACACTTCCTTGTTGGAGAACTTGGCGAGCGCCTTCTCCAGGGTTGGGGCGGTCGAGATGTCGATCTCACCCTTTACGACGACCACGTTGTGTCCGCCGATCCTGCTGGTCTCGAGATCGAACTCCGGGCCCAACTCCACCATTGTTAGTCCGCCCGCCCGTTTGGATCCGGTTTGTGTACCGGAGTGGGAGGGTAAGTCACCGCTCGGTGACCTCCTCCATTGACTCAAAGTCTTCTCGTGCCATGCCCGCGGATGGTACTGCCTCGTGGCCGGCCGATGCCGGTGAGCCGGGTAGCCGTGTCTGGTTGTA
This sequence comes from uncultured Acidobacteriota bacterium, assembly GCA_963828465.1. Classification (GTDB taxonomy): domain Bacteria; phylum Actinomycetota; class Acidimicrobiia; order Spongiisociales; family ZC4RG35; genus JARDZU01. The sequence goes on along the minus strand of CAWHEU010000012.1, from coordinate 6,495 downwards.
CCGCGGCGATGGCGAGGATGCCCCGGTCCAGATCGAGTCCTCCCTGCCCGACATCGGCAAGAAGGATCTGCTGTGGGCAGACGTCGATTTGGAGTGCGCCGGGGACCTGAGCCCGCTGTGGGAGAAGCTGGAGATCGAGGAACTGGTCGCCAGGATCGATCAGGACACCGATCCGACTCTGATTCACCAGAACGGCGTCCTGGAACTCGCGGTGAAGGCGCTGCGGGTCGGGCCTCGTCCCGCGCCCATGACGTTGCATTGCCTCGTCGGCCCCAACTGGGTGGTGACGTTGCACAAAGGGGAACTCGACTTGGTCGAAGAGTTCAACAAGCCCCTCAACGGCGAAACCCGGATCGGGGACCTGAACGGGCCGGCATTCCTCTCATTGGTGCTCGACTGGCAGATCTCGGGCTACTTCGGCGTGATCGAAAGCCTGCAGACTGAGATCGACGAATTAGACGAGGAGCTTCTCGCCAGGTCTCCGGACAAGAATGACTTGCTCGATCGCCTCCAAGCGCTGCGTACCCGGGTCCGTAAGTTGCGCAACACGCTCAGCTCCCATCGCGAGGTGCTTGGCCTGCTCAGCCATCCGCGATCCGATGCCTTGATCGGAGCAGAGGCGGTGGAGGACTACAAGCGGTTGGAAGACCGGCTTCAGCAGGCAATCGACACGGTTGATACCACACGGGAGATGATCGTCGGCTCCTTCGACATCTTCATGACCCGCACCGCCCAAACAACCAATGACATCATGAAGCGTCTCACCATTGTCTCGGTTCTTTTGCTTCCGGCGGCAGCGCTGGCAGGGATCATGGGAATGAACTTCAAAGTCGAGTTCTTCGAATGGCCATGGATGTTCTGGGTGACTATCACTCTGATGCTCGCAGTGGCCGGGGTAACGCTGTTTGTGGCCAAACGGCGGAAATGGCTCTGAGGTTTCGCTAACAATCAGTCCTCTGGGATGCGGAGACCCATGTGGACTACCGCACGGCATATTTCCGTGAGTTTCACATTGGTGCGGCGGCTCTGATTGCGCAGTCTGGCAAAAGCGTCGTCGAGACTGATGCTGTGCTCGCCGGCGAGCATTCCCTTGGCTTGTTCGATGACCACGCGACTGTCCAACGCCCGTTGGAGTTGGTCGGCGAGCTGTCGAGCCTCCAGCATTGCCGACACCCGGACCAGGAATGCCGTCGCCATGTCAGCGAGCACACCGATAACGTCCAGATCATCCTCGGTCCAGTCCCTGGTGTCTTCGTTGTAGACGTTGAGGGCTCCGAGGCCGCGGCCATTATTGACGAGGGGATAACCCACCACGGATCGGAGCTGAAGTTCTTCCGCCCTGACCCTATAAGCGGGCCATTCTGGATGCGCGTCGATATCGGAGACCGGGACGGGCTGGCGGGTTTGGTATGCGGTGACGCAGGGCCCGGTCTGTGAGCTCTCCTGGATTTCCTCGATGGACAGGATCCTCTCGTCGGTGGCCGTCACAAATCTGAGCACTTCGGTTTCATCCACGACCGAGACGCCTGCGCCGGTGGCCGAGAGAACATCCACTGTCCGGTCACAGAGCTCGTAACACATCTCAGTGACGTCATAGGAGCGTTTCATGGCAGCCGCAAACGATCGGAGTGCTTGCAGCAAGAGCGCTTGATCAGCCATCGAAGATCCCTCGGATTTGGCGGCGTCAGCCTGCCGGGCTGCGAATGAAGGATCGAACAGCTCCCAGGAAAACCAGGGTCGGGACCATTGGGTCAGGTCACTTGTAGAACCCAGCGAGCATCAGAATGCTCGGCATCCGTGCTTGAGCAGCACTCTCACCGTAGCCGGTCAAGCGCCAGAGACGATATCTGCAGAAGCTCCGTCGATGCGAATGCCGACGTCACCGATCAATTCCATCAGCCTGCGCACGCGGGAGGACGCCGATGTGATGGTCAATACCCGTCCGTCTTGGAGGCCGGATGCCGCCCTTGTCAACGGTTCGAAGCCGGCGCAATCGATGAAGGACACCTTGCCCAGGTCGACATGAATCGGATGACCGTCGCCATCAGCGAGGGCGCGGTTCAGGCAATCCTCGAGATGATGCACCGACCCCAAGTCGAGCTCCCCACTCACCTGGATCAACGTGGCCGCAGGTGTCGAGTGCAACAGGACAGAGACGTATTGAGCGGGATCGACATGCGACTCGGCGGTACCCATGAGTTTGCCCCCAACGACAATCACTTCAGCCGAGGTCTAGAGCTGTGCCGAGGGAGCCATGGTCCGGGGCGTCGCCTCGCCGGCAATGATACCCCAATCTGCGTAGCGTCAACCGAGGGACCGGATTCGCCCCTCACGACTTGGGGTAAGTGAATTGCCATTCAGGAAAGGGGACCAGCGGCCCCACCGCTCCAGATCCATGGCGGCAAGGCGATTCGACCCGAGACCCCAGCTCGTAGCCGAAGCCCGAGCATTCGTCCGTGAACACACCCGAGGCTTGAGTCGGGCCGAGGATATCGAACTCGCTGCGTCCGAATTGGCGACAAACGCCATCCACCATGCGATGACCCCCTTCGAATTGTCCATTCACGTCGCCTCGCAGCAGGTTCGACTCGAAGTGAGTGACGCGTCCCCCGTCCTTCCCACCCTGACCGAATCGGCCGGTCGACGCCACGGTCTTCACATAGTGGAGGAACTCGCTCAAAAGTGGGGTGTCAGGGAGATCGATGGTGGGAAGACTGTCTGGGCGGAGTTCACTACGAAATAGCCGGCCTAGGACGAGCGTTTCCGTGCCGTGGCCCCGTAGTACGCCCTGTTTTGAAAGAGCTTCCCCATGAGCCGTCGGAGAAATCGGATCATCGGATGGTTCGTGCCGAATCCAGCAAGCTGATCAGTTCGAGTGCCTGGCGTGTTCGCTGGTTCAGAGCGGGGGATTCTTCTGAATTGATGCAACATGACTGGTTTGTGCCCTTGGCTTGACGGATAAAAGCCGCGCCGTTCTGAAATCAACCGGTTGCTAGGCCACAATCATCGAATCAGTGCCGACAGCATCGTGGGCTGCTTGGTCGATCTCCACCGACGGCGTGGTCTCCAAAAGACGCCAATTGGTATTAACAGAAGGGTGGCCGCCAGGAAAGGTGCTGAGGTCAGGTCTCCAGGATGCAGTCGAACAGGATGCGAACCGTCGTCCCAGACGGATTGCTTCGCAGTTGGATCAGATCGGCCACCTGGTGGGCAAACCAGATCCCGCGTCCGCGCTCTTCGGTGATCTTGGGCCGTCGGAGTCCGATGAGCTGATCCTCGATGAAGCCCAGATCCCGAACCTCGCAGACAAGCCTTCCGCCCGCTTGCCACACCCCAAGCGATCCACTGCCCGTGTACTTGATGCTATTGGTTGCAATTTCGTTGACGGCCAGCACCAGGTCGGAAATGCGATCTTCCTCGACGCCAAAGCGGCGAGCATCCATCGCAAGTTCCCGCCTCATTGCGCCCAGACCTTGCTCGGTGAAAGGAACGAATGCATCGTCGGTTATCAATGCAGGCGATAGCTGGCGCTCGGCCTGGCCATTGGCTTGGAAGTTCTCATTGGTTCGCGATGTAGCCCCACTGCCGATGAAAGGATGAGAGCCTGTCAGATCGTCGAGCACGCTCCCCGGAAGTGACGCCGTGTCAAACGGGCAGCCGAGGTAGAGGCTGAACTCCGGTTCGGTGAACGCCCCGTTGAGCAGCCCCTCGTATATCTCGCTCTCCTCGATCTCGTCGGAGTCGCGCCCGGCGTAGATCGGCTCCCCTATGCCCCAAACGGCTCGTCCCGCTGCCCCATGCCGCTCGAGGAAGTCGCTCCAGACCGAGATCAGCCGACCAGGGTTCCGGCCGACCTCTTCCATTGGCGCCAAATCGATGTGATTGCGATTGCCGACGAACGCTGTCTGAAACCCCGAGAGTGTGTCGGATTGGACGGCGATTAGGACCGGCTCCTCACGGTCGAGGGCGGGACCCAAGAAGCCCGTGACCTGTTGCAGGAGCAATTCGCTCGACTCGTAGGGCAGACCTAGATGTCGGAATTGGGGGGCGTCTTGGACGGTCACGATGCGCACACTGTCGGGGGAAGGCCACGCCTGCGACCGGGAGGACCTCGACCAAAGATTAGCGCACGGACGACGGCGGACCCGAGCGCGGACGCTCGAACCAATCGGCCGCGTCGAGTGTCAATCGACGTAATCATCACGGGACTGCTGGGCACGAGAGGCCTCTTCCCGGGGGGGGTTGCCGGATGAATTACCCCGTTAGACAGGGAGTCAAACGGGACGGTTCGCCCGGAGTGCCACCAGGGCGATGTCATCGCGCGCCCCCCGGGGGAAAGGTCGGCGTCGAGGACATCGAGCATCTGGTCGAGGAGCTGTGCCGCATCTTTCGCGTCACACCGGGAAAGGGCGAGTTCCACGCTGTCAGGCGGATGGAGCCCGGAGAGCACATAACCGTCGGTGTACAGGACGACCAGGTCAGACGGTTGGAGCCAATGCACCTCTTCGATCGGCTCCACCACAGGCATCACACCCACCGGCGGGCAGGGCGTCCCGAGCCGCTTCGTGGCTCGATCAGCCGTGGCGAGAATCGGCGGCGGATGACCGGCCAAGGTCACCGTTACTTTGAATCGATCGCCATGATCCTCGAGGATCAGGTAGGCCAGGGTGCACATCCTCTCCTCCTCGAGGAGCGACTCGTTGACCCTGGCGAACACGGTGGTCGGAGAGGGGTCGAGGGCGATAGTGGATCGGAGCGTGTAGCGGGCCAATCCGACCGCCGCTGCCGCCTCTACACCCTTGCCGGCGATGTCTCCCAGAAGTACGGCGGTACGCCCGTCGGCCATGGGAAAAACGTCGTAGAAGTCACCACCGACTTGGCCGACAAGGGAGACCGGCCGGTACCGGGCCGCAAGATCGAGGCCGGGCACTTCGGGAAGCGCACTTGGCGTGATGACGGCCTGGAGGGTCTCGGCTATCTCTCTCTGTTGCTGATAGAGACTCGCATTCTCCAGGGCAGCAGCAGCACGATCGGCCACCACTTCGAGCAAGTCGACGTCGTCCTTGTCGAGCTCTGGATCGGGAAAGCTCCGAGCCAAAGTCAGCGTGCCGATAAGGCGGTGGCCGAGCGAGATCGGGACACACGCGACGGAGTTCAGATCGAGACGTCTGAAGGCATCGATCAGCTCTTTGCCGGCACGGACCTCCGCCTCTTGCAGCATCTCGTCTGAGATCTTGTCAATGATCTCGGGCTTCTCGGTCCGGGCGACCCTCGCCTGCATCTGGTCTTCCTCGAGCGAGATCGGTCCGGGATCGGTCATGTGAACCAGGTTCCGGGCATCCTCATTGTCGGGATGGACCATGGCCATCGGGATCAGTTTCCCGCCTTCGAGCATGTGTACCGCGCACCAAGAGCCCATCCGGGGGACCAAAGCCCTGGCCAGTTCGTGGAGGTTCTCAGTTTTGTCCAATGAAGACCCCAGCGCTTCGTACACCGTGTAGAGGAGCTCCTGGACCTCCTCGCGGCGAAACTGTGCTGTCATGTCCTGAACGAAACTGAGCACGAGAACGACATCACCCGCGTCGTTCTTGATCGGGCTGGCCCGGACTCGTGACCACCGAGCGTGGGGCGAGCCAGGTCTGCGATATCCGATCACTGAGTCCGCGACCGGTGCACCCGCCATCACCTTCCTGCCGGGGAGGCTGTCCACGGTGAGCGGTGCCCCGGTACGGTCGATCATCTCGAACCGACTGATGATCTCCTCGGGCGGCGTGGATACGAGCTCTGCTCCGGTGCTGAAGCCGACGATTCGCGCCGCTTCGTCGTTGGCGTAGAGCAGGCGACCGGACAGATCCTGAACCGTGACGGCTTCGCTGGCATGACGAAAGAGTATGTCGAGGACCCTCCGGTCCTCGGCAGTGGCCAACTCGATGAATCGATCACCGGGCATGTGCCCCCTCGGCACCGGGCGATCGAAACAGGACCCGGCGAACGGGAACTTAGCCGATCTGCGGCGTCACCGTTGAGGACACCGTGAATGGGCGTTTCGCCATTTCCCCGCCCCGGGTATGTGTCGTCTGGCATGGATCCAGCCAACCCGGAGTCCCGAGACCTGACGATCAATCCTTCGCTGTGGATGGCGACTTCGGAGTGGCCTGAGTGCCCGGTTCTTCGAGGAGACATGACGGTTCAGGCTGTGGTGGTTGGCGCGGGGATCACAGGTCTCACCGCCGCTCGCCTCCTTTGTGAGCAAGGTCTGACTGTCGCAGTCATCGAGTCCCGCCGGGTCTGTTCGGGAGTCACCGGGTTGACGACGGCGAAAGTGACCGCGCTGCAGTCCACCATCTACACCGATCTGTCCGAGCGATGGGGTGATGAGACGTCGGCTGCTTACGCCGCGGCCAACCTCGAAGGCCTGGAAATGATCCGTCGTCTAGCCCAAGACGAGCACATCGACTGCGATCTGCGGATCGCTCCCGCCCTGACCTATACCGA
>CAWHEU010000011.1:0-49095 GCA_963828465.1 uncultured Acidobacteriota bacterium | reverse complement strand
ACCTTTCCGCCCGGCACGGCCCAAAGCCCCTTCGATGGCTCATGGCCGCGTTGGATGAGGAGGATCCGACCGTCATCATCGACTCGGACCACGCCGACACCCACAAGTGGACGGTCAACGCTCGTCATCGTGGTGCATGATGATGGAACGGGCGGAGAAGCCTCCTGCCTCGAAGAAGTTCTTAGCCAGGCGGTGACCGGGGAGGACGTGCGCATCGAACTTCGAAATCCCACGTTTACGGAGGAGATCCATCACGAACTCACGCATCTCCTCACCGAGGGCGACCTCTCTGGCGTCAGGCTCGACATAGATGAGGCGGATCGAGCCGACCTTCTCCCCCTTGGCCTGGGGCAGGATCTCCTCGACCTGGCGGTGACGAACCCGAACGGATACCCGTCCAATTCCCCTATCACCACGAGACCCTCGGGATCCTCGAGGGCGTTCGAACGACGATGCGACGGGCTCAGCGAGACCGTCGGCCATTGGCCGCATCGGGTGAAGAGCAGTCATTTCCTCCTCCAGGCCCCGATACAGCCCTGCCAATGCGGAGACATCATCCAGGCCCGCCAGCCTGGCGGTAACGCTCACGCCCCCGCGAGCGCGCTCCTCGCACCGCTCGCTGCCAACCCCACACCGTCACCAGTCTCATCGCCTCCACGACGATCTCGGTCTCCATCTTCGAGGTGCCTCTGGTACGATCGCGAAAGGTGATCGGGACCTCGACGACGCGCAACCCGTTCTCGTAGGCCCGCATGGCCATCTCCACCTGGAAGGCGTAGCCAGAGGCCTGCGCAGCGCGGTAAGGGAGGTTCTGCAACGCCTCGGCCCCAGTAGGCGCGGAATCCGGCTGTGGCGTCGTGTGCCGGGATCCCGAGCATGATCCGGGCGTAGAGATTGCCGCCCTTGGAGATGAGGCGATACGTTAGGGGCCAATCCGGGGTGTCTCCCCCTTGGACATACCGGGATCCGATGGCCAGATCTGCACCTTGTCGATCGCCTCCACCAGACGGGGCAGGTCGGCTGGATCGTGAGAGAAGTCGGCGTCCATCTCGATGACGATCTCGGCTCCATCCGCCAATGCCTGGTCGAAGGCGGCCGCGTATGCCGGACCCAACCCCTCCTTCTTCGAGCGATGGAGCACCGAGATCAGGCCGTCCTCGCGGGCTAGACATCGGCGAGCTCACCTGTCCCGTCGGGGGACGAATCATCCACAACGAGGAGCCGGTAACCGTGGGCGGTTACTGCCTTCGAGATTTCGGGGAGGTTCTCTTTCTCGTTGTACGTGGGGATGGCGACCGTTACCCGGTCAGGAGGCATAGTCCACGCACAGCATCTTCTTGCGATTGGCCAGCTGGCTCGTCCTCTTCACCATGAAGCAATTCTGGCAAACGAACTCGTCCGACCTCTGCAGCTGGGCGTCGACGTTCATAGTCAGCTCCTCGCGGCGGATGGCGGGAGCTCCTCGGCTTCGTCGACTAGAAGGGCCTCTCCCGCCTCTTCATCGAGCAGCTGGAGTTCCTCGCTCTCCAGCTCTTCGAGCGCCTCGGTCGTCTCCTCGTCCTGCTCGTCGTCGTCCTCGTCCTCCCCGGCGTCGTAGTCGGCTTCTTCCGACTCGTCTTCCTCTTCGAATGCTTCGTCCTCGATTTCGGGCTCGAGATCTGCTTCGTCCTCTAGATCCTCATCGAGGTCTGGAATCGCGTCCTCGTCGGGTTCCTCCTCGGGCACGTCGACGAGGTCGTCTTCGGGTTCTTCGGTGATCTCTTCTACTTTTTCTCTAGCCATCGTCCACTCGGCTTTCAGCCCCTTGGCGGCGCGGGAGTATAAATCGCCTTCGTCTCAGATCTTCAGACTGATCGCGGCGGGGATAACACGGCCTTTAACCGCTGTATTCCCCACAAGATCGCCGTCGCATTCGACCGGCCACGGCGGGTCCGTCTCGATGCTGAACTCGGCTGCCGAGAGCCTTCGCACTGCAGGATCGCTGAGATGAGTGCCCTTGATCACCTTGGGCACGAGGGCGGGGGCGGACGTCTTGCGGCAGTTGATGATCTGGACGTCCAAGGCCCCATCGACAAGCATCGCCTTGGGGGCAACGTTCCAGCCGCCGGCGAAGAACTGGGCGTTGGCCAGGATCACCGCCAGGGCCTCCGATTCGATCGTGCGCCGCTCGGTGATGACTTTGACCTTCGCCCTGGGGAACCCGGGAAGCCGAGCCACAAACGCGAGCGGATATCGAGCCGCTCCAAGTCGACGGCCAAGAGACATAGCCGTTTGGACGGCGGCGGCCCCCACCCCGGTCTGAGCGACGTTGACGAAATAGCGAAGCCCCCAGCTGCCCTCCAAAGTCCCCACATCGATGTCGTAGACCGCGTCGGTGGTCAGATGGCGGGCCGCCCCTGCCACATCCCGTGGCAACCCGAAGGTGCGCAGAAGGTCACAGCCAGTGCCGACGGGCAACACCCCGATCACGGGCGGAGCCGCCAGACCGAGAGGCATGAGGGCGTTCACCGCCAGATTGACAGTGCCGTCCCCGCCGGCAACGGCGAAATGAGTTGCCCCGGACCGTGCGGACTCCTCTATGAGGGCGCTCGTCTCATCCGGTGAGTCTGGGGCGTGCAGATCGAAGTCGAGGCCGATCTCTCGGAGCAGATCGCGGATCTCCGCAGGCTCGGACGCCTTCCTTCCAGCGGCCCGATTCACATAGACATGCCATTTGGGCAATTAGCCGACTCCCTGAGCGGCGACCACCCCTCGGTCGATCGCCCTAAGAGCAGCGACGGCCTCCTCACGAAGACCGGGCGCGCTATCCCGCAGTTGACGTACCAGGTCGACGAGTTGGCGTGAGACACGAACGAAGTCCCCTGGAGCCATCCCCTTGCTGGTCAAATCGTCGAAGTCGGCACCCGATGCCCACTCGTAGGCCTGGATGCCGAACCCGGGGTCGGGGCGTCGGGTCGGCGTGAGACGGAGTGATCGTTCCCGATCGACCAGATCCTTCCAGAGAAGATCCAGTTCCTCCCAACGCTCGGCCAGAACGGCGGTTGGCCACTCGGCTAGGGACGCCGTGTCGGTTCTCGGCTCGTATACGAACACCGATGTGAGGGCGACGACCTCAGCCGGCTCCAGACCGTAGAAGAGGCCCTGCTCGAGTGATTCGGTGAGAAGGAGATCGGATTCGTTGTAGATCCCTCGGAGCCGCTGACCTCGCTCGGCCAGCTGCCAACCCTCGAGGTAGCCCAGGTCCTCCAACAGGCGGCGGATGCCATCGAACTCCTCCACCAGGCCATGGCCCGAGCTTCTGCGGACTGTTCGAAATTGCTCCAGCTTGCGCCGAATCCGCACCGCACGGCGAGCGGCGGCGAGATGCCGGGCTGCATCCGGGCATCCTGCGACCGGGTGGTCGATGATCGGGTGCTTGCGGATCTCCTTGCTCGACTCGCGTGGTGGCACACGTCGCAGCATCCGTAGGAGATCCTGGACGTACCTTCGGTCCTTCGGCCGCACAGGGAGAGGGATCTCCAACTCTGTGACAATCGTGGACCCATCCACGACGTCGCGATACCCGATGGTCGAGACCCGTCCCGACGTGGCAAGAACCAGGTATCTGGCGCCACCGTCCTTTCGGGCGAGTCGCTTCAGGATCACATAGCGTCCATCGCGGGCACCGCCGGGGACATCTACTACTTGACCCGCCCCGAGAATCGACGAGATCCGGTCATTGTGGCCCTCTGGCTGAGCAGACTCCACGAGCGCCATGTACTCCTCCACTGGTCCCCGCTCGCAATGCGCCGCTGACTCCTCTTTCTCCAGGGAGTGCTCCAGTGCCTCGATGGTCGTATCAGCGGCGTGCTTGTCGCCCTCGCGTTGGAACGCGGCGAAGGAGGCCTCGAGCAGCTCCTCCGCCTGCTCCTGGCTGTAGTTGGCGACGAGGTTCGCCGTCATGTTGTAGGTGGGTCGGAAACTCGATCGAAGCGGATGCGAGCCGATGGAGGCAACCTCTGTGACCGAGCCGAAGCGGACGAATGGCGAGTGCAACACCACTCCATATCCTTCGACGTCGATTCCTCTCCGCCCGGCCCTGCCCGTCAATTGGGTGTAGTCACCTGGTCGCATGAGCTCGTGGGTCTCGCCGTTGAACTTGGAGAGCGACTCCAGCACGACAGTCCGCGCCGGCATGTTGATCCCCAGCGCCAGCGTCTCGGTGGCGAACACCACTTTCAACAACCCGGCCTCGAACAGCTCTTCCACGGTCTCCTTGAAGGCGGGGACCAGTCCAGCGTGATGAGGGGCCACTCCGGCCTCGAGACCGGCGATCCAACGGTCGTACCCGAGCACAGTCAGGTCTTGGTCCCCGAGGTGGGCCGTCCGCGTCTCGGCGATCTCCCGTATCGATGCCCGCTGGGTGGGGTCGGTCAGTCGGACGCCGGCATCGACGAGACGATGGGCTGCGGCATCGCAACCCGCCCTGCTGAAGATGAAGAAGATCGCGGGAAGCATCCCCTCCTCCGCGAGTCGCTCCACGGTTTCGATCCGATTCGGGCTCTTGAATCGGCGGCGTCGGCCTCGTTCCAGGCCGAGCATGTGTTCGATCCGTGGATTGGGCCGCCTCCTGCCCTCACGCTCGATAAAGGTGGGGAGTAGGTGCAGGGTCTGTGCCCCCATTCGGTCTCTGATCATGTACATCGATTCGAGGGGCACAGGGCGATGGTCGGTGGCGATGAGACGCGTCGGTCCCCGCCGCTCACCCACCCATGCCGCGAACTCCTGATTGTTGGACACGGTCGCCGAGAGACAGACCAGCTGAAGATCCTGGGGGGCGTGGATGATCACCTCCTCCCAGACGGCGCCCCTGGTCCTGTCCTGGAGATAGTGAACCTCGTCCAGGATCACGAGACCAACCTTGTCGAGCCGGGTTCCCTCGGCATAGATCATGTTGCGGAGCACCTCGGTCGTCATGACGACGATCTCGGCATCCCCGTTGATCACGTTGTCCCCGGTCAACAGTCCGACCCGTTCCGGCCCGTATCCTGCCACGAAATCCGAGAATTTCTGGTTGGACAATGCCTTGATGGGAGTGGTGTAGAAAGAGCGCTCCCCCCGTGAGAGCGCGAGATGGATCGCCGCCTCGGCCACCAGCGTCTTTCCTGCCCCGGTGGGCGCAGTCACCACGACCGAATTGCCCTCGGACACTGCCTCTGCCGCCTCCACCTGAAAGTCATCCGCCCGGAACGGGAGTTGTCCCCAGAATTCGTCCAGTGGGGTCATTTCTCCCCCTGTAGGGGGGAGTACCGCCGCAGGCGGGGAGGGGGGACTCATTTCCTGAGGACCAGACGGACCAGCCAGTAGGTGGCCTCGTACATCAGGTAGAGGGGAACGGACAGGACCAGGAGACTGAACGCGTCTCCACTGGGCGTTATGAGCGCCGCGCCGATGACGATGATCAGGATCGCCCATCGTCGCCCCTTCGCGAGCTGCTTGGAAGTGATGATCCCGGCGGCCGCTGCTGCGAAGAGGAAGACCGGGAAGAGAAAGGCGAGCCCGAAAGCGAGCAGGAAGCGAAGTGTGAACGAGTAGTAGTCGCCGAGTCGGAGGTTGGTTTCCACATCCGGGAAGATCTGTAGGAGGAACTCGAGCCCACGGGGCAGCGTGAGATATCCGAAAACGACGCCTCCCACGAAGAGGACGACGAGGGCCCCCACAATGGGCCATGCCCAGTTGCGCTCCTTCGAGGTGAGGGCGGGTTGGATGAAGGCCCATAACTGATACAGGACCACAGGGCTGGCCAGGATCACCCCTCCGAAGAGCCCGATCCGCATCAAGACTCCCCATTGCTCGGTGGCGGCGAGAGTCTGCAACTCGTTTTCCGGCGCCGCCGCGTGGAACGGAGCCTCGAGGATGACGCGCAACTGGTCGGAGAAGATCAGGGCTATAGCGCCCCCAACCAACACCCCAATGAAGATCTTGACGACACGCCACCGGAGCTCCTCGAGATGGGCGAGGATGGACTGGGGCTTGTCCTCGATCACCGCTGTGGGCCCTCTTCGGCTGCTTTCTTCTCGATCTCCTCGAGGTCTGCCATTGCGTCGGCCGGGGTGGGTCCGGAGATCGGCTTTGGCCCCTCCCAATCGAGCCGGCTCACGCCTGACTCCTCGATTCCCTTGCGGACCTCGTCAGAGGACTTCTTCAGCTCGTCGAGTGGGGCTTTGAGGTCCTCGCCGACCTGCTTGATATCGGCTACCTCGGCCTCGAGCCCCCGTCGCAGGTCACGGGCCGCCGACCTCAGCTCCGCAGTCCACTCCCCCAGCTTCTTTGCCAACTCGGGAAGCCTGGTCGGGCCGAGCACAACGAGTGCGAGCAAGAGAATGATGATGATCTCGCCACCCTGGAGCATTCGCTTGAGGGTACTTGCTACCTCTCCGTTGGACGCTGCCCACGAGAAAGGGTGGCGATCCTGAGGATCGCCACCCTTCGTGTGTCGAGAGCACCTTGCCCTTTGGTGCTCATCGAAGAGATGAGGGTTTTGTCAGCCGGCCAGGAGGCGGAATGGATCCGATTCCGCTTCTAGGGCAGCGACAAACGCATCGATCTCTCTTTCGGTGATCGGATCAGGGTTGATGACCTCAAAGGCGACCCCCGTTGCCAACAGAACACTCACTACCCGGGAATTCGCCGGTCTGCGCTGGGGCTCGGTGCAGGTCGGGCAATTGAAGCGATAGTCACCTTCTCGGCCACCAGGACGCAGCTCCAGCGCTACGTCGTCCGGTGTGAGATGGATGTCACCGCATCGGGTGCAAGTTGTCTTGATGGTCGTCATCCCTGGTCTCCGGTCTCCCATGTCAAGAGGGGTGATCGGCAGAGCAGGCACGAATCTGTAGCCCACGGCCCTAGGTCGCAAGACCCCTTATCGGTACCTGGCCCGCAAGGCCCCAGCGATGGCAGCGACCCGTTCACGCACCTCATCGCCCTCCAAAAGTCGCGCCTCGGAGCCGAGACGGAGCAGGAGACGCGCGGGAATCTCGGCATCGGCCGACGTGAACCGGATCTCTGTCCCGGTCTTGGTCTCCTTGAGCACATCGACGGGGTAATAGTCGAGGACCCACTTCGCCGCCGGAGTGAGCCTGATCCTTGCTGCGATGTCGTCGTCGGACGGCGTGTACCCGATCCCCGGGTCGGTCAATTTCTCGGGGCGTTCGAACTCCTCATCGAGGACCTGCATTTGTCGTATTCGATCGACCCTGAAGACACGCTCGGCATCCACCATCCGGCAGTGACCGTGGACATACCAGTTGCCCAATGTCGTGACCACCGCCCACGGCTCGACATCCCGCACCGTCTCCTCCTCATGGGCGAGAGATCGATAGGTGATCCGGACAACGTTTCTATTCGTGGCGGCCTCCTTCAGGGCAGCCAGATTCTCCGAATCTCCTGACACATCCACGTCGATGGCGGTGTCGGCATCGGGCAGGAGCGCCTTGGTCAGCTTGGCGACCGCTGTCCCCAGCTCCGGCGAGCCCTGACCGGAGCCGAGGATCGCCATACCGGCGGCTATCAGGCCCAACGCTTCCATCGAAGTGAGCCGTGGCGCCCGTGCGAAGTAGTCGGCGGCGTCGATGATGACTTCGTCACCATCGATATATGCCTCCATGAGATCGCCCGGCGTGTAGCCGGGAAGCCCACAGAAGAACACTGTGTTGAGGTCCCGGGTGAGCTCGGCTTCCGTGTAGTCGAATCGCTCCAGGATCTCGCTCACCTTCGCTCCCTCCTTGGCCAACACGTAGGGGATGAGGGCGAGGATGCGGGACAGACGGGTGACGGTGCGGTCGCTGGTCATCGGGCTGCCTCGACCGCTGCCTCCACTCGCGCCAGCACCTCTTGTCTCAGCTCGGTCGGGGCGAGAACCTCGGCGTCAGGGCCAAAGCCGAGCACCCAGCCGATGAACGCGTCGCGATTGGCGACTGCCAACTCGACTTCCAGGTAGCCGTCGCCGTGGACATCGACCCCGAGATGCCGGGCCGCCCACCACGCCACATCGGGGTCGAACCTGACGGTTGCATCAACGGTTTCATCTGTCCCCGCCTCCCACGGATGTTTGCTCATGGCTCGCTTCACCTGAAAACGCTTCGGCCGAACAAAGGCGCCGGCTTGCTTCCCAACCTCCACATGAGAGATGCGATCGACCCTGTAGACCCGCTCACCATCGGCGGTCTGGCCGATTAGATACCAGTGCCCCCGCCTGTGAGCGATGCCGTATGGGTCGAGCAGCCGTTTGGAGCCTCCGTATTCGAATTCCAGCTTTCGGCGTTCGCTAACGGCGAGAAACAGGTCGCCCAGCACCGTCGCCTCGGCGCCGAGATCGGCGGCCAGCGGCTCGATGCCGGCGCCGACCTCTACCCCTCCCAGCTTGAGCAGGCCCGCCAGACCGGCATTCGTGCCCCCGAGACGGACCATGCGGGCCGCCACCGAGAGTGCTACCCGTTCCTGCTCGTTGAGCCCGGGGTCCGGTATTGCATACTCGTCAGGGTCGACGGTGTACCCGAAGTCGATCTCCCACTTGTCAGTCGGCCTCAATTCGAGGGGTATGCCCATTCGCTTCAGAAGGTCCTTGTCGCGCTCGAACATCCGGTGGAACGCATCATCGCTCTGCTCCCCGTACCCGGCGACAGTCTGTCGAACCTGATCGGCGGTAACCGGACTGGGCGAGTCGAGGAGATAGATGAGGAGGTTGATCACCCTCTCGACGACGTTCTGCATGCGTACCTTCAACCTACGACTTAGGACCTACGACCGAGAGTCTTTGAGCCGCAGGCTCAAAGACTCTCTATCAGCTTCTCGACCCGCTCGTCGTGTGCCTTGAACGGGTCCTTGCACATCACGGTGCGTTGCGCCTGATCGTTCAGCTTGAGGTGTACCCAGTCGACGGTGAAGTCCCGCTTGCGTGCCTTTGCCGCCTTGATGAAGGCTCCACGGAGCCGGGCCCTTGTCGTCTGTGGTGGCTGACGCACCGCCAGTGCGACCTTCTCGTCGGTGACGACGCGATCCACGAGACCCTTGGATTCGAGGAGGTAGTAGAGCCCGCGCTTGCGATCGACGTCGTGATAGCTCAGGTCCATCATCGACATCCGCGGATCGGACATTGGAACGCCCCTCCGGTCGGAATACCGCTCGAGGAGACGGTGCTTGATCACCCAGTCGACTTCGCGGTCGAGGGTCATCGGATCCTTCTCCAGACCGGTGAGCAGGTGCTCCCAGCGATCGATGGCACCCTGAACCTCCGGCGGGAACCCCGGGCTCCGGGCAAATCTCATGGCCCGGTCGAGATACTCCCACTGGATGTCGAGGGCAGAGAGCTCCCGGCCGTTGGCGAGCTTGATCTTGCGTCTGCAGGTGACGTCGTGGGAGACCTCCCGGATGGCGCGGATCGGGTTCTCCAGTGACAGGTCCCGGAACACCACGTCGCGCTCGATCATCTGAAGGAGGGCGACCATCGTCCCCACCTTGACGAAAGTCGCGTATTCGGACATGTTCGAGTCACCCGCTATCACGTGGAGACGGCGATACCGCTCGGCGTCGGCGTGCGGCTCGTCCCTGGTGTTGATGATCGGGCGGGAACGCGTGGTGGCCGAGGAGACGCCCTCCCAGATGTGATCCGCACGCTGGGCGATCGAGTAGGCGGTGCCCCGGGGTGTCTGGGTCAGCTTCCCGGCGCCGAGGAAGATCTGTCGGGTGACCAGGAAGGGTATGAGCACGTCGACAGTCCGGTGAAAGTCCTTGTGCCGGCTGACCAGGTAGTTCTCGTGACATCCGTAGGAGTTGCCGGCGCTGTCGGTGTTGTTCTTGAAGACGTAGATCTCGCCCCGGATCCCCTCCTCCTCGAGTCTCTCCTCGGCGCCGCGGACCAAGCCCTCGAGGATCCTCTCCCCCGCCTTGTCGTGAGCCACGACGTCCTCGAGGTTGTCGCACTCGGGTGTGGCGAACTCCGGATGCGAGCCGACATCGAGATACAGCCGAGCTCCATTCTCGAGGAACACGTTCGACGACCGGCCCCAGGAAACGACGCGCCGGAAGAGATATCGGGCGACTTCGTCAGGGCTGAGCCGGCGTTGCCCGCGCAACGTGCAGGTCACCCCGTACTCGTTCTCCAGCCCGAAGATTCGTCGATCCACGTGGGCAGGCTATCCCGGGTGGGGGGCTCTCGCGAGAGAATGTTCCTCTCCGTAGGCGAGAACAACCGAACCGCCTCCCGCTATGCGGGGAAATGGGGACCTCAGCGCGCCGGCAGCTCGTCGCCGGTGAGCCGACGGAATGCCCTGCGGCCATTGGAGTAATCGAGGACTGCTGCTTCCCAGCCCTCCATCTCCCGGCCTTCCCCTTCCCGGAATGCCTCGGTTCC
This sequence comes from uncultured Acidobacteriota bacterium, assembly GCA_963828465.1. Lineage (GTDB taxonomy): Bacteria > Actinomycetota > Acidimicrobiia > Spongiisociales > ZC4RG35 > JARDZU01. The sequence goes on along the minus strand of CAWHEU010000011.1, from coordinate 38,705 downwards.
GATCTCGAGGGCACGTTCCAGTGTCAGATCGTCCTCCCAGAGTCCCTGGAGCGCCTCGACGAGCTGTTCTGCCTTGCCTCCGATGGCGACAAACTTCCGTTCGTCGTAGAGCGTCCCGTCGTAGGTGACGCGGAAGAGCCTGTGCTCGTCGCCCTCCTCGCTGATCTCGACGATGAGGACCTCGACCTCGAAAGGCTTCGGCTCGCGGGTGAAGATCACGCCGAGCGTCTGGGCGAATGCGGTGGCCAGGCCCATGGCGGTCACGTCTTCTCTCGAGTACAGATATCCCATCAGGTCGGCCTGTCTGATGCCCGCCTTCCGCAGGGTCTCGAACTCGTTGTACCGGCCCACGCCGGCGAAGGCGATCCGGTCGTAGACCTCACTGATCTTGTGCAGGGCGGTCGATGGGTTCTCGGCGAGGAGCAGGACACCTCCGGCATAGTCGACGGCGATGATGGAGCGGCCCCGAGCTATGCCTTTGCGGGCGAACTCGGCCTTATCGCGGACCTGTTGCTCAGGAGGGACGTAGAAGGGGATGGTCATAGGATCTGGTCCACGGCAGCTTCAGCGAGGGGTGCGATGACCGAATCGTCCAGTTCCTCTACTCCCTCGGCCCCGATACGGAGAACCGTCGGGTAGATGCCACGTCTCAGATCCGGGCCACCGGTAGCCGTGTCCTCTTGTGAAGCGGCGACCAAGGCCCTTACCGCCATGTCTGATGCTTCCTCAGCGCTGAGGTCCTCCCGATACACAGTCCGGAGGTACGACTTGGCAAGTCTCGATCCCGATCCGGTGCTGCCGAAGTCGACCTCTTCATATCTGCCACCCACTGCGTCGTAGCTGTAGAGCCGCCCCCGCTGCTCCCGCTCGTCGAAGCCGGCGAACATGGGGACGACGATCAGCCCCTGAAAGGCCATCGGAAGCTGGCCCCTCACGAGACGGGCGAGAAACGAGGCTTGCCCCTCCAACGAGAGGCGGACGCCTTCGATCTTCTCGTAGTGCTCCAACTCGACCTGGAACAGCCTCACCATCTCGATGGCGATTCCGGCGACGCCGGCGATGGCAACTGCCGAGTACTTGTCGGCCTGGAAAACCTTGCGGATCCTGCGATGGGCGACCAGGTTTCCTTCTGTAGCGCGCCGATCACCTGCCATCACCACACCGCCCTCGTAGCGCAGGGCGAGCACTGTGGTCCCTTCGGGGGCGGTGGGAGGCTTCTCCCCGGGCGGGATGTTCAGGGTCGGCTTGGCACCGAGCGAATCGAGAAGATCCGTGAAGCTGGACCCGGGACTCGGCGCTTCCATCGGCAACGGGCCAATGGATCCGATCACTCCCCACCCTTCTGGACGTAGTTCTTCACGAATTCCTCGGCGTTTTCCTCGAGGACCTCGTCGATCTCGTCGAGCAGGTCATCGAGCGCCTCCAGGTCGGAGTCGCTCTCGACCCGTTCTGCCGGCTGATCCTCGGATTTCTCGTTGTCCTGATCCCTCGAACGGGAACGTTCTCTGTCCGACATCTAGTTCATCCTCCTAGGCGACGCAGAAGGTCGGCCGCGTCTTCGGCTTCGTCGATCATGGCCCCGATCAAATCGGCGCCACCTCGAAGTGGTTCCATCATAGGAACCCGCTTGAGATGCGATTCGCCGGTGTCGAAGACGAGCGAATCCCAGTTGGCGGCAACCAGCGAGTCGGAGAACCGGGTCACGCAACGGCCCCGGAAGTAGGCACGGGTGCGGTCCGGCGGGTTCACGGCGGCCGCTTCGATCTGATCATCCTCGAAGAGACGGCGCATGGCCCCGCGGCCGGCGAGACGGTGATACAAGCCCTTCTCGGGATCCACGTCGTGGTATTGGAGGTCGAGGGCGCGCAACTTCGGGTCATCCCAGGAGAGGCCGTCCCTCTCGATGTAACCCTCGAACAGCCGCTGCTTGGCCACCCAATCGAGGGTATCGGCGAGACGGCCGGGATCCGTGCCCAGTAGATCGAGCGTGCGCTCCCACTCGTGGATCACCTGCTCCCAAACCGGATCGTCCAGTTCTTTCTCCACGTACTTGGTCAGCCATTCCAGGTAGCGGCCCTGGAGTTCCAGAGCGGTGGCCGTTCCACCACCCTCGAGCTCGAGCGGCTTGCCGAGACCGATGTCATGACTCACCCGCCAGCACGATTCCACGGGGTCCTGGAGGTCGAGAGGGTCCGGGAGGGCCCCGTCTTCGAGGGCCGCGAGCATCAACGCGGTGGCCCCGAGCTTGAGGAAGTTCTGGCACTCGGAGAGATTGGCATCACCGATGATGACGTGGAGTCTTCGATATTTCGACGGGTCACCATGTGGCTCATCACGGGTATTGATGATCGGGCGCTTCAGCGTCGTCTCCAGCCCCACTTCTTCCTCGAAGAAGTCGGCGCGCTGGGTGAGTTGGAAGCCGACCTCGGGACGGTCGTTCTCGGACCCGACCTTTCCTGCGCCGGTGAAGATCTGGCGGGTCACCAGAAATGTGGTGGCGAAGCGGATCACGTCTCCGAAGGGTGTCTCCCTGGAGAGCAGATAGTTCTCGTGGGCCCCGTAGGAGTTTCCCTTCCCATCCGAGTTGTTCTTGTAGAGGGAGACCTTCTTCCCGGCCACCTCGGTGGCGGCGCGGGCCGCCGAGCGCATCACCACTTCGCCCACCTTGTCGTACAAGGCGGCCTCCAGCGGGTCGTAGCACTCGGGAGCCGAGTATTCGGGATGGGCGTGGTCCACATAGAGCCGGGCGCCGTTGGCGAGGACCGAGTTCACCACCGCACCCTCGGGGTCGACCACCCCGAATGTGTCGTGGCCGAAACCCCTGGCGTCCCGGCCAGGAGACTCTTCCTCGTATGACCATTGGACTTTGACGCGAGCACCGGGATAGCTGTTGACCACGAGCGAGGAGGCAACGGCTGGATTGAACCCGACGTCCCCTCTGACCACGATGCCGTACTCGGTCTCGGTGCCGAGCACCTTGTGGATGGCCATCAGAGGTATTGACCCGCTGAGACCTTCTCGATCAATCGACTCTCGTCATCGCCGTCGACCAGTGTGCGGACGTGGACGATCCGCTCCCCCTTCTTGCCGGACACCCTGGCCCAGTCGTCGGGGTTGGTCGTGTTGGGCAGGTCCTCCTGCTCGCGGAACTCCTGTTTGATGGCTGCTGTCAGGTCAGAGAGACGGACTCCGGGCTCTCCGCCGGCGATTTGCCTCTTGATCGCGTCCTTCTTGGCTCGTCTCACGATGTTCTCGATCATCGCTCCGGAGGCGAAGTCCTTGAAGAAGAGCACCTCGCGGTCTCCGGATGCATAGGTGACCTCGAGGAAGCGGTTCTCGTCCGACTCGGCGTACATGGCATCGACTGTGGCCTCTATGTAGGCCGAGATGACCTTCGTCTTGTCGCCCTCGTGCTCCTCGAGGGCTTCCGGGTCGAGAGGCGTCTCCTCGCTGATGTAGATGCGGAAGATCTCACGGGCGGCGGACGTGTCCGGCCGGTTGATCCTGATCTTCACGTCGAGGCGCCCCGGTCTGAGGATGGCCGGGTCGATCAGGTCCTCACGGTTGGAGGCACCGATGACCACGACGTTCTTGAGAGACTCGACGCCGTCGAGCTCGGAGAGGAGCTGGGGCACGATCGTGGACTCGACGTCCGAGCTGATGCCGGTGCCTCTGGTGCGGAACAGGGAATCCATCTCGTCGAAGAAAACGATGACCGGCACGCCTTCGTCAGACTTCTCCTTGGCCCGCTGGAAGATCAGACGTATCTGACGCTCGGTCTCGCCAACCCACTTGTTGAGGAGCTCGGGTCCTTTGATGTTCAAGAAATAGGAGCGGACGTCGGGACTGCCGGTCCGTTCTGAGACCTTCTTGGCGAGGCTATTGGCTACTGCCTTGGCGATGAGTGTCTTGCCACAGCCGGGAGGCCCGTAGAGGAGGATGCCCTTCGGCGGGTCGAGCTCGTACTCACGGAACAAATCCTTGTACATGTAGGGGAGCTCGACCGTATCGCGGATCTGCTCGATCTGATCGGCCAGACCTCCGACATCCTCATAGGTGATGTCCGGGACCTCTTCCAGAACGAGCTCTTCGACCTCGGGACGCTCCATCTTCTCCAGGATGAGACCGGTCTTGGTGTCGATCCGGACGTAGTCGCCGGGCCTCAGTTTCACGTCCGCCATCGTCTCGGACCGTTGGAGAACTCTCTCCTCGTCGGCGTGGGCGAAGACCACGACCCGTCCGTCGGTGAGAACCTCGCGGACTCTCAGAACATCACCAGCCGGTTCGAAATGACGGATGTCGATGATGTTGAAGGCCTCGTTGAGGAGGACCTCCTGGCCCACCTGGAGCTTCTTCACTTCGACGTTGGGCTGGGCGGCGACCCGCAACTTGCGGCTCCCGGTCATTATGTCCAGGGTGCCGTCGTCATTCACCTGGAGAACGGTGCCGAAGTTGTTAGGAGGCGAGGTCAGCTTCTCGACCTCTTCCCTCAGGACACCGAGTTGCTCCCTCGCCTCTTCGAGGACAGCCGACAGCTTGTCGTTCTGTGCCATGGCCCGGTCGAGACGCTCCCGCATCCGGCTGAGCTCGTTCTCGAGATCGTCCACCCGGGCCGGGGCGTCACGTACACGGCGGCGCAGGACGGCGATCTCCTCCTCGAGGGCGGCGACGACGCTGCGCAACTGAGTGGCGTCGTCCGCTCTCCGTCCTTCATCCACGGGCTTCCTCCTGGCCTTGGTCGCCTTGTTTAGCAGTATACGAATCGGTCTCTGTAGTTCCTCGGGTTGTCACCCAGGCCCCTACTCCCTCGATGATGCCACTATCTGCCGACAAAGAGAGCGTCGGCGTGACTGCCCGCCAACTTGAGGATTGTGACCGCTCAACCCTCCTCTGACGGTGGCTTGGCGGTCTTTCTCATGAAGATGAGGAAGCCGGTGTGGCCGATCATCCGATGCTCGGGACGAACCGATCTGCCTGCGACGTTCCAGTCGCGGACCAAGACCTCTTTCACCTCGATCTCGGTGAATACACCGGTCTCCCGCGCAGTCTCCACCGTTGTCTGCACCTGCGGGACGGTAGGGAGGTAGGCGGCGAGCAACCCACCGGGTGGCTGGTGCTGGGCGGCCGCAGTCACCACGTGCCACGGCTCGGGCAGATCAAGCACGATTCGGGCCGGTTCGACCAACTGGACCTCGTCGGCCACATCCCCGATCCGCATCTCGACATTCTCAGGCAGTCGGCCGTACCACTTCTCCACGGCCTTTCTGGCGTGTGCTGCGTGGTCTTCCCTCAATTCCACGCTGATCACCTTCCCCGTCGGCCCGACGGCCCGGCTCAGGCCCAGGGTGAGCGCTCCCGACCCGCTCCCTGCCTCGAGCACGGTCATGCCGGGTGCGATGTCTGCATAGACCAGGATCGGGCCGAGATCTTTGGGATAGACGACCTGGGCGCTTCTCTTCATCTTGAGGGTGAAGTCAGCCAAGCGGGGCCGTAACAGGAGGAGCTGTGCCCCCGTCGACGAGACGATCCAGCTGCCCTCCTCGCGGCCGATGAGATCGCCGTGGGGAACGGCGCCCTCGTGGTACTGGAAGGTTCGGTCGGGGGTCAATTCGAGGAGGAAACGACGCCCCTTGGAGTCGATCAATAGGGCGGGATCGCCCGCCTCCAGCCTCATGTGAGCAGTGCGAACACCGTGAAGCCCAGCCCCAGGACCATGGAGACGACCACTATCCAAATGACGACCTTGACGAATTGCTTATTCTGCATGCGGTTAGAACTCGATTGACTCTGGATTGATTGGCGGCAACGGTAGACAAGATGGACCGACTCTTACGCCTTCTCGGGATCCGGAACATCCGGATGGAGAGCATCGACCGCACGCTGCGCGGGCTCCGGACCGGTGATCAACGGGAGCTCTACAGCGGGCTCAGTCTCGCTGCCCTCGCTTATCTGAGGGCGACCAGACCCCGGCGCCGGCTCGTCTTCAGCAAGAAGTTGCCAGAGGGGTCGGCCATCGTCATCCACCATCGGCGGAGCGGCGACCCCAAGATCGAGGTGATCAAGCCGCCCAGTCCGCGTCAGACGCGGTAGACCTCTACCAGCGTTCGATTCCTCGATCCGCGGCGGCGCCCGAAGATGAAAGCGGCGAGGACCAACAGGGCGATTACGACTCCCGCCGCCACGGCCGTGTCACGAGCCGACTCCGTGGTCTGGTTGACCGCCGATGCGATCTCATTGGCCTTGGCCTCGATGTCCTGTCTAGTAATCGTCACGTTCTTGCAACCTCCAAGCCACCAATCCTGCACCACCCGCCGCGACCAACGCAGTCAAGAATTTCGCCAGAACCACCCACCAAGCTCCCGAAGGGAGCCACATCTTCAGCCCGTTGTAGAGGGCTAGCACCAAGAAGAATGCGCCGAGGCCCAGAGCCATGGCGCCGCCGATACCCATTCCGGCATGCCTTCCCAGCCTCTTCGCCGGCTCGAGAGTCTCTTGCAGGAGGTATTCCCGCGACATGTCGATCAACTCGGTGGTGAGCTGCGGGATCTCGCGTGGGTCGGCCATGGTGAGCAAGGCTAACAAGGGCTGGACACACCTGAGTAGCCCGGTATGGTGCAAGGCCAGTGAATTTCTTTCGGTCGCTGACCTCCCTCGGGCCGAGATACATGGCCTTGTGGGTCGGCCAGGCGGTCAGCCACTTCGGGACCTATGTCGCCTGGGTGACCCTTCCCTTCCTGGTTCTCGATATCAGTGGGACCGATTCGACGATGGAATTCGCCCTCACCTACGCGCTGGAGACCGTGCCGACCCTCCTGCTCGGGCTGATCGTGGGCGTGCTCATCGACCGCTGGCACCTGCGACCGGTGATGATCGCCACCGATCTCCTCCGGGCATCGGCCTTCTTCTATCTCGCCGCTTCGTACGGCTCCTACGGCGTGGGAACGGTGTTCTTCATCGCATTCCTGGTCGGATCTTTCACCACATTCTTCGACGGCGCCCTGTTCGCCCTGATCCCCTCGCTGGTGCCGAGACGCCGGCTCGCCGATGCCAACTCGTTCGTGGCCGCCAGCCAGCAGTTCAATTTCGCCGTGGGCGCTCTCGCCGGGGGCCTGTTTGCCTACCTCTATGGCGGACCTGCCCTGGGCCTCTACATCAATGGCCTCAGTTTCGTGATCTCGGCTGTTTTCCTGGCCGGGGTGGGAAGGGTGGCACATCACCGCAGCGCTGATGACACCCGCTCCCCATTCCTCACCGAGGCGATGGACGGCCTGCGCTACATCTGGAAAGAGCCCCGGCTTCGGGTCACCACGATCGCCGCCGCTATCCCCAACTTCGTCATGGGGTTCATCGAGGCCACGGTGGTTCTCTTGTTCTCTGTGATCCTGGGCGCGGCCAACACCGCCCAGGTCGGAATCCTGGTGGCGGCGATGGGAGTCGGCGGAATCATCGGCGCCTTGATCGCGCCACAGATCATCAGGACGACCGGTCTGGGCCGGACCATGACATTCGGCATGATCTTGACCGGGTTGCTGCTGTTCGCGGTGATGTTCACCACATACGGGCTCGTTCCCCTCGCCCTCAATGTGGGATGGATGATCGGTGTTTCCCTGATCAACGTCCCGCTGGCCACCATCCGTCAGCACTATGCCGACGACAACATGTTGGGGAGAGTCACCACGGTGAGCAGGGCGATCGGATGGGCCACGCTGCCCCTCGGCGCTCTGATCGGTGGCTGGTTGGGCGATTCGGAGGACACCCTGCCACTGGTAGCCCGGATATTCCCCGCCCTCCTGATCGCGACCGCCATATGGTTGATGACCACAGTGGTGTGGAAGGACACGTTCGGCCCGAATTTCGAAGGGCGGCACAGCCGGCGCGAGGAGTCGCCGGCCGAGGCAGCATGAGCCACACAGCCGTCACACATTTGACGCCCGAGCAGCTCGAAGCTGGCCTGCCCGGCGTGCTCTCCAGCCCTCAGGATGACGGCCTAGTCGAGATGCTGATCGTCCGCCCCGCCGAGAACGAGCGACGGATGCCTGAAAGTGTCGCGGTGACCTCTCTGCTCGGGGTCGACGGCGACCACTGGTCGAAAGACAAATATCGCGAAATGCCGGACATCCAGATCGCGATCATCAACTCCCGGCTCCTGGATCTCGTCTCCGGGGGGCGAAACCGCTGGTCGCTGGTCGGAGACAACATCGTCGCCGATCTGGACCTGAGCCATGCGAACCTCGTGCCTGGTCAAAAGCTGCGGACCGGCACCGCCGTTCTCGAGATAACAGACACACCGCACGAGGGATGCAACAAGTTCGCCTCACGATTCGGCTCGGCGGCACTCCGATTCGTCAACGTAGGACCGGCCAAAGAGCTCCGGCTGCGTGGGGTCTACGCACGAGTGATACAAGATGGGGTGATCGCGGTCGGGGACCGAATCCAGAAGCTCTGACCGTGTGGGTCACGGACTCGAAGCAGCACGCACCCTGATCGTCTCGACGTCGCTGGCGATGCCGACTTGCCATAGGTGTCCCTCGTACTCCCATTCGGCAGCCTGCTCGGCGCCTGCGAAGTCGGCGTGCGCCTTGCCAAACATCCCGGTTTCCTCGACGAACACCTCGAGACATTCCTGCGAGCCGGGATGGAGGAGATAACAGAGATGCACATAAATGCTCGACACCGACTCGTCGTGCACGCCGGACCTGGCCATCAGGGCGTAGACCGAACCGTCGTTCGGGTTATAGGCGCCGGCGAGGACCGCTGATCCGTCGAAATTGTGCACGAAGCTGTCGAGTGGCCCGGCTTCCGGTGAGGTCATCACCCTGCCTTTGATCAGCGGCGCGTCCGGCACAGCGTTCCAGCCATCGGCCAGGCCGTCGAGGACTATCCCCAATGACTCCGGCGCCGGACTCGAGGGAGCCGAGGCGTTCGAAGCCCGGTCTGCGGTGACGCTTCCAGCTGCGTCTCCGTTGCCGTTGAGGAAGAACCCGATCACCAGGACGAGCACCGCTCCGCCGGCCGCGACGCGATATATGGTCGGGATCTGATCGAAGGCTCCCCGCCAACCTGCGACCTGTTCGTCATCAAGTCCCTGACCTTCGTCGTCGTCGGGAGGGGCGTGAGCGGTTGGTGGCTCCCACTCCTCGGCTGGGGCCTCGAGGATCTCGGTCTTCACGATGTCGTATTCGCTATGTGAGATCTTGCCTTCGTCCAGCATCCGGGCCAGATCTCGCAGATCTTCGAGTCGGCTGCTCACGCTGCTCCCTTGGCGGCGACTCACGATTCATCGGCAGCGATGGCCGGAATCAGTAGCCGAATTGGACTAGTCCGCCCCCGATGGTCGGGAATGACGCGGCCAGGATGGCCGATAATGGCGGGTCACCGACTACTAATGAAGACCGATGGGGAGGAGAGCGGCGTTCCTGGGGCTGGCTGTGTTCCTGGCCATGGTCCTGTTCACATCGATGACTCTGTCCAGCAGCCTCCATGGGTGCCGGGACATCATGTCCCGGGTGGTGTGCGAGCCGGGTGCGACGTTGGTCCTGCCTCCAAGCTGAGTCGGCCTCGCTCGGCTGCGGGTGGTGGACCTTGGTGAGAAAGCGGTAGGCCCCGCAGAGTTTGGTGAATTCGGATCCGTTGTGGACGCGCCTCGCGCGAATTGGGCAGTTTGCGTATGATGCTCGTTGGCGAGCCGCCTCGCCTCACTCGCTGATCGGGTTCCCATGCGATCCGACATGGCGCGGGGGAAGGTGACCGGATGTCATCGGCGGTCGGAAGGACTTGACGATCGCATTGTCGACGTGTCTTTCCCCGGTCGAGAGAGCACGGGTCTCCCCTGGGGATTGACGCGCAGAGGAGACAATGATGACCCGTCAGAGGCAGCTCAAGTCCCTGATCCGCTCTCGTATGGACCGCACCGACGAGAAATACATGGTTGCCCGCCGGCATGTTCTCAACGCTCGCCCGAGTTCCGAGTACGAGCTCCGGGGAGGAGCCGATGCCGAAACGTCGGCGTGTGCGAACGCCTTCGCCAACCGTGGGATCGTCGATCCTGTCACCGGACAGCCGATCTCTGAGGGGCTGGTGCTGGGTGTGGGTGGTGGCCTCGGGGCCGGGTACATCCTGTGGGAGTTCAACGCCACGAAAGGCACCGATCGCAAGGTGGTGACGCTCGGGTTCCGCAACCAGTGGCAGTACCCCGACAGGTGGTACGCCAAGGTATGCCAACGCCTCGGCGTGGCCGTCCAGGTACACGAGACCTCAAGCACCGCCAAGGCCCGGGACCTTCTCGACCAGGCCCTCGACGATGGCATCCCGGCGATAGCGTTTGTATCGGTAGCCGACCTGCCCTACTGGCATCTTCCAGCGGAGCAATCCGGATGGTGGGGCTACCCCATCACCGTCTACGGCATCGAGGACGATCGCTACCTGGTTGATGACCGGAACACGGGACGGCTCACCATCGGAGCAGACGATCTTGCCGCAGCCAGATCACGCATTCCGTCGTACAAGAACCGCCTTGTCGTCGCCGATGCGGCCGCCTCCGAGCTTGACGAGGAACAGCTTGTGGCTGGGGCGCGAGCCGGTCTCGAGGAGCAGTTGGCACATCTGAGTGAGAAGTCAGCCTCGTTCTCGCTGCCCGCTTTCGACAAGTGGGCCAAGATGCTTATCGACACCAAGAACACAAAATCCTGGTCCAAGGTCTTCGCGGATGGCGTCGGTCTCGTCGATACGTTGGTCTCAGTCGGCGATCAGGTCGATGACCGGGGCCTGTTCGGAGGAAGCCTGCGACGTCTGTACGCCGATTTCCTCGGTCATGCCGGGAAACTCATAGACATCGACCTGTCCGAGCCCGTCAGCGCATACGTGGTTGCGGCAGAGCGTTGGCTTGACGTTGCCGCGGTGTGCCGCTCCGTTCCGGCCGTGGATGAGGCGTCCCGACTGAGTCGGGTACGCCGCGATGCCGTCGAGCGGGGCGACATCGCCGACGACGCGGCTGCCAAAGCAGCGGAAGGGATCGCCAGTGCTCTCGGCGCACCCGACCGCATCGGCCCAGACGAGATGGCCGACCTGTTCTCCAACCTCTCCGAGGCGATCAAAGCAGCCGCCGACGCCGAGCGAGATGCCCTGGAAACCCTGCGGGCTGCCATGACCTGAAGGGAGGGGGCATGCCCTACTACCCCGACGGCAGAGTCGTAGTCGAAGCCTCGCCGCGTGGAGTTAGGTCCGGTGTCGGTGAGAGGACTCGAACCTCCACGGGGTTTGCCTCGGTAGTCCAGTGTCGGAGAGAGGACTCGAACCTCCACGGGGAGTAATACCCCACCAGGCCCTCAACCTGGCGCGTCTACCAATTCCGCCACTCCGACTGAAGCCGGGCGAGTCTACGCCGGTCAGTTGTTCAAGAGGATGGTCAGCCCGAAGGTGCTGATTCCAAAAAGGACCCCGACGATCACGGTGAGTCGGTCGAGGTTCCGCTCGACAACAGTGCTGCCGCCGAGGCTGGAAGTCGACATGCCGCCACCAAACACGTCCGAGAGGCCGCCGCCCTTGCCCGAATGGAGAAGGACCAGCGCCACCACGGCCAGCGAGAGGATGATGTGGATGACGATTGCGATTGCTTCGACGACAGTCATTGCCTGCCTGATGAGATTGAGGGATTACACGGATGCCCGTGCGCAGCGGATTGTACCAGCCACCGTCCGCTTCACCTACCCGGCCTGGCGGGCCACCTCTTCGGCCGCCGCCTTGGCCGCCTCCGGATTTCCGAGGTAGCGGCTCGACATCGGCGAGAAGGAGTCGTCCAGCTCGTAGAGGAGCGGGACGCCGGTGGGGATGTTGAGATCGACGATCTCCTCGTCGCTGATCCCGTCCAGATGCTTGACCAAGGCACGGATCGAGTTGCCGTGGGCAACCACCAGGGGCTCTCGGCCGGCCAGCAGATCGGGAACGATCGTGTCGTGCCAGTACGGCAGCATTCGGACCACCACGTCCTTCAGACACTCGGTGGCGGGGAGCAGATCGGGAGGTAGGTCCCTATATCGAGGATCGTGGCGGGGATGGCGCTCGTCAGCGGGGTCGAGCGCTGGAGGTGGGACGTCATAGCTGCGACGCCAAAGCAGAACTTGCTCGGCTCCATGTTGATCGGCGGTCTCCTTCTTGTTGAGACCCTGCAAGGCGCCGTAGTGGCGCTCGTTGAGACGCCAGGACCGACGCACCGGGAGGTACTGCGTCCCCATCTCCTCGAGAGTCAGCTCCGCAGTGCTGATCGCCCGCACCAACACGGAGGTGTGGAGGATGTCGGGATCGAGCCCTTCCTTGACGATTACCCGGCCCGCCTCCCGGGCTTCCTGCTCGCCCTGTTCCGTCAGGCCGACATCGGTCCAGCCGGTGAACAGGTTCTCCAGGTTCCAGGTCGACTGCCCGTGCCTGAGCAGGATCAGTCGGTGCGTCATACCCAATACCGGACAATGGCGGCGAAGCTGTCGGGATCGAGAGAAGCACCGCCGACCAGGGCGCCGTCGACGTCCGACTTCGCCATGAAGTCCTTGATGTTGGCTGCGTTCACCGATCCGCCATAGAGAATCCGAACGCCCTCGGCGACGTCTGACGAAATCTTGTTGGAGACCGTCTCCCTGATGATCCCGGCCATCGTGCCGGCGTCGTCGGGCAGTGCGGTGCGGCCCGTGCCGATGGCCCATATCGGTTCGTAGGCGATCGCCGAAGAGCCCAGTGCTTCAGGATCGAGGCGGGCCAGTGAGGCGACGACCTGGGATACGACAACCTGCTCCGCCTCGCCCCCCTCGCGTTGTTCGAGGGTCTCGCCGACGCAGACAATGGGGCGCATTCCGGCATTTGCCACCGCCCTGGCCTTCTTCGCCACCATCTCGTTGGTCTCCCCAAAACCCTGACGGCGCTCGGAATGGCCAACGATCACATGACCTACCGAGAGCTTGGCCAGCATCAGAGGCGAGATCTCGCCGGTGAAAGCCCCCGACTCCTCCCAATGGACGTTCTGTGCCCCCAGACCAAACCAAAGTCGGTCTGCCTCGATCACCGTCTGTACCGATCGGAGTGAGGTGAAAGGCGGTGCCACCACGACTTCCACCCGGTCGTAGTCCTTCACCTCCAAACGGTAAGAGAGCTTCTGGATCATTTGGATCGCCTCGAGATGTGTGGCGTTCATCTTCCAGTTGCCGACGATGAGGCTCTTGCGATCAGGCATTCCGACCGCCGGCCCATTGCTCGAGCACCTTCACGCCGGGAAGCTCACGACCCTCCAGAAGTTCCAGACCCGCTCCCCCACCCGTCGACACGTGCGATATCTCGGATTCGAGGCCCAGGGATCGCACGGCAGCCACCGAGTCGCCGCCTCCCACAGCGGTGAATGCAGTCGCCTCCGCCACGGCCCGGGCTATCGCCTCGGTTCCGGACCTGAAGGGCTCCCATTCGAACACACCCATGGGCCCGTTCCAGAACACGGTCTCCGCGGTGCGGATCACCGACGCGAAGAGCTGGTTCGTCTCCCGGCCCACGTCGAGGCCCATCCATCCCGGTGGGATCTCCTTGACATATGTCTCCTTGTGCTCGGCGCCCTCGGCGAACTCCTTGGCGATGACCGCGTCGATCGGGAGTATCAACCTCTCCGAATGAGGCCCATCGAGGATCCGCTTCACCGCCTCGATCTGATCATCTTCCACCAGTGACGTGCCCACCTCCTCACCCTTGGCCTTGAGGATGGTGAAGCACATCGCCCCTCCGATCAGCATCACATCGACCTTGGGGAGCAGGTTCTCGATAACTCCAAGCTTGTCAGAGACCTTGGCCCCTCCCAGGACTACGACATAAGGCACCTTGGGGTCGACCACGAACTGCTTCAACGCGGTGAGTTCGTCGACCAGGAGCGGCCCGGCGACCGACTTCACCAGCTCGGCCACCCCGACCGTGGAGACATGTGCCCGATGCACCGAGCCAAAGGCATCCTGGACGAAGACGCCGACGCCTTCGGCGAGACGGGCAGCCGTGGCTGGGTCGTTGTTCGTCTCCCCCGGGTCGAAACGGGTGTTCTCGAGGACGGTGATCTGGCCACCGCTCTCGAACCCGACCTCCTTCGAGGCGAGCCTGGCCATCGCGTCTGCCACCGGGCGAAGCGAGAAGGCGGGATCGGGTCCTTCCGGGCGGCCGAGATGAGAGCAGACACGCACCAGGGCACCGGAATCGACGAGACGCTCCAAGGTGGGCAGAGCCGCCCTGATCCTGAAGTCATCTGTTATGACTCCATCCTCCATGGGAACATTCAGGTCTGACCGCACCAGGACATCGAGGCCGCTGACGTCCACGTCGTCGAGGGTCAGGTATTGGGGCATGTGGTTCAGTCCTCGGTGACGGCCAGTGTCTCCAGCACTCTGCCCAGCTTCAGTGGGTCGTGCTCCGGCCAGTCTGCCCCCTCATCGGCCAAATCTGCAAAGACGACACGCCAGCCGTGACGAGCCGCATCCTCGGTCTCGATCACTACGCGTTCGTGCCCCTCCGGGATTGCGAGTCGCCCGTCGTGGGCCACGACGATCCCCGGGCCAGTGACCCCGACATGCTTGGCGAGCGCTTCGAGGTGCTCTGCACCGCTTACACCGAAGGTCTCTGCATCCTGGGTGACCAGATTCAGGACGAACACCCGCTGAGCAGCCGCTCCCATGATTGCCGGGGCCAGCATGTTGACCTTGAGAGCCGAGAGGATCGATGTGTAGAGGCTTCCCGGCCCGATCACGATCTGGTCGGCGGCGGCGACAGCGGCAAGGGCCCGCTGGGTGGCCACGACATCTCTCGGTTCGATATGGAGCTCGGTCAGCTCGCCGGCGGTCTGCGAGATCCTCTTCTGCCCGACAACCTCCAGCCCATCGATCGTCGCCGTGAGCGTGATCGGCTGATCGGCCACCGGGATCACCGAACCCACGGTCCCCAACATCCGCTCCGCCGTGGAAACCGCCGATTCGAAGTCCCCGAACAAGTCGGCGAGACCGGCCAGGATCAGGTTGCCCAGAGAGTGCTCGGCCACGTCGCCACCGGTGAACCGGTGCGAGAAGAGCTCAGACCACAGGGAAGGCTCAGGAGTGAGGGCCAGCAGACAGCGGCGCACGTCACCGGGGGGTGGGATCCCCAAACCGCTCAGCCTGCCTGATGACCCTCCGTCGTCACCCACCGCCACGAGCGCCGATATATCCCCGGCATAACACTGAATGGCCTCGAGTGCGGCCGCCTGGCCGTGGCCGCCTCCCAAGGCAGTCACAACCGGTCCCTCCGGATCGAGGAGGAGAGGAGCCAGCGCCGTCTCGGTCTGGGTCTGCGGTTTCATCGCTCGATGTCGCGGTGTCGGACCGAGGCGGTTATCCCGTGCTGAGCCAGCCGGCGACCCAGCTCCTCAGCAATCGCCACGGAGCGATGATGCCCACCGGTGCAGCCGATGCCCACCGACAGGTACGACTTGCCCTCCGCCTCGAAATGCGGGATGAGAAAGGCCAGCATCTCGTCGGCGCGATCGACGAATTCCTTGGCCGCGTCTTCGCTCATCACATATTCGGCAACGCGCTCGTCGGTCCCTCGCAGTGGCCGTAGCTCCGCCACCCAGTGGGGATTGGGAAGGAATCTGACGTCGAAGAGGAGGTCGATGTCACGTGGCGTCCCATTCTTGAAGCCGAAGGAGCGAATAGACACGCGCATCGGACGGGCCATCTCCTCCTCGCTGAACTGGGTCGTGAGCCGCTCACGCAGCTCGTGAATGTTGAGCGACGAGGTGTCGACGATGACATCGGCTTCTTCGCGGAGGTCAGCGAGCAGCTCTCGCTCGGCCACGATCGACTCGGAAATGGTTGCGTGACCGAGTGGATGGGGACGTTTGTTTTCCTCGTAGCGGGACACGATGACGTCGTCCTCCGCATCGAGGAACACGACCCTGGTCATCACGCCCTCCCGACTCAGCTCCTTGACCGCGCCACGCAACTCCGAAATGGGGAGACCTCCCCTGGAATCAATGACCACGGCGAGATGCTTGTGGCGCTCGGGAATGTCATGGGACTGGGCTGCCGGGACGAGCAGCCTCGGAGGCAGATTGTCGATGACCGTATAACCGAGGTCTTCCAGGATCTTGGCGGCCGACGATCGACCGGCGCCCGACATGCCCGTAACCACGAGAACGTGAGGATGATCGGTTGCGGGACGCTCCATCGGTGCTCTCGATCAGGTGTGCAGTGCAGCGTACAGATCGTCGGCGACGTTCCTTGGCACCACCTCGGCCAAGGAATCCGCCTGTACCTCCCTCAATTTCTTCAACGAACCAAATCGCTTCAAGAGGTCCTTCTTCCGCTTCGGGCCGATCCCGGGGACCTCATCGAGAATCGAGTCGACCATCGACTTCGAGCGAAGTTGGCGGTGGTAGGTGATGGCGAAGCGATGGGCCTCGTCCCGCACCTGCTGCAGCAGATATAACGCCTCGGCATCCCGGGGGATCCGCACCGGCTCGGGTTGCCCGGGTAGGTACACCTCCTCCATCCGCTTGGCGAGGCCGATCGCCGGTATGTCGATCTCGAGCTCGTCGAGGACCTTCACCGCCCGGCCCAGCTGGCCTGCTCCCCCGTCCACGAGTACCAGCGACGGTGGATAGGAGAACCTGCCCTGTTCGGCCACATTCCGGTCCCTCTCCGCCAAGAACGCGCGGAAGCGGCGGCGAATGGTCTCTTCCATGGCGGCGAAGTCGTCCTGGCCCTGGATGGTTCGGATCTTGAACCTCCGGTAGTCCGACCTCTTCGGCAGGCCGTCCTCGAGCACGACCATCGACGCGACGGTGTTCGTCCCCTGCAGCGTCGATATGTCGAACGCCTCGATGCGGAGGGGTGGCTCGGGCAGGTCGAGGACGTCCTGGAGCGATCGAAGGGCCTTGGCTCTCGCGTTGTGGTCCTGACTGCGCTTCAGCCGGTGCCGGGCGAAGGCCTCGGCGGCGTTGGTCGCGGTCGTCTCCATTAAACGTCGCTTCGAGCCCCTGGTCGGCACCCGGAGGCTGACCTTGGTTCCCCTCCGCTCGGCCAACCACTCCTGAAGCAAGTCCTTCTCGGCAGGTTCGATCTCGACCAGGACCTGGCGAGGAGGGTCGTCCTCCCCATAGAGCTGTCTGATGACCCGCCCCATGAGCTCGGCATCGGTCACTTCCTCGACCCGATCGACGACGGTGCCCAACCGTCCGACGAGTCGTCCCTTCCTGACGTGGAGGATCTGAAATGCCGACTCGAGGTCGTCTCCATGGAATGCGATGAGGTCGAAGTCCTCGGGGCGATCCGAAACCACGTCCTGTCGGAGAAGGGCTCGACGTACGTCTTCGATCCGGTCACGGTGCCGGGCGGCGAGCTCGAACTCCTGTCGCTCCGACGCTTCCCACATGCGGACCTGGAGATCGGTCAGGACCAGGTCGGTGTCCCCCCGCAGGAATGCAGCGAGCCCGTCGACCATCTGTTGGTAGTCCTCGGTGGTGACGGCATCGATGCAGGGGCCGGAGCATTTCTCGATGTGATAGAGGAGACAAGGTCGTCCCTGGGCCTGCTGACGGCCGAAGAGCGAGTCCGTGCAGGTGCGGACCGGGAAGGTTCGGAGGAGTTGGTCCAGGGTCTTGCGGATGGCGTAGGTGTGGGCGTACGGTCCGAAGTACTCGTTGCCCTTCCGCTTGGCACCGCGCATGACCCTGGCGCGGGGCCATTCGTCGCTCCGGGTGATGGCCAAGTAGGGATACGACTTGTCGTCGACGAGCTTGATGTTGAAGCGAGGACGATGCCTCTTGATCAGTGAGAACTCGAGCATTAACGCAGCGACTTCGGACTCGGTGATTATCCACTCGACCGATTGGGCGTTGTCGACCATGGCCTGGGTACGCGGGTGAAGCCCCACGCCGAAGTAGGACGGCACGCGGCCTCGCAGGCTCTCAGCCTTGCCGACGTAGATCACTTTTCCGTGCTTGTCACGGAAGATGTAGGCGCCGGGTTGGTCCGGGATCTCCGATGGTTTTGGTCGGTCGAACACGCCTACTCAGGGTAGGAGGCGCCAACGACAAGCCAGCAGTCTCGGAATCCCTGCCTGGTCGTCCAGTTCGTGGTGGGGAGCCTCGATGAATCGCTCCAAGTACCAACCCACGGCCGCCGCCGACTCGAGGATTCTGGCGGTATTCCGATGATGGAACAGCATCTGCCCCTCGCCCGCCGGTTCCAATGTCGTCCCCGAGGAGAAGTACTCGCCCGGCCGCCACAAAGTCTCACCATCGGAATCGGAGATCGGGGTGGCTCCGGGAGCAGTCCGAAACGGATGATTGATCACCAGTGCGAAGACGCCCCTTGGTCGGACCACTCGCGCTGATTCCGCAAAGAGCCGTACCTCGTCCTCGAAGTGCTCGAGAGCCAGGACACAAAAGGCCCCGTCATAAGAATCGTCGCGGAGGAACCCAAGGTCGGGTAGCCGGCCGAGGACGACCGGTCCCGAATCGGCGGCTCGTCGGGCAAGGGCGAGGGTCAGGTCCACGCCGTGTGCGACCGCACCGGATTCCTTCAGAGCTCGCATGACGCGCCCTTCGCCACACCCGAGGTCGAGATAGGTCCGCCCAGCCTGGGGCCGGAGGACATCGAGGAGCATCGGGTTGACCACGGTCTCGTAGGCGGGATCGTCTTCGATCTCGGTGACCCACCAATCGGACAGATCGGACCACGACATCAGTGAATTGTGCCCCGTCGGACAACACAGTCAGTCGCTGAGGACTTCCTTGAACCAGGGCAGTGTCCGCCCGAGACCTTCGCGCAACGAGATCTGGGCCTTCCAGCCGAGGACCAGCTCCGCCTTGGTGGTGTCTGGCCGCCGGACCATGGGGTCGTCGGTCGGTCGGGCGTGGAACTCGATCCCTGGGTGGTTTCCGACCACATCCTGGACGGTCTCGGCCAGTTCCAGCATCGTCACTTCTTCGGGATTCCCGATGTTCACCGGGCCGGTCTCATCAGAGAGCAGGAGTCGGAGAATGCCCTCTACCTCGTCATCGACGTAGCAAAGAGAGCGGGTCTGTGAGCCATCGCCGAATACGGGCAGCGGTCGGTTCTGTAGGGCAGCCTTGAAGAAGGCGGGAACCGCTCGACCGTCGTCGGCGCGCATCCGCGGGCCGTAGGTGTTGAAGATCCGGACGATCCTGGTGTCGACACCGTGCTCCCTGTTGTAGGCGAGCGTCATGGCCTCGGCGAAGCGCTTCGCCTCGTCGTAGACCCCCCTGGGCCCGATGGGGTTGACGTTGCCCCAGTAAGTCTCGGGTTGGGGGTTGACCAGCGGATCTCCGTACACCTCGGAGGTAGATGCCAGGAAGAACTTCGCTCCCTTGTGATACGCGAGACCGAGGCCCTTGTGGGTTCCGAAGGCGCCGACCTTCAGGGTGTGGATCGGCCACTTCAGGTAGTCGACCGGGGAGGCCGGCGAGGCGAAGTTCAGGACATAGTCGACGTCGCCTGGAACGTGGAGATAGTCGGTTACGTCATAGTCGATGAGGCGAAACCTCCGGTCGCCCATCAGATGCGACACATTCTGGGCGTTCCCAGTGATCAAGTTGTCGATGCAGGTGACCTGAGCGCCGGAATAGACCAGCCAGGTGCACACATGTGATCCGAGGAAGCCAGCGCCCCCCATGACCACGGCGTGCTTTCCCTCCAGCTCCCTGAAGCCACCAAACGCCGAACGGCGCATGTCGAACACGTCAGATCCTTCCAAAGCGGGTATCAGGCTATATCGGCAGCCTTGACGGAGGGTAAAGCTTCGATGTCGACCTGGTTGATGGAAAACTTGCAGCTGTGACTCCGCGAAGCGCATTCCTCAGGTGGGCTGTCGTGGGCTCGGTGGTCGCCGCCATGTTGATTGTTTCACAGGCCGCAGTTGTCGGCGGCCCGGAAGGTCTGCTTCAGGTCGGTGAATCCAGCTCGTTGCGTCCGTTGATCGAGGAGCAGCTTGGTCTCGTGCCACTCGCTCCGGGTGCCGGACACGACGGACAGATCTACTACACGATCGGGCTGGATCTGAATGGCGACCAGGTCGGCCCCCTGCTCGATCATGCCGCCTATCGCTATCGACGCATCCTCTTTCCCCTTCTTGCTTCAGGATTCGGCCAGCTCGAAGGTCACGCACTTCTATACGGGATGATCGCACTCACAATCGCAGCGACCGGTCTGGCCGCCGGTTGCGTGGGTGCCACCGCTGTACGCACCGGTTTGCGCCCGTGGCTTGCATTGACCGTAATCCTGAACCCCGGGGTGTGGCTCTCGGTACGCTTGCTCACATCGGATACCCCTGCCCTGGCGCTCATGTGTCTCGGGCTTGCGTTACTGGCGGCACGATGGAGCAGGGCCGAGATTCCCTTCGCGCTATCGGTCCTCGCCAAAGATGTGTACTTGGTAACTCCGGCTGGGCTTGCCATGAGTCGGGATCGTCGCCGCTGGGCCCTGTTAGCGGTGCCGTTGGTAGCCCTGCTGGCCTGGATGACGTGGCTCACTGTGACCATGGGCCAGGGATTTGTTGCCCGGGACAACCTCGCCTTGCCGTTCGTTGGCCTCGTCGACGCCTCATCGAACTGGGCGGCTCTCTCCGGCGAGAACTGGTTCTACCTCCTGTTTGCTCTAATCAGTGTCGCCGCCGGTATCGCTTTCGCCCTGATCAGACGAGGCTGGCTGATGTGGCCGATTCTGGGATGGTCAGGGTTGGCGCTGATCTCCTCGAACTGGGTTTGGGACTTCGGCAACAACGCGGCGCGGGTGTTCGCTCCTCTGGTGGTCCTCATCGCCCTGGGTTGGGGACGGCCACCTTCCGAGCTTGAGTCTGATGAGCCCATCGGAGACCTGCCCGACTCCATCGGCCGTTGATCCGCCGGTGATCTGGGCCAATGCCCACATCACCGGAAGCAGCCTGGTAGACCCTGTCCGAGCTCCGAGGAGATCCAGATCGGCTGCGCCCGTCCACCGGACAGGTTCGTCGCCGGCTGACCGAGCCTCACGTAGCCAAGACCGACGTCATCCAACGTTTGCATGACGCGGATGATCTTCGGCGGTCTGCAGCCTGGTGATCGTCCGCGCCACGTAGGCGGTGTAAGACTCCGTCCCCAGCCTGTTGAAATGGGCAAGATCTGCAAACAACGAACTGTCCCAACCTTGGTTGAAGGTGTCCACTACAGGCACCCCCCAGTCGTCCTCATGTCGAAGAACGGACGCGATATAACGCTCGTAGTCGATTGTTCCGTTGTCCCCGGGATAGCGACCGGGCTCGATTAGGACAATCGCGTCGATTCCGCGCTCATTCAAAGTGTCGATCATCCGGCGCACAGCGGCAGCCTCGTCCTCAGGCATTTCGCTCGGACCGGTCGGTAGGTCGAGAGGGGTGGCGTCGTCGATCGACCTCTCGTAGTAGCCAGTTTGGTGACCCAGGTCGGTCAGGAAAGCCCTCGCTGTCTCATCCGCCATTCTCCTGTCCCATTCCGACAGGACGCCGGCCTGCCTGAGAAGGGCCAACGGTGCATCATCTCCTGAATCGAGCGCCAATTGCAGGCCCGGGAGCAGCGGATCGCGTTCTGCACCCCGACCCCCCGACCATGCCGTCAAACCGATCACCACGAGTTTGGGCTCGACGTTCCCCAGCACTACCTCGTTCAGCCACCACTCGTTCGAGAACGGGCTTGAGAACGGTATCCCAGAGTTGAAGGCGCTACCCACTCCCGACGCGTCGGCAAACTCGGTCGGGTCGACCGCCGCTTCGGTGATGCTCGAGCCAAGGAAGACGACATCGGCCTCTGGTATCTGACGCAAGAGCTCGTACTTGACACCTGTCTCGACGGTGGGCCAATCGGTACTGGCGGGCAACCTATCGCCAAACGTCCGCAAACCAACCTCGGCCACGGCAAGGGTGAGGACCACCCCGATGGTCACCCAAGCGATTTTGTGTCTGGATCTCATTTTCAGAACTGGAAGTAGATGAACGGAACGGCGGTGACGGAAGCGAAAAAGATTGCGGTGACCATTGCCCCGCCATAGGCGACACCTCTTACCAGTGAGGGGGCGTCACCGACAGGGTTGATACGTCCTCGGAGGTCGGCTTTGTCGATGACGATTGTGAGCAATCCCATCAAACCGACGACCAGCGGGGCCGCGACCAATTGGGTCCCCGCCAGAGGACCGAAAAGGGCTTGGACGACATCCCAGGCCTGGGCCAGGTTTGGGGCCCGGAAGGGAATCCACGTGAGCGTCACGATCCCGAAGACCAACAACACCGGCAGCGACACCGACCCCGTTGCGCCCTTGCGGTCTCGGGACCACCAACGTTCGATCACGAGGTATGCCCCGTGTAAAGCGCCCCAAACCACGAAACCCCATGCCGCCCCGTGCCACAGCCCGCCGAGGAGCATCGTTATCCCGAGGTTGCGATAAGTCTCCCAACGCGTGCCACGATTCCCTCCGAGTGGGACGTACAGGTAGTCGCGCAGCCACGTAGACAAAGAGATGTGCCAGCGACGCCAGAACTCACTGAACCCCTTTGACAGATATGGCGCCTTGAAGTTCGCCATCAGGTCAACGTTGAACAGGCGAGCGGTGCCGCGGGCGATATCGGTGTAACCGGCGAAATCCCCGTAGATCTGGAGAGAAAAGGCGATGACCCCAACGGCCACGGTGACACTCCCGTAGGTGCCTGGTTTTGCAAACACCTCGTTTACCAGTGGCGCAACCCCGTCGGCGATCACGACCTTGCGGAAGAGGCCTCGGAGAATGAGGAGCGCCGAGCCTGACCAATCGATCTGTCGCATCGAGGTGGGTAGGTCCCGCAGCTGGGGGAGGAGGTGCTTCGCCCTCTCGATCGGCCCAGCCACGAGCTGAGGGAAGAAGGAGACGAACAGGGCGAACTGGACCAGGCTGGGCTCAGGCTCGAGGTCTCGTCGATAGACGTCGATGACGTAAGAAAGCGTTTGGAATGTGTAGAACGAGATGCCGACGGGGAGGATGATCCGCAACATTGGGAGATTGGGCTCGAGACCCAAGGAGGTCAGAAGGTTCGCCGCAGAATCGGTGAAGAAGTTCCAGTACTTGAAAAAGGCGAGCATCCCGAGGTTACCGACGAGGCTGATCCACAGCCATCGCCGCCGCCGCGTCCCGTCCGGCATGGCGCCGAGTCGTTTGGCGACAAACCAGTCGACAACCGTGGAGATCATGATCAATACGAGGAATCTGACGTCCCACCAGCCATAGAAGACGTATGAGGCGATCAGAAGGAGCGGGACTCTCCATCGTCGAGGGAATGCCCAATACAGACCCACGACCGTGGGAAGGAAGAGGGCGAACGCGATCGAGTTGAAAAACATTCGGGCTTGAACATCGGCAGGTTTTGGTCAGCCCCCAACCAGTTCTCGGAGGAATTTTCCGGTGTAGCTCTCCCCCACCTGGGCGACCTCCTCGGGAGTGCCGATGGCAAGCACCCGTCCCCCGCCGCTGCCCCCCTCGGGACCCAGGTCGATGACATGGTCGACGGACTTGATGACGTCGAGGTTGTGCTCGATCACAACCACCGTGTTGCCTGCATCAACCAGACGTTGCAGGACCTGGAGCAGCTTTCGGATATCCTCGAAGTGGAGCCCGGTGGTTGGCTCGTCGAGGATGTAAAGGGTGCGCCCGGTGGAGCGCCGTCCCAGCTCTGAGGAAAGCTTGATCCGCTGCGCCTCGCCACCGGACAGGGTCGTCGCCGGCTGACCCAGCCTCACGTACCCAAGACCGACGTCATACAACGTTTGCAGAACGCGGACGATCTTGGGCTGGTTCTCGAAGAACCCGAGAGCTTCCTCGACCGACATCTCGAGCACATCAGAGATGTCGTGCCCTTTCCAGAGGATTTCCAGCGTCTCCCTGTTGTAGCGCCGGCCACCGCACACCTCACAGGGCACATACACATCGGGCAGGAAGTGCATCTCGATCTTGATTGTGCCGTCGCCGGCGCATGCCTCACATCGCCCGCCCTTGACGTTGAACGAGAAGCGCCCCGGCTTGTACCCACGCGCCCTCGCCTCGGGCGTCTGGGCGAAGAGAGACCTGATCTGGTCGAAGAGCTTGGTGTAGGTCGCCGGGTTGGACCTCGGAGTGCGGCCGATCGGGGACTGGTCTATATCGATCACCTTGTCGATTTGCTCGATCCCCTCGATCTTCTTGTGCCGGCCCGGCACGACCCTGGCCCGATTCACCCGGTTGGCCAATGCCTTCCACAGGATCTCTTCGATCAGGGTGGATTTCCCCGACCCGGACACCCCGGTGACCGCGGTGAACATCCCGAGCGGGAAAGCGACGTCGATCCCCTGAAGGTTGTTCTCGGTGGCGCCTCGGATCGTGATCTCCTCACCGTTTCCCTGCCTCCGGATGAACGGGACCGGGATCTGGCGACGCCCGGCCAAATAATCCCCGGTGATCGAATCAGGCGCCGCGGTGATGTTGGCCAGCGTGCCCTCGGCAACGACGTGACCCCCGTGTTCGCCGGCTCCCGGGCCGATGTCGACGATGTGGTCGGCCACCCGGATGGTGTCCTCGTCGTGCTCGACCACGATCAAGGTGTTTCCGAGGTCGCGGAGCCGGAGCAGCGTCTCGATCAGACGTTGGTTGTCCCGCTGGTGCAGCCCGATGGAGGGTTCGTCGAGGATGTAAAGGACACCGACGAGACCGGAGCCGATCTGGGTGGCGAGTCTGATTCGTTGCGCTTCTCCCCCGGCCAGAGTCGCCGCCGATCGGCTCAGCGACAGATAGTCGAGCCCCACATCGAGGAGGAACTGGATCCTCGCCTTGACCTCCTTGAGCACGCGCTCGGCGATGGCTCGCTCCCGGTCGCTGAGCTCGAGATCCTCGAAGAACTCCTTGGCCTGGCCGAGAGCAAGATCGGAGACCTCGGCAATATTGCGATCGGCGATCGTGACGGCGAGGGAGATGGGATTGAGCCGCCCGCCGCCGCACGCCTCACATGGAACCTCAGCCATGTACTCCTGGTAGTACTCCCGAGCCGACTCGCTTTCGGCCGACTCGTGACGACGGTTCAGGAACGGGATGGCCCCTTCGAAGGTGGCCTGCCACTGTCGCTTGCGGCCGAAACGGTTGGTGTACTTGATGGTGATCTTGTCCTCACCGGTGCCGTAGAGGATCTTCTGTTGAATGTCTTCGGGCAGGTCCTTCCATGCGGTGTCCATCGAGAAGCCGAACACCTCGCCGAGACCGGTCAGCAGCCGGTGGTAGTAGCGCATCCTGTTCGACGACCACATCGGGATCACGCCCTCACCGAGCGACAAGCCCGGGTCTGCGATCACCAACTCCGCATCAACCTGATACCTGGTGCCGATCCCTGAGCACACCGTGCACGCCCCGTACGGGCTGTTGAAGGAGAAGTTGCGAGGCTGCAGGTCTTCGAAGGAAAGACCGCATTTCGGACAGGACAGGTGTTGGGAGAACGTGAGAGTCGCCCCGTCGACGATCTCGATGTCGGCGGTGCCCTCGGTCAGGGTGAGGGCAGTCTCGAGTGACTGGGTCAGCCTCTGCTCCATCCCCTCCTTGCGGACGAGACGATCGACTACGACCTCGATGGTGTGCTGGTGATAGCGGTCGAGCTTGATCTCTTCGGTCAGCTCTCTGACCTCGCCATCGACCCGGGCCCGGGCAAAGCCCTCTTTGGCCAAGTCGGCGAGGAGGCTTTCGTACTCGCCCTTCCGCCCCCTCACCACCGGAGCCAGGACCTGGAACCTGGTGCCCTCGGGAAGCTCAAGGATGCGGTCGACGATCTGCTGGGGGGTCTGACGCTCGACGGGAGTCCCGTCTTTGGGACAGTGGGCGATGCCGATCCGGGCATAGAGAAGACGCAAGTAGTCGTGCACCTCGGTGACCGTCCCCACCGTCGACCGTGGGTTGCGCGAGGCAGTCTTCTGGTCGATCGAGATCGCCGGGGACAGCCCGTCGATGAAGTCGACATCGGGCTTGTCCATCTGCCCCAGGAACTGGCGGGCATAAGCGGACAACGATTCGACATAGCGGCGCTGCCCCTCGGCATAGATCGTGTCGAAGGCCAGCGACGACTTGCCCGACCCGGAGAGACCGGTGAAGACGATGAGTTTGTTGCGGGGCAGCTCGACCGTGAGGTTCTTCAGGTTGTGCTCACGGGCGCCCCTGATAAGAATCGAGTCGGTGGACACGCTCCGCCTGGTGGTCGCCTGAGTTACGACAGTGTAATCCAGATCGGCGGCGAACACCTGTTCGTTTCACCCCGAGTGAAGGGCCTTTGATCGAGTTCGATTCGCCCGGTCCGCGAATACCAGCAGCACGAATGAGGTGATCACCGGCGCGATTGCCCTGGTGATGTCGAAGTAACTCCTCCACACCTGCTCGGTGAGCAGGATTCCAAGCACCGCGAAGGGCAAGAAGGCCCATCCGACGAGGTCCTTGGATACGACCACCCGCCGGACGAAGACGAACAAGAGAATCATGAGACCTACGCCGACCACCAGATCCTCGACGCTGCCGCCGATCCAGTAGTTGGTGAGGGCTTGGTAGAACCCGACGAAGGGGAGCCCGATCTCTTGGATCTCGCCGGCTCCCCCATCCGAGCTGATCTGCAATCTCAGATACAGGGCCCAGAGGGCGACAGCAGCAGTCGGAACGAGCAAGGTCCACAGGGCACGGGCCCGCTCACCACGGATCCGCCACCACCACCATGCCGATCCCGCCGCAACCAGCAGCATCACCTCTCGAGACAGAGCCGCCACGACCAGCAACCCCACCCCCCACCAAAACCGGTTCTTCGAGAACAGGGCCACGGCACCAAACGCCGCCGCCGCCGCCACGATCCCGGCACCACCGATGTTCAACTCGCTGACCAGCCCGATATTGAGCAGGAAGGCCAGACCCCACCACGAGGACAATCCCATCTCCACGGCGAGCACCGCAACCGCCCAGGTGCCCAAGCCCATCGCGATCACATTGACCACAAGCAGGCCCCAGACCACCCCTTCCGGTGAGAGCAGGCCAAACCCGCCAGCCAGGAGCGGATAGAACATCCTCTGACTTCGATACAACGGACGGTCCAACACCACCGCATTCACCTCAGGCTCCAACACCCAAGGATCATTCCCCTGCACAAAGAAGTACTTGCCGTCGTGACCTTGACCGGACCGAAGGAATACCTCACCGATCCTTTCCTCGGCGTACAGGCGGGTCGGCTGGGCGTCTTCGCCGAAGCCCGCAAAGATCGTTGCGTCCCAGTCAACCTGCGAAAGGATCCAGACGACACTGAGGGCGGCAAGGGTCATGCCCACCAGTCCGATCCAGATCGGCTGCGGTCGCCGGCCCGACGCTGCGCCCTCGACCGAACTCACTCGGTCGTCCCGGACGATGACCTTCGGGACGCCACGACCATCAGAACGAAAACCGTGATAAGAGGAGCAACACCTCGCGTGATGTCGAAGTAGCTCCTCCACACCTGCTGCGTCAGGAGAATGCCCACGAGGGTGAAGCCGACGAATGCCCACGAGACCAGGTCGCGGCGGATCACGGCCCGGTATCCGAACAAGATCAGGATCAACAACATGGCGATTCCGATCACGAGGTCCAGCGTGTTACCGATCCAGTAGTTGGTGAGGGCTTGGTAGAACCCGACGAAGGGGAGCCCGATCTCTTGGATCTCGCCGGCTCCCCCATCCGAGCTGATCTGCAATCTCAGATACAGGGCCCAGAGGGCGACAGCAGCAGTCGGAACGAGCAAGGTCCACAGGGCACGGGCCCGCTCACCACGGATCCGCCACCACCACCATGCCGATCCCGCCGCAACCAGCAGCATCACCTCTCGAGACAGAGCCGCCACGACCAGCAACCCCACCCCCCACCAAAACCGGTTCTTCGAGAACAGGGCCACGGCACCAAACGCCGCCGCCGCCGCCACGATCCCGGCACCACCGATGTTCAACTCGCTGACCAGCCCGATATTGAGCAGGAAGGCCAGACCCCACCACGAGGACAATCCCATCTCCACGGCGAGCACCGCAACCGCCCAGGTGCCCAAGCCCATCGCGATCACATTGACCACGAGCAGGCCCCAGACCACCCCTTCCGGTGAGAGCAGGCCAAACCCGCCAGCCAGGAGCGGATAGAACATCCTCTGACTTCGATACAACGGACGGTCCAACACCACCGCATTCACCTCAGGCTCCAACACCCAAGGATCATTCCCCTGCACAAAGAAAAAGCGACCGTCGTGACCAAGGTCACCCCGCACGATGACTTCTCCGAGCCGTTCCTCCGCGTAGGCACGGATCTCGGTGGCGTCTTCGCCGAACGCCGCGAAATGAGTCGCATCCCAATCGACCCGGGACAATTCGCTCGCCACGTACAAGCAGGCGAGCACAACGGCAACAAGACCGACGACCAGTGGTGTGACCCTGCGGCCAGTTGTCACGATGTGGTTCCCCGTCATGGAACCTGGGCGACGGCGAGCCAGCTGAGCCCATAGCCGATCCCGGCGGAGTCCAGCCGCCTGGCCAGCGGAACCAAGAGATCGAAAGCACGAGCGCTGGCGGGCGAGATCCCACGACTCCCCAGCCCGTTCTGCAGACGCCAGCCAACAACCCCGAGACGATTGAAAGGCTCGAGCATTACAAGCTGCAGCCCAGCGGCTCGTACCAGGTCCTCGACATCAACCTGGTCGAAGCGACGGACATGACCAGCAGCGCGGTCGGTCTCCCCAAATAGTCCGGGATCTGCGGGCACCTGGATCAATACCTTGCCCCCCGACTCGATTGCCCCGGCGACACTTTCCAGAAGGGTCTTCGGTTCAGCGGCGCGTTGCAGCCCGTCGAACAAAATGGCCGTGTCAAATCCATCAGGCTCCGTCGAGTGAATCTGAAAATCGTGGAGGCGGACATCGACGTTTTCGAGCCGACCGAACCGGCGACGCAAGGTCTCCACATGGACCGGGTCAGTGTCGGTCACGAGCAGAATCTCCCGATCGATCAGGTGGGACGTCGAATGCCCGGGCCCGGCGTTCACCTCAATGACCCGCTGCCCGAGATGATCTCCGAATCGCTCCAACGACCATTTGCGGAAGCGGGTGGCGCGGCCCAGCGATTGCCTCGTCACCACTGACGCCTCGTCGGTTGCTCTCGTGTCGAGGAACCTGAACTTGAAGATGAGCCAAATCGCTTCGACACCATCGCGCCATCCGATGTTCTTGCCCTCCGCGTAGGTACGTCCGTGATAGCTGATCGGGACCTCGTAGATCCGTGCACCCCATTGCGCCAGCCGGGCGGTCAGTTCGGGCTCCAGGCCGAAACGGTCCGACGTCAAACGAAGTCGCTTCAGTACGTCGCCCCGGACTGCCTTGTAGCAGGTCTCCATGTCGGTCAGGTTCAGGTCGTTGGCCATGTTCGAGAACATCGTCAAGACCCGATTACCGAGGGCATGCCAAAAGAAGAGGACCCTCCGCACCTCGCTCGAGGCGAATCGCGAGCCAAAGACGGCATCAGCCTTGCCGTCGAGCAATGGGCGGATGACCCTCGGGTAATCCTCGGGGTCGTATTCGAGGTCGGCATCCTGGATGATGCCGATGTCCCCGGTCATATTGTCGATCGCTGTCCGGATGGCCTTTCCTTTGCCCATGTTGACGGGTTGGGCGATGACCTTGATCCTGTCGTCGCGTGTGGCCAACTCGCGGAGGATCTCGAGAGAGTTGTCACGAGAGCAATCGTCGACGCAGACCAATTCGATCTCGCAGTCGACCGGCGAGGCCAGGACGCGTTCAACAATGGTGCGCAAGGTGCGCGACTCGTTGTAGACGGGCATCAGGACGGATAACTTTGTCACCATGTTGCGCAAGACATATCGGACCTCTGAGCCTTGCTCTGCAGTTGGTAATTATTGCTCCACGGATCCAAGTGTCTTCGCCATCGCGAGTCGAATGCCTTCTGACGTGTGACTGTGACTGAAGAAGGTGTGGGTCCGAACAGACGGAGGACTCTCCTCTGGCTCCTGCTCGTTGTAACGATGTTTCTCGCTAGCTGGTTGATCGCCATACGCCTCTTTGGGGGTCTCGAGAAGAGCTCGACGGACAGTCAAGGTGATTGGCTGGCCGTTAGAGCCACCCTCGACGGATTGTCGCCCTACACCGATATCCGTGAACTCGCGACTAGATACGGCGTGGACTTCGAATTCGGTTATGCGGGAGAGGACCCTGACTACGCCCCCGCGGCGCGGACGCCCGGAGCCCTGTTTCTCCTCCTTCCGATCTCCCTAGTCGAGTACGACAGGGTTCCCGTGGTCATGTTCTGGTTCAACCTTGTGGTCATCACGGGCGTCGCCATCTTCGTCGCAGCCACCGCGTGGCGCACCAGCCCAGCGATCGCAGCTTTGGCCCCGCTCCTGATCATCCTCGGTCGACCTGCGATACAGACCTTCTATTGGGGTTCACACTCGACGCTCCTGGCCGTCGCAACCGCCCTTCTCGTGTTTCATCTGCTCCACGAGCGCTTGTCCAGGGCCGCTGGCGTCGGTTTAGGCCTTGCGACTGGCCTCAAGCTGTTCCCGGGAATACTGCTCGTCACACTCATGGCCGCTCGCCGATACCGGCTGGTTGTCTGGGCCGCTGTCACTCTCGTGCTGGCGAATCTCGCTGGGGTACTAATTCTCGGCATCAGTCCGCGCGACGCTCTCGAGGCGCTGACATCGGTCGCATCGAATGCAATACCACTTGAACAGAATGCCTCGCTGATAGGTCTCTTTGCCCGCCTCGGCGTTCAGGAGACGTGGTTCACACTGCTCTTGATATCGCTTGGGACGTTGGCTGCCTGGTCGGTAGGCCGACTGGCCAGTGACTCGTCTCGTGATTTGGTGATGGCGACCGCCGTGTGTGCCGCGATCGGTTTGCTTCTCTCACCGTTGTCCTGGTCCCACTACGGCGTGCTGCTCTATCCGTTTCTCGCTGGATGTCTCGCGGTATCGTCGCGGCGAGCGGTTCGCTACGTTGCGGGAAGCTGTGCTTTGCTTCTGTTCCTGGTCGCACAGCCGGGACTCATCGACACCTTTTCCTGGTCGGTCGCACTCGCGTTCGGGGCATTACTGGCCCGCACAACGGCGAAGCCTCTGAGTCAAAGCGAAGTCTGAGATCTTGTTCGGTCGGACCGCTGGTGAGATCAGCTCTGACCACGTAGGGCGGCCCTGAGGACACTCGCAACCCTCTCCTGATCGTCCGGTCGAATTCCAGGGTGCATCGGAAGCGAGAGGACACGGTTGGCAAGATTCTCAGCCACCGGAAAGTCACCCGAGCGGTGCTCCAGGTCTCGGTATGCCCCCTGCAGATGGATGGGAATCGGGTAGTGCACCCCGGCGCCGACTCCTTCTGAGTGAAGCTTCTGGAGGACAGCGTCCCGTTGATCGACGAGGACCACGTATAGGTGCCATACGTGGGAGTTGTCCGGAGCTGTCACAGGCAATTCCAATGGAAAGTCCACGAGAAGCTCGTCGTATCGACTTGCGGCCACACGGCGCGCCTCGTTCCAATCGCTCAGATGGGCGAGCTTCGCGCTCAACACGACCGCTTGAAGCGTATCGAGGCGGCTGTTGAATCCCTTGATGGGATGTAGGTACTTCTCATCGCTTCCCCAATTGCGGAGAGCTCTGACCTGAAAGTACGTGTCCTCGTCGTTGGTGAGAACAGCGCCGCCGTCCCCATATGCCCCGATGTTCTTCCCCGGGTAGAAGGAAGTGGCACCGACGTGCCCGACCGATCCTGAATGCTCACCGTGACGAGTCGCTCCTTGCGACTGTGCCCCGTCCTCGACAATCGAAATGTCGGGATAGGCGGCTTGGATCTCTTGAATCGGGGCCATCTGACCGAACAGATGCACTGGGATGATTGCCTTGGTCCGGCTTGTGAGCGCCTGATCGACGGATTCCGGAGTGAGCAAGAACGTCCCGGGATCGCAGTCGGCAAGTCTCGGGGTGGCTCCTACTCGAGAAACTGCGAGCGCCGTAGCAATGAATGTGTTGGCTGGAAGGATCACCTCGTCGCCGGGCTCGACACCTATGGCTCTGAGCGCCAGTTCCAGGGCATCCGTTCCGTTCGCGACACCGACGCAGTACTCCACTCCTGAAAACCGAGCGAACGCGTCTTCGAACTGGTCGACAGGCTTGCCGAGGATGAACGATGTGTCCGCCAACACCTGGTCCCAGCCCTCGCGGATTTCCTCCTCGATCTGCGCATGCTGCCAGGCGAGGTCAACGAGGGGAATGTGCCGCGATTCAGACAACTGAAGTCTCCGCTGCCTTGAGCTGCATGGATCGGTCCATGGCCGTCAATACCCTCACTACATCCACCCCGCTTCTCCCGTCAGAGACCCGTTCAGGTCCTCCGGCGACCCTATCCAGGAACGAGGAACATTCTGCGGCAAGAGGCTCCCCCGCACTCACGACAGGAATCGTCACTTGACCGTCGCGAATCTGCGAGCGGAATTGAGCGTATGTGTCCTGGATCAGGTCCGGTGCAAACTCGTTTTTGGCCACGCCCTTGTCGTAGATCCGAATGGGCTCCGTGATGTCCATATCGTTGACCGTCAGCATTTGATCCGATCCGACGGCGGTTATGAATCGAGATTTCCGTGGGTTCAACCACGAAGCGTGGATATGGACTAACACGCCATCCGGGTACCGCAGAGTCCCAAACACCACATCCTCTATCCCCGCGTTGAGAAAGCTGCCTCCGTTGGCGGAAACGACTTCGGGAACAGAATCCAACCAGTAGTTGGCGATTGAGACGTCGTGGGAGGCTAAATCCCATGCAGCATTGGTGTCCGATCGAACAGGACCCAAGTTGGTCCGAAGCATCGATAGGTAATGAACCTGCCCCAGGCCACCCGATCGAATGATCTCTCCGACAGCACGTATGGCAGGATTGAAAAGGAAAACGTGGCCGACCATCAGCACGACACCCTGTTCTCCAGCTCGTCGATCGAGCTCGAGAGCATCTCCCAGGTTGGTTGCGAGTGGTTTCTCGACAAGAACATGTTTCCCGGCATCAACGGCAGACTTCACGACCTGAAAATGGGTGCTGCTCGGGGTAGCCACCACGAAAGCGTGGACTGTTGAGTCCCTCGAGGGGCTCAGCGATATCCCCGGTGACCCTTATGCCCGGGAACCGCTCCGCAACGAGTTCCCGTCTAGTGGGATCGACATCGACAATCCACTCAACCGAACTCCGTGGATCGGTCGCGAAGTTGCGGATGAGGTGGGGACCCCATCGACCGGCTCCCACGATTGCCATTCCGATGCTCATTGAGTTCCCCTATCGTCCCCGCCCTGCCACAGATTTAGCAGCCGTGTTTCCCGGCCGATGATGGACAGCAACATGCCCGAACCCAATTCGCGCGAAAGCCTTCGTCCAGGATCCACGGCTGACAGATGCGTCATCTTCTTGCCGATCTACGACCAAGTCCAGGAACTGCCGCTCGTTCTGGAGGAGATCAATGCGGCGTCGTTGGCCACAGTCGACTACCTGCTCGTGAACAACGGTTCGACGGATGGTTCGGCTGACATGGTCCATGGATCTGGCCATCCCTATATAGACGTGGAAGTGAATAAAGGCATCGGGCTCAGTTATCGGCTCGCCTTGGAATGGGCTATGGCCCGTGATTATCGGTATTTCGGCACTATGGCCGCCAATGGGAAGATGCTGGCAGCAGAGATACCGCGGCTGCTCGCCCCCCTTCAGTCAAACGCTGCGGATTACGTGACCGGGAGTCGCTTCCTCCCCGGCGGCTCGAGTCCGAATCTGCCTGCATTCCGGCGTCGCACAATTCCATTTGTGAATCTCCTCGCCCGACTGACCACGGGAGCCGTACTCACCGACGCAACCAATGGTTTCAGGGCGTTCAAATTGGACCTGCTGGGGCGAGCTCGTTTCGACTGGCATGCTGATTGGCTGATGACCTATGGGCTCGAGTACTACATCTACGCCAAGGTCTTGAGGGATTCGACCCTGCGGGCGATCGAGGTGCCCACAACGATGCGCTATCCCGCTTCCGGCAGCTACACCAAGATCAGCCCTGGAGCGGACTGGTGGCACATGATCCAACCATGGCTTCGGGCCACCGTAACTCCGGGGTTCGAAAGTGAGTGACGGCGAGTTGTCGGCACGCCTATGAGGTTTCTCGTCACAGCTGCAGGGGCCGGGCCGGCGATCTCAGTGATCAAAGCCATCAAGCGGCTGCCCCAGACTGAGAAGGCACATGTCGTGGCTGTCGATATGACGCGCGATTCCGCCGGCTTCCACCTCGCTGATGAAGCGGTGCTCGTGCCGCCTGCCAGTAGCCCGGATTTCAGCGCGGTCGTGCTGGAAATCGCCTTGGCTCATTCGATTGATTTGGTCATTCCAATCCTCGACCTCGAAGTCCCGGTATTGGGAGAAGCGCGTAGCTCATATGCCGATCACGGGATCACCGTGGCGATAGACGCTCCCGAGGTGACGACGCGTGCACTGAACAAGCGCAAGGCTTCAGAGCACTGCCAGGAGTCCGGAATACGCCAGCCAGAGGATTGGACACACCCTCAGGACGCGCCCGCTGACGCATATCCGATCATTGGCAAGCCGGTGCACGGGACCGGATCGAGAGGCTCAGTCGTGCTGGCGACACCAGGAGACCACGCTCCTGAAGGCGACGGCCCGATGATCTGGCAGCGATTCATAGTTGGACCTGAGTACTCAATCGACATGTGGGGGGATCCACGGTCGGAGTTGTTCGTCGCAGTGCCGAGGCGGCGCCGGCGAGTCCGCGACGGTCAGATGGTTTTCGGCGAGACGGTTGACGATGCCGATCTTCTCCAGTTCGCCAGGTCGACAGCATTAGCCTTCCAAACAACCGAGGTTGCATGCCTTCAGGTCATCCGAGAAGGTGATGGTCAGCTGAGATTCATAGAGCTGAATCCACGCTACGGGACCGGGGTTTCCCTTTCGATAGCCGCCGGGGTTCCATTTCCGTTCCTCCAATGGCTGAGTGCGTTTCAACCGGAGCGACTGGCCGAGCAATCGCTCACCTTCGAGCCCGGTCTGCAGATGATTCGATACTGGGAAGAGCATTTCTACCGGTGACGAGGATCGAATTGCCATCCTCGGGTCAGTTGGACGAGGCGCGCCTAGCAGGGCAGGCCATCGGGTACCGCGGCGAGGGGATATATCTCCGTTACGCGGGGATTCTTCAGATGCTCGTTCGGCCTCGCAGGAGACCAAATCCTTGAGATCGGGTGCGGGCATGGGATTTTCGATCGACTTCTTCCCTCTTCAGCGACTCTGGTGGGAGTCGACATCGGCGAGGACGAGATCGAGACCGCCAGCCGATGGGCAGACCAGAATCGGCCGAGCTTCAGCTACATCCTGGGTCGGGTCGAGGATCTCGACCTCCCAGCCGAGTGGGCTGATATCACCATCATCTCCGAGGTACTGGAGCACGTGCCCGAGCTTGAGACGCGAGAGATGCTCGAGGCCGCGATCGCCCTTACCAACCGGAACGGCCGGATCCTCATCACGGTCCCAAACATCCACCAGCTGAGAAACCGGGCCCGCCGCTCGTACGCCGCCGACCAGTGTTCATGGACCCGGACCACGACCGGGAGTACACCCTCGAGTCGGCGAGGGCGGCAATCCGCGATGTGGGCCTCGAGATAATCGAAGAGCGCGGGGCAGTCTTGTACGGGCCTTTCGAGAATAGGGTTCAGAAGATCGTTCCGGCTGATTCCAAGCTCCGCACACTTGTAGTGAATACATGGCCGACGGTGGCGAGCCACCTGATGTTCCTCTGCGCTCGCCCGGCCGGATTGCCCGGATAAGGGCCGATTCAACCCGCCTCGGCCACCTCGCGGAGCTCTCGTCGTAGCTCGTTGATCTCGTCCCGCAGGCGGGCGGCGTATTCGAAACGCAGTTCCTTGGCCGCCTCGTGCATCTCGTCCTCCAGACTCATGATCAGCCTGGTCAGGTCGTCCCCCTCAAGATCGATCGGTTTTCTTGGCTCAACCTCTCGTCTTCTTCTATCGCCTTTCGGAGCCTCCGACTGAACCAATTCCAGTATGTCGGACACCCGTTTTCTCACGGTCTGCGGGTCTATTCCGTGCTCCTCATTCCACTCAGATTGTGCCTGGCGGCGCCGGTTGGTCTCGTTTATTGCTCGCTTCATGGACTTGGTCACGTTGTCTGCATACATCACGACCTGACCGTCCACATTCCGTGCCGCCCTACCGATGATCTGGATCAAAGAGGTCTCGGAACGAAGGAAGCCCTCCTTGTCGGCGTCGAGGATCGCCACCAGTGACACTTCGGGCAGGTCGAGTCCCTCACGGAGCAGGTTGATACCAACCAGGACGTCGAAGTCTCCCAGTCGAAGCTCCCGCATGATCTGCACCCGCTCCAGGGTGTCGATCTCCGAGTGCATGTATCGTGCTCGGACGCCCATCTCCAACAGATAGTCGGTCAGGTCCTCAGCCATCTTCTTGGTCAGCGTGGTCACTAGCACCCTCTGCTCTCGGAGGGCACGTTCCCTGATCTCGTGGAGGAGGTCATCGATTTGGCCCTTGGTGGGTCGGACCATCACCTCCGGGTCGATGAGACCGGTGGGCCGGATGATCTGCTCCACGACCTGGGTCGAGCGAGAGACCTCGAAGTCGGAGGGTGTGGCCGATAGGAACACGATTTGATTCGCCCTATCCAGCCATTCGTCGAATCGGAGCGGCCGATTGTCCTTGGCCGACGGAAGACGGAAGCCATGCTCGACGAGGACCTCCTTCCGGGAGTGATCGCCCTCGTATTGGCCCCCGATCTGGGGCACGGTCACATGTGACTCGTCGATGATGGTCAGGTAGTTCTTGGGGAAGTAGTCGAGGAGCGTGTACGGAGCCTCACCAGCGGTCCTCCCGTCGAGATGACGTGAGTAGTTCTCGATCCCCGAACAGAATCCGACCTCACGCATCATCTCCAGGTCGTAGTTGGTCCGCATGCGGAGACGCTGCGCCTCGAGCATCTTGCCCTTGCCTTCCAACTCGGCGAGACGATTCTTCAGTTCCTCTTCGATCGAGACGATCGCCTTCAGCATGCGCTCCCGCTCGGTGACATAGTGCGTGGCGGGGAAAACGAACAACTCGGAAAGCTCTTCGACCACTTCCCCGGTCACCGGATTGAGTCTGATGATGCGCTCCACCTCGTCGCCCCAGAACTGGACCCGGACGATGGTCTCCTCATATGAGGGGAACACCTCGAGGGTGTCACCCTTCACCCGGAACTTTCCGCGTATGAGGTTGACCTCGTTCCGCTCGTACTGGATGTTCACCAAACGTTGAATCGCATCCTTCATGGGGTACTCGACCCCTTGCACCAATCGGAGGAGCTGGCCCATGTACTGCTCGGGGGAGCCCAAGCCATATATGGCCGACACCGAAGCGACGATGATGACGTCGTCCCGGACGAGGAGACCCGCTGTCGCTGAGTGACGGAGGCGGTCTATCTCGTCGTTGATCGTGGCGTCCTTCTCGATGTAGGTGTCGGTCTGAGGCAGATAGGCCTCTGGTTGGTAGTAGTCGTAATACGAGACGAAGTACTCCACCCTGTTGTGAGGGAAGAACTGTCGGAACTCGTTGGCGAGTTGGGCGGCGAGAGCCTTGTTGGGTGCGAGCACCAGCGTTGGCCTCTGCACCTGCTCGATGGTCCAGGCGATGGTGGCCGACTTGCCTGAGCCGGTGATTCCGAGGAGGGTCTGATTGCGGTCGCCCCTATTGATCCCCTCGGCCAGGGCCGCGATGGCCGCTGGCTGGTCACCAGCCGGGGCGAAATCGGACACGATCTTGAATTCAGGCACTGTCGGAGGCTACCGGTGGCCTGGGACAAGATCCGTCCGCAATCCCCGCTTGAGATAGTCGGCAAGCAGTGCCACCGCCACCTCCAGATGGCGGATTTCGCCGTGATTTGGTACCACCAAGTCGGCGGCCGCCAGCCACTCTGCCCTGCTGGGTTGTGACGCCATTCGGCGGCGCACATCGATTTCGCTCATACCCCGCTGTACGGCCCGACGCAGACGCATCTCATCGTCGGCATCTACCACGATCGTCGGCCAGCCGATCGAGGTTTCGAGCAACGGCATCTCGACGACTGCAACACCGGAAAATCCCTTCAAATCGGCCTCGATTCGGCCGAAGATCAAGGGATGAGTGATCGCCTCGAGCACCTCGAGCTCTCCCGGGTCGTCAAAAACGATCCGGGCCAGCGCCTGGCGGTCTATCTGGCCTTCGAGGACGACGTCCGGCCATCGCTCGGCGACCGGGGCCAATCCTTCACCAGCCAGAACGAGATGACCCACGGCGTCCGTGTCGACGGCGTGAATGCCCCGCATCGCCAGTAGCCGGCGAACCTCACTCTTACCGGACCCGATCCCGCCCGTGATCAGCCAGCGCCCGTCCGAGGAACTCATCACCACCGACGGTAGCCTTGCCCCTATGACGGTCTCCGTCCCGGCCCCCTGGGAATTCCGCCTCCATCGGAGTGTCACCATCGGGCAATTCGTCGTCCTGATCTACGCCGTCGTGTTCGATCTGATCTCCGCTGTCGGCTCTCCGGACGGTGCCTCTCTCCTGGCGATGGCCCTCGGAACG
>CAWHEU010000010.1:0-30286 GCA_963828465.1 uncultured Acidobacteriota bacterium | reverse complement strand
CCCGTCGATGTGCTCAAGGAGACCCAGACCGGGACAGAGATCCGGTTCACGTCGGGCCAATGCCCCAGCTTCCAGCGCGTCTCCTGCTCCGTCTCGGCCCCGAGGCACGAGTTTTTGGAGGGCGATGAGGTGCGTGAACGGGTCGCTGCCATCGCTAGGGCCTTCCGGGCCGGGTCCCGATAAGGGGTCTTGCGACCTAGGGCCGTGGGCTGCGGTTGGTGCCTGCTCTGCCGATCACCCCTCTTGACATGGGAGACCGGAGACAAGGGTGACGACCATCAAGACGACTTGCACCCCGTACGGTGACATCCATCTCACACCGGACGACGTAGCGCTGGAGCTGGGTCCTGGTGGCCGAGAAGGTGACTATCGCTTGAATTGCCCGACCTGCACCGAGCCCCAGCGCAGACCGGCGAATTCCCGGGTAGTGAGTGTTCTGTTGGCAACGGGGGTCGCCTTTGAGGTCATCGACCCTGATCCGATCACCGAAAGAGAGATCGATGCGTTTGTCGCTGCCCTAGAAGCGGAATGGGATCCGTTCCGCCTCCTGGCCGGCTGACAAAACCCTGATCTCTGATGAGCGCCGA
Source organism: uncultured Acidobacteriota bacterium (assembly GCA_963828465.1). Taxonomy (GTDB): domain Bacteria; phylum Actinomycetota; class Acidimicrobiia; order Spongiisociales; family ZC4RG35; genus JARDZU01. Next base: position 29,699 of record CAWHEU010000010.1, on the reverse strand, counting down.
AGGGCAAGGTGCTCTCGACACAGAAGGGTGGCGATCCTCAGGGTGCGCCACCCTTTCTCGTGGCAGCGTCCAACTGAGAGGTAGCAAGTACCCTCAAGCGAATGCTCCAGGGTGGCGAGATCATCATCATTTTATTGCTCGCACTCGTTGTATTCGGCCCGACCGGCTTCCCGAGTTCAAAGAGCTGGGGGAGTGGACTGCGGAGCTGAGGTCGGCGGCCCGTGACCTGCGACGGGGGCTCCAGGCCGAGGTAGCCGATATCAAGCAGGTCGGCGAGCACCTCAAAGCCCCACTCGACGAGCTGAAGAAGTCCTCTGACGAGGTCCGCAAGGGAATCGAGGAGTCAGGCGTGAGCCGGCTCGATTGGGAGGGGCCAAAGCCGATCTCCGGACCCACCCCGGCCGACGCAATGGCAGACCTCGAGGAGATCGAGAAGAAAGCAGCCGAAGAGGGCCCACAGCGGTGATCGAGGACAAGCCCCAGTCCATCCTCGCCCATCTCGAGGAGCTCCGGTGGCGTGTCGTCAAGATCTTCATCGCCGTGTTGGTTGGGGGCGCTGTGGCCCTGATCTTCTCCGACCAGCTGCGCGTCATTCTCGAGGCACCGTTCCACGCGGCGGCGCCGAAAAACGATTTACAGACTCTCGCCGCCACCGAGCAATGGGGCGTCTTGATGCGGATCGGGCTCTTCGGAGGGGTGATCATGGCCAGCCCTGTGGTCCTGTATCAGTTATGGGCCTTCATTCAACCCGCCCTCACCTCGAAGGAGCGCAACTGGGCATGGCCCATTGTGGGCGCCCTCGTCGTCCTCTTCGTGGGAGGCGTCGTGTTCGGATATCTCACGCTGCCCCGTGGGCTCGAGTTCCTCCTACAGATCTTCCCGGATGTGGAAACCAACCTCCGACTCGGCGACTATTACTCATTCACACTTCGCTTCCTGCTCGCTTTCGGGCTCGCCTTTCTCTTCCCGGTCTTCCTCTTCGCAGCAGCGGCCGCCGGGATCATCACTTCCAAGCAGCTCGCGAAGGGGCGACGATGGGCGATCCTGATCATCGTCATCGGCGCGGCGCTCATAACGCCCAGTGGAGACGCGTTCAGTCTCCTGGTCCTGTCCGTTCCCCTCTACCTGATGTACGAGGCCACCTACTGGCTGGTCCGTCTGGTCCTCAGGAAATGAGTCCCCCCTCCCCGCCTGCGGCGGTACTCCCCCCTACAGGGGGAGGAATGACCCCACTGGACGAATTCTGGGGACAACTCCCGTTCCGGGCGGATGATTTTCAGGTGGAGGCGGCGGAGGCAGTGTCCGAAGGCAATTCGGTCGTGGTGACCGCGCCCACCGGGGCAGGAAAGACGCTGGTGGCCGAGGCGGCGATCCATCTCGCGCTCTTACGGGGGGAGCGCTCTTTCTACACCACTCCCATCAAGGCATTGTCCAACCAAAAATTCTCGGATTTCGTGTCCGGATACGGGCCGGAACGGGTCGGACTGCTGACCGGCGACAACGTGATCAACGGGGATGCCGAGATCGTCGTCATGACGACCGAGGTGCTCCGCAACATGATCTATGCCGAGGGAACCCGGCTCGACAAGGTTGGTCTCGTGATCCTGGACGAGGTTCACTATCTCCAGGACAGGACCAGGGGCGCCGTCTGGGAGGAGGTGATCATCCACGCCCCCCAGGATCTTCAGCTGGTCTGTCTCTCGGCGACCGTGTCCAACAATCAGGAGTTCGCGGCATGGGTGGGTGAGCGGCGGGGACCGACGCGTCTCATCGCCACCGACCATCGCCCTGTGCCCCTCGAATCGATGTACATGATCAGAGACCGAATGGGGGCACAGACCCTGCACCTACTCCCCACCTTTATCGAGCGTGAGGGAAGGAGACGGCCCAATCCACGGATCGAACACATGCTCGGCCTGGAACGAGGCCGACGCCGCCGATTCAAGAGCCCGAATCGGATCGAAACCGTGGAGCGACTCGCGGAGGAGGGGATGCTTCCCGCGATCTTCTTCATCTTCAGCAGGGCGGGTTGCGATGCCGCAGCCCATCGTCTCGTCGATGCCGGCGTCCGACTGACCGACCCCACCCAGCGGGCATCGATACGGGAGATCGCCGAGACGCGGACGGCCCACCTCGGGGACCAAGACCTGACTGTGCTCGGGTACGACCGTTGGATCGCCGGTCTCGAGGCCGGAGTGGCCCCTCATCACGCTGGACTGGTCCCCGCCTTCAAGGAGACCGTGGAAGAGCTGTTCGAGGCCGGGTTGTTGAAAGTGGTGTTCGCCACCGAGACGCTGGCGCTGGGGATCAACATCCGGCGCGGACTGTCGTGCTGGAGTCGCTCTCCAAGTTCAACGGCGAGACCCACGAGCTCATGCGACCAGGTGACTACACCCAATTGACGGGCAGGGCCGGGCGGAGAGGAATCGACGTCGAAGGATATGGAGTGGTGTTGCACTCGCCATTCGTCCGCTTCGGCTCGGTCACAGAGGTTGCCTCCATCGGCTCGCATCCGCTTCGATCGAGTTTCCGACCCACCTACAACATGACGGCGAACCTCGTCGCCAACTACAGCCAGGAGCAGGCGGAGGAGCTGCTCGAGGCCTCCTTCGCCGCGTTCCAACGCGAGGGCGACAAGCACGCCGCTGATACGACCATCGAGGCACTGGAGCACTCCCTGGAGAAAGAGGAGTCAGCGGCGCATTGCGAGCGGGGACCAGTGGAGGAGTACATGGCGCTCGTGGAGTCTGCTCAGCCAGAGGGCCACAATGACCGGATCTCGTCGATTCTCGGGGCGGGTCAAGTAGTAGATGTCCCCGGCGGTGCCCGCGATGGACGCTATGTGATCCTGAAGCGACTCGCCCGAAAGGACGGTGGCGCCAGATACCTGGTTCTTGCCACGTCGGGACGGGTCTCGACCATCGGGTATCGCGACGTCGTGGATGGGTCCACGATTGTCACAGAGTTGGAGATCCCTCTCCCTGTGCGGCCGAAGGACCGAAGGTACGTCCAGGATCTCCTACGGATGCTGCGACGTGTGCCACCACGCGAGTCGAGCAAGGAGATCCGCAAGCACCCGATCATCGACCACCCGGTCGCAGGATGCCCGGATGCAGCCCGGCATCTCGCCGCCGCTCGCCGTGCGGTGCGGATTCGGCGCAAGCTGGAGCAATTTCGAACAGTCCGCAGAAGCTCGGGCCATGGCCTGGTGGAGGAGTTCGATGGCATCCGCCGCCTGTTGGAGGACCTGGGCTACCTCGAGGGTTGGCAGCTGGCCGAGCGAGGTCAGCGGCTCCGAGGGATCTACAACGAATCCGATCTCCTTCTCACCGAATCACTCGAGCAGGGCCTCTTCTACGGTCTGGAGCCGGCTGAGGTCGTCGCCCTCACATCGGTGTTCGTATACGAGCCGAGAACCGACACGGCGTCCCTAGCCGAGTGGCCAACCGCCGTTCTGGCCGAGCGTTGGGAGGAACTGGATCTTCTCTGGAAGGATCTGGTCGATCGGGAACGATCACTCCGTCTCACGCCGACCCGACGCCCCGACCCCGGGTTCGGCATCCAGGCCTACGAGTGGGCATCGGGTGCCGACTTCGACGATTTGACCAGCAAGGGGATGGCTCCAGGGGACTTCGTTCGTGTCTCACGCCAACTCGTCGACCTGGTACGTCAACTGCGGGATAGCGCGCCCGGTCTTCGTGAGGAGGCCGTCGCTGCTCTTAGGGCGATCGACCGAGGGGTGGTCGCCGCTCAGGGAGTCGGCTAATTGCCCAAATGGCATGTCTATGTGAATCGGGCCGCTGGAAGGAAGGCGTCCGAGCCTGCGGAGATCCGCGATCTGCTCCGAGAGATCGGCCTCGACTTCGATCTGCACGCCCCAGACTCACCGGATGAGACGAGCGCCCTCATAGAGGAGTCCGCACGGTCCGGGGCAACTCATTTCGCCGTTGCCGGCGGGGACGGCACTGTCAATCTGGCGGTGAACGCCCTCATGCCTCTCGGTCTGGCGGCTCCGCCCGTGATCGGGGTGTTGCCCGTCGGCACTGGCTGTGACCTTCTGCGCACCTTCGGGTTGCCACGGGATGTGGCAGGGGCGGCCCGCCATCTGACCACCGACGCGGTCTACGACATCGATGTGGGGACTTTGGAGGGCAGCTGGGGGCTTCGCTATTTCGTCAACGTCGCTCAGACCGGGGTGGGGGCCGCCGCCGTCCAAACGGCTATGTCTCTTGGCCGTCGACTTGGAGCGGCTCGATATCCGCTCGCGTTTGTGGCTCGGCTTCCCGGGTTCCCCAGGGCGAAGGTCAAAGTCATCACCGAGCGGCGCACGATCGAATCGGAGGCCCTGGCGGTGATCCTGGCCAACGCCCAGTTCTTCGCCGGCGGCTGGAACGTTGCCCCCAAGGCGATGCTTGTCGATGGGGCTTTGGACGTCCAGATCATCAACTGCCGCAAGACGTCCGCCCCCGCCCTCGTGCCCAAGGTGATCAAGGGCACTCATCTCAGCGATCCTGCAGTGCGAAGGCTCTCGGCAGCCGAGTTCAGCATCGAGACGGACCCGCCGTGGCCGGTGGAATGCGACGGCGATCTTGTCGGGAATACAGCGGTTAAAGGCCGTGTTATCCCCGCCGCGATCAGTCTGAAGATCTGAGACGAAGGCGATTTATACTCCCGCGCCGCCAAGGGGCCGAAAGCCGAGTGGACGATGGCTAGAGAAAAAGTAGAAGAGATCACCGAAGAACCCGAAGACGACCTCGTCGACGCGCCCGAGGAGGAACCCGACGAGGACGCGATTCCAGACCTCGATGAGGATCTAGAGGACGAAGTAGATCTCGAGCTCGAAATCGAGGACGAGGCTTTCGAAGAGGAAGACGAGTCGGAAGAAGCCGACTACGACGCCGGTGAGGACGAGGACGACGATCAGCAGGACGAGGAGACGACCGAGGCCCTCGAAGAGCTGGAGAGCGAGGAACTCCAGCTGCTCGATGAAGAGGCTGGAGAGGCCCTTCTAGTCGACGAAGCCGAGGAGCTCCGCGCCATCCGCCGCGAGGAGCTGACCATGAACGTCGACGCCCAGCTGCAGAGGTCGGACGAGTTCGTTTGCCAGAATTGCTTCATGGTGAAGAGGACGAGCCAGCTGGCCAATCGCAAGAAGATGCTGTGCGTGGACTGTGCCTCCTGACCGGGTAACGGTCGCCATCCCCACGTACAACGAGAAAGAGAACCTCCCCGACATCTCGAAGGCAGTAACCGCCCACGGTTACCGGCTCCTCGTTGTGGATGATTCGTCCCCCGACGGGACAGGTGAGCTCGCTGAACGTCTAGCCGGCGAGGACGGCCTGATCTCGGTGCTCCATCGCTCGAAGAAGGAGGGGTTGGGTCCGGCATACGCGGCCGCCTTCGACCAGGCATTGGCGGATGGAGCCGAGATCGTCATCGAGATGGACGCCGACTTCTCTCACGATCCAGCCGACCTGCCCCGTCTGGTGGAGGCGATCGACAACGGTGCAGATCTGGCCATCGGATCCCGGTACGTCAAAGGGGGTGACACCCCGGATTGGCCCCTGACGCGTCGCCTCATCTCCAAGGGCGGCAATCTCTACGCCCGGATCATGCTCGGGATCCCGGCACACGACGCCACAGCCGGATTCCGCGCTTACCGGGCCGAGGCGTTGCAGAACCTCCCTTACCGCGCTGCGCAGGCCTCTGGCTACGCCTTCCAGGTGGAGATGGCCATGCGGGCCTACGAGAACGGGTTGCGCGTCGTCGAGGTCCCGATCACCTTTCGCGATCGTACGAGAGGCACCTCGAAGATGGGGACCGAGATCGTCGTGGAGGCGATGAGACTGGTGACGGTGTGGGGTTGGCAGCGAGCGGTGCGAGGGGTGCGCTCGTGGGGGCGGTGAGCGTCACCGCCAGGCTGGCGGGCCTGGATGATGTCTCCGCATTGGCAGGGCTGTATCGGGGCCTGGAGGAGGAAATGACTGCTCTTCACCCGATGTGGCCAATGGCCGACGGTCTCGCTGAGCCCGTCGCATCGTCGTTCGAACGTCTCCTCGAGGATCCCGAGGGTCTCGTGGTGATTGGGGAATTGGACGGGTATCCGTTCGGGTTCGTCACCGCCCAGGTCGAGGAGATCCTGCCCCAGGCCCAGGGGGAGAAGGTCGGCTCGATCCGCCTCATCTATGTCGAGCCTGACGCCAGAGAGGTCGCCCTCGGTGAGGAGATGCGTGAGTTCGTGATGGATCTCCTCCGTAAACGTGGGATTTCGAAGTTCGATGCGCACGTCCTCCCCGGTCACCGCCTGGCTAAGAACTTCTTCGAGGCAGGAGGCTTCTCCGCCCGTTCCATCATCATGCACCACGATGACGAGCGTTGACCGTCCACTTGTGGGTGTCGGCGTGGTCCTAGTCGACGACGACGGTCGGATCCTCCTCGTCCAACGCGGCCATGAGCCATCGAAGGGGCTTTGGGCCGTGCCGGGCGGAAAGGTGGATCTCGGGGAGACGATAAGGGACGCGGCCGTTCGTGAGGTGGCCGAGGAGACGGGTCTCGAAGTGGAAATCGGTGAAGTGATCTGGGTGGGGGAGCACATCTCCGACCAGGGCCACATCGTGCTCATCGACTTCCTCGGGTCGGTCGTGGGTGGAGAAGTGATCGCCGGTGACGATGCCGATCGCGCGGAGTGGGTCCCCCTGCGTCTTGCGGGCGACTACCCCTTGACTTCGACGATGTACGAGCTGATCGAGCTGCTCGACTCCCGGACCGGGTCATAGGCTGACTCAGATGAGCACCGTTGCGCTCCTCCAGGAGCTCATCCGCAACAAATGCGTCAACGATGGCTCACCAGACAGCGGGCAGGAGGTGCGCTCCGTGCGCACCCTCGTCGAGTACATCGGGGTCGAAGGGGAAGTATTCGAGCCCGTCGCGGGCAGGCAGTCGCTGGTGTATCGGGTCCCCGGCTTCGACCCCGAAGCGCCTTCGCTCGCCCTGGTCCCGCATATCGACGTCGTCCCGGTCGACCCGGCAGGCTGGTCGAGAGATCCCTTCGCCGCCGAGATCGAGGACGGATTTGTCTACGGCCGGGGTGCCGTGGACATGCTCAACGTCACCGCGGCCATGACTGCTGCGGTACGTCCCTACCTGATCGGGGACAGGACGCCACGTGGCGACCTCCTTTTCGCCGCAGTCGCCGACGAGGAGGCGGGTGGGCGGCTCGGCGCAAAGCATCTCGTCGACGAGCACTGGAGCCTGGTATCCACCGACTACCTGCTGACGGAACTCGCCTACCCCGCGTTGACCGTGGGGGGCCGACGCACCGTTCCGGTCTCGATCGGGGAGAAGGGCGCCTATTGGTCATTTCTCGAAACGGGCGGCACACCGGGACATGGCTCGATCCCGTATGGGGCGGACAACGCCCTGGAGAAGATGGTCCAGGCCCTGGACGGGATCATCAGCGCCCCCGCGCCGGCGGCGGTGACCGAGGAATGGCTGAGTTTCGTCGAGGAATTGGGCCTCGACGTCGACACGGTCCAGCGGCTCACCGACATCGACAGATTGGACGAAGAGATCGACCGGATAGCTGTGGAGGACCCGGCCCTGGCCCGCTACATCCACGCCGCCACCCATCTCACGATCTCGTCCAATGTGATCAAGGCAGGGACCAAGACCAACGTCATAGCCGACAAGGCCCATGCCGAGCTCGACATACGCGGACTCCCTGGAATGGATCGGGAGTTCGTCGACGCCCATCTCCGAAAGTCCATGGGTACCGCGTCCGGTCACATCGAGATCATCCCGGTGATGGACAGCGAGCCGACTGTCTCACCGGTGGGCAACGCCCTGTGGGAAGCCATCGGGGATGCCGTCGAGGCACTGGATGGTCACCGGAATCTGGCGCCGACATTGATGACAGCGGCGACCGACGCCCGCTTCTGGCGGGCGAGGGGCACCATTTGTTACGGCGTGGGCCTCTTCGACGAGCGCATGGCCTTCTCCGAGATGCTGTCGCTCTTCCACGGCCACGATGAAAGGGTTTCGGCAGCGTCTGTCGAGCGGACCACGGTCCTCTACGAACATGTCCTGGAGCGCTTCTTCACCGCACCATGACAGTCATATGCGACATCGATGGCGTCGTCTATCGCGGCGACCAGCTCATCCCCGGTTCGGACAGAGCGCTGCACCGCCTGGTCACGGCGGGAGTGGACCTCTACTTCGCTACCAACAACAGCACGAAAACGCCGGCGAACGTCGCCGAGCGGATATCGACGATGACGGGCGTCGACATTGCTGCCGACTCCATCGTCACCTCCTCCGAGGCAGCGGTGGGGATGCTCGAGGCAGCAGAGCATCCGGTGATGGTCCTCGGCTCGGATGGGATCACGACGGCACTGGCCGAGGCCGGGATCGGGGTGACTGACGATCCCATGCAGGCAAGGGCGCTCCTGGTCGGGCTCGATTGGGACTTGAGCTACGAACGACTGACCAGAGCGGCGGACGCAGTTCGAGCCGGGGCGCGGTTTATCGCTACCAACACCGACCCGACATATCCGGTTCCGGGTGGCCTGCTCCCAGGTGGGGGAGCGATGGTCGCTGCGGTGCAAGCTACGACCGGAGTCATCCCCGAGGTCGCCGGCAAGCCACACCGACCGATGAGGGAGTTGCTCCGTGCGCGAGGGATCGGAGCTGCATGGATCATCGGCGATCGGGTCGACACCGACATCGCTCTGGCCGCCGCAGAGCCCGACTGGACTTCCATCCTCGTCCTCTCAGGTGTGACCCCCCATTGGGAGGCGCTGGGCGCCGATCACGTCGCACCCGATCTGGCAGCAGCGGTGGATCTGGTCCTGTCGTAGAGATCTGGCCTTCCTGACCCGGATTAGGCGATAATCCGGATATGGAAATCACCGAGGAGCAAATCGAGAAGCTGGAAGCCGCCCTCGCCCGTCTCGAAGAGCTCGACCCCGCCGATTTGCCCGAACCGGCGGCGGAGCTGGCCAACCTCCTCGGCTCACTCCTCGAGGAATCGGAGCCGTCCTGACCAGAAGGCGTCTCGACGCCGAGATCGTCCGGCGCGATCTCGCCGGCAGCCGCACCGAGGCACAGAGGCTCATCACTGAGTCGAAGGTCCTGGTAGGCGGTATGCCTACCCCAAAGCCGGCTTCTCTCGTCTCCACCGACACTCCGATCTCGTTGGTGAGCGACGAGAGAAAGTGGGTGTCTCGAGGGGCGTTCAAGTTGCTCGCCGCCCTCGACGCCTTCCCGGTCGACCCGGACGGCAAAGTTGTCCTCGACATCGGGGCCTCGACCGGCGGGTTTACCGAGGTGGCCCTGGAGCGGGGTGCGCGATCGGTGACCGCTCTCGATGTCGGGCGAGCTCAGCTTCACGAGCGCCTTCGGAATGACCAGCGAGTCGTCTCTGTTGAGCGGACCAACTTCCGTCTGGTCGATGTCGCCCAACTAGACGGCCCTTATCCGCTCATCGTCGCCGATCTCTCGTTCATCTCGCTCTGCGCAGTCGCCGGAAAGCTGGATGAAGCGGCCGCCGATGGGGCGGACCTCGTCGTCCTGGTGAAACCCCAATTCGAGGCGGGCAAAGGCAACGTGGGTCACGGAGGGGTGATCCGCGACCATGAAGTGCGGGAGCAGGCCGTTCGCAAGGTGATCGGGTGTCTCGGGGAAGCCGGATTGGGTGCCCGCGGCATCATCCGCTCACCAATCGAAGGACGAGACGGCAACGTCGAGTACCTACTCTGGCTTCGCAAAGGCGATGAAGGGATCGCCCTGGAGGTGCCTGAATGAAGTTCGCCCTCGAGGTACGGCATGGGCCGGAGAATGCGCGTGTCTTCGCCGAGAAGCTGAGGGTGGCCATTGCCTCGGCGGGGGGCAAGGTCGTCGAGGACGTTGGGGAGAGACCAGACCTCATCCTGGCAGTGGGAGGTGACGGGACAGTGTTGGCGGCGGCCCAGCGTGCCCTCACCCACGATGTTCCCGTCCTCGGCTTCAACCTCGGCACGATGGGGTTCCTGGCGGAGGCCGAGCCGGACGACCTGGATCAGGTGATCACCCGACTGCTCGGCGGTGACTACGAGGTCTCGGAGCGGATGACCGTCAAGGCGACGGTGGAAGGAGCCTCGGCCACGGGCGTCAACGATGTCGTAGTGGAGAAGGTTGACAGCCAGCGCCTCATTCACCTCGATGTCGCCGTCGATGACGAGCATTTCCTTACCTATCGCGCCGATGGGCTCATTGTGGCTACCCCTACTGGATCGACCGCGTACTCGTTCTCAGCCCGGGGCCCACTCGTCGACCCGGTCCTCAGTGCCCTGATCCTCACCCCGGTCGCGGCGCATTCCCTTTTCGACCGCACGCTTGTCATCGCGGCGAGCAGTCGGCTGTCGATCGTCGTTGGCAAGGACCGCCCGGTGAAGGTGACCGTGGACAAGATCGACATGGGCCATCTCGGCGCAGGCCGGACTGTCGAGATCGAGCAGGGTGAGCGCCCGGTGCGGTTCGCACGATTCCGCCCGCGGTCGTTCCCCAGGCTGATCACGGACAAGTTCGGTCTCGACCGATGATCCACCACCTGCGGGTGGCAAACCTCGGAGTGCTCGAGGACGCATCCATCGACCCCGGGCCAGGCTTCACCGTGATCACAGGTGAGACGGGGGCAGGGAAGACCATGCTCCTCGGCGCGCTACGCCTCCTGACCGGGGAAAAGGCGAAGACGAGTGCGGTTGGGCCCTTCGATGACGAGGCCGTTGCCGAAGGCCTTTTCGGCGGCCACGACACGGAAATCGGTGTCACCCGCGTGGTGCCCCGGGACGCCAGAAGCCGCGCATATCTGAATGGGGCCCTCGCAGCCTCGGCCGTTCTCGAGGAGAGAATCGGCGGTTTGGTGGAGATCGTCGGCCAACACGACCGACTCCTTCTGCAGCGGAGCCAGACCGTCCTCGCCCTCGTTGACGCCATGTTGGGCGGTGCAGGGTTGAAGACGAGGGACCGGTATGTCGATGCTTGGACAAGGTATCGATCCGCGGTCGAGGACCAGCGTCGTCTTGGAGGTGACCAGACAGCCCTGGAACGCGAGCTCGATCTGCTCCGCTATCAGGCAAACGAGATCGCCGGCGCCGGGCTCGAGAGCGGTGACGATCTCCGTTTCGAGTCGATGGCGGCGAGGCTCAAGAACGCCGAAGCGGTGCGGGAGAACCTGACTGCTGCGACCGACGAACTGGAGCGGTTGGCCGAGAGCTCCGGTGAGATCGTGTCCCGACTTAGAAAGCTGGCGGTCTTCGACCCGGAGATGGCAGATCCGATGAGTGCGGCAGAAGGCCTGGACGCAGTCGCCCATGATCTGCTCCGCGACCTGCGTGCCGTGGCCGACAGTGCATTCGAAGATCCGGCGGCCCTGGAGACCGTCGAGCAGCGGCTCACCACTCTGGGCGAGCTGAAACGAAAATACGGCCGGACTTTGGACGATGTCCTCGAATTCGGCGCCGGTGCCTCCCGCCGGGCATCGGAGCTAGAGCAGCTGATCCAAAAGGCATCGACGATCGACGACCTGCTGCAACGATCGCGGGCCGAGCTGGCCGGGATCGGAGCCGAGTTGAGCATGGCCCGGATTCACGTGGCCGCCGAGATCGAGGAGGAAGCTCGCACTCACCTGGCCGCCCTCGGACTCCCGGCGGCCTCCGTCACCATCGCGACCGAGTCCGTCGAGCCGGGTCCCACCGGCATCGACAAGGTCGAGATTTTGTTCGCCTCGGACGACCGCCTGGCCTCAGGGCGCATCCAGGAGGTCGCTTCCGGAGGCGAGTTGTCGCGATTGATGCTCGCCCTTCGACTTGCCACCCGTGCCGGGGGCGCCGGCACCATGGTGTTCGATGAGATCGACGCCGGTGTCGGTGGAGCCACCGCCTTGGCCCTCGGTCGGAAGCTCGCCGACCTTGCCCGGACCTGCCAGGTGCTCTGCGTCACCCATCTCCCACAGGTAGCAGCCCACGCCGAGGATCACTTCGTGATCGAGCGTGAAGGGCCCAAGGCATCCGTGCGAAAGGTCGATGGGGAAGATCGGCTCACCGAGTTATCCCGGATGCTGGCCGGACTTCCCGAGAGTGATCACGGCCGCGAGGCCGCTGCCGAGCTCCTCGAGGGTGCCCGCTCTCGATGATGCTGGCTCGGCGCCTTCTCGGTGCTACATTGGCATCCCGTCATGGACGGGCCACTTTTCACCTCAGAATCCACCACCCAGCACCCTTCTGAGGAGACCGAGGGCCCACCGACTCCCACCAAATTCGTGTTCGTCACGGGCGGCGTCGTCTCCAGCCTGGGCAAGGGGATCGCCGCCTCCTCACTAGGGCGCCTGCTCAAGTCGCGAGGCCTCCGCGTCGTGAACCAAAAGCTCGACCCCTACATCAACGTCGACCCGGGCACGATGAACCCCTTCCAGCACGGCGAGGTGTTCGTCACCGATGACGGGGGTGAGACCGACCTGGACCTCGGTCATTACGAGAGGTTCACCGGTGAAAACCTGAAGCGGACTTCGAACGTCACCTCCGGCTCCATCTATCTGTCCGTGATCCAGAAAGAGCGCCGGGGGGACTACCTGGGGGACACGGTCCAGGTGATCCCACACATCACGAATGAGATCAAGGACCGAATACGTCGGGTCGGCGACCAGGATGTCGATGTCGTGATCACCGAGGTCGGGGGGACCGTCGGTGACATCGAGAGCCTTCCCTTTCTGGAGGCCATCCGCCAATTCGGGAACGACGTCGGACGGGAGAACGTCATGTTCGTCCACGTCACTCTCGTGCCATACATCGCCACTTCGGAGGAGCTGAAGACCAAGCCCACCCAGCACTCGGTTGCCGAGCTGCGCAGCAAGGGGATCACCCCGGACGTGATCATCGTTCGCTCGGACCGCGAGATCGACGAAGGCGTCAGGAAGAAGATCAGCCTTTTCTGCGACGTCCAGCCTCGGGCCGTGATCGCAGCGCCGGATGCCCGGGATATCTACGAGGTGCCACTCATCCTCCACGACGGCGGGCTCGACGCCGTCGTGTGCGATCGGCTCGGACTGGTCACCGGCCCGCCGAACCTGGACGCCTGGCGTTCGATGGTGGACAGGGCGTTGTCCTCCACCCGGACGATCCGGGTCGGGATAGTTGGCAAGTACGTGGGCCTCCCCGACGCCTACCTCTCCGTCGCCGAGGCCCTGCGTCATGCCGCCGCCGGCCAGGGTCTCGGGCTCGACCTGGTTTGGGTCCCGAGCGACGAGCTGACCGGCTTGCTGGCCGACTCATACCTCGAGGACCTGGACGGCATCGTCATCCCCGGCGGATTCGGCTATCGGGGTGTCGAAGGCAAGGTGCAGGCAATCCGGTACGCCCGAGAGAACAGCGTTCCCTTGCTAGGTCTGTGTCTCGGACTGCAATGCTCCGTGATCGAATTCGGGCGCAACGTGCTCGGCTTGGCCGACGCCAACAGCACCGAGTTCGACCCCTCGACGCCACACCCCGTGATCGACCTGATGGCCAGCCAGGAGGACGTCGCAGAGAAGGGCGGGACGATGCGTCTCGGCCTCTATGCGGCCAAGCTCGCCGAGGGGTCGAAGACCCGGGAGCTGTACGGCCAGGAACTGGTCTACGAGAGGCACCGACACCGGTGGGAGGTCAACAACCGTTACCGCAAAGACCTGGAGAAGGCGGGGATGAGGTTGTCCGGCCTGTCACCCGACGACAACCTGGTCGAGTACATCGAGCTCGTCGACCACCCCTATTTCGTGGGCACCCAGGCCCATCCTGAGTTCCGCTCCCGTCCCGATACGCCGCACCCGCTCTTCATGGGTTTGGTCAGGGCTGCAGCGGCGAGGACCGATCAGGTTGTCGTGCTGCCGGAACCGGTGGATCTGACCATCGAGTGAGGCACGGCCTGGTCTGGGCCGATAGCCTGCCGAATATGGTGCCAAGCGTCAGGGAGGACGTGTCTTGATCGTCGGCGTGCCCAAAGAAATCAAGACCGAAGAGCACCGTGTTGCGATCACTCCGGTCGGGACCCGCGAGCTGACCGAGCGCGGCCACACCGTCCTCATCGAAAAGGGCGCCGGGGAGGGATCTTCCATCGTCGACGAGGAGTTCGAGGCCCAGGGGGCAACCATCGTGCCCAATGCCGGCGAGGTCTTCGATGGTGCCGAGATGATCCTCAAGGTCAAGGAGCCTCAGGACTCCGAGATTGAGATGTTTCGTCCAGGCCAGATCCTGTTCACCTACCTGCATCTGGCTGCCTACCCGCGGATGGCGGCCGGTCTGTTGGAAAGGGACGTCATCGCGATCGCGTACGAGACGGTGCAGCTTCCCGACCGCTCCCTGCCCCTCCTCGCTCCTATGTCCGAGATCGCAGGCCGGATGGCCACCCAGGCGGGCGCCTACTTCCTGGGGAAGACAGAAGGCGGGAGGGGGGTGCTCCTGGGCGGCGTCACCGGAGTGAGGTCAGGCAAGGTTGTGGTGATTGGCGGAGGGATCGCTGGCTCCAACGCCGCCGTTATCGCGGTGGGGATGCAAGCCGACGTGGTCGTGCTCGACACCGATATCGGCAAGCTGCGCACCCTCGACTCGCTCTATCTGGGCCGGGTCAGGACCTTGCATTCGAACCGGCTGACGCTCGAGCAGGAGGTTCTCGACGCCGATCTGGTGATAGGAACTGTCCTGGTTCCCGGGGCGTCGGCTCCGAAGCTGGTCACCGAAGACATGGTTCGGGCGATGAAAAGGGGTTCGGTGCTCGTCGACGTCGCCATCGATCAGGGTGGATGTTTCGCTACCTCTCGAGAGACCACCCACACCGATCCGGTGTACCTCGTTCACGACGTGCTGCATTACGCAGTGGGCAACATCCCCGGGGCGGTTCCTCACACCTCGACCTATGCCCTCACCAATGCCACGCTGCGATACGCGGTCAGCCTGGCCAACTACGGCGTGTCCGGCGCCGTCGAACGCCACCCCGAGTTGACCGGAGGGATCAACGTCGTCGGGAAGTCGGTGTGTCACCCGGCGGTGGCGGAGAGCCTGGGGGTTGCACATGTGCCGCCACAAGAGGCGCTCGCCTCGGTTTGAGCTCGGGCGCGCTGACACTGTCGGAAGGCGTGGAGGAATACCTCCTCGCCCTCGACGTGGAGCGTGGCCTCTCGTCCAACACCATCGAGGCCTACAGACGGGACCTCGCCCAGTATCTCGCATTCCTCGACGGCGCCGAGCCTGACCAGGCCTCAGTCGAGGCGATATGTGACCCATCTGCGGGGCGAAGATCTTGCCTCATCCACTGTCGGTCGGAAGCTCGCCGCGATACGGGGCTTGCATCGATTTCTCGTGATCGAAGGCCTGCGGCAGACCGATCCCACCCTTCTTCTCGAGTCCCCACGGCGTCCTGAGCCTTTCCCCAAGGCCCTCACGATCGACGAGGCCATCCATCTGGTCGAGGCGCCTGACATCACCACGATCAAGGGGCGACGTGACTCCGCCTTGCTCGAGTTCCTCTACGCCACCGGGGCACGTGTCTCGGAGGCGGTGGGGGTGGACCTCGGCCATATCGACCTCGAGGACAAGGTGGTCATCGTCACAGGCAAGGGGGCCAAGCAGAGGTTGGTGCCGATCGGCGGCAAAGCAGTGGTCGCGGTATCTCGATGGCTTCCGGACCGAATGAATCTGGTCAGGAGCTCACAACGGGGGGACCCGCTGTTCCTGAATCTGAGAGGCCGGCGACTCAGCCGCCAGGGCATCTTCGACGTGGTTCGTGCCAACGCTCGAAAGGCGGGCATCCAGGAGGAGAAAGTCTCACCTCACGTGCTCAGGCATTCGGCAGCGACACACATGGTGGAGGCGGGAGCGGACCTTCGGACCGTACAAGAGATCCTGGGTCACGCTACGATTTCCACAACCCAGATCTACACGAAGGTAAGCCCTGCTCATCTCGTGGAGATCTACGTCCAGGCCCACCCGAGGAGCAAATGACCACGTTGGACATCGCCGGTGCCGAGAAGGCCCTGCGCATAGAACGAGCTCATCTCGTCCATCAGTTGGACGAGCTCGGCGCCGCCGAGACAGGCGACCTTCGCGCCGATCTCGACTTCGGTGGGAGCTTCGCCGATGCCGCGGCCGTGACTGCCGAGCGCACCGAGGTTCTAGGTGTGGTCGATTCGCTCAAGGCCCAACTGGCCAATGTCGACCAGGCTCTGGGCAAGATCGAAGCCGGCACGTACGGGATCTGCGAGGACTGCGGCAAGGCGATACCCGCGGCACGCCTTGAGGCGCGACCCGAGTCGGTGCGTTGCGTCGAATGCAAGGCCAAGGCGGCCGGTCATTAGTGCCCCGACCACTAACGTTCGCCGCGTTCAGGACGGCCAGATGGCGTCGCTGGCTGCGTCCTCGTCCTCGACGAACGGCCAGGTGCGCCTTCGTCCTGCGTCCTTGCCAGGCAACGCCCCTGCCTCGCCCTGAACATCGCCAACGTCAGTGGCCAGAGCACTAGAAGCGTGCCGGGCTCCCTGGGCCATCTGACCCGTCGGTTCTTCGATGTCCTGTTTTCCACCCCACTGGATGCGGCCGAGCGGACGGCCGTGGAAGGCTGGCTGGACCGGGGACAAGCCTGGGTTTTCTTCTCACAGCCGGACCCAGACCAGCGACACGGGTTTCATGCCGCTCTCGTTGCCATCGCCGGGGGTGGTGAGCTCGACGTCATTCGAGCCGCCCTTCTCCACGACGTCGGCAAGAGACACGCGCGCCTCGGTGTCCTCGGCAGAACCTTTGCCTCGCTGGCTATGCGGCTCGGCCTTCCTTTGACGGGACGCTGGCAGCTCTACCGGGACCACGGCGAGACCGCCGCTCGAGAACTGGCCAGCTTGGGCTGTGAGGACCTCCTCGTCGACTTCGCTCGCCACCATCACGGCGAACGGCCACCTGGAATCTCGTCCAGCACGTGGGACTTGCTGCAATTGGCGGACCAGCCGCCAAAGACCGGCGCCGCACCCAGGCCCGAATAACCTGAGGCGGCTGATGACCTTTCATGTCAAGACCACGGTTTTCGAGGGACCACTGGATCTCCTGCTCCAATTGATCACGAAACATCAGGTCGAGGTGACCGCGGTGGGACTCACCGAGGTGGTGGGGGAGTACGTGGCCTTCATCGACGAGATGAAAGGCCTCGATCTGGATGTCACTTCGGAGTTCCTGCTGATCGCAGCCACCCTCATCCAGCTCAAGGCCCAGTCGCTCCTCCCGACCAGGGGCGCCTTCGATCTGGACGAGGAGCTCGCCCTCATCGAGGAGCGTGATCGGCTCCTCTCTCGTCTCCTGGTGTGCGTGACGTTCAAGGATGTGGCCGCTGTGCTGCAACGGCGGCTCCAGGAGGCCAACCGGTTCGTCCCCCGGACGAGTGGAGTCGACCAACCCATCGCATCCCGACCCGCGGACCTGGTAGTGCCGATCGATGTGGACGGTCTGGCAGTTCTCGCGATTCGTATCTTCTCCAGGGAAGGAGCCGAGCCCGATCTCGACCATCTGGACCTCGACCTCCCCTCGGTGGAGGCGGCGATCGAGGAGATCAGGGCGCGGGTGACCGATGAGACGATGTCCACTTTCGAGGAGCTGACCGCTGAATGCACCCGGACCGTCGAAGTGGCTGCGTATTTCCTGGCCCTGCTGGAGTTGGCTCGCTGGGGCCTCATCGAGGTCTCCCAGGATGATTGGTTGTCCGAGATCGTCGTCCGTGACCGGGGCCAGGGAGCGGTGGATCTCAATTCAGAGTGGGCGTCGTGAGGGAGGTCGCTGCAGTCGAAGCCGTTCTCTTCGTCACCGAGGCGCCGGTGCCGATCGGCGAATTGGCCGAGGTCCTGGAACTGCCCAAGACGAGAGTCGAAGAGCTGCTCGACGAGTTGACCCGGGACTTGGAGGACCGGGAGAGCGGCCTGATACTGCGCCAGGTGGCCGGGGGCTGGCGGCTCTATACCCACCCGGACGCCTATCCCTTCCTGGAGCGCTTCTCGACGTCGGCCACCGCTCGCAAGCTGTCGCCGGCAGCCCTCGAGACCCTGTCCGTGGTCGCCTATCGGCAACCCGTCGCCCGAAGCCAGATCAACGAAATCCGGGGGGTCGACTCCGATTCTGCGGTGAGGACGCTGGAGCGACTCGGCCTCGTCGAGGAAAGAGAGCGTCTCAACATCCCGGGCAACCCGGCGGTCTATGTCACCACCGATCTCTTCCTGGAGAAGATGGGTCTCGAGTCGCTGGCCGGGTTGCCGCCTCTTGCGGATCACATTCCGCCGGCCGACACCGTCGAATCCTTAGAGGAGACTCTTCGCCCCGGGACGACGTGAGCGATGGCGGACCTGATCCGCGTCCAGAAGGCAATCTCCGGAGCCGGGCTCATGTCGCGTCGCGCCGCCGAGGAGACGATCCGCCAGGGGAGGGTTGCCGTTGATGGAGTCGAGGCAGTTCTGGGTGATCGGGTGGATGTGACCACGCAGCAGGTCACCCTCGATGGCGTCCCGATCCCGGTGAACCCCGATCTGGAGACCTACCTACTCTACAAACCCGCCGGGGTCATCTCGTCGGCATCTGACCCGCAGGGACGTCGGACGGTGATCGATCTGGTGCCGCCCGGTCTCCGGTTGTACCCGGTCGGCCGTCTCGATTACGAGTCGGAGGGCCTGATCCTCCTCACCAACGACGGCGATCTCGCCAATCGGGTGACCCATCCCAGATACGGGATCGTCAAGAAGTATGTGGCCCTGGTCAAGGGGAACCCGGGGAAAGGCGAGATCAGGCGCCTAATGGAAGGCATCGACCTCGACGACGGACCGGCTCGTGCCCTATCGGCGCAGGTCGTTGGGCGCCAGAGAGAGGCGACTCTGGTCGAATTGACGATGGGAGAGGGACGAAACCGTGAGGTACGCCGCATGTTCGAGGCTTTGGGCTTCGAGGTGAGCTCTCTGGTCAGGACCGCTATCGGGCCTATCACGGACCGGTCTCTCAAACCAGGGCAATCCCGACAGCTGTCGGCCGGCGAGATACGCGACCTCCTCGCCTCGGGCACCGGGGTCGCTCCGTGAACGGGTTCCGCACGGTCGAACCGGCCACCGGGCCGATCGACGCTTCCGTGCGCCCACCCGGATCGAAGTCCCACACGATCAGGGCTTTGGTCGTATCCGCGCTGGCCGAGGGCGATTCGCTTTTGCGGGCGCCGCTGGATGCGGACGACACGCGGGCTGCCCGTCACGCCTTGGGGCTCTTTGGGGTGGACATCGCCGCTCCTGGCGACCGCCTGGCGGGTAATCGGGTCCGGCGGCGCTCTCAAAGCGCCAAGCATTCCTGTGGACGTCGGCGCATCCGGTCTCACCGCACGCTCGGTGATCGCCCTGGCCTCGCTCATTGACGGCACGACCACTGTCGTGGGGAGGGATCGGCTGCCGCAGCGTCCCATGGGCGGGCTGGTCGATGCCCTCAACGCTCTCGGCGTCGCGACGTCCTCAGTCGGCGGGCATCTTCCGGTGGCCGTCGATGGGGGAGCGCTTCCCGGCGGACGGGTCACGGTGGCCTCGCATCAGACCAGCCAGTTCGCCAGTGCCCTGCTTCTCGTCGCTCCCCTCGCCCGAAAGGAGATGGTTGTCATTCCGGAAGGCCTCGAGGGCTCACGCAGATATCTCGAGCTCACCATCGCGACGATGGAGGAGTTCGGTGCCATCGTCGAGCAGGTCGAGGCGGGCTACCGGGTAGAGCCCGGGGGGTACACAGGCACGGACATCACCATCGAGCCCGATGCATCGGCAGCCGTCTACCCGATGGTCGCTGCCGCCATAACCGGTGGCCGTGTGACCATCGAAGGTCTCGGAGCAGAATCCCTCCAACCCGATCTCGCCGTCGCCGGTGTGCTCGAGCAAATGGGATGCGTCCTCAGTCAGACCGGCAATGAGACCACCGTCGCAGCCACGATCGATGGGCTGCATCCGATCGATATCGATCTCTCTGGATCCCCTGACGGCTCACTGGCAGTTGCGGTGGCGGCCCTGTTCGCCGACGGCCCCAGCCGGCTCCGAGGCCTTGGATCACTCCGCCACAAGGAATCGGACAGACTGGCTGCACTGGCTGCCGAGATCACCCGGCTCGGGGCGGACGCGAACGTCGAGGGCGATGAGCTCGTTATCGTGCCGGGTGTCCTTCATCCCGCCCGCGTGCAGTCCTACGGGGATCATCGGGTAGCGATGTCCTTCGCCCTGGTCGGCCTCTGTGTCCCCGGGATCGAGATCGCAGACCCGGATGTCGTGGCCAAGACCTGGCCATCCTTCTGGGACATGCTCTCAAACCTCGCCCAAACGATTGCGTGAAGAGACGACGCGCCGCATGCGCTCCACGCTAGGTTGCGCCCGACGGAGAGGACCGACCCGGTCCCACAAGCCCCCATTGTCCGAATACCCCCATAAGGACACCCTCGGGGATCGGGTCCCTCTCCGCCTGCCGGATATGCTCCCCGCCCGTGACCGACCTCATCGTGACCCTCGACGGCCCGGCCGGAACCGGGAAGAGCACGGTTAGCAGGAAGGTGGCGTCACGTTTGGGCGTCCCCCGTCTCGACACAGGGGCGTTCTACAGAGCGGCCGGCCTTGCCGCCATTCGAGCAGGCGTCAGCCTCGCCGATCATGAGGCAGTGGCGAATGTGGTCGCCGGCATCAGCCTCGATCAGGACGAGGGGAGGATGCTGCTGGATGGGTCGGACGTCTCACAGGAGATCCGGAGCCCGGCCTCCACCGAGGCATCGTCGCGGGTCTCCACCCACCCAGAGGTGCGCGGCCTTCTCGTGGTGTACCAGAGAGAGTGGGTGGCGCGGCACGACAACCGTGCGGTCGTGGAGGGCCGCGACATCGGATCGGTCGTTTTCCCCGAGGCAACCGTGAAGGTCTACCTCGATGCCCGCCCCGAGGTCAGAGCGCAACGGCGAGCCGATCAGACCGGCAAGGAGCAGGCCGGCGTCCTGGATGAGCTGAGAGCAAGGGACGAGAGGGATTCCACCCGCCAGGCTTCGCCATTGATCGTCCCCGATGGCGCCGTGGTGATCGACACGTCGGACATGACGGTGGACGAGGTGGTAGACAGAATCGTCGAGTTGGCCCGCGAGGCGGCCCTCTGAGGCTTACGAGCCAGGGTCGGTTGGATCCTGGCCCCACCTACCATTGACCCATGAGCGTTGAACGGGTTCTCGTTGCCGAGCCCAGGGGGTTTTGTGCCGGGGTAGACATGGCCATCAAGGCCCTCACCTGGATGACCCGCATCTTCGACGGCCCTGTGTACTGCTATCACGAGATCGTTCACAACGAGTGGGTGGTGAAGGCGTTCGAAGGAGTCGGTGTCGTGTTCGTGAACCACATCGACGAGGTCCCGGAGGGGGCCCCGGTGATGCTCTCCGCTCACGGCTCGGCACCTGAGGTGGTTGCCGGGGCGGCCGCCCGAGCGGCTGTGGTGATTGATGCCGTCTGCCCTCTGGTGACCAAGGTCCACCACGAGGTGAAGCGAATGGCCCGGGACGGGTTCGAGATCATCTATGTCGGTCACGAGGGCCACGATGAGGCGGTCGGCACCGTCGCGGAGGCCCCCTCGGCGATAAGGCTGGTCGAGCCGGAAACCGGTCTCGGGGAGTACAGCCCGGCCGACCCGGCCAAGGTCGCGCTCCTGGCCCAGACGACCCTCGGTGTCCATGAGTGGATGGCAGTTATGGACGATGCCAGGGTCCGCTTTCCCGATCTGGCGATGTCACGGAAGTCCGACCTCTGCTACGCCACGACCAACCGCCAGGAAGCTGTGAAGCAACTTGCCGGGGAATGCGACCTGGTCCTGGTGGTCGGGTCGCACAACTCATCCAACACCCAAGCCCTGGTCAGGGTGGCCCATGACCACGGGGTGACGGCACACCGCATCGATTCGGCCGATGACATCGACGCCAGTTGGCTGGAGGATGTATCGGTAGTCGGGCTCACCGCCGGCGCCTCGGCGCCCGATCACCTCGTGCAGGAGGTGATCGATCGTCTCGCCCCGACATCGGGATTCGAGTTGTGGGCGGCGATAGAGGAGCAGGAGTACTTTCCCTTGCCACCCCAGCTCCGCTCGTTCGTCACCACACTCCAAAACCTGGTCGAGGCCGGAGTCACGGCCCGCCATCCGGGAAAGGACGGCTGGCTGCAGGGGGACCGCGAGTGGACCGCCACCGAGGCTCTCGACGTCGTCAGCGCTTGACTTCGACTCGCAGTGAGCAGACTTCCCGTCGTCGTCGTCGTGGGTCGCCCCAATGTGGGCAAGTCGACCCTGGTCAACCGGATCATCGGTTCGAGGTCGGCGGTGGTCGAGGAGCTCTCGGGCGTCACCCGCGATCGCCGTGAGTTCGACGGCGATTGGTCGGGCCGCGATTTCGTGCTGGTTGACACCGGTGGCTGGGAGATCAAGCCGTCGGATCAGCTCGGAGTCTCGATCAAGGAACAAGCCGAGGCGGCGGTTTCTGGCGCGGACGCGGTGATTTTCGTGGTGGACGGGACTGCCGAGCTCACGGACGACGACACCGGCGTGATCTCGGTCCTCAGATCGGCCGAGATCCCGGTAGTCCTCGCCGCGAACAAGCTCGACAACGAGACCCTGGAAGGCAACATCGACCGTCTCTGGGGTCTCGGCCTCGGTGAGCCCCATCCCATCAGCGCCTACCACGGCAGGGGAGTGGGTGAGCTCCTGGACCGGGTCGTAGGGGCGCTTCCTGAGCAGGCGGATGTCGAGAGCGAGGATGAAGTTCCTCGCGTGGCCATCGTCGGTCGCCCAAACGTCGGCAAGTCGACGCTCCTGAACAAGCTGGTTGGCGAGCGCCGGGTCATCGTCTCCGAGACTCCCGGGACCACGCGTGACCCGATCGACGTCGACGTCGACCTGGACGGGACCCGCTACCGGTTGATAGACACGGCCGGGATCCGCCGCAAGCCTCAGATCACAGAAGATGCCGACTTCTATGCGGTGCTGCGTGCCCGCGAAGCGCTGGAGGGGGCTGACGTCGCCCTGCTTCTCGTGGACGCCACCGAGGGTGTCACCCATCAGGATCAGCGCATCGCCAGTGAAGCGGTTCATGCAGGGGTCGGTCTGGTCATCATCCTCAACAAATGGGACGCCCTCGACGATGAGCAGAAAGAGCTCACCGAGCGTTCGTTGCCAGATCGCTTCGGTTTCGTGGGTTGGGCGCCCGTTCTCCGGATGTCGGCGCAGACGGGGGCGCGGATCCAGCGGCTGCCCGGGGCGATCGAGGCCGTGTTGGAGGGCCGGGTCACGCGTCTCCCCACCGGTCAGCTCAATCGAGCAGTGCGAAAATGGGCGGCGGCCCATCCGCCACCCGTTCGCAAGGGTCGTCGCCCCAAGATCCACTACGTGGTCCAGGCCGGCACGGCCCCGCCGACCTTCGTGGTATTCATCTCGGGCGGGACGCTCGGGGACGATTATCTACGGTTTCTCGAGAACCGTCTCAGGGACGAGGCCGATTTCACCGGCAACCCCTTGCATATCTTGTCGCGCGCAGGAGAGCGTCGATGAGCGATGAGTTCCTTCCCGACACCAATCCCGACGAGCCACCGGAAGAGGTCCGGGCACCCTTCAGCTTCAAGCTGATGATCGCCCTCACCGTCGCCTACCTGGGGTGGCGACTCGTCCAGGGCATCGTGTGGGTGGTGGAGCGGTTGAGCTGAGCGCCGATGTTCAGATGCCGAGCATGGCCGCTGCCCGGAGCAGGGCTGCCACCGTTTTAGCGTCGGTGATGTCGCCATCGATCGCTCGCGAAATGGCTTCGGAGAGCGGGACACGCTCGACTTGCAACACCTCGTCGTCCTCGAGGGCAGGGCCCCCTCGGGTCGGCTTCAACTTTCGGCCCAGATAGAGCCAGATCCGCTCGTCGGTGAACCCGGGGGTGGTCAGGATCGAACCGAGGGCGATCAGCTCTCCGGCCTCATGCCCGATCTCCTCTTCCAGCTCGCGTCGAGCGCACACCTCGGGGTCTTCCGGTCCATCCAGCTTGCCCCCCGGAACCTCCAACAGCCAGCCATCAGCTGCGTACCGGTACTGCCGGACCAGGAGGGCATAGTCGACTCCGTCTTCGCCAGTCTCTATCGGCAACACGACGGCCGCACCTGGATGTCGGATCATCTCGAGATCGGTCTGGTTCCCATTGGGGAGCATCACCCTGTCGAGGGAGAGATCGACAACCCGACCTTTGTAGATGGGCTGACTCGAGATCAATCCTGCAGGGGGATCGTGTTCTGATTCCATCGGGAGATCGTAAGCAAGCGGCAGCCCGCGGCAACGATTCGCCCCCTGGGCACTCCCAGGTCGGTGAAGGCCGCCCACGGGGCGAGACGACCATCCCGCCCTTGACAGTGAGATCGAGCTCGATTGTCCTTCGCTTCTGATCCCTAAAGGTTCTTAGAAAGGCTGTGCGAGACCGAGCCGGTGATCCAGCTTTCACGCGCTGTTTTCCTGCCGGCCATCCTGAGCTCCTCTGTGCGCCGCCCGAATCCAGGCGGGCGGGCATGACGCAGGGGTACGATCCGCCCAGCGGTCATTTGAACCAAGGGAGAATGATGAAGAGATATCTGATCATCGGTGTCGTCATGGCGGCACTGCTGGCTGCCTGTGGAGGCGATACAGGCACCAGCACCACCGCCGGCGCCACCGAGACGACGGCCGGTGCTACCGAAACAACGGCTGGCGCCACCGAGACGACCGCCGGGAGCACAGAGACCACAGTGGCGGCCGCCGGCGGGATGGAGGAGCTCATTGCGGCTGCCCAGGAAGAGGGCACGCTGACCACGATCGCCCTGCCTCACGACTGGTGCGGCTACGGGGCCGTGATCGAGGGCTTCAAGGCGGAATACGGCCTGGAAGTCAACGAGCTCGATCCAGGCGCCGGATCCGCCGAGGAACTCGAGGCGATCGAGGCGAACAAGGAGAACCCGGGGCCACAGGCACCCGATGTGGTCGACGTCGGTCTCGCCTTCGGGCCTCAGGCCAAAGAAGCCGGCCAGATCCAGCCTTACATGGTGTCGACGTGGGATGAGATCCCTGAGGGCGCTAAGGATCCCGAAGGGTTCTGGTATGGCGACTACTACGGCGTGCTCTCCCTAGAGGTCAACACGGCCGAAGTGGCCGCTGCGCCGGCCGAATATGCCGACCTCCTCGACCCTGCTTACAACGGGCAGGTGGCGTTGTCGGGCGACCCCCTCACCTCCAATGCCGCGATGCTGTCAGTGTGGGCCGCAGGGCTCGCCACGGGAGCAACCGGGGAAGAGGCGGCCCAGGCCGGGCTCGACTTCTTCGCCCAGCTGGACGATGCGGGCAACTTCGTGCCAATCGATGGCGACTCGCGCACGGTGGGAATCGGGGAGACCCCGATTCTGATCGACTGGTCGTACAACTCCATTGCCAACGATGTCACTTTGGCCGGGAACCCGGACATCGAGACCGTGGTGCCAGTAGAAGGCCGTATGGCAGGTGTCTATGTGCAGGCGATCAGCGCCTATGCGCCCCATCCCAACGCCGCCAAGCTGTGGATGGAGTACCTGTACTCCGATGCAGGCCAACTTGGTTGGGCGGCGGGGTACTGCCACCCGATCAGGTTCGAGGCTATGTCCGCGGCGGGCACTATCCCCCCCGAAGTCGCTGAGCAGCTGCCCAGCACCGAGGGCGCCTTCTTCCCTTCGATCGACGAGATAGCCGCCGCTCAGGCGGTCATCGTCGAAGGTTGGCCGAGCGTGGTTGGTGTGACAGTTGAGCCAAGCCCAAGCGGAGGCTGATCGGACGCAATCTACGACGGTAGTGGGGGGCGCCAAGCGCCCCCCACGAACCCGCTTCGGGAGCTGGCTGGGAGTCCTCCCGTTCTTTCTCTTCTCCGGCATGTTCCTCATCGCGCCGGCGATCGTCCTCGCTTACCGCAGTCTGGAGGGCCCCGACGGGACCCTGACCCTGGACAACTACCGGGCGCTGACCGACGCCAACGTTCTCGCAGCCTATGGCATGTCGATCCGGCTCAGCTTGCTCACAGCCCTCGTCGGCGGAGTGTTCGGTTTCCTCCTCGCCTGGGCGGTATCCATGGGCGGTCTGGGGCGTTCGACCCGTTCCGGTCTGTCCACCTTCTCTGGTGTCGCCTCGAACTTCGCCGGCGTCCCGCTGGCTGCAGCCTTCGTCTTCACGCTGGGCCGTGTAGGAGTGATCACCGCATTGTTCGAGTGGATGGGCGTCGATCTCTATGACACCGGCTTCAGCCTGTACAGCTTCTGGGGCTTGGCGGTGGTCTACCTCTATTTCCAGTTCCCACTGATGGTCCTGATCATCCTCCCTGCGATCGACGGGCTGAAACAGGACTGGCGGGAAGCCGCTGAGAATCTCGGCGCCACGCCCAGGCAGTATTGGCGCCGTGTGGCATTCCCGGTCCTGCTCCCCTCGATTCTCGGAACCATGATCCTGCTGTTTGGCAACGCCTTCGGTGCCCACGCCACGGCGTACGCCCTC
The DNA here is from genome assembly GCA_963828465.1 of uncultured Acidobacteriota bacterium. Lineage (GTDB taxonomy): Bacteria > Actinomycetota > Acidimicrobiia > Spongiisociales > ZC4RG35 > JARDZU01. Next base: position 3,135 of record CAWHEU010000010.1, on the reverse strand, counting down.
ACCGGCGGTTCCATCCCGCTGGCCACCCTGCTGATCGGTCAGCAGATCTCCGGAGACGTCCTCAACAATCCGGGGCTCGGCTATGCCGTGGCGATGGGAATGGTGTTCATCATGGCGCTCTGCATCGTGATCTATTCGGTCCTGCAGCGCCGCTCGGAGAGGTGGCTGGGATGACCATTTCCACCACGCCGCTCCCGGTCGGAATCGAGGCCGAAGCTCCGCCGACCCTGGCCAAGGCAAGCCGGTTCTGGGCGTGGGTGATCCTCATGATCGCTGGGCTCTACTTTCTCGTCCCGCTGGGGGCGACGTTTTGGTGGTCGCTTCGGGCGACCGAGGGGACTCTCGGTTTCGAGGCATATCGCCGGCTCTTCGACGACGCCAATTTCTGGCCCTCGTTCACCGAGTCGGTGATCAACGCCATCGCGGCCATCTTCCTCAGCCTGCTCATCATCGTCCCCACCGCCTATTGGGTGACCCTGAAGCTCCCCAAGCTCCGCCCGGTGGTCGAGTTCATAACCCTCCTTCCCTTCGTGATCCCGGCCGTCGTGCTGGTCTTCTCTCTGCTTCGTCTCTACGGCCGGCCTCCGTTGCTGCTCACGGCCACTTACGACAGCTCGCGCGTGCTCCTCGTCTGTGCCTATGCCGCGCTTTCCTTCCCCTACATGTTTCGCTCGGTGGACAACGGGCTCAGAGCCATGGACGTGCGCTCGCTCACCGAGGCCGCCCAAAGCCTGGGCGCGGGTTGGCCGACGATCCTCCGCAGGGTCATCTTCCCCAACCTCCGGGTTGCCGTTCTCTCCGGCGCCCTCTTGACCTTTGCCATCGTGATCGGGGAGCTCACCATCGCCCTCTTCTTGGCGCAACAGACGTTTGGCCCATACATGGCCAACCTGACCCGAAGCAAGGTCTACGAACCGTCGGCGATGGCGATCGTCGCCTTCGCCATAACCTGGGCGGCGATGGGGATGATCACACTCATCAGCCGACCGGGGAAGCGCCGATGAGTGGGTTTCTCAGTCTCCAGGGCGTGCGCAAGGAGTTCAACGGGGTCGTCGCTGTCGAATCTTTCAACCTCGAAGTGGAGCCAGGAGAGTTCGTCAGCTTCCTGGGGCCATCCGGGTGTGGCAAGACAACGACTCTGCGAATGGTGGCAGGTTTCGAGCCTCCCACCGCCGGCACGATCAGGCTGGCCGGGGAGGACGTCACCTACGCCAAGCCCAATGAGCGCAACATCGGCATGGTGTTCCAGTCGTATGCGCTCTTCCCGAATATGACCGTTGCCGAGAACATCGCCTTCGGCCTGAGGGTGCGCAAAGAGGAGGGAGCCGCCCGGGGCGAGCGCGTGGCCGAGCTCCTCGACTTGATTCATCTCCCCGACAAGGCCAAGGCGTACCCGAATGAGCTCTCCGGGGGCCAGCAGCAAAGGGTTGCCCTGGCCCGTGCGCTGGCGATCCGTCCCCAGCTCCTCCTCCTCGACGAGCCACTCTCCGCTCTGGACGCCAAGATCCGCGACGACCTCCGCGCCGAGATCCGGCGCATTCAGCGTCAGCTCAGCATCACCACCGTCTATGTCACCCATGACCAGGAAGAGGCCCTGGCTCTTTCCGATCGCATCGTGGTGATGAGCAAGGGTCAAATGGAGCAAGTTGGTGAGCCTTTCGAGATCTACAACAATCCGGCCACGGGGTTCGTTGCCTCCTTCGTGGGCCAGCTCAACCGTCTGCCGGTAACAGTGGTCGATCCTGCCCTGGGCCGCCTTCGGGTTGGCCGCAGCGAGATCCGCACTACATCACTCATCGAGTCGCCGGAGGGCGCCGAGGTATCCCTGATGATGCGCCCCGAGGAGGTCACACTCGATGCCGAAGAGGAGAACGTCCTCGAAGGCACGGTCGAATCCGTCACCTTCCTCGGCTCGATCGTGAGGGTCCAGGTGGCAGTGGACGGTGGCCGACTCACCGCGGACCTGTTCAACGAGCGCCTGCTGGAGCTGCCGGTGGCAGGAGAGGCCACTCAGGTCTCCTTCCCTTCCCACGCCTGCTGGGTGATGGCCTGAATCCGGCGTGCCACAGGTCGAAGCCGGTGACGTGGTTTTCGATGTCGATGCGGTGGCGTTCGACAAGGACGGAACTCTGATCGACCTCGATGCTGCATGGGGCCCGGCAGCTCTCGCCTGGGTGATGACCGCCGCTTCCGGTGATCCGGTTCTGGAGGAGACGTTGGCTGCCAGCCTCGGGTTGGAACTGGCCACCGGGCACCTGGTCGGGGGTGGGCTGTTCGCTGTCGGTACGGTCGGGCAGTTGTACGAGACGACCCTCAGGGCTCTCTTTGACAACGGAGCCGGCGAGGTCGATGCCAGGGCGTCGTCCGACCGTGCCCGGGAGATGTCGGCATTGGCGGGGGAGAAGGGCAACCTCGTGGCCCTGGGGGATGTGGCCGGCACATTCCGATCGCTACACGAAGCGGGTTTGCGGCTGGCGATCGTCTCCAGCGATGACCGGAGTGCCATCGACTCGGCGATCGAGGCCCTCTCGGTCGGCCCGCTGCTCGAGGCCGTAGTGGCGGGTGACGAAGGGCTGGACGCGAAGCCGGCGCCGGCCGCGCTGATCGAAGCCGCCCATCGCCTGGGCGTGGAACCCGCTCGCCTGCTCTATGTGGGCGACTCCTGGGTCGATGCTGAGGCGGCCCGTGCTGCAGGGGTGGCAGGCATCGTGCTGGTTGGAGACCAGCCATCTGATACCTCGATCCTGGCGACGGTCGTGGTGCCCGGAATCGATTCCCTCCACGTCGTCTGATCGTGGGGCTCAGCCGATGGCGATGAGGGCGATGCCGGCCACGGCGGCGGTCACCGTCCCGATCTGAGATCTGGTGACCTCCTCGTGGAGAAGAAACCTCGAGGCGATCACGGCTATCAGCACTGATGTTTCTCTCACTCCGGAGACCAGCCCCACCGGGGCAGTCAGGGCGGCGACCATGACCAGCAGGTAGGCGGTGCCGGTTGCGAAACCCCCGACGGCTGCCTTTCGCCAGTCGTTCCTCACCATGCCGAGCATCGAGCCGGGGCCACGCACCACCAGGAGGACCGTTCCAAGGGCAATCGAAAGCAAGACGAACTCGGCGGCTATGACCGAGAGCGCA
>CAWHEU010000009.1:0-73317 GCA_963828465.1 uncultured Acidobacteriota bacterium | reverse complement strand
GATCATCGGGGCCGGCGCCGGGACCGGCCTCTCGGCGAAGTGCGCCGAGGCGGGTGGCGCCGACCTGATCATCATCTACAACTCGGGTCGTTATCGAATGGCGGGTCGGGGATCGCTGGCAGGGCTGCTCCCCTATGGCGACGCCAATGCGATCGTGATGGAGATGGGTAACGAGGTCTTGCCCGTCGTCGACCAAACGCCGGTGCTGGCGGGCGTGTGCGGGACCGATCCTTTTCGGATGATTCCCAACTTCCTCCGCCAGGTCATGGACGCTGGATTCGCCGGGGTGCAGAACTTCCCCACGGTGGGCCTCATCGATGGGACGTTCCGTGCCAACCTCGAGGAGACCGGTATGGGGTACGGGCTGGAGGTGGACATGATCAGGGAGGCCTCCGGTCTGGGGCTCCTCACCTCGCCCTACGTCTTCAATCCCGACGATGCCGTCGCGATGACCAAGGCCGGGGCCGACGTGCTCGTCCCCCACATGGGTCTCACCACCTCTGGGACCATCGGGGCGCAGACCGCCAAGACGTTGGACGATTGCGTCGTCGAGATCCAGGCCATGCATGACGCCGCGGTCGGCGTCAACGAGGACATCGTCGTGCTCTGCCACGGAGGGCCCCTGGCCGAGCCCGACGACGCCCAGTATGTCCTCGATCGCACCGAGGGGATCGTGGGCTTCTTCGGCGCCTCATCGATGGAGCGTCTGCCAACCGAAGTGGCCATGACCGAGAACATGAGGCGCTTCAAGTCCCTCACCGTCTAGAGCAAGGAACTCACATGTCCGCCAAGTTCGTTGATCCAGCCTCCCTACCCACGTGGACCTTCGACTGGGGGATCATCAAGCCTCTCGTGGCCACCGACAACACGGATGAGGGCGATTGCAGTCTCATGCACGTCATCCTCTTTCCTGGCAAGGGCCACGATCGACACAACCACCCAGAGTCGGACGAGATCCTGTACATCCTCTCGGGAAGGGGGGACCAGATGATCGACGACGGCGAGCCCACTCCGGTCGTTCCGGGCAACGCCGTGTGGATTCCCAAACGTATCTTCCATTCGACTTTGAACACCGGCTATGAGCCGATGGTGATTCTCGCCGTCTATGCACCGGCCGGAGCCGAGGACGTGCTCAAGACGCTTCCGGACTTCATCGAGGTCCCGATTGGATCGAATCCGAATGTGCTCAGAAACTGACCAGCCGTCAGACCACCTGTACCCAGTTGAGCACTTCGGGCATCCGGCGGCGCAGGAGGCGGCTGGAGACGAACAGGGAGATCCCGTAGAGGGCCAACCCCCAGGCGATGGCAGCCACGACAGCTACCCATGGGGCGAGCGCCTGCCCGAAGTCAACCGTGAGGACGACGACCGCGGCCGGTGGGACCAGCAGGAGCCCGATGGCGAAGAAGGACACCGTCTGGCTGACGATTGCGAGGCAACCCTGTTCGGTCGATTGGGCGAACACGTCCGTTCCCTCTCGTGGGAGGCGAAGAGGGGTCAAGACGGAGACCAGGTTGCCCACGGCGAGCTGGCATCCGATGGCCGCCACCGTCAGGGGGACGACGAGCCAGACCCAGGTCCACTGACCGGTAAAGAATGCAAGCCCGAGCGTGAGCACGGTGGTCTCCACGGCGAGCCCTCCTGCGACCGCCAGGTTCTTCCCGAGCAGGATCTGATGGGGCTTGGGCGGGAGAACGAACAGGTAGCTGGCGGCATTTCGCTCCCATCCGAACAGGTTGAGGGCGATGGGAAGCCCAACGAACAGGACGAGGATCGGGGCTATCAACGGCGCCCAGGCGCGATCTCTCAGATCGAAGAACCCGGTGGCGTTCATGACCGCCCCGCCGATGGCGAGGCCGACGAAGATGACGGTGCCGGTCCACACAAGACGCTGTCGGGGATCACGTATGTAGAAGCGCAGCTCTTTGCGGGCCATGGTCGGGACCACACCCCACGGGCCGATGGTCATGCCTCCCCGGCGAGCACGCGCGGCAGGCTTGCTCTGCTGGACCGGTGTCGACAGGAGCCATCCGAGTAGACGGCGCCAGGTCACCGCGAGCACGATGAGACCGGCCGATGCAGCGGCGAGGGCCAGGAGGCCTGACCCGACATGGCCAGTCGATGCGTCGAACATTGCCTTCTGGGCCGCCACCGGCGGGAGCAGGGCCCACCAGCCGATGATCGGTGTCGAAGTCACCGCTCCGGCCAGACCTAGTTCCGCCACGGTGTCGCTCACGACGCGATACGCGAAGAAGGACCCGGCGGCCAGACCGAGGATCAGGAAGGTGGCGATATCCCGTCCGCGGCGGGTACGGAGAACGGCTGAGACGGTGGCCGAGAACAACTGGCCCCCGACGGCGAGCAACGCGAGGAAGACGAGGGAGGCAGGGATGGACATCCACCAGGCTCCGCCGATGGCGACGGCATTGGCGGCGAGGAGGGCTAGCGGAACGATCGTCGATGGGGCGACGAGGCTGGAAGCTGCGAGCCCGGTGACCAACTGATTCGGCGTGAGGGGGAAGGTGGCCAGCTGTTGTGGGTCGAGGTTCTCATCGAGCGGGAAGATGATGACGGGGAGGGTCACCCACACGATGAACGCGATGAGAGCGGTCCAGGCCAGATAGTGGGGGAGAGCCGCCGGATCGGACTGCTGGAGCAGGATGATGTTTTGATAGTGCGCCTGGGACAACCAGAGCCCGAGCCACCCGAGGAGGATCGTCGCAACCGGAAGGCCGATCCGCCGCTGTCGGTCGTGGCGAAATCCGTTCCAGGTGAGACGAGCCTTGAGCTCTACGAGCCTGCGTACCACGACGAGTCCGGTGTCCGCCCGCCCACCGCGGCGATGAAGGCGTCTTCGACGTTGTCGACACCCATCCTTCGGCACAGTCCGTTGGGCGTCTCTTCGACGGTGAGCTTGCCCGCCACCATGATTCCGATCCTGGTGCACAGCTTCTCCACCAGATGCATCTCGTGTGACGAGAAGACGATGGTGGTACCGCCCTGCGCAGCCTGTTGGAGGAGACGACGGATAAGACGGGCCGACACCGCGTCGACGCCTTCGAACGGCTCATCGAGGAACAGCACCGGCGGCCGATGAATGATGGCGGCACCGAGGGCGATCTTCTTCCGCATCCCCCGCGAGTAGTCGCCCACCATCTTCGAACCGGCTTCGAGCAGGTCGAGCAGGTCGAGCAGCTCGTTGCGCCGCCTTGCGGCCTCCTCGCGGTCCAGGCCATGCATCGCTGCGGTGAAATCGAGCAGTTCGGCACCGGTCAACCGCTCGTAGAGGTTGAACTCCTCGGGTAGGACTCCGATCCGGGACTTGACCTCGGTCGGGTTCCTCCACGTGTCGAATTGGCCTATTCCGACCGTGCCCTCGTCCGGTCGAAGCAGTCCGACGATGGTCTTGATGGTCGTCGTCTTACCGGCGCCGTTCTGACCGAGAAGCCCGTAGAACTCGCCTGGCTTGATCGACAGGTCGACATGATCGACAGCCACCGTCTTGCCGAATCGGCGAACGAGACCCTTGGCCCACACGGCTGGAAGCGCACCGACAGTGTCGGTCGAGGCGTCGTCGATCAGAGGTTGGGTCACGTGGGCAAGTATCGACGGTTCGGCGGGGCAAATGAACACGAATAGTCTTGGCGCGCCCTCGTCCCCGACCTCCATCGCCCTGTCCCATGTCCCACGCCGCGGTTACCGTAGGAGTCGGTGGAGTACCAGGCCCTTTATCGCAAGTACCGGCCCCAGACCTTCGATGACGTCATCGGTCAGGGCCACGTCACCACCACGCTGGCACGGGAGGTAGCCGACGGGCGTGTGGCCCATGCCTATCTGTTCACGGGGCCCCGTGGCACCGGCAAGACGACCACTGCGCGGATCCTGGCGAAGGCACTCAACTGTGTGAACCGGGGGCCCGACGGCGCACCCTGCAACGTGTGCCCCAGCTGTGTCGCCATTACCGAGGGCTCCTCCCTCGACGTCCTCGAGTTGGACGCCGCTTCGCACAATTCCGTCGATGACATCCGGGACATCAAGGTGAGTGTGACGACGGTGGCGTCCTCAGCGACGTCGAAGCGGGTGTTTGTTCTCGACGAGGCCCACATGCTGTCGAAGGCTGCAGGTAACGCGCTGCTCAAGACTCTCGAGGAGCCCCCTGAGCACGTCCACTTCGTTCTGGCCACAACCGAGCCTTACAAGCTGCTCGACACGATTCGCTCCCGCAGCCAGCGCTTTGACTTCCACCCCGTCCCGATCGAGGAGCTCGCCGGTCACCTCAGCCTCATCTCCGATCGTGAGAGCTACAAGACCGACCCCGCGGCCCTGATCGCCATCTCGCGCCATGCGGGCGGGTCGGTGCGCGACTCCCTATCGCTACTGGAGCAGGTGGCTGCTCTCGGGGCCGGCTCGGTGGATGTCGCCGGGGTGAGACGGGCCCTCGGGCTGGCCGATTCCGAGGCGTTCATGCGCCTGGTCGAAGCAGTCGCCGAGCAGGACGCCAAAGCCGCGCTGGAGTTGGTGGCCGAGCTCGCCGCCGACGGTGTCGACTTGAGAAGATTCGTCGCCGAGTCGGTCTCCTTCTTCCGGGGCGCGTTCCTCGCCCACTACGCGCCAAACCTTGCCGAGATCTCGGACGAGCCGGCCGATGTCTATGAGTCGTGGCGCAAGGCAGCACAGCTGGTGTCGGCCGCCGATGTACTGCGGGCAGTGGATCTCCTCGGTGACGCCCTGGTCAGACTGCGCGAGGGGCGTGAGGAGAGGCTGATGACGGAATTGGCCTTGATCAAACTCACCCGTCCGGAGACATCGAGCGACGCCGAGGCCTTGCTGTCACGGGTGGAGCGAATCGAGCGGCGTCTGGGCAAGCCCGACCCGGTTCCGGCCGCCGGCGCAGCGGGTCCAACCCCCGAGCCTTCGGCCAAAGCTGCTGCCCCGCCACCGGTCGTGGAGGCGCCGGCCGCGGTGCCTACCACCCCGGTCGAGAGCGGCAACGGTGAGGTGGAGAAGGCCCCAGAGCCGGCGGCACCTGATGCCCCGGCCATCGATGTTTCGTTCGAGCAGCTGCAGAAGGTCTGGCCCGGTCTGTTTGGATCCTTGCGTGACGTGTTGGGGGCCAGACGGTGGGCCTTCTTCAGAGAGGCTGTACCCGCCGCGGTCGAAGGCAATGTCATCGTCCTCGAGGTGCCCCACGGGTTTCATCTCCAGTCACTGCAGGAGGACGATGCGGTCGCAGCCATCGTCGCCACCCGGGCGGGCGACCTGCTCGGCGGGACCGTCGAGGGTCAGATTCGGGCTCAGAGAAAGCGTTGCCGACGGTACGGCCGAGCAGACGATCGACATGAACCAGCTCGAGGAGCGGCCAGCGGGTTCGACCGACCCGACCTCGCTCCTTGCCTCCGAGCTCGGCGCCGAGGTAGTGGACGAATAGCCCACTACCGTTCGTAGGGATGAACCGTCAACCCGACATGCGTCAGATCATGGCGCAGGCACAAAAGATGCAAGAGCAGCTAGCCGCCGCCCAGAAGGATCTGGCCGGGAGGACTTTCGAGGGATCGGCCGGCGGCGGGATGGTGGTGGCCACCGTCACCGGGTCTCAGGAGTTGGTGGACATAACCATCTCGGCCGAGGTGGTCGACCCCGACGATGTGGAGATGCTTCAGGACCTGGTGCTGGCCGCGGTTCGCCAAGCCTTCGAAGCCGCGTCGAATGCCGCTTCAGAGGAGCTGGGAGGGCTCACCGGCGGTCTTGGCCTCGGCGGCCTGCTCGGTTGATGTTCGAGGGCCCGGTACAGCGTCTCATCGACGAGATGTCCCGTCTCCCCGGTATTGGGCAGAAGACGGCGCAGCGTCTCGCCTTTCATCTCCTCGCCGTCGAGGAAGCCGACGCGCGTCGTCTGGCCACCGCGATCAACGACATGAGAGACCAGGTAACTCTCTGCGATCGCTGCTTCAACGTTGCGGCCGGCGAGCAGTGCGTGATCTGCCGCGACACCCGGCGTGACAACTCGCTGGTCTGCGTCGTCGAACGTCCCCAGGACATCGTTGTCGTCGAGCGCACCCAGGAGTTCCGTGGCCTCTATCACGTGCTCGGCGGCTCGCTGTCACCGATCAACGGGGTGGGTCCGGGGCAGTTGAGGATCGGCGAACTCAGAGAGCGCATCGAGCGCGAGGAGATCGAAGAGTTGATCGTGGCCACCAACCCGACCGTCGAGGGTGACGCCACTGCGATGTACCTGGCCCGCGAGCTCAAGCCGCTCGGGGTCAAGGTGACACGGCTGGCATCGGGGCTCCCCGTCGGCGGTGACCTCGACTATGCCGACGAGCTGACTCTTGGTCGTGCCCTGGCCGGCCGGATGGAGTTATGAGTGCACCGAGCCCGGTCGTAGAACGGGAGCGCTCTGCGGCAGACCGCTTGATGCGCCGACTGCTGCGTGTCGGTGATGTCGTCGACAAGAACGCAATCCTCGGAGCGCGACGCTCGACGACCGCCGCCATCGTGGTCTCCGGGATCCGCTGCATCATCACCTACCTGCTGATCCCGATCCTGGCGCCGGTGATAGGCATATCCGATGCGGCGAGCGCACCTGTCACGATCGCCCTCTCCGCCGTTGCGATCGTCATGGGTATCTCTGGTGTGCGGCGGTTCTGGATGGCCGACCACCGAGCCCGCTGGGCCTACACGACCTTCATCGCTGTGATCGTGGCCTTGCTCGTGGTCGGGATCGTCCTCGACCTGGCCTCGATCCTCGCGGGCGCCTCCTAGTCGAGGGTCCGGGCCGAGATCTGCCGGAGCTGGGCGATGTTGTGGGTCGCCTCCATGTACCGGATCGAACCGGTCTTGGACCGCATGATCACCGAATGGGTGACCACATGGTCCTCGCGTCGGAACTCGACGGCGCGCAGGTATTCGCCACCGGTCACCCCGGTCGCCGAGAAGAAGACGTTGTCGGAGGAGACCAATTGGTTGGTGCCCATCACGTCGTCGAGATCGAGCCCCTCATCCACGGCGAGTCGCCTCTCGTCGTCGTTGCGGGGCCATAGTTTGCATTGGATCTCAGCCCCCATGCACTTGAGTGCGGCGGCGGCGATTACCGCCTCGGGGGAGCCTCCGATCCCGAGCAGAACGTCGGCAGCGGTGTCGTCCTGGGCAGTGGCGATGGCCCCGGCAACGTCGCCGTCCCTGATCAGCGAGATCCGGGCGCCGGCCTGCCTGACCCCGTCGATGTAGTGCTGGTTGCGCTCCCGGTCGAGGATCAGGACCCGGAGATCGTTGACTTCTTTCCGTTTGGCCTTGGCCACCTGTCGCAGGTTGTGGTCGACGGGAGCTTCCAGCTCGACGACACCGGCGGCCTCGGGTCCGACGGCGATCTTGTCCATATAGACCAGGGGCCCGGGGGCGTACATGGTGCCCCGGCCCTCGGCGAGGGCGATCACGGCGATGGCACCAGGCATCCCCGATGCGGTGAGAGTGGTCCCATCGACCGGGTCCACCGCCACGTCGACCACCATGCCCTTGCCGGTGCCCACCCGCTCGCCGTTGTAGAGCATCGGCGCCGAGTCCTTCTCCCCTTCGCCAATCACCACCAGCCCGTCGATATCGAGTGTGGACAGATGGAGACGCATCCCGTCGACCGCCGCCTGGTCGGCGGCTTCCTTGTTCCCCCGCCCCAGCCAGCGCGCCGCTCCCATTGCTGCGGTTTCCGTGACTCTGACCACGTCGAGACCCAGATTCCGTTCCACAGGCTCGGGCATCAACCCACCTTGACGATGATGGCATCGCCCTGGCCGCCGCCCCCGCAGAGGGTGGCCGCCCCGATGCCCCCACCCCGGGTTTGGAGGGCGTTGATCAGTGTGACGACTAATCGAGCCCCGGTGGCGCCCAGCGGATGGCCGAGGGCGATTGCGCCGCCGTTGACATTGACCTTGTTGTCGGGGATGTCGAGCATGCGCGCCGACCAGAAGGCCACGGCCGCGAAGGCCTCGTTTATCTCTACGACGTCGAGGTCGGCAACATCGATACCAGCCCGCTTCAACGCTACGAGCAGGGCCTCCGCAGGCCGTTCGTGAAGGGTGGCATCCCCACCACCTATCTGCCCGTAAGCGAGGATCTCGGCGAGTATTGGTGCTCCGGAGGCTTCCGCTGCGTCGCGGTCGGCCACGACTACGGCGGCCGCCCCGTCGGAGATCTGGGATGCATTCCCGGCTGTGATCGTCCCGCCAGAGGCGAAGGCAGGACGGAGCGCGGCCATCGTCTCCGGCGTCGATCCTTCCCTGATCCCTTCATCGCGATCGACGACCGTGGTCTCGCCCTTTGCCTGTGGGACCGTCACGGGTACCAGTTCTCCGCCCATCGTGCCGTTGCCGGTGGCTGTTGCCGCACGTTGGTGGCTCCGGGCGGCCCAGGCGTCCTGCTCTTCTCTCCCGATGCCGAGACGCTGGTTCTTGCGATCTGAGGACTCTCCCATCGTGCACTGGTCGAAGGCACAGAACAGCCCGTCGTGTTGCATGACGTCGACCATCTCCGCGTTGCCGATGCGCACGCCCCATCTCAGATCCCGGACCACGTGGGGGGCGTTGGACATGCTCTCCATCCCCCCGGCGACGACGAACTTGGTGTCACCGGCCCGAATGCCCCGCTCGGCAAGACCGATGGCTGACATGCCGGATAAGCAGACCTTGTTGATGGTCACCGATGGGACGGTCATTGGTAGGCCGCCCCGCACGGCTGCCTGACGGGCGGTGATCTGTCCCTCGCCCGCCTGCAGCACATGGCCGAACAGCACCTCGTCCACCGATCCCGGGTCGACCCCGCTGCGTGCCATCGCCCCCGCTATGGCCGCGCCGCCGAGGTCTACGGCGCGGAGGGGAGCGAGGGAACCCCCGTACTTGCCGATCGGCGTCCGGGCAGAGCCGGTGATGACTGGGTTGCTCACTAGGGGTGGATGCTACCGGCACCTGCCTTTACCCTCCCGTCGGTGAAGCTGATCAATCTCGACCACGTCGCCATCGCGGTGCATGACTTGGAGCTGGCGCTCGACGGCTACAGGACCCGCTACCGGGTAGAGCCGCTGTATCGCGAGGTGGTGGAAGCTCAGGGCGTCGAAGAGGCGATGATCCCGGTGGGAGGCTCCTTCGTCCAGCTGTTGCGACCTCTTGGCGCGGACACCCCGGTCGGCCGATTCCTCGAGAGCAAGGGTGAGGGCTTGCACCACGTCGCCTACGCGGTTGCGTCGATCGACATCGCTCTCGAGCACCTACGCGAGGAGGGCGCCAGACTCGTCGACGAGGCTGCCCGCCCCGGAGGGCGGGGCACCCGGATCGCATTCGTCCATCCAGCCGACCTCGCTGGTACGTTGATCGAACTGGTGGAGTTGCCCGCATGATTCGAGACATCGAGATCAGAGGTGGTGCCGGCGAGTTCGAGGCGGCGTTGATCGCCGTCGTCCTCGACCGGATCTCCGAGGAGGAGAGCGCGGCGAGTCGCGCCCCCCAGGGGACATCACGCCCCGTCCCGGCCTGGATGCTCGCGGATCGCCCCGAGGAGCCGAACATGCCCCGGGACATCCTCCGACCCGGATGATGAGTCAGCGTTGCCGAGTCAGGTCCCGCAGTTCGGGGGCCCGGAGCAGGTAGGAGACCCCGAGAAACACGGCGAGAGTGGTGAGGCCACCCAAGGCGGCGGCGGCCAGACTCTCCCAGATCGTCAGGTCTCCATTGTCGAATAGAGCTCTGACCAGGGGATATGCCAACAACACGGCGAGTGCGGCAGCCACCAAGCCTCTGAGCAGCGATGGGACGAGGGCTCGCACCGCGCCCCATCCGGCATCGAGGCCCCAGGCCACGAGGAGGGCCAGGGCGTAGGCGGTCATCACCAGAGTCGAAGCGAGGGCGAACCCCTCCACGCCCATGGTGGAGTAGAGACCGAGCCAGACCGGGATGGCGAGAAGCGTCCCTACGGTGCCGATGAGAACCACCCGCCACATCATCCGCTTCGCGTAGAAGTGGCGGGACAGGATCTGATGAAGGCCCCAGGCCGGGATGGAGAATGCATAGAGCACGAGCAGGTTTGCCACCAACTCGCCGTCGGTCGCGCTGAACTCGCCGTGCTGGTAGATGAGCCGGACGAGAGGGCGGGCCAGGACCACCAGCGCCGCGGTGGCGGCGGCCGCCACGAATACGGTGTTGCGGGCCGCCCTTCCCGTGGTCCGGGTCAGCTCGTCCTGGTTGCCTCCCGCCGCCAATCGGGCGAGGAACGGAAAGGCGGCCACACCTGCCGCCTGTGCGATCACCCCGACCGGCACCATGTTGAGCTGGCGAGCGAAGGAGAGCGCCGAGGTGGCTCCCTCATCGATCTGCGCGAACAACCTGACGAACTGCTCGTCGAGCACAGCGATGGACTGACCCAGCATCAGTGGTAGCGCCAGGATCAGGTACTCCTTCACAGATGACGTGCCGCGCGGCACACGAGTCAGCCAGGTTCCGGTGGCGCGAGCCCCGAACCATTGCAGCCCGAAGTTGCCCACCGCAGAGCCGATGACGGCACCCCACAGGAACGCCTCCGGGCCCGGCTCGCCAATCGCCGCCCCGATCAGCCCGCCGGCGATGATCCCGACGTTGTAGACGATCGGGGCCAATGCAGGCATCAGGAACCGACGATGGGTGTATTGGACCGCCATGAGCAGGGCGCCCATGACCAGAAACACCTGGGCCGGGAGCACCAACCTGGTCAGGGATGCCAATCTCTCCGGGTCGGGCACGTTACGGAATATGAGCGAAACCATTGGCTCCGCCGCCAGCCACATCACCGTCGTCAGACCGAGGATGGCCCAGGCCACGAATCGGAAGACGGAGGTGAATGCCCGGCTCGCCCCGTCTGGATCGTCCTGTTCCAGATGCCGGCTCAGGATCGGGATCAGGGTGATGGTGAGGTAGGCCCCTGCCAGGAGGTAGTTGAGGAAATCGGGGATGAGGAACGCTTGGCGGTAGAGATCACCCTCGGTGTTCACCCCGATCAGGGCGGCGAGCAAAGCCTCACGGCCCAGGCCAAGCAGACGGGAGATGAGGATGCTCGCCGAGATCACGGCGGCGGCCGCTCCCATCTTGAGCGGCCGGCTCATCCTGCCGCCGCCCGGAGCTCATCCATGACCTCTTCAGGGACCACCAAGTCGCCGTACCCGGTTCCGAGCTCGAGATTCGGTTTGTACGAACCGTGGTAGTCGCTCCCTCCCGACACGATCAGTCCGAAGCGACGGGCGAGATCCGCATAGCCCTCGCGCTCGTGCCTTTGGTAGGCCGAGTACGTCGCCTCCAAACCGACCAGCCCTGCCGAGCGGAGCCGGACGAGGAGTTCGGACATCTCATGGGAACGATTGATGCCGAGCGTGTGGGGGTGGGCGAGCACCGGCACTCCACCAGACTCGCGGGCGAGACCGATCGCCTCTTCGGGTGGGAGACGTGGCCGGTGGGCGTAGGCGGGCTTCCCGGCCCCCAACCACATCTCGAAGGCCTCGGCGATCGACTCCACGTAGCCCTTTCGCAACATGACGGCGGCGATGTGGGGTCGTCCTACGGTGCCGCCGCCCGACTCCTCTAATACTTCCTCGAGGGTGATCGGCATGCCGCGGTCGGCGAGCACGTCGACTATGGCTGCGTTGCGCCCCTCGCGACCGAACTGGAGCCCGGCGAGCCGGTCCTGGAGTGGACCCGGCCCCGGCTCCAGCCAGAGCACGACCAGGTGCATCCCACCTGTGTACTCCAGAGAAAGCTCGGTGCCGGGGATGAGATCGATCCCCGCCCTGTCCGCAGAAGCACGTGCCTCGTCGATCCCCTGGAGCGTGTCGTGATCGGTGAGGGCGAAGGCGCTCAGACCCAGGTGAACAGCCATCTCGACGAGTGCGGAGGGCGTCTCCGATCCGTCGGAGGCCGTGGAATGCGTGTGGAGATCGACGGCCATCTGATACTCAGAGAAGGATGATGGCCCGCCGGACCGTCAAGAGTCGGTTACGTCGACCGTGGCTCGTTCGATGTACACCGTCTCCAGTGGGAGGCTCTGCTCTGTCGATCCGGGCCGGACCGCCGTCTCGACCCCGGCGATCGCCTCGAGCGTGTCCTCACCCGATACGACCTCGCCGAGGAGGTTGAACTGCGGATTGAGGGCCGAAGCGGCTTCCCCGGTGAGAATGAAGAACTGACTGCCTGTGGTTCCCCTGCCCACGTTGTCCATCATCACCATCCCCGGAGCCAGCACGAAGTCGTCGGCAGGGAACTCGTCCTGGATCTGGTAGCCCGGACCTCCGCTTCCATTGGCCTCGGGATCGCCGGAGAAGACCCTGAAATCCTGGACGATCCGATGAAACACCTGCCCGTCGAAGAACCCCTCACTTACCAGGAAGACAAATGAGTTGGCTGTCACCGGGTAACCGGCTGGGTCGAGCTGGATGACGATGTCCCCACAAGAGGTTTCCAGGGTCACCATCACCGTGGACTCGGCAGTCACGTCGGTCTGTGCGGGTGCAGCAAAGGAGAGGACAGGCTCAGGCTCCGGCTGTTCGGCGCCACAGGCGGTCGGCTGCTCTCGAAAGTCCGCATACCCCTGAGGAAGCTCGCCTTCGTCACTGCCGAAATAGGCGCCGGCGACAACGATCCCGACTACCACGACACCGAACACCAACGCGGTCCCGAGGCGGCGCCCCAGCTCCTTGCGGGCCTCCTGTTTCTTCTCGGCCTCTAGCTTGGCGGCGCGTTGCTCCTTCTGACGCCTGCGTCTGTCGGTCATGGCGGAGCGACTCTAGGCACGGACCCGGCGCAATCCCGAGGCCGGTGTTCGTGTTTGGCAGGGAAACGTTCCAAACTGTTGGTCATGTCCCTCGTGGTCCAGAAGTTCGGTGGAACCTCGCTGGCGGACGCGGCCCGGATCAAGGCCGTGGCCGACCGTGTCGAGTCGACACGGCGGGAGGGCCACGACGTTGTCGTGGTCGTCTCCGCTATGGGCGCGACTACGGATCAACTGGTGGCTCTGGCCGCCGAGGTGAGCGACGACCCCTCGCCCAGAGAGATGGACATGCTGCTCAGCGCAGGGGAGCGGATCTCGATGGCCCTGCTGTCGATCACCCTCAACTCACGAGGCATCCCCGCCGTCAGCTTCACCGGGTCCCAGGCGGGCATTCTGACGGATTCCTCCCACGGCTCGGCCAAGATCCTCGACATCCAGGGGACCAGGGTCCGCGACAGCCTGGCCCAGGGCCGGGTGGTGATCGTTGCCGGGTTCCAAGGTGTGGATCCCGAGTCGAAGGAGATAACCACCCTCGGACGAGGCGGTTCCGACGCCACCGCCGTCGCCCTTGCCGCGGCGCTCGGCGCGGACAGTGTCGAGATCTACACCGATGTCGACGGGGTCTTCACCGCCGACCCTCGAATGGTGCCTGATGCGATGAAGCTGGAGGAGATCCCGTTCGACGAGATGCTCGAGCTCTCCGCCGGGGGAGCAGGCGTCCTGATGTCACGGGCGGTCGAGTTCGGACGCCGCTATGAGGTACCGATCCACGTCAGGTCATCGTTCCACGACGGCGAAGGAACCTGGGTCCGCGAGTCGCCGATGGAGCAAGCGATCGTCAGCGGCATCGCACACGATCGGTCCGAGGCGAAGGTCACGGTGAACCGCGTTCCCGACCGACCAGGGGTTGCTGCGGCGCTCTTCGGATCCTTGGCGGCTGCAGGGGTGAACATCGACATGATCGTGCAGAACGTGTCACACGACGGCAGCACCGATATCAGCTTCACCGTTCCCAGGGCCAACCTGGTGGATGCCGAACGGATCGCCAAGCAGGTAGCGGGTGAGATCGAAGCCGAGTCAGTCGACGTCGATGCCGAAATCGCCAAAGTTTCGCTGGTCGGCGCCGGGATGAAATCACATCCTGGCGTCGCCGCCAAGGTGTTCGAAACCCTGGCTTCCGCGGGCATCAACATCGAGATGATCTCCACTTCCACCATCCGTATCTCCTGTGTGGTCAGGGCTGATGATGTCGAGGCGGCGGTACAGGCCCTTCATACGGCCTTCGACCCTCCGGCCATCTACGAGGAGGTGGGGGTGTGAGCGACAGAGTCGTCGCGGTGGTCGGGGCGACGGGCGCCGTTGGCCGCACCATGAGGGCGATTCTCGAGTCGAGGGACTTCGCTCTGGGGTCGTTGCGTCTTCTGGCGTCGGAGCGGTCCGCTGGTTCGGTCATCGAGACGAGATGGGGCGAGGTCGAGGTAGAGGATCTCAGCTTGGCCGACCCGTCCGGAGTCGACATTGCCCTGTTCTCGGCCGGTGGTGATCGCTCCCGGGCCCACGCACCACGATTTGCAGATGCAGGTGCCGTGGTGATCGACAACTCCTCGGCCTTCCGGATGGACCCCAGCGTCCCCCTCATCGTGACTGGAGTCAACGATGCCGCGGTCGGGGCTCACCGCGGGATCATCGCCAACCCGAACTGCACCACCATGACCCTGATGATGGCGGCGGGCCCGCTCCACAGGGCCGCCGGTCTTCGCAGCATGGTGGCCACCTCCTACCAGTCAGTATCTGGCTCCGGCCAGCAGGGCGTTGTGGAGCTGATTGAGCAGACCGACCTCCTTCGTCCCGACCTCGACGGCTTGATGACCGGCGGGTGGGCGGATCCCCGACCGTCGCTCTACACCAGACCGATTGGATTCAATGTCCTCCCGTTGGCCGGATCGGTGACCGAGCAGGGGTACACCGACGAGGAGTGGAAGCTGGTGAACGAGTCGAGGAAGATCCTCGACCTTCCCGGCCTCCACGTCGAGCCAACCTGTGTCCGTGTGCCGGTGCTCGTGGGCCATGGTGTTGTTGCTTCACTCCGCTTCGAACGGCCGATCGAGCCGGACGAGGCGACCGAGATCCTGGAGGCAGCGCCTGGCGTCCAGGTTTGGACCGACGAGGTGCCAACCCCGCTCGACTCGGCCGGGATCGACGATGTGCTGGTGGGTCGGATACGCCCGACTGTGGGTCACCCGGGTGGCATCAATCTTTGGGTGGTCGGCGACAATCTGCGCAAGGGCGCGGCCCTCAACGCGGTCCAGATCGCCGAATTGCTTTAGTTCTGAGGCGGTTCCGCGGCCGGGCCGTCGTTCCTGAGCAATGCAGACATGCGACGCCGCAACAGGGGCGGGGCATTACGTAACCCGAGGTCGAGGGCGAAGCGGGCGTCATCGGTGACATCGAGGATGATCTCCTCACCCTCCGCTCGCACATGGAACCCATCGGGCATCGCAGAGACACGGATCTCATCCCGTGCCCAGTCTCCGACCTCGATCTCCCCAGCCATCATGGATAGCCGATCGTCGGTTAGATCGATCAGCACGCTGATCGGGGCTTCGTCGGTTCCATCCAGTCGGAGCCGCGCATCGTAAGCAGTCATCATCCTCCCCTGACCTGTCTGCACCAGCAGGATAAGAGTATCCGGGGTTTACCCGGAGGGAAGCAGTTCTTCGTCAAACGAAATGGGGTTGGATCCGTGCCTCGCCTACCATCGGACCATCAATCGGGACGTGGCGCAGCTTGGTAGCGCGCAGCGTTCGGGACGCTGAGGTCGTGGGTTCGAATCCCGCCGTCCCGACTCAGAAACCCCAGGTCAGGGCCGTTCGCGAGGACGGCCCTGATTCGTGGATAGGGATCGCCGCAGACCCAGGCGAATAGCTTGTGGAGTATGTCGCGTTCACTCGGGTGTTGGTGATGGCCGAAGTCCATCCCGACAACGGCCCAAATGACACACAGGCAGTTGTGGTCTCTCGCCGCGGAATCCGGGACGTCGGGCCACAAATCCTTCGAGACATCTCAGTTGGTGGAATTGCCAGTCTGATCTCAGGGACTCTGGTCCTCGGGCTTGGCGGTCGGCTGGTCATGTTCATCAGTCGCCTGCTCCACCCCGAGGCGATCGGGCGCTTTACCGAGAACGGCAACGAGGTCGGAGTGTTCACCGTCGAAGGGACTGTCGGCCTCGTGTTGTTCGGCGGCATCGCCAGTGGGCTGTTTGCGGCTCCGGTGTGGGTGGTGATGAAACCGTGGATTCCCCCGAGATGGGCGGTCGTCGGCCTCGGGGCAGTTGCCATCGGCGGATTCCAGTTGGTTTCCTCGGACAACAGAGATTTCGATATTCTCGAAGGGCCGGCTCTTGACATCGTCTTGCTGTTGGCGCTCGTGTTCGCTTTTGGTGCGGCCCTGTCAGCCCTCGACCGCTTTCTCGATAGGAGGCTCCCTCGAGCGGATCGGGCGGGGCCGGTGGTTGCCTATGGGTTGGTCACCGCGGTGGGGTTGCTCTTCGTCCCGCTCGGACTGCTCCTTCAGTTCATGCCGGGCTTCGACGAGCGTGCCTACCCACCGATCTGGACCGGCGTCTTCGTTTCTGCCACGGCGCTGGTGACCATCTGGTGGTGGATCGACCGGATTCGGGGGAAGACCGAGCCGAGCCTCGTTCAACGGCGGCTCGGTGGCGGGCTGGCTGCAGCTGCTGCTATCGCCGGGCTGATCCATCTGACACTCGAGATCAACAGGATCCTCTAGGGCTTTACGTACTCAAGGAGACCGTCCAGCGGTGGCGGGACGCGATCCAGGTCGAGAGCTTCGACGAGCAGGCGGGCATAGGTGGACTTGCGCCCGGATCGGGTGCCCATGAACCGCCACAGGACCTGTTCGATCGTGCGGTCACGGTGGAACGGCTGTCGCTGCAGGATGCGGAAGGACCCGAGCTCGCCTTGGGCGTCGATGATCTCCACGACGACATCAGGCCCCAGGGCACGAATCAGCTCGTCCTCGAGGTCTGCGACGCAGACGAAGAACCCGACGGACTCCAGATCGTCGCGAGTCGCGGTGGATGCCCATGCCCGCCCGCTCCAGCCCGCGCCTGAAGTCGCCCTCTTCGCCGGCGTCACAGAGCCCGGCAAGTCGATAGTCGTGGCCATTTGGGCCGAGCAGGGCGAGGAAATGTCCGATGGTCGTCGCTCCTCCCATCGGGACGATGGCGACTCCTTCCGCTGTTAGGTCCCGGCCATAGCGTCCCGCAAGAGTCGCTAGGGCTGCCTGGTCGCTGGCACCTTCGACCAGCACAACCGTGCTCGGCTCGGCGCCCCCCGCCAGGGCTGCCCTGACTGCAATCAGCTCCGGGGCATCCATGCTCCCAGGTTCGCAGCCCCACGGCGGTGCATCGGGGTGATTAGCCGACGATGCTTGGGAGCGGTGTGCAGAGTCGAAGCATGATCAGGGCGTTGGCCGGAATCGCCGGCATCTGGATCCTCCTGATGGCGGCGCTGTGGCTGTTCCAGCGGCAGCTGATCTATCTGCCCGATCAGAGCCCGGCGTCAGCTCACCACAGGGGTCACGGTGAGCGCGGTCGAGACGTCGGACGGGATCGTTCACGAACTGTGGCTCGTCCCGGCGAAAGGTGAAGCGGCGGCCCGGTTGGTGGTATTCAACGGCAACGCCGGCAACAAGAGCCATCGTCTCCCCCTTGCCGACAGTCTGGCCGCGGAGGGGATGGAAGTAATGCTCTTCGACTATCGGGGATACGGCGACACGATGGGACGCCCGAGCGAAGAAGGCCTGCTCGAGGATGCCAGGTCCGTGGCGGGACCGGCGTTCGACACCGACCTGCCGGTGGTGTACTTCGGGGAATCCCTCGGTGCAGGGGTTGCCACTCTGCTGGCGGCCGAGGTCGCGCCTGATGCTCTGGTGCTGCGCTCTCCGTTCACCTCTCTTTCCGATATGGCACGCACCCACTATCGAATCGTCCCGACAGTCCTCTTGCGAGACAGGTACGAGGTCGAGAAGACGATGGCAGAGTTGGATGTGCCGCTCCTCGTGATTCTCGGCGCTGCTGACTCCATCGTGCCGCCACGGCTCAGCCTGAACGTCTTCGAGGCTGCGAACCAACCCAAGCGACTGGTGGAGATGGAGGGCCTCGATCACAACGACCCCGCGCTGGCGTCGGGAGCCAATTTGGCCGAGGAGATCAGGTTGTTCGTCGATGAGCAGGTACTCGCCAGGTGATTCGGGCCCTGGATCCAGCTGATGTCACGATCTGACCGAGGTGTGGCTTGCCTCGACGATCCCTGGCCAATCCTTCCTACCCGAGGCTCATTGGCGGGCCAACGTCAAACAGGAATTGACTTAGACCGGCGTTGTGGCACCGAGTGCGACACGGAGTTCGTGGGTGGAGAAAGGCTTGACGACCCATGCGTCGGCGCCGGCTCGCTTGGCCAGGAATCCGTCTACCTCTCGATCGAGAAGGATTACGAGCCGGGGAAGTTCTTCGCCTTCCATCGATGCCTTGATATCCCGGACAACGGCCATGCCACCCATGTTCCTGACCTGGAGATCGACGACAACCACGTCTGGGACGGTCTCGGCGACCTTGGCCCCGGATTGAACGGGGTCATCGAGCACGTCGACCTCCCAGTCGCCCCAGGGGAGCGAGGCGAGGATGTCATTGACCACCCATTCGGCGTCTGCGATCACGAGGGCCAGGGGCATGGGTCGCACGTTAGTGACGTGGTCGACCCCGGCTTCTTGCCGCAGAACCTCTCCTAACCTCCCGAAACGTGCGTCGCACCTTCCTTGTTGCTGGCCTGTTCCTGGTCGTCGTCGCATGTTCCAGTGACGGCGATGGGGAGCCCGGCATCGACGTCATCGATGTCAGCGGCCCGCTCGACGCCTCGGCCCTCGATTTCATGCGTATCTCGATCGACGAGGCGGCGGTCAATGATCAGGTGATGGCGGTCCTCCAGATCAACTCCAGGGCAGTTCTTGACGCCGCGGCCTTGGAGGCGCTCGAGGAAACCGTGGAGAGCCCTCCCCTGCCGGTGGCGATCTGGGTAGGCCCGGCTCCCGCGGTGGCTAACGGTGGAGCGGCGAGGCTGGTCTGGGAATCAGAGCAGCGGGCGATGTCACCAGGGTCACAGTTGGGCCTGTTCGATCCCACGGTTGCAGGTGGCGAAGTGACAACAGCCGGTCAACCGATTACGGCCGAGGAGTCCGGGCTCGATCTCCAGCCCTCGATCCGCCAGTATCTCCAGGACCTCGACGGGGTGACCTTCCAAACCGCCGACGGCCCGGTCACTGTCGAAACACTGAAGCCATTCGAAGACGGGGTCACCCTCCGGGAGGTCACGTTCCGTCAACCAGGACTGGCCACCCGTTTCTGGCGTCTCGCCGCCACTCCAGAGGCGGCATTCTTCTTCCTGGTGGTCGGTCTCACCATCGCCTCCTTCGAGTTCTTCGCCATCGGTCCCGGCGTCGCCGCCGGTGTGGCCGCCATATCCCTCCTACTTGCCGGCTGGGGAATCGTCACTCTCCCCATCAAATGGTGGGCTTTGGCACTCGCAGTGCTCGGCTGGGCGTTGCTCACCGCCGCCTATCAAAAGGGCGGAGTCCTCGTCCTCACCATCGTCGGAGCGGTGATGCTCCAGGTGGCCGGCTCGTTCTACGTCGACGGGTCGGGTCAGATCGATCCCCGTTGGTATCTGGTCTTGCCCTCGGTGCTTGCAGCCCTCTTTTTCTTCCTGCTGGCTATGCCCACCGTGCAACGAGCGAGATTCTCGACCAGGACGATCGGACGAGACGGTCTCATCGGGGAGAGGGGAATCGCGGTCGGCGGGTTCGACCCTGATGGCATCGTCGAGGTCAAAGGTGCACGGTGGCGGGCGACCGCCCACCGTGAGGCCGGGCTCACCGCCGGGTCCGAGATACTGGTCTCCGGCGTCGATGGGATGTTCCTGGAAGTCGAGCCGGCCACCGACCCCGCGAAAACTGATTCTTGAAATCCCCATTTTCTTCCTTGCCGCCGGGCATTGCCATGTGTAGGTTCGCGCCGGTTGTCGCTAGACAGGGAGGAGTCCGTTTGTCGGGCATGGACGATTGGCAGCTCGACGCCCTCTGCAGAGGGAGTCATGCCTACCTCTTCTTTCCGCCCTCGACGTTCGAGCGCAAAGACGAGCGGGAGCGCAGAGAGATGAAGGCGAAAGCGATTTGCGGGGTATGTCCGGTGCGGGTCCCCTGCACCACACACGCCCTCCAGATCCGGGAACCGTTTGGTATCTGGGGAGGTTTTACCGAAGTAGAGAGAAGGAGCATGCCGCTGGTTGGATGACCACCGGCACCGGAGTCAGGGCTCACCGAAGGTGGCGCACATCGCCCCGCCGGATGGTGAGCCCTTCTCTATCCGCCCACTCGAGGATGGGCACCACGTACTTCCGTGACAGCCCGGTGTGGTCGCGGAAGCGGGCCACAGTGAATGGCTCTGTCATCTCACCCAGCATTCGCTTGATCTCGTCGATCTGCTCGGGCAGATAGACGAGGGTGTCGGAGATACGGACCAGCCCGGTCTCCCTGATCAACAAATGGATCAGCTCGTCGCCCAGACCCAGTTCGTCGGCGTCAGGCACCGCCAAGCTCTCTGCCAACCTGGCACGAGCTTTCTCCCACTTGAGTTGTGAATCCGGGTCCAAGCTCGAACGATGCTCGTCGGGTCGAAACATCCGGGCCACTGCGAACGATCTGATCGCTCCGCTCGACAAGGAGCTCAGTCAACTCAGGCGACGTGCCGAGAGTTGCCGAAAGTGTCGCCAACGGAATCCCTGGCCGGAGCGGATGCTGCTCGTGATGCTCGGTGACGATCGCCTCCGCCCGAGACCGGAGCTCATCGAAGCGTTCGTGGGTAAGAGCGGTGTCGCCGACCAGAACCGATCCCTGCGGGTGCCCTCCACCACTGTGTGCGGCAAGACGTTGGATTTCGTCCATTCCGCGAACCCCCAGGAGCGCGGTTGCGACATCATCCCTCCCGGCAAATGGGTCGATGAGCCGTGCCGTCGCCATCGCCCGGGAAGGTGACCCGGGGGCCGGATCGATCACCGCGCCGCCGGCGACCACCTGACGACGTCCGGCTTCCCTCAGGATGAAGCGATCGCCGGTTCTCATCGGCAGGGCCACGGGAACCTCGAACAAGGCATACCCGTTCTCCAGCCGTTTGATCGTTGCGGGATGGGCGCCGCTGCCCAGATGGATATGGAAAGCTCCTCGGGTGGAGAGAGCATCGATGTATCGGGCTGCTGTCAACAATGCGGTGAATCGAGCTGACGGCTCCCAATGACCGGGCAGGCCCAGCATCGTTCCACGAGAGGCTTCCTCACGATCCATTCCTGTCAGGTTCAAGGCAAGCCGTCGCCCCGGTTCGGCCGTCTCGATCTCACTCTCATGGCTCTGCATGCCCCGAATCCGGCCCCGTTTGCCGCCTGGCAGCAACTCGAGATGTTCCCCGATCTTCAGCGGGCCCTCGGTCAAAGTCCCCGTCACCACGGTGCCGGCGCCTCGAACCGAGAAAGCCCGGTCGACCCACAGCCGCGGCCGGTCACCACCATGCTGGATATCGGCCACACGCGCCGCAAGCTCCTCCCGCAGCCGATCCATACCCGCACCCGTTCTGGCCGATACCGGGATGATCGGTGCCCTTTCCAGCGTGGTGCCCACCAACTCCCGCGCGATCTCGATCTCGACTTCTGCGGCGACCGCCGGGTCGACGGCGTCGATCTTGGTCAGGGCGATGACTCCCGAAGCGATGCCAAGGAGATCGAGCACGGCCAGATGCTCTTCGGATTGCGGCATCCAGCCCTCGTCGGCGGCCACGACGAACAGTGCGACGTCGATGGCCTCAATCCCGGCGAGCATGTTCTTCAGGAACCGCTCGTGCCCGGGCACGTCGACGAACGAGACCTCGCCCGCGGATCCGAGTGTGGTCCAGGCGAACCCGAGATCGATGGTCAGCCCGCGTTCCTTCTCTTCGGCCCAGCGGTCGGGGTCACGTCCGGTGAGCGCCTCGACCAGTGTCGACTTGCCGTGGTCGACGTGGCCCGCGGTCCCGATCAGCGGCAACCGGCCACCATGTCCGCGATCACATCGTCGTCTTCCTCGGCCACTGCTCGGAGGTCGAGGATCAGATCCTTTTCCATTCTCCGGGTCAGCACCGGGTGGTTGGCCCCGATAAGACGGCCGTGGAGATGGTCCTCATCCTTCAGGATGATCTGAGGTGTCGGGATGCCCACTCCGGGGAGGCTGCCAGCCCCAACGACGGATTCTCCGGGCCGGGCTACTCCTCCAACCCGTGCGGCCAGAGCGTCCACTCTGGCGGCGAGGTCCGACTCGCTGAGCGTTGCCATCTGCCATATCGGGATCCGATTCGCCTCGCCGTTGGCGTAGGCCTCGAGCGTCACGGCCAGGGCGGCATCGGTCATGGCGTCGATCCTCAAAGCCCGAGCGAGCGGATTGCGCCGGAGCTGGTCAACTGCCTCGGCGGAGCCAACGATGATGCCTGCCTGTGGCCCGCCGACCAGCTTGTCGCCGCTGAAGGTGACCAGATCGGCTCCCGCCTCGATCGACTGGCGGGCCCCCGGCTCTCCGGACAACCAGGGGGGCTTGGTGCCGAGCCACGGAGTGTCGCTGTCGAGCAATCCAGACCCGAGATCGTGGATCAGGGGGACGTCTTGGTCGTGAGCGAGCTCGGCCAGATCTCGAACAGGCACATCAGCGACGAATCCATCGACTCGGAAGTTGGAGGGATGCACCTTCAAGACCGCTCCGCAGTCGTGGATCTGGAGAGCGGTGGCGTAGTCACCAATCCGGGTTCGATTGGTGGTCCCGACCTCGACGAGCCGTGCGCCGCCCGCTTCCATCACCAGGGGGAGCCGGAACGATCCGCCGATTTCAATGAGCTCCCCTCTCGCCACCGGGACGGCCCGCCCCGAGGCAGTGGTGGCCAGGGCGAGCAGCACCGCCGCAGCGTTGTTGTTGACGACCAGACCATCCTCGGCACCGGTGAGTGTCTGCAGGAGAGCACGTAGGTACCTCCCTCGACCTCCGCGTTCCCCGTCGTCGAGATCGAGCTCGAGATTGGTGTAGGAGATGGCCGCCTTCAGAGCGGACTCGGCGGCTTCAGACGAGAGAGGGGCTCGACCGAGATTGGTGTGGAGGAGCACTCCGGTGGCATTGATCACCTTTTGGCTTGCCGACCGCCTCAGCCCGGCCGCCAGGTCGGCGGCGATGCGGCTCACGTCGGGCTCACCGCCACTGGCAATCTCGGCGCGTGCAAGGTCGAGCGCCGATCGGGCGCAGTCGACGACGAGCGGTCTGGGGAGACCGGTCTCCCCTAGTCCGTCGACCACCTGGTCGACCGGTGGGAGCCCCCGATACGGATTGTCGCTGGAAGCCACCCGGCAAGTCTGCCAGGTCCGCGCAAATGCGAACCTGAGGTTCCACGACCCGGATATGAAACCAACCGCCTCAGGTTCGTCATCCGCTTACTGGACAGCGGCTACTCGAGGCGATTCGGCCCGTATGTGGGCCGGACAACCTGAGGTTCGTCGTACTGGTCGGGTTCCTAGGATGCCGGGATGGAGGCGCCTCTGGTCGAAGCCCGCCCCGCGGCGACGGTGATGCTGATCAGGGATTCGGTGGCAGGGATCGAGGTTCTCATGGTTCGCCGCCGGCCACGAGGATTCTTCGGTGGCCTGACCGTCTTCCCCGGCGGGGCGGTCGACCCGGTCGACACTTCCGGGCTGGCCGGCGATGTGGTGCCCGGCGACCACACGGACCAGGAGTTCCGGGTAGCTGCCCTTCGAGAACTGGCCGAGGAGACCGGTCTCGCCTTGACCATCGAGGGAGTGGTCTCGGCCCCTGACGGACGCGGCGAAAGCTTGCTCTCCAACATTCGCGCAGCCGGGATCCGGCTGGACGCGTCGGCGCTGACTCTCGTTTCCCGATGGGTAACCCCCGAGGAGGCTCCATCCCGGTACGACACACGTTTCTATCTGGCCATCGCCGCGGACGCGCCGGACATCCGCATCGACGGCGATGAACTGGTCGAACATATGTGGGTTGCGCCAGGCGATGCCCTGGTCATGCATGCCGACGGAGGTCTGCAGATGTTTCTGCCGACCATCGCCCATCTCCGATGGCTGGAGCGAAGAGCCACGGTTCACGAGGCCGTCACCGCCGCAAAGGGTGCCGACGGCCGTTCCCTGGTCGAGCCGAGACGAATGGAGGACGGCAGCTTCGTGCCCATCCACCTCCCTTCAGACGACTGATGCGAATCCAACGCATCCTCGCCAACAATCCGGGGCCCTTCACTGGGCCAGGGACCAACACCTGGCTCGTGGATGACGGCGGGGGATGTGTCGTGATCGACCCCGGCCCCGTCGACGACGTCCACCGCGACCGGATCGTGGAGCAGACAGCCCAGCTGACCCCGCTGGGAGTCCTGGTCACACACACCCATCCCGACCATGCCCCGCTGGCCAACCCCCTCGCCCGCGAGCTGGGTGTTCCCGCCTACGGGTATGCGCCAGGCCCCGCCTTCGACCCCGACCTGCGCATCGGCGAAGGCTCTGTGATCGACATCGGCGAGAGCCGGCTCGAGGTGATCCACACTCCGGGTCACGCCGACGACCACGTTTGTTTCCGATTGGCCGACGTTCTCTTCACCGGCGATCACATAATGGGAGGATCGTCGGTGATGGTGGAAGACATGGGCAGCTATCTGGCCTCGTTGGAAAAACTCCGTGGGACGGGTCTGAGCAGGCTGAATCCCGGTCACGGGGATGAGATGGACCGTCCCGACGACGTGATCGATTGGTATCTGGCCCATCGTCGTCAGCGGCATGAGGAGATACTGGAGGCGATCCGGGGTGGCGCCGGCTCTACCGATGAGATCGTCGAGGTCGTCTATCAGGACGTCGATCGCACGCTGCACCCGCTCGCCGCCCGTTCGGTCGAGGCGCACCTGGTGTTGCTGTTTGAGGAAGGGCGGATAGCCTCTTCGGGGCCCGTACTCGTCCCACTTCCCACCAACCCCACGTGACACGCTACGCCAGGACCCTGCTTGCCCTGCTCGTCATGGCTGTGGCCCTCCCCGCCACTGCCCAAGTAACCGACGAGGACATCGACCGCGCCCGCAGCGAGGTCAACGAGGTCATGGCCGAGGCCCAGGCTCTCGGTGACGAGGTCCAAGAGGCGTGGTCCCGCCAGTTCGCCCTCGATCGGGAGATCACCGATCTCAACGCTTCGATCGAACTGGCGAGGGTCAAGATCGGCGATACGGAGCAGAAGCTGGAAGAGGTGGCGGTCGAGATGTACATGGGTTCGTCCACCGCTACGTCGATGCAGGTTCTGTTTTCGGCGAGTGACGAGAGCTACGGGGCCGGTGTCGAATATCTCAGGAACGTGACCGGCAACGACGCCGACGTGATCAACCAGCTGCGCTCGTTTCGGGGTGAGCTGGACCGCCAGACCGGACGCCTGGAAGAGGCCTCGGCCGAGCAGGAGGTCCTGACCACCGAGTTGGAGTCGAAGGCCGGAGACCTGCAGGGTCAGTTGGTGGATGCGCAGGCGGTCTACGACGGCCTGGTCGCACAGCAGGCCGCCGAGGAGGCGGCCCGTCGCGCTGCGGAGGAAGAGGCACGTCGCAGGGCAGCCGAGGAGGCGGCGCGTAACGCCACGACCACCACCGCGCCCGGATCGACAGAGCCCACCGATGGCGAATCCGAGGCCCCAACCGAGACCACCACGCCCCCGGAGGAGGCACCCGACACGACTGTCCCCTCCGAACCTCCGCCGCCTCCGTCGTCAAGTGGCGGGGCATGTCCTGTGGCCGGAGCCGTCTCCTTCTCCGACTCGTGGGGCGATGCTCGATCAGGGGGCCGCGCCCATCAAGGCGTGGACATGATGGCTGCCAGGAACACGCCGATCGTCGCCATATATTCGGGGACGATCCAGAGGCTTACCGATGGCAGCCTCAGTGGTCTCGCCATCTGGTTCCGCTCCGACGGCGGCGACACGTTCTTCTACGCCCACCTCGAGAGCTTCGCCAACGTGAGCGACGGGCAGAGCGTGTCCGAGGGTGAAGTGATCGGCTACAACGGGTCATCGGGCAATGCGCCCGAATTCCTCCCTCATCTCCACTTCGAGTATCACCCCGGTGGGGGTTCAGCGGTCAACCCGTATCCGCTGGTTCGAGATCTGTGCTGATCTCCCGCTGAATGCCGAAAGAGGACCCTTTCGGGTCCTCTTCCGAGTCTGCCTCCCGTTGCCCCTAGCCCCCACGCACCGAGGCACGTTCTGGTCGTCATCTTCCAACACGGAGAGTGGTCGTTAAAGGACAGTTCCCATTCCCACTCGTTGTGACTAGTCACCTGGAGAGAGATGCGACCCTGGCCGTCGCGGTGGATCCTTATTCGTTAGCCTCTCACCCACCTCAGACGGGAGAAAGACAGATGACGACCGAGCCGCCGATTCCACCAGATTCTGGAGCGCCGATCGAGCCCGTCCCACCTGCACAACCGAGCGAGCCGGCGGTCCCACCCACACCTCCGCCCCCGCCTCCCCCGTTGGTGCCTGGCGGTGCCCCTTTCCAGGTTGGCGACGCCTTCAACTACGGGTGGAAGAAGTTCCAGGAGTACCTGGGCCCGATCCTGATCGCGATGTTGATCTTCATCGTGGTCGGTGGGGCGGTGAACTTCATCGCCACCCTTCTAGGCGGAGGATTCGGCGAGCTCACTGATACGGACGACATCGGCATTGGGATGTTTTTCGGGGTCGGCTACCTGTTCTTCTCGCTTTTGAGCGCACTCGTGAGCCTTCTCATTCAGGCCGCGGTGGTGCGTGGTGCCTTGAAGATCACCGAGGGGCAGAGAATCGAATTGAGCACATTCCTGTCGACCGAGCACCTTGGTCAGGTGGTGCTGGCGTCGATCCTGCTCGCCATCGGCACCGCCATCGGCCTGATCCTGTGCATCATTCCCGGCCTGATCCTGATCTTCTTTTCCATGTTCACTTATCAGTTCATCCTGGACAAGGGTCTCCCGGCATTCGACGCCATCAAGGCCAGCTTCGCCCTGGTGAATCAGAACCTCGGCTCTGTGGTCGGGCTCTTCTTCGCCTCGATCCTCGCCTTCATCGTCGGCGCCATCCTCTGCGGGATCGGGCTGATCGTCGCCATCCCGGTGACGATCATCGCAACGGCGTATGCCTACAAGCTGATGACCGGCCAGCCGGTGACTCCCTGATCCCGACTCGACAGGTGACCGCGTAGGGTCGGAGCGCGGCCGCCGCCTGGCGGACGCGGAAGGAGCTCTCATGGATACTGCGGATGAGATCCTCTCGCAGATCCCGCTCGATCAGCTCGCCCAACGGCTCGGCGTGGACGAGGCGACCGCCCAGCAAGCCGTGCGTCAGGCCGTGCCCGCATTGCTGGGTGGGATGGAGGCCAATGCTCGGGACCCGGGAGGTGCCGCTTCCCTCGAGAATGCCTTAGGCCAGCACGCCGGGAGCCCATTAGAGGGCCTCGACCTCGGCTCGATCGACACCGCGGATGGCGAGGCCATCGTCGGCAACGTCTTCGGCGATAA
Organism: uncultured Acidobacteriota bacterium; assembly: GCA_963828465.1. Lineage (GTDB taxonomy): Bacteria > Actinomycetota > Acidimicrobiia > Spongiisociales > ZC4RG35 > JARDZU01. Next base: position 45,874 of record CAWHEU010000009.1, on the reverse strand, counting down.
CAGCGAGCAAGTGATCAACAAGCTGGGCGGTGACACTGGCGGCTCGAACCTGATGGCCAAGCTGCTTCCGATTCTGGCTCCGATTGTCCTCAACCTGCTGGCGGGCAAATTCCTCGGTCAGGGCCAGGCCGCCGGGCAGGGCCCGGGACCGACGCCTTCGGGGGGATCGACGGGTGGCCTGGAAGACCTCATCGGCAGTGCCACGGGCGGCGGCGGATCCGGCGGGATCGGTGACTTGCTCGGCGGGCTGCTCGGTGGCAGTGGGGGGTCCGGAGGCTCCTCGGATGTCATCGGCGATCTACTCGGTGGGTTGCTCGGAGGCGGTACCAAGGGCTGACGCTGGGTCAGGCCGGCAGCTCCTCCAACTCGGTGAGGATCTTGGCGATACGACCCGTGCACGTCTCCATGTCCGCCGGCGGCACGAGTTCGACGAGCCGGGCGGCGGCGTCGCGCATGGCGATCCCTGCGGGTGAGCCGGATCCGGTCGTCACTACGGGAGTTCCGTGATCGCCGCCGGGGACGACCTCCGGATCCAGTGGAATCGAGGCGATGAGGGGCACACCCAGGTCGTCGGCAAGCTCACGTCCGCCTCCCTCACCGAACACATCATGTACCCGGCCACAGGCGCAGGCGAGACCAGCCATGTTCTCGATGACACCGACCACCGGCATGTGCGAGCGCCGCGCCATGTCGGCCACCCGGACAGCCACTTTCTGGGCCGCGCGTTGCGGGGTGGTGACCACCACCATCTCGGCCTGGGGGAGCATGCGGGTCAGCGCCATCTGGATGTCGCCGGTCCCTGGCGGGAGATCGATGATCAGATAGTCGAGCTCGCCCCATTCCACCTGCTTGAGGAACTGCTCGAGAGCCTTTGACAACATGAGGCCGCGCCACATGAGCGCGGTTTCTTCGGTCTCGATAATGAGCCCGGTCGAAACCAGCTTCACGCCCTGAGCCTCTACCGGCACGATCAGCTTGCTGTCCTCGTTCGCCTCGAGGCGATCCTCGACACCGAGCATCCGCGGTGTGGAGAAGCCCCAGATATCGGCGTCGAGAAGGCCAACACGGAACCCGGCCTGGGACATGGCCACTGCGACGTTCACAGCGATGGATGATTTTCCGACGCCGCCCTTGCCCGATCCGATGGCGATGACTCTGGTCGTGGGGGAAACCTGGGTCGGCTCGGCGCTCGCCCGTGCCTTCGCCCTGGCCACCGACATGAGGCCCGCCCGCTGCTTCTTGGTCATCGCAGTGGTTCGCACATCGACGTGATCGACACCGGGCATGGCCTGCACCCGGCGTTTGGTGTCGTTCTCGATCTGGTTTCGCAGCGGGCATTCGGCGACGGTCAGCGCGATGCCGACTTCCACCGAAGTGCCGGTGATGTCGACATCGGTGACCATCCCCAACTCGACGATGTTGCCGCCCAGCTCCGGGTCGCGGACACCTTCGAGCGTCTTGATGACGTCGTTGCGGGTGACCATTGCACTCTCAATGGTAATTTCCACTACCGATATAGGGGGAATGGTCCACGGGCCGGAGACGGTTAATATGGACGACACAGGCCACCAGGTTCAGGACCAGAGTTAAAAAGCGATGACACAGATCCTCAGCATCAAGTCGAACAAGCCCGAGAAGACGGTCGAGGTGACCGACTTCGCCGTGACGAAGATCGGCGAGTTGATCGCCGCCGAAGGGGAGTCCGGGCTCGCCCTTCGCATGGCGGTCCGCCCCGGGGGCTGTAGCGGGTTCTCCTACGAGATGTTCTTCGACAGCCAGATCGACGACACCGACATCGTCGAGGAGTTCGGCGACGTCAGAGTGGTTGTCGATCCACAGAGCGCCGAGATGGTCAAGGGCTCGACCCTCGACTACAAGGACGGTCTGATGGGAGCGGGGTTCTCCATCAACAACCCCAACGTCAGTCGCACCTGCGGCTGCGGCAACAGCTTCTCCTGACACGGCTTGAGGGTTGGGTCGCCCCCAGGGGTACCCTCAGCCTGGTATCGACCAGGAGCCCCTGTTTGCCCAAGAAAGTCCTTTCGACCCCGTCGGCGCCCAAGGCGATGGGCCCGTATTCCTTCGCCGCAGAGGCCGGCGGGTCTGGTGTTCCTGAGCGGGCAGGTCGCCCTGGACCCTGCCACGGGTGAGCGCCGTCCGGACGACGTCGAAGTGCAAGCCCGGCAGGTCATGGACAACATCGGCGTGATTCTCGGTGACGTCGGACTCGACCTACCAGGACATCGTGAAGACAACGATCTTCATGGCTGACATGGCCGACTACCCCAAGGTCAACGACGTTTACGGCTCATACTTCGGGACCGAGCCTCCGGCGCGCTCCGCCATTCAGGCGGCTGCCCTCCCGGGAGGCTTCCTCGTGGAGATAGAGGTGGTGGCAGCGAGATGAACAAGCAAGAGATCTTCGGGGCCCTGGGCCTCGGCGACCACAACAGTGGTGTATTCGCCGGCGAGTGGCTCGAGCCGACCGGCGAGGGGATCGAAGTGGTCAACCCCACAACCGGCGAGACGCTGGCGACGGTCGGCATGGCCTCGGAAGCGGATTACGACCGGGTGGTCGCCCAGTCGGTCGAGACATTCGACCGATGGCGCCTCCTGCCTGCCCCCCAGCGAGGGCAGTACGTCCGACGTCTGGGCGACGCCCTGCGGGAGAACATCGAGCCGCTCGGCGCCCTGGTCACCCTCGAGATGGGAAAGATCTTTCCCGAGGGGGTCGGCGAGGTGCAGGAGATGGTCGACATCTGTGACTTCGCAGTGGGACTCTCCCGGCAGCTCTATGGGAGCACGATGGCTTCGGAGCGGCCCAATCACCGAATGTACGAGCATTGGCATCCGCTCGGGCCGGTTGGCGTGATCTCGGCCTTCAACTTCCCGGTCGCCGTCTGGTCGTGGAATTCCGCCCTCGCCGCCGTCTGTGGCGACACGGTGGTTTGGAAGCCTTCGGAGCGGACCCCGCTCACCGCTGTCGCGGTCACCCGCATCGCTCACGAAGTGATGGACGGCAGTGGGTTCGAGGGCGTGTTCAACCTCGTCGTCGGTGACGGGGCCACGGTCGGCAACCGGATGAATCAGGACACGAGATTGCCCCTCATCTCAGCCACCGGGTCCTGCAACATGGGACGCATCGTCGGCCCGGCCGTCGCCCAGCGCATGGGCCGGACGATCCTCGAGCTTGGTGGCAACAACGCCGTGATCGTGATGGATGACGCCGACATCGATCTGGCTGTCCGGGCCACCCTCTTCTCAGCCGTTGGCACCGCCGGCCAGAGATGCACCAGCCTTCGCCGGCTCCTCGTCCACCGTGCTGTCGCCGACAAGCTGGTGAGCCGTCTCACCGAGGCCTACAAACAGGTGAGCATCGGGGACCCGCTGGAGAGCGGGACGCTCATGGGCCCGCTGGTCGGGGAGCGCGCCGTCGTGCAGATGATGGACGCCCTCGATATCGCACGGGAGCAGGGGGCGAGGATCGTCACCGGAGGCAACCGCCTCGACAGGCCCGGGTTCTTCGTCGAGCCCACCATCGCGGTGGTGCCCAAGGAGGCGTCGATCACCCAACAGGAGACCTTCGCCCCGATCCTATGGGTTATCGAGTTCGACACCCTCGACGAGGCGATCCAGATTCAGAACGGAGTGACCCAGGGCCTCTCCTCGGCCATCTTCACCGAGTCGATCAAGAACGCCGAGAGATTCCTCAGCGGCGGCGGCTCCGACTGCGGAATCGCCAACGTCAACATCGGGACGTCGGGCGCTGAGATCGGCGGCGCCTTCGGCGGGGAGAAGGAGACGGGTGGGGGCAGGGAGGCTGGATCCGACGCCTGGAAGGCGTACATGCGCCGACAGACGACCACGATCAACTGGGGTGACGACCTGCCTCTGGCCCAGGGCATCGAGTTCGGCTAGTGACGGGCCACGAATAGTGGATTCCGCCGAATGGGACGAGCGGTATCGCGCTCACGACCATCTGTGGTCGGTCACTCCCAATCTCTTCGTAGCGGATCGCTTGGGCGGCATGGCTCCGGGCCGAGGCCTCGATCTCGCCGCGGGCGAGGGGCGCAATGCAATCTGGCTCGCCTCACTCGGTTGGGAGATGACCGCGGTCGACTTCTCCGAGGTGGCAATCAGCAAGGGCAAGGCGCAGTCTGACGCAGTCGACTTCGTGGTCGCCGACGTTCGGACGTGGGAAACCGGGCAGAGTTTCGATCTCGTGCTCATCGCCTATCTGCATCTGGTCCCGGGCGATTACGAGACAATCGTGCGGCGGGCGAGAGATTGGCTCGCCCCCGGGGGCGAACTGTTTCTGATCGGACACGATGTGTCCAACCCCACCGATGGCTGGGGCGGGCCCCAGTACCCGGAGCTGTTGTGGGATGTGCCCGCGGTGCTCGGCTGGCTCGATGGTCTCGTCATCGTCGAGGCCGAGGTGGTGAATCGCCCAGTCGAAACGGACGAGGGCCGCAAGTACGCCCGTGACACCCTGGTCAGGGCGAGGACGCCCTAGACCCGGTCGAGAGCGGATTCCAGGTCCGCGATCAAGTCCTCGACATCTTCCAGCCCGACCGAGAGCCGGACCAGCCCGTCGGTGATGCCCGCGGCCACCCTCTCCTCGGCCGGCACCGCAGCGTGGGTCATGGTGACCGGGTGGGTGATCAGCGATTCCACCGCACCCAGATTCTCGGCGAGGCTCCACAGCTCGACCGCGTCCATCAGCTTCTTGCCTGTCTCCGCACCACCGTGTACCTCGAAGCACACCAGGGCGCCGAACCCGCTGGCCTGACGCGACGAGAGCTCAAACTGCGGATGGGACGTCAGCCCCGGGTAATTGACGTAGTCGACCTTGGGGTGTTCCCGGAGCCACTCGGCGATGGCCAGGGCATTTGCCGACTGTCGGTCCATGCGCTCGCTCAATGTCTTGACTCCCTGAAGGGTGAGCCAGGCCACCATCGGCGACATGACCAGCCCGGCAGAGATGCGGGCGAAGGAAATCTTCTCGTGCAGCTCCTCGTCGTCGACGACGACCGCCCCGCCGAGGGTCGCGTTGTGACCATCGAGGAACTTGGTCGTCGAGTGAATGACGATGTTGGCGCCGAGCTGGAACGGCTTCTGGAAATAGGGGGTGAGGAACGTGTTGTCGGTGACATGAAGGGCGCCGGCCGATCGGGTGATCTCCGAGATGGCCGCCAGATCGGTCACCTTCAGCGTCGGGTTGGCCGGGCTCTCGGTGAAGACGATACGTGTCTCAGGCCTCATCACGGCTTCAACTCTGTCTGCATCCGAGGCGTCGGCGAAGGTGACGTCGACCCCGAACTTGGTGAGGAATCGGTCGGCGAACCGATATGTGCCGCCGTACACCACATCGGCGATGACCACGTGGTCACCGGCCCGGAGGAGACCGAGGAAGACGGCGACCGTGGCCGCCATCCCGGAGGTGTAGGCGGTGGTGTCGTGACCCTCCTCGAGGGCGGTCAGCTTCTCCTCGAGGGCGCGAACCGTTGGGTTTCCCCCGCGGCTGTAGGAGTACCCCTTGCCCATGTACTCGTCCACTGAGTTCTGGACGAAGGTCGTCGATTGGTGGATGGGGGTGAGGATCGCCCCGGTTGTCGGGTCGGGTGTCACCCCGGCGTGTACCTGTTTGGTGCGAAAACCCATGTGTCAATTGTGGTCGGTCGACGCTGGTTGGGGCGAACCTGAGACGACTGGACCCATATCCGGGTCGGAGAAGCTGAGCTTCGCTGCGGTCCTACCCGAAGCGGTACCCCACCGAACGCACGGTCGTGATCCAGGAGGCGCGCTCCTCGCCGAGCTTGGAGCGGAGACGGCGGATATGGACATCGACGGTGCGGGCGCCGCCGTAGTAGTCGTAACCCCAGACCTTGGAGAGAAGCTGTTCCCTGGACCAGACACGGATCGGATTCCCGACCAGGAATCGAAGCAGCTCGTACTCCATGAAGGTGAGGTCGATCGGCTTGGAGGCGAGCGTTGCTTGGTAATTGAGGGTGTTCAACTCGAGGTCCTTGAACACGACCAGATCGTCAGTCTGCTCTTCCTTGTCCAGCCGCTGGACGCGCAACCTGAGCTCGAGCGGGTCGACCGGGGCCGTGATGAAGTCGGAGATGCCGCTCGTGGAATCGACGAGGGCGAGTTGGTCGAGGGAGATGGCGAGGATGATGGGGAGCCCGATCTCTTCCACGATCCGGGTCACCTCCCGCAGACGCCGGATCGGTTGGTCGCCGAGCTCGACCAAGAGGATGTCGGCGTCATTGATCACACGTTCCTCGGGCACCAGCTCGGGGGCCGCGACATGGGTCGCCCCGGCCAGGAGCAACCCATCGAGGATGCTCTCCGAGCAATCGGGTGGGTGGATGGCGACGTTCACGGGGCGGGATTCACAGGACCGGCAGATAGCTCTCTAGCTCGAAGCGCGAGACGTGGTGTTGGTAGCGGTCCCACTCCTTGCGCTTGTTTCGGAGGAACCAGTCGAAGACATGCTCACCGAGCGCCTCTGCGATCAGCTCCGACCCTTCCATGAGGTCGAGAGCTTCGGACAACGTCTCGGGGAGGCGCTTCGCCCCGGCCGCGGCGCGTTCGGACGGCGTCATGAGATGGATGTTGGCCGAGATCTCGGGTGGCAGCTCGTATCCCTCCCTGATACCCGCCAACCCTGCAGCGAGGATCACCGAAAGTGTCAGGTAGGGGTTGCAGGCGGCATCGGCGGCCCGATACTCGACCCGGACACTCGATGGCTTGCCCTTCTTCACCGTCGGAACCCTCACCAGAGCCGATTGGTTGTTGCGGGCCCAGGAGATGTAGATGGGTGCGTCGAAACCGTCGACCAGCCGTTTGTAGGAATTGACCCATTGGTTCGTGATCGCGGTCATCTCTGAGGCGTGGCGGAGGATGCCTGAGATGAACGCTTGGCCGATCTTCGACAGGCCGCCTGGCGTCCCCGGCTCGTGGAAGGCGTTTACATCATCCTCGAAGAGGGACAGATGCAGGTGCATGCCCGAGCCGTCGTGGTCCTCGAGCGGCTTCGGCATGAACGTGGCGTAGATCCCGTGCTTCAGGGCCACTTCCTTGACCGTCAGGCGGGAGGTCATGATGGTGTCGGCCATCGTCAGCGCATCGGTGTAGCGGGCGATGATCTCGTGCTGGCTGGGCGCCACCTCGTGATGGGAATGCTCGATCGGGATGCCCATCTGCTCCAGCGCATTGATCGTGTCTCTCCGGTAGTCCTGGGCGACGTCGAGCGGAGTCATGTCGAAATAGCCCCCGTGGTCGAGCACCTCTGGCTCCGGACCTGAGTCCCTGAAGTAGAAGAACTCGAGCTCCGGCGCTGCGTAGAAGTTGTATCCCATCTCCGAGGCGCGGCCGAGGTTCCGCTTGAGGACGATGCGGGGGTCCCCCGAGAAAGGCTCGCCATCGGGTGTGGCGATGTCACAGAACATCCGAGCCACCTGCTGTTCGGTGCGCCAGGGGAGCACCCCAAAGGTCGACGGGTCGGGTCGGGCCAGCATGTCGGCTTCCTGGATCCGGGCATACCCGTCGATGGCCGATCCGTCGAAGGTCATTCCCTCCTCGAACGCAACCTCGAGCTCGGCCGGGCTGATCGAAACCGACTTGAGGAAGCCTTGGACGTCGGTGAACCAGAGCCTGATGAATCTGATCCCACGCTCCTCGACGGTCCGCATGACATATTCGGCCTGCTTGTTCACGCCATTTCCCGGATCGGTTGAGCACACATTATGAGACCCCATCCCCGGGAAGGGAATCCCCCACCGGGATAGGTCTGCCGATGGTGAGTCGGACGGCGAGAAGCGTGGCGACCGCAGCGAGCGTGACGATCACGCCCAATGCGACCGGCAGGGTCCAAGCGGTGGCGGCGACGCCGATCAGCGCTGGGGCGACCATGAACCCGAGACGGGTTCCGACGGTGAGAGCGGCCAGACCCGAACCCTCTCCAAAAGAGCGATGTGATCCGGCCAGCTTGTACAGCACTGGCAGTGCGACCGAGATGCCCAGTCCCCAGACGGCGAAGCCGATCAATGACGTCACCACTGTCTGGAGCCCAACCACAAAGAAGCAAGCGAACACCGAGACGACGATGCCGGAGTACAGCGTCGGAATCGCCCCGAATCGATCGACCACGTGATCGCCGGCGAGGCGGCCGATCAGCATCCCCCCGGTGAAGACGATGAAACCCGTTCCCGCCAGGGCCTCCCCGGTCCCGGTGATGTCGACGAGAAAGAGAGCGCTCCAGTCGAATGGCGCGCTTTCAATGAACACGGCAAAGGCGCCGGCGAGCATCAGTCCGAAGGCGAGACGGCCGGACCGCTCTCCCTCGCGACGACGGGGAGCGGTTTCCGGGATCAGGCGTGCGGCGTACAGGGCCGTACCCAGACCGATCGCAGAGACGATTAGAAGCTGGATTCCCAAGTCGATCCCAACCAGGACCGCCAGCGCGCTGAAGCCCGAGCCGATAAGTGTGCCCAAGCTCCACAAGCCATGCAGCCTCGTCATCACCGACCGGCCCACGGCCTCCTCGACCCGGACCCCGACGGCGTTCATACCCACGTCCGCTTGGGCGTCGATGAAGCCGATGATCGCAAGAATCAGCGCGAGCACCAGCGCCTCGGGCGCGACAGCAATGAGTGGGAGAGCGAGATAGACCACTGCACCGGCGATCACGGCCGTTCGTCGAGCACCGAAGCGTCCCACGACGAGACCGCTCAGAGATGAGCCGATCAGAGACCCAAGCCCGCCGAGGGCCAGAGTGAGGCCGAGGGCGCTCAAGTCGATCCCGAGCCGGTCCCTCAACTCGGGAAGGCGGGGGAGCCAGCTGCCGACTACCACCCCGTTGACGAAGAACAGGAGGGCCACGCCGAGGATGGCCCTTTTCGTGCCGTTCAGCTTCGGGTCCTCAGCGTGTCAGCCGACGCGACGACGCGTGGCCAACCACTTCCGCCTCAACGAGCGACGCTCGTCCTCGGTCGTGCCGCCCCAGATCCCTGCCCTTTGGTTTGTCTCCAGGGCGTACTCGAGGCAGTCGTCGATCACGGCGCAACCCAGGCAAATCTCGAGGGCCCGATCGATGGCGGCGGCGTCCGTGTCACCGACCGGGAAGAACAGAGTGTGGCGGTAGCCGGAACATGCGGCGCGCTCTCTCCACTCGGCCGCCAGCTCTGTTGTCAGCTGCACTGGGCCTGTGCTCATAGCGCAAGTTTCGCGTTGATCCCCTTGTTTGCCAAGACGACGATTTCTCGTCAGGAATCGTCCCCCGTGTCGGACTCCGGCTTCTCGGCTTCAACCGACTCCTCGGGCGGCTCCGGCGCGACATCGGGTTCGGCCTCCTCCGGACGGATGTGTGCGCCGCCGGTTGCCGCGCCGGCGTCAGCGCCGGCTGCTGCCGCGGCAGTGGTCTCGTCTGCCTCCGTGGACGGCGAAGGACTCGTCGAACTCGTCGGATGAGACCTCGTCATCGACTACGGGCTGCTCCGGCACGACCCCGGCCTCGCGGGTCCGGCTGAAGGCGAGGACGAGCAAGCTGATCAAAGCCAGCAATCCGACTCCGGCCGCAATCTGAGACAGCAGGGTTGTCAGCGGGTCAGCGGTCAGCTCGACGAATCCGAAGCCATCACAGGCGCCACCTTCTCCTTCGATGCCACCACCGACTTCGAAGACCCCGTCGAGCTCGAGACCCGTGAAATTCGACACCTCGGCGATGTAGGCGGATATGTCGGCGACGTCACCCGTGTTCTCGGTGTCGTCGTCGGTATTCGGCTCGGGCTCGTCATTGGATGCCACAACGAGGGGGAAGCCGCCGACATCCACATAGATCTCCCAGAGATGGTTGGTGATCGGTGCAGGTGATGTGGCCGACCAGGAGAGGCTCCCTTCGGGGTCGACCTGGAACGGGTCCTGTCGGCTGGTGTCGGTGACCGTCGTGCTGTCGACGGAAGACTCGGCCTGCACCGCACATCCACCGTTGATCTGGCCGCTCTCGTTGACCTCGGCAATCCCTGTTGCCCCCCATCCGATCAGAGCTACGGCCAGGATGAGAGGCACGACGCTGGCGAAAGCTCCGGCCCGCTCCCTCCCCGCCCCACTCATCAAGATCCCGATCAAGGCGAAGACACCGGCCGACCCGTACAGGAGGAGTCTGTCCAACGGCCACACTCCGGCCTGTTGGATGAGCACAGCCACAGCGAGCCCGAGGAGGAGCCCCAGAAAGAAGCCGGTCCAGGGTCGGGCTTGCTTCCGCACCCGGACCGTCTCTGCGTTCCCTTGATCGTTACCCATCGTGTCCTCCTGTCCGCCGGAGAATCTACAAGTGTCCTTCCTTCACAACCCGGATACGCTCTCCCCATGCCCCGCATCCGTGCGACCTCGATCGACGAGCACAAGGCCCTGACCCGCGCCTCCCTTCTGACATCGGCAAAGTCTCTGATCGCCGACGCCGGCACGGCCGAGATCCCGTTGGGAGAGATCGCCCTCGCGTCCGGGGTGGGCCGGACCACCCTTTACGACTACTTCGTCGACAGGGACGACTTGATCGCCACCATGGTCGAGGCAGAGTTGCCCGGGGTGATCGACGATCTCATCACTACGAGCTCCCGATCCGGGACTGCCGGCGAGCGACTGGCCGATCTCGCGGCGCGAACCGTCGAGTTCGTCGCCGGTGACCCCGTGTTCGGTCTGATCCTCCACCGTGAGGTCGGGCGCATGGGTTTGGAGGCCCAGCAAAGGATCCGGGCCGCGCACTCGCATCTGGCCGAGGCCATGATCGGTCTCTATTACGAGGGCGTGGCGGCAGGGGAGTTTCGGTCGATGCCTGCCGAGCTCGCCGGACGGCTCATCCAGGACACCATCATGTCAGCGGCCAAATCGGTGATATCCGCCCCCGATCCGCAGCAGCACACTCAGACGGTGACGAGCCACCTGCGACAGTTTCTCTTAGGTGGTCTTCGTCTCGACCGTTAACCAATTGGTAATCCAGATGCTCTAAACAGTGAGCAAGAGATGGAAGCTTTCAACCCAGACCATTTCCTGAACCGTGAGCTCTCGTGGCTCGGGTTCAACCGACGGGTTCTGTCCCTGGCGGGCCGGCCCGATTTCCCCTTGCTCGAACAGGTGAAGTTCCTGGCGATTTGGGCCTCGAACCTGGACGAGTTTTTCCAAGTGAGGGTTGCTGGTCTCAAGGAGCAGGTTGCTCACGGGGTCGGGCTGACGCCACCGGACGGGATCACGCCAAGTCAGCAGCTGGCGGCGATCCGAAGCGAGGTGGAGGTCCAATACGAGGCCATCTCCAAGCAGTTCCTCTCCGAGGTCGCCCCGGCGCTGGCCAACGAGGGCATCGTTTTCAGCGACTACTCGACCCTCGATCCGGATGACAAGGAGTACCTCGACCACCAGTTCCGCGAGCTCGTGTACCCGGTGCTGACCCCCCTGGCGGTCGATCCATCACACCCGTTCCCCTACATATCGAATCTCTCGCTCAACATGGCGGTGGTGGTCAGACACCCGGAGACGGGCTTGACCAGGTTTGCTCGGGTCAAGATTCCGCCGATCCTGCCTCGATTCGTCGTGCTTCCCGACTTGGAGCGATTCGTCCCACTCGAGCAGGTGATCGAGGCCCACATGACCGCACTCTTCCCAGGGATGGAGGTCCTCGGGCAGGACGCGTTCCGTGTCACGCGCAATGCCGACATCGAGATCGAGGAGGACGAAGGCGGCGATCTGCTCATGGCCCTCGAGTCGGAGCTCACCCAGCGACGCTTCGGGAGCGTCGTTCGGCTCGAGGTCCATCCTGACATGCCCGACGAGGTCCTCGACCTGCTGATGCGGGAGATGGGGGCCTCTGAAGACGATGTCTATCACATCGACGGCCCCCTAGACCTTGCCGGACTGATGGGGCTCTTCGACCTGGAGCGACCCGAGTTGAAATTCGAGGTCTTTGCCGGAGTCACCCCGGCGCGATTGGGCAGCTCTCCTGGTGAGCACGTCGACATGTTCCACGTGATCAAACAGGGCGATCTGCTGACTCATCATCCCTACGACTCGTTCAGCTCCTCGGTCGAACCGTTCCTGGAGCGTGCAGCTCGTGATCCGAAGGTGCTGGCGATCAAGGTGACCCTGTACCGAACGTCGAGCGACAGCCCGATCATGGCCTCATTGATCAAGGCGGCGGAGAACGGCAAACAGGTGGCGGCACTCGTCGAGCTGAAGGCACGATTCGACGAGGAGCGCAACATCGAGTGGGCCCAGCGACTCGAAGACTCGGGAGTCCACGTCACCTACGGCGTGGTTGGGCTCAAGACCCACACCAAGCTCGCCCTCGTGGTTCGGCGCGAGGGCGTCGGAGTGGTGCGCTATGCCCATATCGGCACCGGGAACTACAACGAGAAGACGGCCCGGACATACGAGGACGTCGGGATGTTCACCGCCGACCCCGAGATCGGCGCCGACCTCTCCGATCTCTTCAACTATCTGACCGGATATTCCCGTCAGACCACGTACAAGCGGCTGGCGGTGTCGCCGACCGGGATCCGAAGCCGGCTTACCGAGTTGATCGAAGACGAGGCGTCCCGCTCCGACGGGCACATCACGTTGAAGATGAATTCCCTGGTCGACGCCTCGATGATCGAGTCTCTCTACGCCGCTTCCCAGGCCGGCACTCGCATCGATCTGATCGTGCGAGGGATCTGTTGTCTTCGCCCCGGAGTGGAAGGGATGTCAGAGAACATCCGGGTCAGGTCACTGGTAGGCAGGTATCTCGAGCACTCCCGGATCTATCGCTTCGGGTCCAGGGGACGCACCCGTCATTACTACATCGGCTCAGCCGACCTGATGCCACGAAACCTCGACCGCCGTGTGGAGGCCCTGGCTCCTATCACCGACCCTGATCTCCAGTTCCGGGTCGACGAGGTGCTGGATGTCCTCCTCGCAGATGACAACCTGGCATGGGCCCTGCACTCCGATGGCACCTGGGAGCGTGTCTCGCCCTCTGCAGGTGTAGATGCCCACATCGCCTTGCAGGAATTGGCCCGGGCCCGGGCATCGGCCGTCCTCTAGGGCTGATTCCGGGCACTGTAGAGGTGCTGGGGGCCCGAGACCCCCTTCAACTCGACGGGCCCGATTTCTGAGAACCCGAGGTTGTCGTCGGTGACGGCATCGACCACTTCTTGACTAACCACCACCTCGCCAGGCCGTGCGTAGGCCCCCTGCACAACGTTCATCGCTCGTTCACCTGCAAGCAAACGCCCGGTAAACGACACCCCATACGTTCACCTCGGCGGTGGGGTGACCCGCGGCCTCGATTGGGGAACGTTCCCACGAAAAAGGAGCAAAAAGGGATGAAATCCCGAACCATCCGTCTCTTGGCCCTGCTTGGGGCCCTTGCCCTCGTCCTCGCCGCCTGCGGCGGCGACGGATCAGGCGACACGACCACATCCGGGGCTGCGTCTGAGACCACAGAAGCAGCACCGGACACCACCGCGGCCACCGAGGAGCCAGCGACTTCAGCCGAGGGCGGAGCCGGCGGCGATCTCTCAGGCAGCGTTGTCGTGTCCGGGTCGTCCACCGTGGAGCCGATCACGGCGAGAGTCGGGGAGGCGTTCGATGCAGCGAATCCCGGCGTCGCCACCTCCGTCGAAGGCCCCGGCACTGGTGATGGATTCGCCCGGTTCTGCGCCGGCGAGACCGACATCTCCGACGCCTCTCGTCCCATCTCCGAGGAAGAGATCGCTGCGTGTGAGGCTTCCGGGATCTCCTATGTCGAACTGCACATTGCCACAGACGGGTTGACAGTTCTCACCAGCCCTGAAAACGAGGCAGTGAGCTGTCTCGCCTTCACCGATCTCTATGCCCTCCTCGGGCCCGAGTCAGAAGGATTCGCCAACTGGTCTGATGCCAACGAGCTGGCCGCCGAGCTCGAGGCACCCAATGCTCCATATGCCGAAGAGCCGCTGGTCATCACCGCTCCGGGTGAGGAGTCGGGTACCTACGACACTTTCGTCGAGTTGGTGATCGCGGACATCTCCGAAGAGCGCCTTGGCGAGGACAACGACTTCACCAGGGCTGACTACGAGGCGTCTGCCAACGACAACGTGATCGTCCAAGGAATCACTGAGAACCCCACATCCCTTGGCTGGGTCGGGTTTGCTTTCTTCGAAGCGAATCAGGACGTGCTGAAGGCACTCGAAGTCGACAGCGGAGAGTCGGGATGCGTAGGTCCGACAGCGGAGACGATCGCCAGCTTCGAGTATCCACTGTCGAGGCCGCTCTTCATCTACGTCAACACGACTGACCTGGCCAATCGGCCCGAGCTGACAGCATTCGTCGACTATTACCTCTCGGACGAGGGTCTCGCTGCCGTCGGAGATGCCGGATACGTCGCACTGCCGGCAGAAGACATCGAAGCCACCCGCACCGCCTGGACAGGCGCGATGGGCGGCTGAACGAACCCGACCGGGGGCCCAGCGATTGCCGGGCCCCCGGTCTCTATCCTTTCACCAAGAACGAATGGCAATAGTCGACCAACAGCGGGAGGGTCCCATCGACCTGACGGGCAATGTCCGTCGGCGGCGTCGTGAGGCTGTGGTCAAGGCCCTGTTCTTTGCGGCTGCGGCGGTCTCGATCCTCATCTCCGTCGCAATCGTGCTCGCACTGATCGGAAAAGCCTGGGGCTTTGTCACCTCTATCGAGCTCAATCAACTCTGGGGCAATGGTTGGTTCCCTCGGCGCGGCCGTTTCGACCTTGCGGCGCTGCTGGTTCACACGTTGATGGTGACTGGTATCGCCATGCTGGTGGCGGTTCCCTTCGGCCTCGGCTCGGCGATCTACCTCTCCGAGTACGCCAGGCCAAGTGTGCGCCGAGTGCTCAAGCCCACCCTGGAGATCCTGGCCGGAATCCCGTCGGTGGTTCTTGGCTTCTTCGCCCTTCAGTTCATCACTCCGAACGTGGTGCGCGGCCTGATCCCTGGCGCACAGAGCGCCAACTTCCTCGCCGCCGGCATCGCCGTTGGGATCCTCACAATCCCGTTGGTGGCCGCGGTATCTGAGGACGCGATGCGGGCAGTGCCCGGCTCGTTGCGGGAGGCCTCATACGGCCTGGGAGCCAAACAATGGCATACCGCGTTACGAGTCGTCTTTCCCGCCGCCATCTCCGGCATCATCGCCGCGGTGATCCTGGGCATATCCCGGGCGGTGGGCGAAACAATGGTTGTGGCCCTGGCCGCCGGTCTCAATGGCATTATGAATTTCAATCCGACCGAGGGCGGCCTCACCATGACGGGTGCAATCGCCAATCTGGCGGTCGGGTCGGATCAGGTTGCCGGAGATTCGGCTGCGTTCCAGTCACTGTTCTTCGTCGGCCTCGTTCTCTTCGTGCTGACGCTAGGCCTCAACGTGATAAGCGGACGGATGGTCCGTCGATACCGACAGAGGTACTGAGATGACCGTCGACGCCGCTGCCGTGACCACTACCGAACTAGTCCGTAGGTCAATCGAGGGCAGAAGGTTCAGCCCGGCCAACGCGATCGGTGGGGTTCGCGTTGCTGTTCACCCTCCTCTCCTCGGTGGTCATCCTGATCACGCTTCTCGCCGACACCATCGCCGCTGCTCTCCCGGTCTTCGCCTCGAGGGGCTTTGGCTTCATCACGAGCAGTCTGTCTCCGACCGCTGCGTCAGCCGGGATCTGGCAAGCGATCATGGGATCGCTGGCCTTGACCGGCTTTGTCATCGCAGTCGCCTTCCCGTTCGGAGTGGCGGCGGCCGTCTACCTCGAGGAATACGCATCCGACAATCGGGTGACCAGGTTCATCAACGCCAACATTCGCAACTTGGCCGGGGTGCCGTCGATCGTGTACGGAATCCTCGGTCTCTTCCTGTTCGTCGAAATCCTGATGCGTGGTGTCTTTGGAGCCTCAGAGGGGATTGCCGGTCGAAACGTGGTTGCCGGCGGGCTCACCCTCGCCGTTCTCGTGCTTCCGATAATGATCATTACCACGTCGGAAGCCCTGCGGGCTGTGCCCGGAGCTCTCAGAGAGGCCTCCCTGGCGGTGGGGGCGACCCGCTGGGAAACGATCAGACATCAAGTGTTGCCAGTCGCCATACCGGCCATCCTCACCGGAACGGTGCTCACCATCGCCCGTGCGTTTGGGGAATCGGCGCCCTTGCTGCTCGCCGGGGCTCAGTTGTCTCTGTTCTTCAGTGTCTCCAGCGATGCTTCGTTCGCAGATCTGATGCTGAACCAGCCCTACACCGCTCTCCCGATCGTCGTTTTCAACTTCGCCCGGCAGCCCCAGGCCGAGTTCGTGGCACTCACCGCGGCTTCGATCGTCGTGCTTCTGGTGATGTTGCTGACGGTGAACGCTGCGGCCGTCATCGCTCGTGACCGCTACGAGCGGAGATATCGATGATCGACCAGGAAGGCGAGCCGATGACCACACAAGCCGAGAGCCGGAAGTCGGAGATACCGATCGAGATAACCCTGGCCGATCACGCCACCGGCCAAGATGCCGCGGCAGCAACAGGGTCGGCCGAGGACCGCACGCCGATATTCGAGCTCGGAGGCTTGACCGTCTTCTACGGATCGTTCCGAGCAGTCCGAGATGTCGACATGGCGATCCAACAGAACGAAATCACTGCTCTGATCGGGCCTTCCGGCTGCGGCAAATCGACAGTCCTCCGCTGCTTCAACCGGATGAACGACCTGATCGAATCAGCCCGCGTCGAGGGCCGGGTTGAATACCACGGGGTCGATCTCTATGGGGAGAAGGTGGATCCTGTCGAAGTCCGACGCCGAATCGGCATGGTCTTTCAGAAGCCGAACCCGTTCCCGAAAAGCATCTATGAGAACATCGTGTACGGGCCGCGGATCGCCGGCTTCAAGGGCAACTACGACGATCTAGTGGAAGAGTCCCTGATCAAGGCCGCCCTGTGGGACGAGGTCAAGGACAAGCTCAAGGAATCGGGGATGGCCCTCTCCGGTGGCCAACAACAGCGTCTCTGCATTGCCCGCGCCATCGCCACCAGCCCCGATGTCGTACTCATGGACGAGCCCTGCTCCGCCCTCGATCCCATCGCCACGCTGAAGATCGAGGAGCTGATGCTCGACCTGAAGAAGGACTACACGATCGTGATCGTCACCCACAACATGCAGCAGGCAGCCGCGGGTGTCGGATCAGACCGCGTTCTTCTCGGTGAACGTCGACGAGGAGGGGCAGCGAACCGGCTACCTCGTAGAATTCAGCCAGACCGAGCAGATCTTCACGGCTCCTGCACAGAAACAGACCGAGGACTACATCACGGGACGATTCGGATGACCAGCGCACCAGACACCAATCTTCATTTCCACCAAGAGCTGGAGGCCTTGGAGCACACCGTCCTGGGCATGGTCGACCGCGCCGAGCACATGGTCGAGATGGCCGTTGATTCGGTCACCAACGGGAATCTCGAGCTAGCAGATCGAGTGATCGCCATTGACGAAGACATCGACAAGACGTATTTCGAGGTCCACCAGCTTTGGACGACCTTGATGGCCCGATTTCAGCCTCTCGGCTCCGATCTGAGGAAGATGAGCGTCCTCCTCCAACTCAACGCAACTTTTGAGCGCATGGGTGACCAGTGCGTGAATATCGCTCGCGTCACGCAGCAGAACGACGGCTTGCCCCGGGTGGAGCGCATTTGCGACCAGATCCAAGAGATGGGCGACCTCGTACGGCCGATGATCAGGACCTCGATCGAGGCATATCTGCGCCAGGACATCGACGAAGCACGGCTCCTACCCGCCATGGACCAGCCGGTCGACAGGCTCAACGCCAACATGTTCAAGGAGATCGTCGCCGTCGCCTCCGACCCGCAGATGCTGGAATGGGCAACGAAGATGATGATGGCGTCCCGGGCCCTGGAGCGGGTCGGGGACCAGGCGGTTGACTTCGCCGAGCAGACGGCATATCTGATCACCGGCAAACGAGCCGAGTTCGTCGAATCGGGCTTGGACAATTCGGTCGATGACCAGGACGGATGAGCGCCGAAGGCATCGCGTCCTTGTCGTAGAAGACGAGCCGGGTCTCGCTGAGTCGGTTCGATACGCACTCGATGTCGAGGGATTCGACGTGCTCGTGGCCGATTCTGGCGTTGGCGGGCTGGAGTCGGCTCGGGTAAACCAGCCCGACCTCGTGCTACTAGACCTGATGCTGCCAGGTATGTCCGGGTTGGACGTTTGCCGACAAATTCGACTGTCCTCCGACGTCCCCATCATCATGCTCACCGCCAAGGACGCCGAGTCGGACAAGGTGGCCGGCCTCGAGCTCGGCGCCGATGACTACATGACCAAGCCTTTCTCGATGCGAGAGCTGGTGGCCCGGATCAGGGCACAATTGAGAAGGGCGGCGAAGAGCGGTGTTCTCGCCGAGTCCAACGAAGTGTTGCGCGGTGGCCCCATAGAGCTCGATATCGATGCTCATCAGACACGGCTCGAAGGTGAGCCAGTCGACTTGCGCCCCAAAGAATTCGAGTTGCTCGAGTCCCTGATGCGGCGGAGAAATCGGCTGGCGGCGCGTCACACCCTCATCGACGAGGTTTGGGGCCCGAGCTATTTCGGAGACACAAAGACCCTCGACGTCCACATCAAGCGTCTCCGACAAAAGCTGGAGTCAGACCCTGCACACCCGAGCCTGATCGTGACCGTGCGGGGCCTGGGCTACAAGTTCGTCGATGAGCAGTAGAGCGCCGGGGAGGACTCCGCTTGCTGTCCGCTTCCTGCTGTCCTTCGCCGTTGTCTATCTGGTCCTTATCGGAGTCATTGCCTGGTTCCTGTCCCGGTCGGTGGACACCGCGTTCATCGATGAGGCCTTCGATCAATTGGAGTCAGCGGCTCATATTTCCGCGGTGGGAATGCCAGTGGAAACGGTCGATCTCCAAACTTGGGTCGACACGATGGCCGATGCCGGCGGCTACCGCTACACCGTCATCGACCCAGACGGCGTGGTCATAGCCGACTCTCTTTCGGATCCGGCGACGATGGACAACCATGCCGATCGGCCGGAGGTCGCATCGGCGATCGCCGGTGGCACAGGAAGGGACGCAAGAGACAGCGACACCACCGGGTTCGACCAGCTCTACGTGGCTACCCCGACAGATCAGGGGCTCATCCTCCGCTTGGCGGCTTCTGTCGACGACATTGCCGCCGAGACATCTCCCTACCGGCGTTCTCTCATCCTCGTCCCGATCGCCGTTGGGCTCCTCGGGCTGCTGGTCGCCGCCTGGCTGTCGAGACGCATGTCCCGCCCGATAGTCGAGCTCACCGAACAAACGAAGGCGCTATCGGACAACGGCCCCAAGCCCCCTCGATCCAGCGTGCTCGAGATCGATGAACTGGCGACAGCCATTGCCGATCTCGATGCCAGCAACCGCTCCCGGCTGATGGAGACGGTTAGGGCGTCTTCGACCTTGGAAGTGGTTCTTGGCGCCATGCCCCAAGGGACGATCCTCTTTGACGAGGACGACTCGGTGGTATACGCCAACCCATCGGCTATGAGCCTCCTCGGCCGCATTCCCGAAACTCTCTCCGGGCTTGTCCCATTCTCTTTCCAGGACGCTCTGCTCGAGGCGCGAGAGACCGGGAACCCCACGACGTTGCTTGCCGAGCACGGGAAGCCGGTGCGGCAACTTCGAGGGATCGCTACTCCATTTGCGTATGACAAACGCATCCTGCTGGTGGTCGTCGACGTCACCGAGCGAGAGCGAGCGGCCTCGGTGCGTCGTGACTTCGTGGCCAACGCCTCGCATGAGCTGAAGACCCCGGTGTCGGCCATCATCGCTTCGTCAGAGGCTTTGCAGCTGGCAGTCGAGCGGGGAGACGAGTCAGCGCTGCGCTTTGGAAGCCAGATCGAGGGATCGGCCCGTCAGCTCGATCGCTTGGTCACCGACCTGCTCGATCTGTCGAGGTTGGAGCGGGACGAACCCGAGTTGGACCCCCTCAGCCTCGATCACCTCGTGCGAGAGGAGCTCGAGCGGGTGCGCAACGTGGCAGACGAGCACGGAATCGATGTCATCCTCCAGGTAGCCCCGGCGCAGGTTGCAGGAAGCAGGCGCGATGTGGCCATCGCCGTTCGCAATCTCCTCGACAATGCGATCAGGTATACCCCCTCCGGGGGATCGATCGGGGCCGAGCTGGAAGTGGTAGGCGAAGACGCGGTGCTTCGGATTAGCGACACCGGGGAGGGGATCCCCACCCGTGACCTGGATCGAGTCTTCGAGCGCTTCTACCGTGTGGACAACGCCCGGGCCCGAGCCACCGGCGGGACGGGTCTGGGGCTCGCCATCGTCAAACATGTGGTGGAGAGTCACGGTGGGAGCGTGTCTGTCGAGAGCGAGCTGGGCGCCGGTTCCACTTTCACCGTGCATCTGCCGATCCTCGAACGGCAAATTCCCGCATCCAACTAGCCTGAACCGGTTCCAATCATGGCGATTCTCGAATCAATCTCGAGCCCAGCTGACCTGCGTGGGCTCAGCAAGGAAGAGCTGGACGCCCTCACCGAGGAGATCCGCACATTCATCCTGGACAAGGTGTCCAAGAGTGGCGGGCACTTGTCTCCCAATCTCGGTGTGGTCGAGCTGACCCTTGCCCTGCACCGCGTGTTCGACTCACCCACCGACCGATTCATCTGGGACGTTGGGCATCAGGCCTATGTGCACAAACTCGTCACCGGTCGGATGGCTGGCTTCGACCAGCTGCGTCACACCGGCGGGCTGTCCGGTTATCCGAGTCGCGAGGAGTCCGATCACGATTTCGTCGAGAACAGCCACGCGTCGACATCTCTCTCCTACGCGCTCGGCCATGCACTGGCCGGCTACCCCGGTTACACCGTCGCCATCATCGGGGACGGGGCGCTCACCGGTGGGATGGCCTACGAGGCGCTGAACCACATCGCGGTGACCCAGCCGGAGCGCTTGATCATCGTGGTCAACGACAACGGTCGGTCCTACGCCCCGACGGTGGGCGGCCTCGCCGCCCTCGCCAGCCTGGCCCATTACCGCATCGACCCTCGATACGAGAAGACGAAGCGAACCCTGGGCCGGATGCTGAGGGGCCTCCCACTGGTCGGGGAGACCGCCGATGAGCTGGCCGGACGACTCAAGGACGCGGTGAAGCAGATCCTGGAGCCCTTCACCGTCTTCGACGCGCTCGATCTCAAATACACGGGACAGATCGACGGGCATGACATCGAGCTGCTCGAGGAGACCTTCCGCGTCGCCAAGGAGTTCGACCGACCGGTCGTGATCCACGTGGTCACCGAGAAGGGGAACGGATACCAGCCGGCAATCGAGGACGAGCTGGAGAAGCTGCACGGTGTGGGCTCATTCGACCTTGCGACCGGCAAGGCGATCAAGGAGGAGCTCAGGCTCACCGATGTCGCCGGGAACGCCGTAGCCGAGGCGGCCGCCACCAGGCCCGATCTCGTCGGGATCTCGGCGGCGATGGTCACCACGGCCGGGCTGATGCAGATGTGGCAGCGGTTCCCTGACCGGGTTTTCGACACCGGGATATCGGAGCAGCATGCGGTCACGCTTGCCGCGGGCATGGCCATGGCCGGGAAGCGGCCGGTCGTGGCCGTCTACTCCGCCTTCCTGCAACGCGCCTTCGATCAGATCATCGCCGATGTCGCTCTCCACGACCTTCCGGTGACTTTCCTGGTCGATCGATCCGGAATCACCGGACCCGACGGCCCCTCCCACCACGGCGTGTTCGACCTGTCCTACTTGCGTCTCATCCCCAACATGGTGGTGGGGGCACCCGCCGACGCCGCCGAGTTGTGCGCGATGATCGAAACCGCCGTGGACCATGACGGCCCCATCGCCATCCGCTACCCGAAGGGGGCGGCGGTATCGGTGCCGGCGGTCCCGGTCGCGGCCTTGCCGATCGGCGAGGCGCAACTCCTCTCCGAGGGGACGGATGTGCTCTTGGTGGCTGCGGGCCGGATGGTGGAGGTCGCCGAGAAGGCTGCCGTCGACATCAGGACCAGGGGGTTCTCTGTCGGTGTGGTCAACGCCAGATGGGTCAAGCCTCTCGATCCACGAATCCTGGAATGGGCCGCGCCCGCCCGTCACGTGGTCACCGTCGAGGACAACGTCGTCGCCGGGGGATTTGGCGCCGCGGTGATGGAGGCATTCGCCGAGGCGGGTCAGGTCAAGGAGATCACATGCATCGGGATCCCCGACCATTTCCTCCCCTTCGGCTCGCCCTCTGACATCGCCCACTCGGTCGGCCTCGACCCCGACTCGGTCGCCTCCAGAGTCGTCGCCTTGCTCAGTTAGAGGACCGCTTCCAGGAACCGCTTTGTCTGAGAGTGCTGGGGGTTGGAGATCATGGATGCCGGGGCGCCGGTCTCGACGATGTTCCCGTCATCGACGAAGGCCATCGTGGTGGCCACCTCACGGGCGAAGCCCATCTCATGGGTGACGACGATCATTGTCATGTGGGTCTCGGTGGCCAGACTCCTCATCACCGAGAGCACCTCTGAAATCAACTCCGGGTCTAGGGCCGAAGTCGGCTCGTCGAAGAGCATGACCTCCGGCTCCATGGCCAGGGCCCGGGCGATGGCAACGCGTTGCTTCTGACCGCCGGATAGGTGGATCGGGTAGGCGTCACCCTTGTCGGCAAGTCCAACTTGGGTGAGGAGGACTCTGGCCACCTCGATCGCATGGTTGCGCTCCTGACCCTTGACCGTCACCGGCGCCTCGATGATGTTTTCGAGGGCGGTGAGATGCGGGAAGAGATTGAATTCCTGGAACACCATTCCCGCCTTGAGCCGCACACTGCGGATCGTCTCCCGTTGACGATGGGTTCGAGTGCCAGGCTCGATGCGGATCCCACCGACTTCGATCGTTCCCGACGTCGGCTCTTCGAGGAAGTTGATGCAGCGTAGGAGAGTGCTCTTCCCCGACCCGGATCGTCCGAAGACGACCACCACTTCCCCTCGAGCGACCTCGAGATCGACACCCTTGAGGACCTCTTGGTCACCAAACGACTTGCGGAGATCGCTCACCTTGACCACTGTCTCGGTCATGCCGGCTCGCTCTCGACGACCTCGATGCCGGGCTGGGTGGTGACCCTGATGGTCGTGCGCACGTATCCGGCCGACAGCTTGCGTTCCAATCTCGTCTGGAAGAACTGGAAGATCGTCGTCAGCACCCAATAGAGAGCGGCGGCAACGACGAACGCCTCCAGCGGCCGGAAATCGGCCCGACCCACCAACTGGGCCCGGCGGAAGATCTCCATCTGTGCCACCACCGAGCCGAGAAGCGAGATCAGCGCGGAGTCCTTCATCATGGCGATGAACTCGTTTCCCGTGGGCGGGATGATGACCCTTATCGCCTGGGGAAGGACGATCCGCCGCATGCGCTGCCGATAGGTCATGCCCAGGGCTTCGGCCGCCTCCACCTGGCCGTGTCCTACCGACTGGATACCGGCGCGAAAGATCTCGGTCATGTAGGCGCCATAGTTGAGGCCGAGGGCGATGATCCCGGCCTGGAGGGCGGTGAAGGTCAGCGAATCACGAAGCCCAGGCAGGTCGGGCGGGGCCAGTTGGGGCAGGGCCAGAAAGATGAGGAACATCTGGACGATGAGTGGCGTGCCCCGGAAGAAGGACGTATAAAAGCTGGTGACCCCCTGCGCGACCGCGCTGTTGGAGAGCCGGCCGAGGGCGCCGAGTAGAGCGAGGATGACCGCCAGGATGATGGCGATCCCGCAGATGATGACCGTCCAGGGCAGGCCTGTTGCGATGAACCAGAACTGGTCGATCATCCATTGGACGTCGAAGTCGGCCAACGAGAAGAGAGCCACCACGATCAGGCCGATCACAGCCCAGACCATGCCGAGCTTCACCTTGAATGGGATGCTCGCGCTCCACTGCTCGAAGCGCTCTCTCATCGTAACTCGGCCTCGTTGAGGGCGACCGGGGGCAGAGACCCATGGCCTCCGCCCCCGCCGTCCTGTCTCAAGATGCCTTCGTGGTGAGGTCGAGGCCGAACCACTGGTTCGACAGCTCACTCAGGCTTCCGTCCTCGTGCATCCCCTCGACGATCTCCGAGACACGGGCCACGAATGACGCGGTGTCGAGCGATGCACTGGCGTCGATTGCCGCCGCCAGTGGCTCGTAGAACAAGGGGTCTCCCACGACCTTGATCGGCAGCCCTTCGTCGATTGCCGTCTGGATCGTGGTCGCCGACGACATCGCTGCGACGACCCGGCCCTGGACCAGCTGCTCGATAGCGGTCGTGTCGGTGTCGGTTGTGATGATCTCGGGGTCATCGATGACGAAGTCGACGGTCTCACCCGGGATCTCCAGATTGCCCTGGAGATAGAAGTCGTAGGTGCAAGCACCACAGACCGCGATCGCCTGGCCATCGAGATCGGTACTCAGATCACTGATCGAGTCGTCATCGGCGGCGACCGCCACCACGGCCGGGGTGTAGTAGTACGGCGTGCTGAAGTGCAAGACCTCTTCTCGCTCAGGGGTGATCGTCATCGAGCCGACGCTGAGGTCCCAACGACCATTCCAGTTGCCGGCGATGATCGTCTCCCAGGCCGGCGCCTCCCAAGCAACCTCGACCCCGATTCCCTCGGCGATCGCAGTGGCCACGTCGATGTCGAAGCCTTCGTATTCCCCGGTCTCCTCGTTCAATGAGGACTGGGGTGGGTAGGCGGGATCAGTCGAAACCGTCAACACCCCCTCCTCCTCGATCGAAGAGAGCAGGTCGCCGTCGCCTCCTTCGCTCCCGCCGCAGGCTGCGGCGATGAGGGTGGCTACAGCGAGGAGCACAAGGAATCGTCGTTTCATTCTCTGCCTTCCTCCTGAGGTAATTGCCCTGAGGGCGCCAACGATTGTATCCGGCGGATCTGGATTCGGCCTTGGCGGGGCGGGTGATGGCGGGCACTACGCTCTCCGGATTCGCCTGACTTCGTAGGAGTCCCACATGAAGAGAAGCATCGCTCTCCTCGCGTTCCTTGCCATGCTCGTGGCCGCCTGTGCCGCCGAGGAGGGAGGGGGCGGAGGCGGCGATGTCTCCTGCGAGAAGGAAGACCTGACTCTGGTCGAGGAAGGAGTCCTCACCATTGGCACCGACGAGCCCTCGTTCCCGCCCTGGTTCGACTTCGAGGGCGGTCCCGAGACCGGGACTGGCTTCGAGAGCGCTGTGGCATACGCCGTGGCGAGCGAGCTCGGCTTCACCGAGGATGAGGTGACCTGGGTCGTCGTGCCTTTCAACAACGCGTTCGCACCCGGGGAAAAGGAGTTCGACTTCGACATCAATCAAGTCTCGATCAGTGAGGAGCGAGACGCGGCTGTCGACTTCTCCGACGGGTATTACGACGTCAACCAGGCGTTGCTCGGGTTCTCCGATTCGGAGATCGCTTCGGCCACGTCGATCGAGGAGCTCAAGTCTTACCGGCTCGGGGCCCAGGTCGGCACTACCAGCCTCGATTTCATCACCGATGTGATCCAGCCGGAGACCGAGCCCCTCGTCTACGACACCAACGCCGATGCCAAGGCGGCGTTCGATGCCGGCCAACTCGATGGCCTCGTACTCGACCTCCCGACGGCGTTCTTCGTGTCAGCGGTGGAGATCGAGGGCTCGACTGTGATCGCCCAATTCCCGTCAGCAGGGGAGAGTGAGCAGTTCGGGATGGTCTTCGAAGAGGGCAACCCTTTGCGAGACTGCGTCAATGAGGCGCTGGCCAACGTCGATCTCGAAGCCATCCAGCAGGAGTGGCTCTCTGATGTGGTCGAGGCCCCGATCATCGAGACCGGCTAGCTCCGCTAGATGACCGAGGCCGAGGCGCCGCTCCGGGACCCGGGCGTCTCGCCGGGCCGGGCCCGGCGTCTCGCCTATCAGAATCGGCAGCGTCGCCGCTCCTTGCTCATCGGTGCGGTCAGCACCGTGGTGGTGTTCGGGGTCGTCATCCTGGTGGTGGTCAACTCGCCGGGTTGGCCCACGGTCCGCGAGTCATTCTTCAGCTGGGAGGATTTCAAGGCGTCGTTCCCGGAAATCCTCACCGGGTTTGTACGCAACGTCCGCATCTTCCTCATCGCCGAGGTCTTCATTCTCATAGTTGCCCTCATCTTGGCGGTCATCCGAAGCAGCCGGGCTCCGGTGCTGACGCCGTTGCGACTGGCCGCGACTGCCTACGTCGACATCATCCGGGGCATCCCGACGATCATCCTGCTCTTCCTTCTCGGGTTCGGTGTGCCTGCGCTCAGGTTGCAAGGTGTGCCGAACAGCCAGGAGTTCTGGGCCATCACGACTCTCGTAGTCTCATACTCGGCTTACGTCGCCGAGGTGTATCGGGCCGGCATCGACTCGGTTCATGAGAGCCAGACATCCGCGGCCCGCTCACTTGGGCTCAGCTCCGCCCAGTCGATGAGATGGGTCGTGCTGCCCCAGGCGGTGCGACGGGTCATCCCCCCGCTGCTCAACGATTTCGTCGCCCTCCAGAAAGACTCGGCCCTGCTCGCCCTACTCGGGGTCCAGGAGGCGTTCCGCCGATCGCAGATCTATGTCGCCGAGACCTTCAACTTCACCGCGTACCTTGCCGCAGCCCTACTCTTCATGATCGTCACCATCCCCTTGGCCCGGTTCACCGACTATCTGATCCGGCGCCAGCGGGAACGGACCACCGGGACCTCCTTGTGAGTGCCCTTCTCGATGTGCGCGGTGTCTGGAAGCAGTTCGGCGACCTCGTTGTCCTCGCCGACGTCAGCCTCGCCCTCTCCACCCACGAAGTTTTGGCGGTGGTGGGGCCCTCGGGATCGGGCAAGTCGACCCTGCTCCGATGCATCAACCTCCTCGAGCCGGTCGACGACGGTGAGATCCTTCTCGACGGTGTGGACATCGCGGACCCCGAGTTCGATGCCGACGACGCTCGTCGGCGCATCGGCATCGTGTTCCAATCGTTCAACCTGTTCCCTCATTTGTCGGTCCTGGACAACATCACCCTGGCCCCGAACAAGGTGCTGAAGATCTCCAAGGAAGAAGCCCAGATCACAGCCCAGCATCTCCTCGAGCGCTTCGACCTGGCTGACAAACGTGACGAATACCCGGATCGCCTCTCCGGTGGGCAGCAGCAGCGGGTGGCCATCATCCGGGCCCTCGCCATGAACCCTTCCTTGATGCTCTTCGACGAGCCAACCTCGGCTCTCGACCCGGAGCTGGTGGGCGAGGTTCTCGGAGCGATCAAGACCCTTGCCGCCGAAGGCATGACGATGATCGTCGTTTCCCACGAGCTCACCTTTGCCCGGGACGTGGCGGACCGGGTGCTGTTCATGGACGAGGGGCGGGTCGTGGAGGAGGGACCTCCAGATCAGGTCCTGGTCAATCCCACGACGGACAGAGCGCGGCGTTTCCTGCGGCTAATGGCGGAGGTGACGTGACCGGTCACGCGTCCTGCGTCTCGGCCCCTTTGATCCACAGACCCTGAAGCGACGGCTGGACCGTTTGGTCGACCACATCGAGCAGGTCGGCCGAGAGCAGGTTCATATCCGCCTCGTTCCGAGCGGTGGCGACGAAGTCGTCGATAACCCTCTGGGCGTCGTATTTGCTGCGGTATAGGCGGCGATCGATCAGATCCTGGAGACGTCGGCGCAGGGGATTGAAGAGAGCTGCGACGAGAAGTGTGGACACGGCCACTCCGAGCGGCGAATCCTCTCCGACGACGCCGCCGACCATACCTTGGATCACGAACACGGACAGGGCGAAGATGCCGATTAGGAGGCCGCTCAGCACCGCGTAGAGCAGTGTCCGCCGGATGATGCGGTCGAGGTCGTAGAGATGGAACCTGAGAACGGCGACGGCGATCGAAACCGGAATGCCCATCAGCGAGAAGACGAAGAGGAGATCGCCCAACCCGCCGGTCGCGAGCTCACCGGAGGTAACTGCCGTGACAACGTAGATCAGGGCGAAAACGGTGACGGCGAAGAGCAACCATTTCAACTGTTGACGCTCCAATTGAGATGCGCGCCTAAAGCGGAGCACCAGCGCCAACAGCGACGAAACCGTCATGATGATAAGACCGGCGCTCCAGACAGCCTCGAACGTCGCGCCAAAGAAGGTCTCCGGGAGAAACCCGATCGGGTTAGGCAGGGCCCAGGCCATTTCGTCTTCGACGTTGAGTGGGCCCATCTCTTGGCTGAAGGCGCTCCCAAACATCATGACGAGGACCATCGCGATCTCCAGGCCGATGATCCATCTCCAGTGTGACGTCAAGAGGCGACCCGTAGGGAAGACCAGCATCAGATTGAAGATGGGGAAGATGAGGAGCACCCACGACCAGTTGTCGAACCAGAGCCGCAGCCAGAGCCCTACCGTCATCGCTTCGGGCTGAACACCCTGTTCCAGGGATCCGAAGGCGACATCGACCACTCCTGCGGTGAGAAAGACAAGACCGGGGATCATCAACAACAACCCGATGATGTTGCGAGGCTGACGGGACACGATCAGCGCCCCGGTTAGGACGAAGACCGCGGGAAGCAGAGCCCAGACGATGCCGTCGGCGACAAACAGGGGAGATTCGTCACCGAGCGTGTTGCGCAGGTCGTACCAGATCCCGAATGCGGTGACGGCGAGGGCTAGGGCGGCGAGCACCCACACGATCCGGGCAACGATGCGGTCTGACACGGAGGCCCCTTCGGAAGTGGATATCAGGCTACCGAACGGACTCGTCGGGCCGGCCCAGTGGCTAGGGTCGATCCCGGTGCGATACGTGGCCTCGTGACGCCCACCAAGTGATCCAACGGAGGTAGTGATGAAGGCAAGCAAGCTCTTTGCCGTCTTGACCGCCCTGATGCTGGTCCTGGCCGCATGTACTCAGGCGGCTGACACGACGACCACCACCAGCGGTGAGACGCCGGAGACGACCGAAGCCGCCGGTGAGGAGACGACGACCAGCGCCGCCGGCGGGGAGACCACGACCACGGTCGGCGAAGAGGCACCGGCGGGGGATGGGCTCCTGGCTGAGGTCCAGGCCCGAGGCACGTTGAACTGCGGTGTGAACAACACGGTTCCGGGCTTCGGGTTTGTCGATGAGGCCGGCGACCACGTCGGATTCGACATCGACTTCTGCCGGGCAATCGCAGCGGGAGTGCTCGGTGATGCCGAAGCAGTGACTTACGTCGACCTGACCGCCGAGCAGAGGTTCACGGCTCTGCAGTCGGGAGAGGTCGATGTCCTGGTCCGGAACACCACGTACACGTCGAGTCGTGATGGCGGTCTCGCGGCCACCTTCCTCACCACGACCTTCTACGACGGCCAGGGGATGATGGTTGCCGCCGACAGCGGGTTTACCACCATCGACGACATGACCGACACCACGATCTGCGTCCTCTCCGGGACCACGACCGAGTTGAACCTGACGGCGAGAATGGCCGACATCCCATACACCCCGCTGACCTTCGACGAGAACCCGCAGATCCAGGCGGCTTTCATCGAGGGACAATGCGACGGCTGGACGTCGGACAAGTCCCAGCTCGCCGGCGTGCGTTCGGCATGGCCCGAGGATCAGGGCGGTCCCGAGGCACTGGTGATCCTGGAGGAGACCTTCTCGAAGGAGCCCCTAGGCCCGGCCGTGCTCGACGGCGACTCGCAATGGGCCCAGGTGGTGGACTGGATTGTTCTGGCCACCATGCAGGCAGAGGAGTTCGGGATCGACTCCACGAATGTCGACACCTTCGCCGACACCGAGGACACCAACATCAGGAACTTCCTCGGGCTCCCTGTTGAGACGGAGGAAGGGACGGCGCCGTTCGACCCGGGTCTCGGTCTCGCTACGGACTTTGCCGCCCAAGTGATCACCCAGGTCGGTAACTATGCCGAGATCTACGACCGGAATGTGGGTCCGGGCTCGCCCTTGGCTCTCGAGCGACTGCTCAACTCGCTTTGGACCGACGGCGGACTCCACTACCCGCCGCCATATCGCTAGAAAAGACGAGGTGGGGTGGCCAGTGCGGCCACCCCACCGGCCAGGCGGTCATCATCAGGCGGTGATCATGTGACAGCGGTGGAGGAGACCGGGCACCGGCCTCGGTTGTGGCGGGACGTGCGAGTCCTGCGCGCCGTGATCCAGGTGTTGGCTGGGGCGGCTGTGTTGATCATCCTCTACGTGCTCTGGTTCAACCTGACCAACAACCTGCGTGCCGCCGGGCTCCCCACCGGCTTCGATTTCCTCACCCAACCACTCGGGGTCGACATACCCGGCTCAGACATCAGCCCGTCTGCTCCGATCTGGCGGGGGCTGCTCAACGCGGTCAAGAACACCTTGGCCCTGGTGGTCGTGGGCATCCCTCTCCTCACCTTGATCGGGGTGCTGGTCGGGGTTGCCCGTCTCTCCACAAACTGGCTGGTGGCCAGGGCCGCCGGACTCTACGTAGAGATCATTCGCAACATCCCCCCACTGCTGATCATCTTCTTCGTGTTCAACGCAGTGGTGCTCCGGTTCCCGGTGTTGCAGGAGTCGCTGAACCTCTCCGACCTGGTGATCGTCAACAACCGATACCTCGCCATGGTCGGATTCACCGCGCAGCCCAACTTCGGGCCTTTCCTTGCGATCATGGCTGTGGCCCTGCTCGTCGCGGCTGCGGTGTGGTGGTGGCGGACCAGACGGTCGGAACAGACCGGGGAGCATCATCACCGTTTCCTCTGGGCGCTGGGTGTCTTCAGTGCGATCTCCCTTATCGGCTTCGTCGCGCTCGGGGGGCCGATCGGTCTCTCCCGGCCCATCCTCGACGGCAGGGCTCTCGAGGGCGGGTACACGGGTCTGGCCGCCTACTGGGCGGTGCTGGCCGCTCTCGTCCTCTACACCGCTTCACATGTCGCTGAGATTGTGCGCGGCAGCATCCTTGCCGTGCCTCGCGGCCAGTCCGAGGCGGCCAACGCCATCGCCCTCACCCCGTTCCAGCGTCTTCGTTACGTGATCATGCCCCAGGCGATGCGCATCGCCATCCCGCCGATCATCAGCCAGTACCTGAACTTCACCAAGAACACCTCACTGGCGATTGCCATCGGTTACGCAGAGATGACCCGGATCACCTTCCAGCTGATCGGGAACGGCCAGCCCGCCCCGCAGATGATCTTCCTCCTCATGGGCGGGTACCTGATCTTCTCCCTGATCATCTCTCTCATCGTCAACGTGGTGAATCGACGCATGCAACTGGTGACCCGATGACGGTCGAAGCTCCCGTTTTCGAGGAGACTCCACCGCTGGTGGAGCCGGCCCGAGGCCCGATGGATTGGGCCCGGAAGAACCTGTTCAACAACTGGTACAACAGCCTGCTCACCGTGGCCCTGGCCGCATTCGTGGTCTGGGCGTTGGTTGCCGTGGTAGGTGGGCTGGTCTCGGCCGAGTACGAGATAATCCGGGCCAACCTGCGGCTGTTCATGATTGGGGAGTTCCCCGCCGACCAGCTGTGGCGGCCATGGGCGGCGACGTACTGCTGGGCTGTGCTGTTCGGGATAGTGGGCGGGTCCCTCGCTGCCGGAGCCAGGGATCGGGCATCAGAAGCGGGCCTGCCCTACGTGCGCACGACTCTTCGCCAGATCGTGATTCGCTTTTGGCCAATCCTCGCGTTGATCGCGGTCATCCTCTCCTTCACTACGACCGTCACCCCGACCCTGCTCACCATCGGGGCCCTCGTCGTAGGGCTCGGCTCCTACTACCTGGGACGGGTGTTGCCCCGGGCTGTCCGGAGGTGGACCTGGCTCATCGCCGTGGTGCTGATCGCCGCTTCATATATCTCTCTGGCCGGCTTCGGTGGAGTCGGTTGGCAAGGCTGGGGCGGGCTCCAACTCAATCTCTTCCTGACCTTCGCCGGGCTCCTCGTCGCCTTCCCTTTCGGCCTTCTCCTCGCCATGGGACGTCGCTCATCACTGCCGGTGATCCGCACCATCTCGGTGGGCTATATCGAGTTGGTCAGAGGGGTGCCCCTGATCACCGTGCTCATCGCCGGTGCCTTTGCCATCGGTTTCATCATTCCGAGGGATGTTCGACCTGGCTTCGTCACCAGGATGCTGATCGCCATCATCGCCTTCGAGGCGGCCTACATCGCCGAGGTGGTTCGGGGGGGCTACAAGCGGTCCCCCGCGGCCAGGTAGAGGCAGCCCAGGCGGTGGGGTTGGCCCCGTGGAAGACGATGCGTCTCATCGTCCTCCCTCAGGCGCTTCGGGCCACCATCCCGGCCATGGTCGGGCAGTTCATCAGCCTCTTCAAGGACACGACGCTGGTGGCCGTCCTCGGCATCACCGAGCTGCTGGAAGCGACTTTCGTCGTCAACTCACAAACCGCCTACCTGGGCAAGGGTCTCTTCGTCGTGACCCTGAGCTTCGCAGCCCTCATCTTCTGGGTGGGGTGTTACACGATGTCAAGGGAATCACGGAGGCTGGAGCGGAAGCTGGGGGTGGGCGAGAGATGACGGTGACCGATTACAGCGATGCCACCAGGGCGACCGGAGACGCCATCATCGAGCTGGTGGGGGTGGACAAGTTCTTCGGCAACTTCCAGGCCCTGAAGGACATAAACATGCGGGTCGGTCAGCAGGAGGTGGTGGTGGTCATTGGGCCCTCGGGCGGCGGGAAATCCACCCT
Organism: uncultured Acidobacteriota bacterium; assembly: GCA_963828465.1. Lineage (GTDB taxonomy): Bacteria > Actinomycetota > Acidimicrobiia > Spongiisociales > ZC4RG35 > JARDZU01. The sequence continues at coordinate 13,228 of CAWHEU010000009.1, read as the reverse complement.
CATTCGGTGCATCAACCGTCTGGAGAAACACGACGCAGGCCGTCTAGTGGTCGACGGGATCGAGTTGTCCGACGATGTCCGCAACATCCAGGAGGTGCGTCGGGAGACGGGAATGGTCTTCCAACAGTTCAACCTGTTCCCGCACCTCACCGTTCTCGAAAACGTGACGCTTGCGCCACGCCAGGTTCGGAAGCTGCCCAAGAAGGATTCTGAGGCGCTTGCCATGCAGACGCTGACGCGGGTCAAGATCCCTGAGCAAGCCCGCAAGTATCCCGGCCAGCTGTCGGGAGGTCAGCAGCAGAGGGTCGCCATCGCCCGAGCCCTGGCTATGCAGCCCAAAGTGATGTTGTTCGACGAACCGACATCAGCCCTCGACCCGGAGATGATCAAAGAGGTGCTCGACGTCATGGTCGAGCTGGGCCGGGGTGGGATGACCATGATTGTCGTGACCCACGAGATGGGCTTTGCCCGGGCGGTGGCCAACCGGGTGGTGTTCATGGCCGAAGGCGAGATCGTCGAGGTGGGCACTCCGGAGCATTTCTTCACGGACCCTCAAGAGGTGCGCACCAAGCTGTTCTTGAGTCAGATCCTCTAAGGACGCACTAAGCGCCGTATAACGGCCTGGAGGCTCTTATGACCTTTGCTCGCAACGTGCCCAGGTCCCTGAAGCTTCTCATTGTCTTGATCGGTGGCGCCCTCACTGGCGTCGTCGCCTTCATCATCTGGAGTCTGAGCACGGATGCGGCAACCCCGACCACGGTGGCGGCAGCAGCGGAGACCTCGACCACGACACTCCCGCGTGTCACCACGATGTCGTCCACGACGACCCTGCCTTCGGCAAGCACGACCACACCGACCACAACCTCCACCGTCTCGGAGAAGGGTTATCTGGTGATCCAGGGCACCGGGGATGTAGCCGTGGACCCCGAATACATCCCGGCTCTTGCTGCCGAGGGGTGGGATCACGCCTGGTCGGGGCTGAACGGGCTTTTCCTCGAAGACGATCTCACTGTGATCAATCTCGAGTGCGTCACATCCGACCTGGGCTCTCCCCTGGACAAGGCATTCGTGTTCCGCTGTCCGACCGAGTCCCTGCCCTCGATCAAGGCCAATGGCATCGACGTGGGCAATCTGGGCAACAACCATTCCGGCGATTTCGGCAAGGAGGCGTTGGTCGACGGTCGGGACCAGTTGCTCGCCGCCGGGATCGGTCCAGTCGGAGCCGGGCGCAACGCCGCCGAGGCCGGCGAGCCGGCGCTGTTCGACATCAACGGCTGGAAAGTCGCCGTGGTCGGCTTCGGAGGAGTCGCCCCCGATGACGGCTGGTATGCCACCGCCGACACGGCCGGGATGCGGAACGGAGATGACACTCCCACGATGGTCGAGGCGGTGGCCGCGGCCGAGGAAGTGGCAGATCTCGTCGTCGTCACGATCCACTGGGGGATGGAGCTCGACACGACGCCCCGTCAGGACGACATCGACCGGGCACACGCCATGATCGAGGCGGGGGCGGACATCATCTTCGGGCACCACCCCCATCGGATGCAGCCGCTGGAGACGGTCGGCGACGCGGCGGTCTTCTGGTCGCTGGGGAATTTCGTCTGGCCCCACAACTCCGTTGCCAGTGCGACCACCGCCGTCGCCAGGGCGGTGGTAGCCCCGGACGGGACGATCGATTCCTGTTTGATCCCCGCATACATCGAGACGCACGGGCATCCTGTCCTCACCGGCGAGGCCGAGTGCGCTGCGCCGGCGTAGGAGGATGAGGCAGTGAACGAGAGAGCCGGCCGCGTGATCATGATCGTCGCCGCCGGATTCGTTCTCGGGCTGGCGGTGTACTTCGTGACTCGCAGCGATGACCCTTCGACGACCTCGATTGCAGGGGTAGCGACGTCTCCGAGCAGCACGGCTGCAGCCGCGACCGGCTCGGATCCCACCCAGCCGGCAACCACCCTGCCACCGACCACTACCACCACGGCGCCTCCGCAGGATCGGGAGCCGGGGACGGTCCCCGGGTTCACGGTCGGCCGACCGTGGGGGACAACGGTTGGCATGCCGATGTTCCGGGGCAACCCGACCAGAACCTTCTACGGGTCGGGCCCGGTGCCCGATAGTCCGACGGTGGCTTGGCGTTATCCCGACGAGCAGATGTGCAGCCCATCCTCGGAGGGTGGTGTATCCAGGATCTGGTGCGGGATGGGCTGGACCGGCCAACCCGCGGTATGGGAGCGTCCCGACGGCGTGACAGAGCTGATCTTCGGCGCCTACGACTCTGCCGTGCATTTTGTCGATGCCGAGACCGGGCAAGATCTTCGACCCGAGTTCCAGACCGGCGACATCATCAAGGGATCGGTCAGTCTCGACCCGGACGGATTCCCGCTCCTGTACTTCGGCTCGAGGGACAACCAGCTGCGGATCCTGGCATTGGACCGTGAGGAGCCGACCGTGCTCTGGTCGATGGACGCAAATGAGGTGAATGGGATCTGGAACGACGACTGGGACTCGAACCCCGCCATCGTCGATGACATCATGTACGAGGGCGGTGAGAATGGCTGGTTCTTCGCCATCCAGCTCAATCGGGGTTACGACGGCGAAGGCAATGTTGTCGTCGATCCGGTCAAGCTGGTCCAAGAGCCCGGCTACAACGAAGCGCTTCTTGCCAACTCAGGGCGCAACGTCTCGATCGAGAGTTCGGTTCTCGTCTTCGACGAGAGGGTCTATTTCTCCAACTCCGGCGGCCGGATTGTGGGGATGGACGTGTCTGACGTCCGCAACGGGAACGCGCCGATCGTGTTCGACTACTACGCCGGTGGCGACATCGACGCCACGATGGTCGCCGACGCCGAGGGGATGATCTATGTCTCCATCGAGCACGAGCCGTCGCAGATGAGCGCGGCCGAGATCGAGCGGAATCTCGCCGTCGGTCAGCTGATCAAGCTCAACCCCTACTCCGACGGTGACCCCAGGGTGTGGGGCCTCGACCTCACGGCAGGTTCATCGGACGCAGGTTCCTGGTCGACACCAGCGGTGCGCAACGGCGTCGTCTATGTCAACACTCATCAAGGCTCGCTGATTGCGGTCGATGCCGTCGACGGGACGCTGCTCTGGCAGGACGAGGTCGGCTTTCACTCCTGGTCTTCGCCGGCCATCGTCGACGACACGCTCGTCACCGCCACATGTCTCGGTGACGTGCGGGCCTATTCCCTGGCGGACCCCCGTGCGCCGGCGATGGACTGGTCATTGAGTCTGGGCGAGGCCTGTCTCGAAGCCACTCCTGTGGTGTGGGAGGACACCATCTATCTCGGTTCCCGGGACGGCTTCATGCGGGCGCTGCGGTAGCAGCGCCAAGCTCGGTTGGTCAGGCGTGGGCCCTGGCCAGACGCCACAGGGCGAGGGCGCCGAGGAGCAGACCGAAGTCGCGCAGGGCGATATCCAAGAAGCCACCGGCCAGGATCAGTGTGATGATGATCAGCCCGAGCCAGGCGGCGACGACGGGCGCGAAGATCTTGGGCCGAAGCCATACCCCGATCCCGGCAGCGATCTCGATAACACCGACGATGCCCATGACCACCGACCCACTCACGGCATCGGTGACGAATGTGGGCAGGAACTCGACCCAATCGGTCATGACATTGAAGAACTTGTCCAGTCCGAAGAGGATCGGCGAAACCGTGTATCCGAGATGGAGGATCTGATAGGCGCGCTTCGACTCTGTGACCATCGTCGTCTGGGGAGCAGTGGTTGTGGCTGTCGTCATGTCCGGGCCTCCTTCTAAGAATGGTCGAAACCATTTTTACATCTCGAGAATCTAGTGTCAACCAAGTCGCGTTTTAGAGTGACTTCATGGACGAAAACCATCTCGATGCCGATCTCGGCGCCATCGGCTCACTGAGTGACCCGACCCGCCGACGGCTCTACGTCTTCGTCTCGAGGTCAAAAGAGCCCATCGGGCGGGACGAGGCGGCCGACGCTCTCGGGATTCCGCGCCAGACCGCGGCCTATCACCTGGACCGACTGGCCGAGGAGGGTCTCGTCGATGTCGAGTTCCTCCGACGCAGCGGTCGGACCGGCCCCGGCGCCGGCCGGCCGGCGAAGCTCTACAAGAGAACAGACCGTGATCACGAGGTGTCCTTGCCCCCGCGCCGGTACGGGCTTGCGGCTCGCATCCTCCTCGAAGTGGTCTCGACGGGGGCGATCAAGCGAAAGGATCTTGCTGCAGCTGCCCACCGGATCGGTGCCGAGCTGGGAGAGGTGGGTCTGGATCAGGCACTGCGTCAGACCGGTTACGACCCGGTCATGGAAGAGGGGGAGATCCGGTTCCGCAACTGTCCCTTCCACGTCCTCAAGACCCAGGACCAGCGCACCGTGTGCAACCTGAACCTTGGCCTCGTGGAAGGGATGCTCGAGGGTTCCGGCGACAAGCGCAAGGCCTATCTCGAGCCATCCGAGACGTACTGCTGTGTGAGGGTCCGCCCCGAAGCCTGAGTCTCGTTTCGCGCCTATCCGCAACGGGTAGAAGTCCGTCACGACGCCGGGCCAGCTCCGCGGTTCTGGAGTCGGTTTTGAGCGGGGCCCAATCGACCGAGGGCGATTGGGCCTCCCTCTTATTCCCGGGCCCTCTTGCCGATCAGCCGGTGGGCCATGACGAGGTCTTCGACCAGGGAGCTTCGCAGTCGCTCACGATCGCCGGGCTCCTTGGCCAACTCTTCGAGGGAGGCGCCCTCGGATGCCATCTCGGGGGCGGGGTTGGTTTCGCTCGGCGTGGCCACACCCATCCCCCAAGTCCGCCCCGCTCATCCGATAACGCCGGCCCATTCCCGGAAAGCTCCGACGGACATCGTGTTCACCACCGACGAGGGCGCGATGCCGGCGCGCTGCATGGTTGTCACCGAGTTTGCGACGTTCCCCATCTCGCCGATCCGATGTGAGTCCGAGTTGGCCGCCAGGACAGCTCCGGCCGCGACCGCGATCGCCGCGAGTTCGGCGGAGAGGTCGAGACGATCCCGATGTCCGTTGACTTCCAGAGCCACCTGGTTCTCGATGGCTGCGGCGAGAACCGCGCCGATGTCGAGGTCGAGGGCAGGTCGGTTGCCGATCCGACGTCCGGTGGGATGGGCCAGGACCCGGACCACGGGGTGACTGAGGGCCTTCAACACCCGGGCGGTCTGCTCGAAACGATCGAGGTCGAAATGCGAATGCACACCCGCTATGGCGAAGTCGAGCCGGCTCAGTGCTTCGTCGTCGATGTCGAGGCTGCCGTCCCGATCGATGTTCAACTCTGCTCCTTGGAACACGAGCAGGTCGGGGAATCCTGCTCTGGCCTCCTCGATCATCACACGCTGACGGTCCAGGCCGGCGCTGTCCAGCCCTCCGAACCGCAGGCCAGTCGTGTGGTCGGTGATCAGGATGTACTCGTATCCGCGATCCGTCGCCTCAGCCGCGATCTCGAACAGGCTCATTCGCCCATCCGGGGAGAGGTCGGTGTGAAGATGGAGGTCTCCCTTGATCTGACCGTTCCGTATGACTCTCTCCGCAATCTCAGGATCGAGGGCTCGCGCCGCCGGCGGGACCCACAGGCGACCGCTCCGCTCGTAGATCTCGGATTCAGAGAGGCCGTCCGCGTTGATGTCTGCCAGAAGGGGGCGGGCATGCCGATCGGGTCCTGTCACCTCGAGCAATCGCCGTCCCAGGTGAGAGGGTGGGACCAGGTGAATGCGGGCCTCTACGTCTTCGTGGGTTCGGAGTACCGTCTCCGACACGGACCCCTCACCGACAAAGCGGGCAACGGCGGTGCCTTCGAGAAATTCGCGCCCGGCGGCGACATCGTCGATCCCGGAGACGAGATCGACGGTCTCTACCCACTCCTCTCCACGCCGAACGGCTCCGGCCGCATGGACGGTCCCACCGAGGTGACGTATCAGATGCTTGCCGAGGACGTCCGCCAGCACATAAGCCTGAAATGACGGGATCGACGCCCTCGAGGGCGCCAGTTGGAGCGTCGCCGCCCATCGCTCTGCGGTAGCAGGACCGACGCCCCTCAGGGCCTCAACACCTTCCGCTTCGATGGCTCTGACCAGATCGGCGGAGGTGTCGACCCCGAGCTCGCCCTTGAGAGCGCGCAAGATTGCCGGCGTCATTCGGGGCAAACGTCTGATCCTGGCCGACTCGGCGGGGTACAGCTGCTCGAGCCTTTCGAGGAGCTCGAGTCCGCCGCGTTCCCGGAACTCCTCGATGAGCCGCCATACCCCTGTCCCGATGCCAGGGATAGACAGTGCCTTCTCCGATGGGTCGGACAGATCGGGTGCCAGATCATCCAAGGACCAGACCGCCCTGCGGTAGGCCTTGGCGCGGAACGACCGGCTCCGCTCGTCCGCCCGCACCAGGTCGGATAGGCGCCAGAGGGCCTCGCCCAAGTCCTGGCGTGGAGTGCTCAATTCAATGTCCCGAGTCGTTTTGCGGGATTCGGGCGCGGGTAATGAATAGACATAACCCAGTAACGGAGGGACGAATGAGCAAGTTTGTGCGCATTGTTGGGGTCGGTGCCGCGGCCGCTGCTGCGATGTATCTTCTCGACCCCGATCGCGGGCGCTCGCGTAGGGCGAAGTTGTCGGACCAGGCCGCCGCTCTCGCGCGGAAGGCCGAGGAGAAGACTCGGGCCCAGGCGGAGTACCAAAAGGGTGTGGTGCAGGGTCTTGCCCACGATCTGACCGAGCCTTTCCGCCCCGAGCCCGAGTTCGACGACGAGACGCTCCGCCAGAAGGTGAAGAGCGAGGCGATCGGGCGATGGGACGGACCGAAGAACGACGTAGAGGTCGACGTCGACAACGGCGTGGTCACGCTCAAGGGCAACATCAACGCCCAGAACGTGGATCGGTTGATCCGATTGGTCAAGGGCGTCCCCGGTGTGGCCTCGATCAACGATCAGTTGAGCGTCTCGCAGCGGAGCTAGCCGGCCAAGTTGCAGGCGGACCCTCAGGGGGTCCGCCTGCTTTGGGGCCTGAGATCGAACGCTCCATCAGATCCCTGCGACCTTGGGCCTTATCTCATCCCGCCAGAACTCGATGAACCCGTCCATGGGGTCGCCGATCTGGTGCAGATAGATGTGGTCGATGCCCATCTCAGCCGCCTTCTCGATCGACTCGATGATCGGGGCCGCATCCGGCCCACAGGGAAGTGCTTCTTCGATGTCGGAGCGGTCCACCATCTCCACCGCTTGTTCCATGTGACCCACTGTGCGCAGGTCTTGGGCTAGTTGGCCGGTGAGAGCGGTGTTGGGCCAGACCCGATAGGCCCTATCCACAGCCTTTTCGCCGTCGGGATCCCAGCAGAGTGAAAGCTGGCTCCACACCGGGCCCTTCCCGCCCTGGTCGCGATACTTCTCGATCACCTCTTCTTCGAGCCCGGTGATCCAAAGCCCGTCACCAACTCGCGCTGCCAGTTCCACCGCCTCATCACCGAATGCCGATATGACAATCGGCGGCAGCTTCTCGGGGATGTCGAAGATTTGCGCATCCTCCACGGTGTAGTGCCGGCCGCGATGCGTGAAGCTCTCGCCCTGCCAGAGGCCGCGGACGATCTCGATGGCTTCCTCGAGCATCTCGAGGCGGACGTCTGCGGGTGGCCAAGGATCCCCGAGCACGTGCTCGTTGAGGGCTTCCCCCGTTCCGACTCCCCAAGTGAACCGGTCCTCGAGCAGGCATGCCGCCGTGGCGGCCGCATGGGCACTAACCGCTGGGTGGATGCGAACGGTCGGGCATGTCACCCCCACGCCGACTTCCAGATCTGAGGTCGCCTGCGACAGGGCGCCGAGGACTGACCAGACGAATGGGCTGTGCCCCTGCTCATTGATCCACGGATGGAAATGGTCCGAGATCGACACGAAATCGAAACCCGCCTCTTCGGCGGCCACTGCGATCTCGACCAGCTTGCTCGGCGAGTGCTCCTCGCTGGAGAGTGTCAGTCCATGCTCGACCATGAGCGAGTCTTTACCCGCCCGCCAGTTGAGGAAAACCGTGCCGTTCGTCACGTTTGGACGGGTTACGCCAACGGGTAATTAGGCAGCATCTAAATCACCTCAAATCGAAACGGCATTCTCAGATCATGTTTGACACTGCTTACCCTCCCGCCCGCCGGGACCCCTCCGGTCCTCGAGTCGGCATCGTCTCCACGTTCCCACCGACGAGATGTGGGATCGCCAGGTTCTCGTCAGCTCTCGTTTCTTCGCTCGATGAGGTGGCTCCGGAAATCGACGTAGATCTCGTGCGTCTCATCGACGGGCGCCCACCGACCTCGGCGCTGGGACAGGTCGGTATGGAGATCGACCCGAACAGCCCGGTCAGCATCCGAGCCGCCGCCCGTCATCTCGATCGCTGCGACGTCGTGATCCTCCAACACGAGTATGGGATCTTTGGCGACAATGACGGCGAGGCGGTCCTGGAGATGGTCGACTCCATCAACCGGCCGCTGATCACGGTTGTCCATACGGTTGTCAGCTCACCGAGCGACCGGCAGCGACGAATCATGGAGCGTCTTCATCAGACATCCCGACTGGTCGTGCTCTCCGAGGCGTCCCGATCTGCTCTGGTCTCTTCGCACTCGATCCCGAGAAGTGAAGTCGTGGTGATACCCCACGGTTCGCGTTGGTCTGCGACGCCACCTCCCCGCGGCCCGGCCAACCGCATGATCACCTGGGGCCTCCTCGGCCCCGGCAAGGGCTTGGAGCGATCAATCGAGGCAATGGCCAGGTTGCGCGATCTGGATCCCATGCCCCATTACACGATCGTGGGTCGGACTCATCCGGTGGTCGCCAGGAATCAGGGCCTTGCCTATCGAAGACGCGTGGAGAGCATGGTGCGAGACCTGGGCATCGACGACATGGTTCATTTCGTCGACCGATACGTCGCGGACGAGGAGCTCATCGAGATGGTGCGCAGGTCACACATCGTGGTGATCCCTTACGACAACACCGATCAGGTGACATCGGGTGTCGTCACCGACGCCCTCGCCGCCGGCAGACCGGTGGTTTCGACCCGATTCCCTCACGCCGAGGAGCTGGTCGGGTCCGGTTCGGGCATCGTCGTCGAACACGACAGCGCTGCCCTGGCCGACGGGCTGAGGGCGCTAGTGGAGTCGCCAGGGGCCTACGACCGTGCGGCGAAATCGGCCGCACTCAAGGGCGGCGAGCTCTCGTGGACCTCTGGGGCGGCTCGCTACGCCGAGTTCGTCCGAAGTCTCGTCCCAGGTCAGCTGACTGCCTCCAACTGATCCCTAGAAAAGCTGGTGGAGGCGGCGAGAATGAATGCTGCAAATGATCGACTTGGAGCGAAGCGAGCAGACGCTACGTCCCGATCCGAAGCGGCTGGTCGCCAGGCCATTCCTGCCCGGGTCTGCGGCCTTCGGAGGCGACAGCCGGAGACTTGAGCTGATCGTCGATCGAATCCTCGAATTGCCCCCTGAGAATCAGGGACAGTTGCTGGCCGGGGCAGCGCACCGGTCAGCGGGTCGTCATCGCGATATCCGGTCCACGTGGCTCCAACATTTCGAGATGGCATGTGAGCGGTCACCACGAATCAGGAATGTGTCAGATCACGATGTCCGGCTCCTGATCGGGGCCTACCTCACGCTGGGCTATGCGTACGAGGGCGCTGCACTCACCAACCCGTCGATCGTCCCGTTCGGCGACGCGAGCGGAGGGTCGCAGCCTTTCGTGATGAGTGCACGGGCTATCGGCGAAGGGCACATCTCCTCGGTCGCCTTCTTCACAGGGAGCGCCGCCCAGGCTGGGAGCTTGATCTTCGATGCCCGGTCTCCCTTTGCCGACAATGGTGAGCGCAAGGAGCCTCTGTACCAGCGTCTCTCTTTCACCCTCAAACTGGCAGAACTCGGCTTCGCCAACGAGGTATCCGAACGAATCCTCTCGGTGTTGCCCGAGGAGTTCACGCTGGCGAACCTCTACGCCGCCTTACCCACTGCCGAGGACATCGATCTCGACCCGATCTTGCTCGCTGACACGGTGAGGATGGTCCATTGGCTGTCGGCTTCCAGCTACGAGGTCATCTTCAACTCGGCATTACCCGTATCCGAGCATCTGATCTCGCCCGCAGCACCCGCCGAGAGTCACGGGATGGAGGACGCCAGGTTCGTGCGCTTCGTCGACGACGACGGTGAGGTCACTTATTACGCCACCTACACCGCCTACGACGGGCTGCGGATCCTGCCCCAGATGATCAAGACCAAGGATTTCCATCATTTCCGGATGACCACGATGAGCGGGCCCACCGCGTATCACAAGGGACTCGCACTGTTCCCGAGGAAGATCAGGGGTGAGTTTGCCGCCGTTTCCCGGCACGATCAGGAGACGACCTTCGTCATGCGAAGCGACAACGTCCGCCATTGGGGTAATGCTGAGGCCGTGCTCGTCCCCGAGCAAGGCTGGGAGGCGATCCAGACCGGGAATTGCGGCTCACCACTCGAGACCGAGGAGGGATGGCTCCTCATCACCCACGGCGTGGGACCGATGCGTCGTTACGTGCTCGGCGCCGTGCTGCTCGATCTCGACGAGCCGACGAAGGTCTTGGGTCGCCTTACCTCCCCGCTCCTCGAGCCACTGGACGACGAGTCGTTCGGTTACGTTCCCGACGTCGTGTATTCGTGCGGGAGCATGATCCACGACGATCATCTGATCCTGCCCTACGGCTATGCCGATTATGGGATCAGGGTGGCGACGGTGCCTGTCGAGCAGGTCCTTTCGCAGATGTCGTAGACGACACTCGCCGGTACACCCCCGAGTAGGCGGCGGCCATGACGGAGTCGCCGAACCGAGATTCGGCAATGGTTCGGCAGAATGCGCGATCCAGCTCGCTTACGAGCTCGACGGAGCCAACAGCCCCTTCGACATCGTCGACGAGGAAGCCGGAGACACCGTCATCGATGATCTCGGGGAGCGCCCCCATCCGCCATGCGATGACGGGTGTGCCGGCGGCCAGACTCTCCACCGCGACCAGTCCGAATGGCTCGTGCCAGCGGAGCGGCATCACCATCGCTAACGCACCGCCAAGGAGCGGCCATAGGTCGTCCCGGTTTAGTGGCCCCAGGTACTCGATATCTCTCGAGGGGGCCGCCAACACTTTCTCCTCGAAGAAGTCACGGTGCCGGTCCTCGACGATCCCGGCCAGGCGGAGCGGCAGCCCGGAGGCGAGCGCTGTCTCGACGGCGAGGTCGGGCGCCTTTTCGGGAGCCATGCGGCCCGCGAATACGAGATAGCCGCCGTCGCCACCCCCGACCGGGATCTCACTCGTCCTGATGCCGTTGGGGATCGTGGCGACGTAGTTGAGCTCAGGCAAGAACGCCCGCTCGCTCTGGCTGAGCGACACAAAGGGCATCTCGGCATATTGCAACAGCAACGGATGGGTTGCCAGGTCCCAAGCGACCCCGTGCAAGGTCGTGAGGATCGGGGTCGAGATCAGACGGCCGAAAACCAATCCGTGGACATGGAGGTGGGAGTGGATGACATCGAACGCCCCGTCGAGAGAGGCTTCCATGGCGATGGAGAGATGTCGCTCCTCTTCGAGTCGCGGGTCCGCCTCGCCGGAATCGAGCGGGGCCATGACCGTCTCGATCAGGCGGGCAGACGTCGCCGACCCGGCTGCGGCGAACAACGTCACGTCGTGACCCATCGCCACCAGCTGCTCGGTGAGGTCGTGGGCAACCCTCTCCCAGGGCCCGTAGCCGGATGGTGGATACCGATGGCTTATTGGGGCGATCATCCCGATGCGGGTCATGTTCCCGGTCACTAGTCGTGATTCTGGCGGACCTGCAGGGTGCCCGGGACCGGATCGACGATCACGTCTCGCTGGCGATGACGCGGTTGACCGTTGACTCGGATCTGCCCAGCCAGATCCCACTCCTCGAGCGGGCCCAGGCGTCCGCAAGGGCGCCGCTGTGGAAGCTGTCAGGGATGATCGGGTGGAGATACGAGCTGCGGCACACCTCGCGGGTGTTGCCGAGCTTCTCGGCCGTGCTGTCGATGGCGCGGAGCAGGAGGGCATCTTCGTTGCCATGCTCGGGCCAGGTCATGAGCTCTTCGGCCACGGCAGTGCTGGCGCCCCAGGTGCGAAAGTCTTTGGCGGTAAACGGCCCGCTCATCGTTTCGGCGAGATATGTGTTCACGTCGTTAGAGGTGATTGCGGCGACACCGTCGGGCGTCTCATAACCGAAGAGGGTCTGGCCACCGAGCTCCTGGCATCGAGAGATCAAACCGGCCAGGCGCCGGTCCTGGAACACGAGTTGATGGTCTGCCCCACCCTTGCCCGCAAAGTCGAAATGGACATGGAGCCCATCCACCTCGACATGCTCACACGTGATCGTGGTCAGCCCGTATGCATCGTTCTCGTCGGCGTACTTCCGGTTCCCGACCCGGATCAAGGTTCGATCCATCACGGCGACAGCGAGGGCGGTCACCTTCAACCGGGAGAGACCCTTGCGGGACAACTCAGAGTCGGTGCGCCTCCGCAACTGCGCCAGCCGCCGTCCGAACTCACCCATACGATCGAACTTCACCTCGTCCCGGGTTTCCTCCCAGACCGGGTGATAGATGTACTGCTTGCGGCCCGCCTTGTCGTATCCGGTGGCGAGGATGTGGCCAGACTTATCGGGGGAGATCCAAACATCGGTCCAGGCCGGCGGTATCACGAGGGAGTCGATCCACTTCCGGACCGAGCCGTTGATCGTGTTCCCTTTTTGGTCCGAATAGGAGAACCCTTCACCGTGCCGGATCCGGCCAATGCCCGGGCTCTCGTCGGTGACGTAGTTGAGCCCGGCATCGGCGGCGAGTGAATTCAATAGAGATCATGGCCGCCCAGAGATTTCCCCCAGCGGGGCTGTACCAAACGGGATTTCAGGTCAACTCACGAGTGCGAGTGCGCTGACCTCCACCAGACTGTCCGGGCGGGCAAGACCCGAGACCTGGATCACGGAAACAGCCGTTGGATGGTTCCCCCCATCTCTCCTGTGCCGAGGCAAACGCCGTGGTCGCATCCACCGGCGCAACGAGGTAGACCGTGAGTTGCGGCGCGTCCGTCCCGAGTGGCGCCCGCTTCCTCCAACACAGCGATTACGTTGCGCAGCGCCTGAGCCGACTGAGTTCCGACGTCGTCCCCGACGACATTTCCTTATTTCCTTCCTGGTCGATCCCGTTCTGGCCACCCACCACGAGAAGGGAGCCACCTTT
>CAWHEU010000008.1:0-29660 GCA_963828465.1 uncultured Acidobacteriota bacterium | reverse complement strand
ACCGAGCTCGTGATGGGATCCAATGACGAGATCGGTCCACGTGCGCCCGGGGTGTGAGATGCCTCTCGAGTCCACAGTCGTCTCCAAGGCGCGGACCACCGTGGTGCCGACGGCTACCACCCGACCACCGTTTGCCCGGGTGTGATTGACCAGAGCCGCCGTCGGTTCCGGGACTTCGAACCATTCCGGGTACGGCAGCTCACCCGCTTCGAGTGAGGAGACACCGGTGTGAAGGGTCACCGGGGCGACGGTGGTCCCGGTTGCCGCCAGCGCCGTCAGGAGGCGGTCGGTGAAGGGCCTCCCGGCACTTGGCATCTCGGCGGAGCCCGGAACCCGGGCGAAGATCGTCTGGTAGGCATCCAGCGGATAGGGACCATCGGTGTGCTGATAGCGAATGGGCCGCCCCCAGGTCTCGAGATACTCGATCAGGGGACGTCCCAGGTCGGCTCTGGCCACCCAGAGCCGACGGCTCGGGGCATCCTCCGGGTAGGGGGTGAGCAGCTCGATCATCCCGCCCCCGGGGAGCCGCAGCATGCCCGCACGCGGATGCTCGTGAGGGAGTGAGTTTGCGCCAGCCAGTGTTCGCAACTCGACGACATGGAGACCGCCCGGGAGCATCGTCGAGAAGTGGACCACCAGGTCGCCGTCGATGACCACCGACGCCGGCAATGTTGCCGAGTTGTTCACCACCACGAGATCTCCGGGCCGCAGCTCGGTCGCCAGGTCGTGAAAGACGCGATGTCTGATGCCGTTGGCGCCAGTCACCATGAGTCGGACCTGATCTCGTCGGATACCGCGGCTCTCGGGCGGTCTGGTTGCCTTCAACTCGAGTGGGAGGACGAATTCGTCCAGGAGGTCGGCCGATCTCAGTGTCGCCGCTGCAGTCACTGGCTGGTCTCCTTGGCCAACAGGTCTTCGGCCTGGTAGCGGCCGCTGGGATAGTGCTCTTCGAGGAGGCGAATGAGCGCCGGCACCCTGGTCTCGGGGAGGGGCCGGTCCGAGATGTCTTCATCCGGGAAGGCTTCCTGGTGCATCCTGGTGTTCATGTCGCCAGGGTCGAGCCAGTAGACGGTGATGTCCGGCTCTTCGACGGCCAGGACGTTGGAGAGCTGTTCGAGGCCGGCTTTCGAAGACCCATATCCTCCCCATCCCTCATAACCCTCGACGGCGGCATCGGAGGTGACGTTCACCACTGTCCCACCCGCCGCACGAAGGTGGGGCAGGGAGAGCTGAATCAACCGGAGCGGCGCCACGAGATTGGTGGCCAGTACCTCTTGGAGGACATCGAGCGGGTATTCGCTCACCGTTGGCTGCGGGCTGGGCCCGAGAAAGCTGGCGTTGTTGACCAGCAAAGAGAAGCCGCCTGCCTCGATCGCGGCATCTACCAGAAGCGTGGCGTGCCGAGGATCCGTGACATCACCGGGGATCGCGACGACGTCACCAGTCCCGGCGTCGTCGATGGCTCCCGATGCAGATTCGAGGTCGGACCCATCCCGAGCGTCGATCACGAGATTCCAACCGGAGCGTGCCAGCCCGATGGCCAGCGCACGCCCGAATCCAAGAGACGCCCCGGTGACGATGGCTGTGCTCATGCCCCCAAGCTACGGCCGGACCTGTCTCCTCGCATCGGTCCCTGGCCCGATTCCCCCTCCGTCCCGGGACGGAGAGGATCATTCCTCGACCAGCCCACTCTTGACGGCAAACAGCGCGGCCTGGGTGCGGTCGTCGAGCCCTAGCTTTCGCAGAACGGCTGACACGTGGGTCTTGACCGTCTTCTCCGATACGAAGAGCTCCTCGGCAAGACGAGCGTTGGACCAACCCTGACCGAGACCCGCCAGCACCTCACGCTCCCTTGCGGTGAGGCCGGTCAATGCCTCATGAGGATCGCCGCCCGAAACGAAGGCAGAAAGAGCGGCCGCCGCCTCCTGGGCATAGACGGTCCTGCCACTGGCCAGCTCCCTGATGGCGTCGGCGAGCTGGTCGGGATCGGTGTCCTTGAGCAGATAGCCGTCGGCGCCGGCCCGGATCGCAGGGACCACCTCGCGCCGGTCGGCAAAACCCGTGAGAACGAGGACCTTCACGTCGGGATTCCACTTTCTCATCTCCGGGATCAACTCTGACCCTGAAGTGTCGGGCAGGTGCAGATCGAGCAGGACCAGATCGGGCTCACCGGTGGCCAGCTGACGCATGGCTTCCTTGCCGTCGGCTGCCTCACCGACTACTTCCATTCCCGGTTGTGTCTCCAGAAATGCGCGGAGCCCCTTGCGGACGACAGGGTGGTCGTCCACGATCATGACCCTGACCGTCTGGCTCAAGTCGGAACCTCGAGGCGAACGGTCGCTCCCTCTCCGGGCGAGGAGGCGATGGTCAATCGGCCCCCGATGACCGAAGCACGTTCCCGCATCGAGGTGAGGCCGAGTCGCCGACCGCGGTTCAGGCGGGCGTCGGGCTCGAAGCCCTGCCCATCGTCACTGATCGTCACGGCGAGCCCATTGCCGTTCGCCACCGACACGGTCACCTGGCCTGCTCGGGAATGCCGAACGGCGTTCGTGAGGGCTTCCTGGATAATCCGGAAAACTTCGTGCTCGGCGCGCCCCTCCAGGTCCGGCTCACCATCGGCGACCACCTCGATATCGATGTGATGCACCCGGCTTAGTAGATCGGCCAGGCTTCGTATCGCCGGGAGCAGGCCGTCACGTTCGACATCGGGGGTTCTCAATCCTTCGACCACCGCTCGCAACTCGGCCATCGCCTGCCTCGAGAGCGAGGCGATCTCATTCAGCTCTTGCGCCGCCCGGTCCGGGTCCGTGGCGAGATGTCTCGAGGCCGCCTTGGCGGTGAGGGTGAGGCTGAACAAAGACTGGTTCAGGGCATCGTGCAGCTCGCGGGCCAAGCGCTCACGCTCCTCTGACATGGCGAGTGTTCGCGAGTCCTCGAACATCCCGGCAGCCTCGATGGCGGCGGCGGCATGAGAGGCGAGGAGCACGATGCCGGCCTGGTCATCATCGGTGAACTCGGCAGCCGCCACCTTGTCGGTCAGATAGAACGCGCCGATCACCTCGCCGTCGCTCACGATCGGGACGCCGAGGAACGAGCTCATCAGAGGGTGCGCCCGCGGCCACCAACCCCGGAAGCGACGGTCCTTCTTGATATCGGGGAGACGTAAGGGCTCCGGGTCGTGGAGCATGGCATCGAGCATTCCGTGAGTCCGTGGCAACGGGCCCATCTCGGCAACGAGCTCGTCGCTCATGCCGACGTGGATGAAGGCGGAGAAGGCATCACCGTCCGGTTCGGGGATCCCGATTGCCGCGAAGGAGGCGCCGGAGATCTGTTTGGCGGTCTCCGCCAGCTTGGTGAGGACATCCTTCAGAGACCTGCCTGGCGCTACCGCTTCTGTGATCGCGGCGAGGATCACTTCTGCGGTGCTCTGCGACGTCACCCGCCACTCGTTTCGCCGTGGAGCCGCTCCGCTTGCTCGAGGGAATGCGATTCCGTGAGGTCGTGATCACGCTGCGAAAGCTCGACGAGTTGTCGGTAGTAACCGTGGAGGACATCGAGGTCGTCCACGCTGAGTGCCTGGACGTCTATGAGACGATTGCTAGCGCCCTTTGTCGCTGCCACAAGCTCATTGAGCTTGAGTTCCATCGCCCCGTCATCCGCCATGTCGACTCCTGTCTCGATCCAGTCGATTCAAACCCAGAGTCAACACCCGGCCGGTGACCGGGTGTTGACCCATGGAGGGACCTGGCCTGCGAGAGCTTCAGCGGCGAGCGGCCCGCCTGTACTGCCTGATCGAGATGGGGACGAAGATGGCCATGATGATCACGATCCAGATCAGGGTGTAGATGATCGGGTTTTGCAATGGCCAGGCAGTGGGCTCGGGAGCGCCGGCCGGAATGTTCCCGAACAGTTCACGCACAGCCTGGGTCAACGACGACACCGGGTTCCATTCGGCAAAGGTCTGCAGAGGTGCAGGCAAGCTCTCGAGCGGAACGAAGGCATTGGATACGAACGTGATAGGGAAGATCACCATGAACGAGGCGTTGTTGATCACC
This sequence comes from uncultured Acidobacteriota bacterium, assembly GCA_963828465.1. Lineage (GTDB taxonomy): Bacteria > Actinomycetota > Acidimicrobiia > Spongiisociales > ZC4RG35 > JARDZU01. Next base: position 25,605 of record CAWHEU010000008.1, on the reverse strand, counting down.
TCGACGCTCGGCACCAGCAGCCCGACATATGCCATCACCCAGGAGAAGGCGTATGCGAAAAGGAGCAAAAGGCCAAATCCCATCGCGGCCTCGAGGAAGGACGTCCGGATCGCCCATCCGACCAGCAGGCCGGTGAGGGCCATGATTGCCACCGAGAGGGCGTTGTAGACGACATCGCTGGATGTCCGACCGACGAGGACCGCTGATCTCGCCATGGGGAGCGAGCGGAACCGGTCGATGATGCCCTTCTGCATGTCGTCGGCCAGCCCGGCGCCGGTGAAGGTCGCCCCGAATATCACGGTCTGGGCCAGGATGCCGGCAATCAGGAACTCGCGATAGACCTCCGCCGCCGCCCCGCTGGCCACCTCGATGGCGCCACCGAACACGAAGGCGAACAGCAACACGAACATGATCGGTGATAACAGGACGAACACCAGGATCTCGGGGACCCTTTTGATCTTGATCACATTTCGCTTGGCTACGACGGCGCCGTCGCCCAGTGCGGTCATCAGCTGGCTCATCGGCTGACCTCCTCGAGCTCTTCATCCGGTTGCTTCTTCGATCTACCGCCGTTGGACTCGATCTCTTCCTCGGCAACATGACCGGTCAGGGTCAGGAACACGTCGTCGAGTGTCGGTCGGCGCAGGCCAACGTCCTGAACGACGATGCCGCGCGCATCGAGCTCCCGTAGCGCCTGAGTGAGGACTGGCGCCCCGCCGGCTATGGGGGCGGTTAGCCCTCGACTGTGGTGATCGATACGGATCTCACCGACGGCGAACGACGCCAGGACTTCCTGAGCCGCTGTCACGTGCACCAGATCAGCCACCGTGACCTCGATCCGCTCCCCACCGACTTGAGTCTTGAGCTCGTCCGCGGAGCCATGGGCGATCTCGTGCCCGTGATCGATGACCACGATGTCATCGGCAAGCTGGTCGGCCTCTTCCAGGTACTGGGTGGTCAAGAGAAGGGTCGCCCCCTCCCTGACCAAGTCCCGGATCGTGTCCCACAGATCTACCCGGCTCCGCGGGTCGAGACCCGACGAGGGCTCGTCGAGGAACAGCACGGGTGGCTTGGCGACCAACGCGCCGGCCAGGTCGAGTCGGCGTCGCATCCCGCCGGAGTAGGTCTTCACCGGCCGGTCGCCGGCTTCGGTGAGGTCGAATATCTCGAGCAGCTCCCGGGCGCGCTCGCGCCGACCTGGCCTTCCCGAGGTGATAGAGACGCCCGATCATGTCCAGGTTCTCGAACCCGGTGAGGTGCTCGTCGACCGCGGCGTACTGGCCGGAGAGGCCGATGAGCCGGCGTACCGCTTTGGGGTCTTTCCTGACGTCGGCCCCGGCGACCATCGCCTGACCCTCGTCTGGCTCGAGCAGGGTGGACAGGATCGACACTGCGGTCGTCTTGCCGGCGCCGTTAGGCCCGAGAAGGCCAAGCACGACTCCCTCGGGGACGACGAGGTCGAGACCGGCCAGGGCGGTGACTTCCTTGTACCGCTTGACCAGACCCGATGCCTCGATCATGTTGGTCATAGGTTTCTCCTCTTCCTGTCGAGATCTTCTGACAATCAGACCGGCGTCGCCGCCGAAACTCATCGGTCCGGAGGACTAATCCCGATCGGCCCTGAGGACGATTGGAACCACGCCTCGTTGGGGGTGGACCTTCTCGACTCTAGGCAGTAATGCGGACAGCTTCGGTCCGCAATGTCCGCAACCGCCTGAGCACGTTAGAACCCAACCGATCGAGACGCGGGGGTATTTCCCGGGGATGTTGAACCTTTGGTGACCGTCTCGTTTCGCCCGGGTGAACGAGAGCTGAAAAGATCTCCCGACCAGTCAGGCTCCCCTGACCCACACCCCAGCCGTGGTCGGCTGGAGCGTGTCGGACACGAGGTTCACCCAGTCCGATGCCATTCGATCCGGGTCGACCTGATCCTGAAGATGAGATGAGAACGCATCCATCACCTGCTCCAGTTGGTATCGGGAGCGATAGAACCGCCGGTCCACCCAGGTCATCACTCTCCTACGGACGGGTGTGAACAGTGCCGCCACCGCCAGGGTCGACCCGGCGACGAACAGGGGCGATTGCTCGCCGACGATGCGGGTCGGCAGCCAGACGGCCCCAGCCACGTAAACGGCTCCGAGGATCAGGACCAGGAGGGCGTAAGAGACGGTCCTGCTGACGATGCGATCGAAGTCGTAAAGCCGGTAACGCAGCACCGCCACCGCGATGGAGAAGACCAGGACCAGGACCCAGATCGCGAACAAGGCGTTGGCAGCCTGCTCGTTGCCGAGTTCATAGAGAATGAGATTGAGTGCCATCCCGACGACGGAGATCGAGAGGGCGCCGGCGAACACCTTCATCTGTTGACGCTCGATGCCTGTTGATCGTCGAAACCGCATGATGGCGCTCACCACCGCCCCCCCGACCGCCGCCAGCATGAGCGTCAGCCCGAGGAGGGAAACCGTGTCGAAAACCTCCGCGGGCACAGGCAGACCCAGCGGAAGGGCGATGTCGAACTGGGTGTCGCCCACCGTGACGAGCGTCGACTCCCAGAAGGCGTTGCCGAAGATCAGCATGGCGAGACCGGCAAACATCACCGGCGTCACCCATCGGTATCGGGTGGAGAGCAGCTTGCCATCGGGGAATCTGAGCGGGAGTTGGACCAGGATCAGGCCCATGCTCAATGCCCATTGCCAGGTGCCGAACCAGACCCCCCAGCTGGTCAACGGGCTCTCCGTTGCCGCCAACGATTCGCCAAGGACACCCAACGTGAAAGTCAGGCCGAATCCGGCCAGGATCAGACCAACCGGGTTGCCCGGCACTCGCCACGCCAGGTAGGCGCCGACAACGGCGGGCGATGTGAAGGCAAGCAGTCCCAGGATGTCAACCAAGAGGATCGGCTCTTCCGAATTCTGCACCGACATGTAGACGAACATGGCCAATGACACCAGGCCTATGGCGACGCCGAGCCAACGTCGCCACCTCATCGGGCGGCCTTCTCGCGAACCCATACTCCGACAGCCGATGGCTGCAGGGTCTTGTTCACCACCGTCGCCCAGTCGTCGGCGAGACGGTCGGCGTCAACCTGATCCCTCAACCGGGCGGCGAATCCCTCTGCGATCAGTTCGGCGTCATACGACGAGCGGTTGAATCTCCGATCGACCCAACGCATGACCCTTCGTCGCAAAGGGTTGAACAGGGCCGCGACTGCAAGCGTCGATCCGGCGACGAAGAGTGGGGTCTGCTCACCGACGATGCGAGAGGGAAGCCACACCGCCCCCACCCCATATACAAGGGCCAGGGCGCCGGCCAGGACTGCATAGGTGACGGTTCGACTGATGAGACGGTCGATCTCGAACAGCCGGAAGCGGAGGATGGCCAGGGTCACCGCGGCGCCGACAAAGAGGCTGAACACGAAATTGAGGATGGAACCGAGCCAGATCGGGCCCCAGCCCTGGGTATCCACGGAGAAGAAGATCACCGCGACCACCCCCACCCATAACAGGACCTTGACCTGCTGCCGCTCGACGCCTTCTCCCCGGCGATACCGCGCTACCAGCGAGAGCAGGCCGAGGACGATCGCAATCAATAGTCCGGGGACAACCACAAACTGGAACACCGCATTGATGAACTGACTCAAGGCGGGAATGCCCAGAGGGTTGGGTGGCACTCCGACGAGCGGCTCCAGCTCGACCAGGAAAGCGGAGGCCAAGAACGTGGCGACCACCGCGGCATTGGTGAACCAGAGTGCCGGTCGCCAGCGAGCCGAGGGCAGATGCCCATCCGGATAGAGCAGCAACAGGAATGGGATGCTGAATGAGCCCGGTATCCACAACCACAGCGACATCCAACCGACAAGAGCCACGATCGGGATTGCACCCCAGCGGTCCATCCCAAAGCGAGCGAACTCGGAAGCGAGGCCCTCCACCGGAAAGGAGAGACCGGCCAAGAGGACCCACCAGCAAAACCCATTCCTCGGCTGGGAAAGCAGAAGACGCAGTCCGAGTGTGGCTATCGCCACGAAAGCGAGGTCCTCCATGGCTTGGAGCCAGGGGTTCGCTGCGTCGATCGGATCGACGACGGGGAGGTCTGCGTTGGCGAACAGCAGGGCCACCTCGACCACGTAGGCGAGGATCGTCACTACCCAGAGGACCCAGGCCAGCCGCCGCCGGCCCCAGTCAGTCATCGTCCATCCACGAAATCATGGCTCGGGCTCGTCACGGGACCGTTACGGCAATCGATTTGCCCAGAAGACTGTGATATCGCTGCTCGACGTGATTCTTCAAGGCCGAAATCGTCTTTCTAGGCAGCTTCCCGAAGGGTTGGAGAGCGATGCTCCCGTCGTCGGTCTCCCAGGTCCCGACGATCCGCCCATTCTCCAGGATCACCGGAGCAATCCAGCCCGCCGCCTTGGATACCTTCTCGACCTTGCCTTTGGGGATGATGTGCTCGCGATGGCTGAGCGGGGCCAGGGTGAAGGGGTCGAACCCCGGGAGGAGATGGGCACTTTTTGCTGGTTCGGTCTTTGCTGCCGCCTTGGCGCCCGCTTTGGTCAGCCACCCCTGGTATCGCCCGATCTCCACCGGGACCTGGTTCTCGAGAACGGGAGTCATCAGCTCCCGGCCGGTCTTCGGGTCGACTCCGAACCATCTGGCAAAGTCGCTGATCGTGGCCGGGCCGTTTGCATCGAGAAACCGCTCGACCACGACCCGCATCGCCTCCTCGGCTGATGGCTCTGTGATTGCGTTCCCCAGCCAGGCGCCGGGATCGACGAAGGTGACATTGCGCCCACGAGGCGGTCCCTGGGCGAGCAGACCCCGATTGGCCGCAGGCTTCAGCACCTGGCTCCAGCCGGATGAAAGGGCCTCACCCAGCCCGCGATCACGTGTCTTTGCCACGATGGCCGAGGTCAGCTCCTCACGTGTCATCGGCTCTTCGGATATCACATCTGGGATCGCCTCGGTCAGGGAGTCGAGTTGAGACTCCTTTATCCCGTGATACTTCTCCCAGGCCGGTGTGATCTTCCACGGCCGCTGGCGAAGAGCGGCAATCCATATGCCAATCTCCGATGCGGGCAGTAGATGGAGCGTCCCCCTCATCGCCCAGGTCTTCACGAGGCGTCGCTTCTCCCACAAGAGATTGTCGATATCGGGAAGACGCTTGCTCCTGATGGCGACTGCCTGCGTGGCAGAGGAGGCAACCTGCGTCTGGACGCCGCCTATCTTCGAGATGACCCGCACCGGGTCGGTCCCGGGCGAATCGAGGAGTTGCTGGCCCAGCCGCCAGGCGAGTGCCTGGTCCCAGGTAAGGGCGATCTTGGAGGTCGGCTCGGGCATCGTCAGGTAGTTTCGTGCCTATGTGTTACAACGGTGATGCCCTACCGCCAGTGGATCCCATCGAGGGTGGTGCCTCGGGCAGCGACATCGTGCTGGCTTCCGTCGACGGGAATCGGTTCGCCGCCTTCTCGGCCACCAGCGCCGAGGGCAAAGGCCCAGGCGTGGTCATCCTCCCCGACGTGCGTGGTTTGCACCATTTCTACGAGGAATTGGCCCTCCGCCTCGCCGAGCATGGCTATGACGCGGTGGCGATCGACTACTTCGGACGGACTGCCGGTGTAGGCAAGAGGAACGATGAATTCGCCTACAAAGAGCATGTCCCTCGGACCACTCTGAAAGGTGTCACCGCCGACACCACAGCCGCCGTGGCCCACCTCCGTGACTCCGATCCGACACGGTCGATCTTCACCCTCGGCTTCTGCTTTGGAGGGTCCAACTCCTGGCATCAGGCCGCAGCCGGGCACGGCCTCGCCGGCGCCATCGGTTTCTACGGGAACCCTTTGCGCCCACCGAAGGGGCCCATGGAAGAGGTGAGCGATTTCGCCTGCCCCATCCTGGCTTTGATGGGTGGAGATGACCCCGGGATCCCGAACGAGGTGGTCGAGGGGTTCAGGCAGGCGATGGACAATGCGGGCGTGGAGAACGAGGTGGTCGTCTATTCCGATGCGCCTCACTCCTTCTTCGACCGGCAGCATGAGAAATTCGCCAGGGAGTCGGCCGACGCCTGGAGCCGGGTGCTCGAGTTCATCGGTCTCCACGGCAACACTTCGTGACGGTGCCCGGTCCCTCGACGCACTCGAACCTGATCATTTGATCCGCAACGCCTGGATGATCACGTGCCCGATGTAGTTCTGTTCCACCACTCCGTGGAAAAGATGCGCCTGCGGTCCCGACGCGTAGATCCCCACGTCTTCTCCGGAGTGGGTTTCGGACCCGAGGGGCACGAGAGACGGCTGTAGATAGTCGAGGGAAGGCGACAGGGTCTCTCCACCCGCCGCCAGGTCGCTCCGGCTCGAGGCGGCGCCCGGCCCGTTGGCATAGCTGGCGGCGAACCAGTCGTTGCCGGTTTGTGAGGCGGGTAGGAGGCGGGTCGCGGCGATGGCTGAGCCGGCTCCGATGAACAGACTTACAACGATTGTGATGACGATCGAGGTTTTCATCTTCGAACTCCTCGGTTCTCGGACAGGGCTCGACGGTGTTAAACCGGGGACCTTGCAATCGGGTTACAGGTGATTGACCTCTGGTCGAATCTCCGGTGCCCCTGAGCAGCTCATCACTCTGCGGGTGGGATGTTTTGGTTGAGCCGGAACAGATTCATCGGGTCGTACCGTTGCTTGACCTCCCGCAGCCGGTCCCAGGTCTGGCCCGGATACGCCTGCCTCACTCGCTCTTCGCCCTCGTCGCCGATGAAGTTGACATAAGCCTCGCCATCGTCGCCAAGGGCCGTGGCGAGACCATCGACCCACGACTCATGGGTCTGAGCCTCCTCCGGCTGCTGGAACATCGACGCGACGTTGAGCATGATCGGCCGCCGTCGGTGGGCGTAGGCCGTTTCCTCGTCGGGAACCCGGGAAATGGCGCCGCCCAAGACCCTGATCTGAGCCACCGCCATCGAGGCGGTCGAGGCGTTGACCTGCTCGACGATCGTCTCGGCGGCGGCACGATCGATATCGTCGACGAAGAAGTTGCGCACGGCGAATACCCCTGGCGGCGGACCCTCTTCTTCTTCCTCATAGATGCCCGAATAGCGCCCTGGCTCGACTTTGTCGAGCAAGGGAGTGGCCAGTTCTCGGAAGGGAGCGACGACGGACTCGCCGGTCTCGAGGTCGCCCGAATAGACGAGCAGGCCGAAGAGAATCACCTGTCCGTGGAGCTCCTCGGGGAGAAACGGCATCGGCGGCGCCTTCATCACGTTGGCGATCGTGGAGAGCTCCTCCGGAGCCCCGGCGGCCAATTCGACGAAGCCGGCAATGGTGTCCATTGTGGCGGGAAGGATCAGCATCCCGCCCAGAATCTCGTCCACCTCGTGGAGCCGGAACTGGAACCTGGTCGCCACGCCGAAGTTTCCGCCCCCTCCGCGAATCGCCCAGAAGAGGTCCGGGTGGCTCTCGGCGTCGACACGAAGGACTTTCCCGTCGGCTGTGACCAGCTCGGCGGCGAGGAGTGAGTCGATCGTGAGGCCATGCTTCCGGGACAGAAAACCGACGCCACCACCGAGGGTGATTCCGCCGATTCCGACGGAACCGTTGTCGCCGAACCCCACGGCGAGTCCACGCTCGCCGAGGGCACTCGTCAACTCACTGGCGGTCAACCCTGCTTGGGCCCAAACGGTGAGCTGTTTCGTGTCGACATGTACCCGCTTCATCGCCGACAGATCGAGGACGATCCCACCGTCGGAGCTCCCGTAGCCGGCGATGCTGTGGCCCCCACTGCGGACTGCCAGCTCGGTTCCGGTATCACGGGCAACGGACACCACGTACGCGACTTCGTTGGAGTCGGCGGGACGGACGATCACATCCGGCTTGCGATCGATGCCGTAATACACCGCTCGCGCTTCGTCGTATGAAACATCTCCTGGTGTGATCACCTCACCGTCGAGGACCTCGCGCAGCTTGGAGATCGACAACTCCGTTGTAGTGATGGATGGGTTCTGCATGATTACTCCTCTCAGCGGCGAGAGTGGACAGCTGTGGGGGTTACCCCTTCGATTCAGACCGCAATCAGAGTCAGAATTGATCGCGAGATGAGCCATGTCATCGGGCAGGGGGCGTATTCCTTGTCCGACTGAAGGTGTAGATGTCCCATACTGGGGTGCACATGACCGAATCGACAGCTACCGAAGCCAGGAGCGATGCACCCTCGTTCGAGGACCTGGAGCAATATCGGCGCGAGCTCACCGGCTACGCCTACCGGATGCTCGGCTCCTCATTCGAGGCGGAGGATGCGGTCCAGGAGAGCTTGATCAGGGCTTGGCGGGCCATCGACCGATTCGAGGGTCGTTCTTCCTTGAGGACCTGGCTCTACCGAATCACGACCAATGTCTGTTTTGACATGCTCGAGGGCAGGGAGCGCCGAGCTCGCCCCATGGACCTCGGGCCCGCCTCCACCGCCGACACGATGCTGCCTGCCCCGCTGCCCGAAATCACCTGGATCGAGCCTGTCCCGGACAGCATCATCCTTCCCCCCAGCACTGACCCGGCGGAGGTCGGCGATATCTCGGGAATCGGTGCGTCTCGCCCTGATCACTGCCCTGCAGCATCTTCCTGCCCGGCAGCGGGCGGTCCTGATCCTGCGCGAAGTGCTCCGCTGGAAAGCCGACGAGGTCGCCGACCTGTTGGAGACCACCGTCGCCTCGGTCAACAGCGCACTCCAGAGGGCTCGGGCGACGCTGTCGGAGATCGAACCGGCCAAATCGGACGCCTTCTTGCCCATGGACGATGAGCAGCAGGCCCTGCTCAGCCGATACGTCGACGCCTTCGAGAGATACGACCTCGACTCATTGGTCGCCCTCCTCCACGATGACGTGGTCCAGTCGATGCCGCCCTATGACCTCTGGCTACGGGGACATGCGGATATCAGGGGTTGGTTCCTGGGCACAGGCATCGGCTGCCGCGGTTCGGTCGTCACACCCGTCGAGCCCGCCAATGGGCTGCCCGCCTTCGGCCAGTACAAACCCGGACCCGACGGCGGCTACGTCCCCTGGGCGATTCAGGTCCTCGAGATATCACAGGGCAGGATCGCCGGGCTCAATTTCTTCCTCGACACCACCCGGTTGTTCCCTCTCTTTGGGTTGCCCCTGGCCTACGAGGGGTAGGACCCCGGCCAGACCGCAAAGAAGGAGCAAATCCCGCAGCCCCGGTGAGGCATCGCGGAGCTCGACCGCATATCCATGGTCGGCGAGGGCCAGCCGAAAGCGGCACAGTGCCTCGACCGTGGCCAGATCGGGCGAGGTGACTCCGCCCATGTCACAAACCAGGGCAGGCCTTCTCGAATCGGTTTCTGCATCCAACGCGATTGAGACTCTCCCATCCGGGGAAACTCATCTCACCAGGACCACAGGAGGTGGTTGTGTTCGAAAACACCAAGGCTTACAGCGGGTTCTCGGTCGATGACATCGACCGGGCACGCCAGTTCTACGAGGGGACCCTGGGGTTGAAGGTCACCGAGGAGAACGGGATGCTCGGCCTCCATGTCAGCGGAGGCGGGGACATACTCATCTATCCGAAACCGGATCACACTCCAGCCACATTCACGATCCTCAACTTTCCCGTCGAAGACATCGATCGTGCGGTTGACGATCTGACCGGGAACGGGATCGAGATGGTGCGCTACCAGGGGATGAACCAGGACGAAAAGGGGATCATGCGCGACGACTTCAGCCCTCCGATCGCCTGGTTCCTGGACCCGGCCGGAAATGTTCTCTCAGTCCTGGAGGAGTAGGAAGAAACCCCTCTCCCTGGCTTCGCCGGTACTCCCCCTACGGGGGGAGAAATGCTCAGAGCTGGCCCGTCGGGCCCCCTATCGAAGCCAGATAGTTGGCATCGTCGTAGCGCTCGAGCAGGAACGCGTCTGAGTAGGTAGGCAACTCGGTGCCGGTGACGTGTTTGGCGAGCAATTCGGCCGCCCCGGCGGCGACCATGACCCCAAACCCGGAGAGCCCGGCCATCAGATTGAACCCGGACGGGCCGGCAGGGCCGACGAGAGGGCGGTTCTCCATGGTCTTGGTGTAATAGCCGCCGTCGACGACCGATTGGGGTAGTCGCTCCCGGTAAACGTCGAACCCCGGGACCATGGTCGTCAACCCGCGCACCACGACCTCGGGGTAGAGGGGATCCTCGGGCAGCGGCCACGAAGGCTCCTGCACCACTCCGTGGTACTCCCAGAGACCAAGCAGATACGGCGAGCCTTCACCCCCCTCGGGCCGAAAATGGCAGAAGATCGGCATCTCGCCGAGCAGGTCATCCCTGCCCAGTTCGGCCAGGGCCTCCCGTTCCTCGGTGCTCCAGTCGAGATGCTGAGTGTCGCTCCAAATCACCATCGGGGCATCCCTTGGCACGACACCCAGGTGATCCCGGTAAGCCACCTTGATGTGGAGCTCCGAGAAGAGTGGCAGGTCGACGCCGGCCAAGGCTGCGACTCTTCCAGCCATCGGCCCGGCAGCGTCGATGACAACCTCAGTGGCAACCTCATCACCACCGGCGAGCGAGACCGACCGGATAGCGCCTGCGGACACGTCGATGCCGGCCACCTCGTCGACCACGAACTCCAGCCCTCGGTCCTTGCTCTGGTCCAGCATCCACGCCCCGAGCTGCTGGGCACTGAACCAGCCTGCTCTCCTCACGTGGATCGCACCGACAACCTGTGGAGTCAGATACGGGAAGTGATCGAGTACCTCATCGGCCCCGACCAGGATGTCGGCGCCTTCCGGTGCCCCCATGAAACCCTCAGGTGGCGAGGGACGGTATGGGAAGGGCCCGGGGTGGAAACGCACTGGGCCGGCACCGAGGGTCGAGGTGTGATGGGCATCCTCGACCATCCGGTGAAAGTTCTCCTCGTCTCCGGAGACGAAGAGGTAGCCACGGCGGTTCAGGGCGAAGCTGTTGCCCGACTCGGCCTCCATCTTCTCCAGCAGGTCGATCGATCGGCTCATCAGCCCCACCATGGGGAGGTTGGGCCACCAGTTGCGATAGCACTCGGTCGACTTGTCAGAGGTGAGCGACATGGGTGGGCGTGGATCGACGATCACGACGTTCCCGATCCCGTGCTTGGTCGTGAGCTCGTAGGCCGCGGAGACGCCGGCGATCCCAGCGCCTACTACGACGACGTCGGCCCTCCGGCTCACCTCACTTCGAGAGATGGTCCCGGACCCGGGCGGCGATGGCCGGACCGGTGAAGCCGAGCTTCTCGGCGATGACGGTGTCGGGTGCCGACTCCCCGAAATGGTCGATCCCGAGTATCAACCCGTCCTGGCCCACCAAGCGTTCCCAGCCGAATGGAGATGCCGCCTCTACCGCAACCCTGGGCGCAGACCCGAGAACGCCGGATCGATATTGCTCGTCCTGCTCGAAGAAAAGCTCCCAGCAGGGGAGACTCACAACCCGCGCCGCTATGCCTTCGTCATCGAGGAGATTCGCCGCATCGACGGCCACATGCAGCTCTGAGCCCGTGGCGATCAGCGTGACATCGTCGCCTTCGCTGAGCACGTAGCCGCCTCTCTTCACCCCGGCAGCGTCGGTCTCCAGGGTTGGGACATCTTGACGGGTGAGGAGGAGGGCCACCGGGCCGTCATATCGGTCGAGCGCGATCTCCCACGCGGCGAGCGTCTCATTGGCGTCGGCGGGCCGGACCATCCACAGATTGGGCATCGCCCGTAGCGAGGGGAGATGCTCGATCGGCTGATGCGTCGGGCCATCCTCGCCGAGGAAGACGGAGTCGTGGGTCCACACCCACACCGATGGGGCCGACATCAACGCGGAGAGACGGACGGCGGGGCGCATGTAGTCGCTGAACACGAAGAAAGTGGCGGCGTAGGGCTTCAGCCCGCCGTGCACCGCAAGCCCGTTGGTGATACAGCCCATGGAGTGCTCCCTCACTCCGAACGGGATGTCCCGGGCCGACGGGTCGGCCGCCGAGTAGCGACGAGATGAGTCGATGACGGTCTTGGTCGAGGCAACGAGGTCGGCGGAGCCACCGAGGAACCCGGGCCGCTTCTCGGCGATCTCAGCGAACAGCTTGCCCGAGGCGGAGCGGGTAGCCATCTTCTCACCAACGGCGAATCCGGGGCCCTTCAACTCGACCGGGGTCGGGGAGTGCAACTGGTTCCAGAGCTCCCGCTTGTCCTCGCCTGCACTCTCCAAACGCTCGGCCCATTTCGCGCGCTCCTCCTTTCCCCAGCCTGTGGCCGTCTCGAAGAACTCGTAGATCTCCGGTTCGACGTGGAAGGCGGGCTCCAAGGGATATCCCATCGCCTCCTTGGCCAAGGCGATTTCCTCGTCGCCCAGCGGGGAGCCGTGTGACGCTGCGGTGTCCTGGGCGTTGGGAGCTCCGTGTGCGATGTGGGTGTGGCATATGACGAGGGAAGGCCGATCCTCGAGATTGATCGCCGCCTCGATCGCCTCGTCGATGGCCTCCAGGTCGTGCCCGTCGATCTCCTGGGTGTGCCAGCCCTGAGCCTGGAACCTCTTCGCGACGTCCTCGACGAAGGTGATGTCGGTCGACCCGTCGATCGAGATGTCGTTGTCGTCGTAGAGGTAGATGAGCCTGCCCAGCTCGAACCGGCCGGCCAGAGATCCGGCTTCGGCACTCACCCCCTCCATCAGGTCACCGTCGCTGACGAAGCCAAACGTCCGGTGATTCACGAGGTCCTCGCCGAGCCGAGCCCTGAGATGTGTCTCGGCGATGGCCATCCCGACACCTGTGGCGAATCCCTGGCCCAATGGCCCGGTCGTCATCTCGATCCCCAGCTTTTGGTGGATCTCCGGGTGCCCGGCGGTGTGGCTGCCCCACTGTCGGAATCTCTTCAGGTCGTCCATGGTGAGCGGGAAGCCGCAGAGATGAAGCATGGAATAGAGGAGCATCGAGCCGTGCCCGTTGGAGAGGACGAACCGGTCCCGGTCGGGCCAGTCGGGGACGGTCGGGTCCACCTTGAGGAAACGGCCCCAGAGCGTCACCGCGATCTCGGCCATTCCCATTGGCATCCCGGGATGACCGCTGTTGGCCTTCTGCACGGCATCCATGGCCAGCGCCTTTACGGTGTCGACCGCCAGCTTCTCGATCCCGTTGTTTGCCATAGGCCACGGGAGGCTACCGGCGCCGGTTGAGGGCGGCTAACCGGGCCGGCAGACTTCGCATGGTCGGAAACCGGCTGATCGAGCGGCGGCGGTGGAGGGGAAGTCGGCGACGTTCCATTGCCCCGATGCCCTGATGACATGACATGTGGGATGGCAGTACACCCCGGTGGCGGGATCGCCCTGGACTCGAACATGGTGCTCGGCCAGCTCGACGAGTCGCGCCGGCTCCACGCCCTCGCGAGTGAGCAACTCCCACTTGTTGAGGGGCCCACCCAGCGAATACTCGCCGAGATGGCCGTCGGATCGCACCACTCGGTGGCAAGGGATGATGAGCGGGATCGGGTTGCGAGCCATGGTCGATCCGACCGCTCGGGACGCCCCCGGCTTCTCCGCCTCTCGGGCCAGCCAACCATAGGGTCGGACCTCACCCCTGGGGATGGTGGCGGCGATGTGGAGAACCCTGTTCTCGAACGCCGTCCGCGACCTGAGGTCGACCGGGAGGCGGCCGGGGGTCCCTGCCTCCATCGCCCCCGGGATGTGTCGGCCCCAGTCGGCAGGAGGCTCGGCCCGGAACAGGCGGCGACCATGTCGGTCGGCGAACCGCGTCTCGTAGCCCTTGGTGGCCAAATCGAGGGATGAGACTCCCTCGGTGTTGAAGGTGACCACGACCTCGCCCAATGGTGAGGGGTAGAGGTCGTACCCATCCGCCAGCCCGGTGCCGAGCGCCACTCCTTCGCTGATTCCGTCCGGCAACCCGCCGGCGAGCCCTGACAGTTGGTCTTCGATGCTCATTGTTCTTGCTCCATCACTCGTCTCAGCCGGTCCAGTCCACGATGGATGTCTGCCTTGACCGTGCCCTCCGGTCGCCCTGTGGCCTCCGAGATCTCGCCGATGCCGAGCCCGACGACGTGACGCAGCACTACCGCCCTTCGTTGGTTGATCGGTAACGCTGAGAGCCGGTCGTCCCAGGCAGCGGTGTCGGGTGGCTCCGGGTCCTCAGATGCCGCATGCTCGTGCAGGTCCACGAAGGTGGGCCGCCTCGATCGGCTCCGAAGATGATTCCGCCCCAGATTCAGGGCGATGGTCCACAGCCATGGCGACAGCCTGAGTTCATCGAACCTGTCCCGGTCGAACCCACCGAGCGATCGATAGGCCCGGATGAAGGTCTCTTGAGTCAGGTCCTCGGCCTCCTGATGGTCGCCACAGAGACGACGCAGGCCCCAATAGAGCCCCGGGCCGGCACTCTCCACCAGGGTGGGGAAGGCGCCGTCGAGGTCCCTGGCCAGGGCCGCGGTCAGATCATCCATCGCAAGGAGAACACCAAACGGGATGCACGGGTTGCACCTTCGCACCGTAGTTACATGAGGGTGATGGACGGCTCACGGGTCGGGGCGACTCTGGACGAAGCCGAGCGGGCGGTCTCGGCGGGCTCGCCCGTCGGGCCTACCGGCTTCTGGAAGGCGGTCGACGCAGTCAAACGCGATCCGGACCTGACTGAGCAATTCGCCGACCGGATTGCCCGGATCGACCGCGCTGCTTTCAAGACCTGGGTTCTGATCGCGGTCCCGATCTGGCTCGGCAACGTTCTGATCATCGGGGCCACCCTCGTCGGCCTGGTTCTGGTGGGATGGACCTACTACCTGGAGGGAACCGCGTCTGCGCTCGTGTTCCTGCTCGGGTTCGGGATCATCCTGGTCACTACCCACGGTTTGACCCACCTGGTGGTGGGCACTCTCATGGGGATGAGATTCACCCACTGGTTCATCGGGAAGCTCGCCCAGCCCCAGCCCGGGGTGAAGCTCGACTACGCCACGTATCTCCGAGCACCGGCGACCTCGCGGGCCTGGATGCACGCGTCAGGAGCCATCGTCACCAAGCTGATGCCCTTCGTATTTCTGGGCGCTGCCATCGCCGCTGGGGTACCGACATGGGTCGTCTGGGCACTGGTGGTGATCGGGCTAGTCGTGATCGGCGTCGACATCGTGTGGTCCACCAAGAAATCCGACTGGAAGAAGTTCAAGCGGGAGATGGAATATGTCTCTCCCCCTGAAGGGGGGAGTACCGGCGAAGCCGGGGAGGGGGGATCTCCTCAGTCCACGTCCTGATCGGCCATGGTCGGGATGGAGCCGTCGGTCTGGTGCATCACCTCGTGCGTGCTGATCAATTCGTCGAAGTTGGGCGGGTCTTCGACGTCCACCGAGATCAGATGTCTCGTCACCGGGCCGTCCGCCCGATCGAATGAACGGGCCTGGGCGATGATGTCGGCCGAGGCGTCGTCGATGCGGCGATGCTGGGCCAGGTGCTCCTCCCACGATCCGGTGGCGAACAGCTCCGTGAGACGGGTCGGATCGCTGACGTTGCGCAACAAACGCCACCGGTAGGCGCCGGTGCGAAGACGCACGAGCCTGACCAGATTCATCACAGCGATGAACTCCTCGAGGTCGGGGAGATCGATCTTCCACGTGTTCAGGATCAGAACCGGGCCGCCCTCGACCGTCTCCTCTTCGTGCAACGGGCCGGGACGGTCGGGAGTGAACTCGGGCGACTCGATCTGATCGAGACTCGGTAGGTGGAACAACGGCACGAGGGCCCCGAGAAGGACCGAAGCCGAGCACAGGATGACGATCGCGGTCCCGGTTCCCACCGCGTCGGCGAGGACCCCGGAGAGGATGGACCCCAAGGGCATGATGCCGAGGAAGGAGAAGCTGTACAGCGACATAGCGCGGCCCCGGATCCATTCCGGCGCCATCAACTGTGCTGTGGCGTTCAGGTTGGTCAGGGTGAGCACCCAGAAGGCCCCGGAGAAGAACATGAAGACGGCGGCGGCAGCGATGCTCGAGGACATACCGAGGCCGATCCCGACCAGGCCGAACAAACCAATCGTCACCATCGGGGCCCACCGGTGGAATCGGTCGACAAAACGCTGTCGCACCACAGTCGCCACCAGAGCGCCCACTCCCATGGCGCCGAGCAGGATGCCGAGTGTGGTGGCCGTGCCACCGAGGGCCTCATTGTGACCCGGCAACACCGACTGCACGACCGATGAGGTGATGGCGAACAACGAGACGAGCAGGAGGAGCCGGCGAAACACCGGGGTGAACCTGGCGTAACGGATGCCGAGCAGGATGGCGGTGCCGAGCGGTGCCGGATCGCGCGCTCTCTTCTCGAAGGTGTGTCTCACCATGAGCAGCCCGGCGATGACGAAACCGTAGGTGAGAGCGTTGATTCCGAAACCGACCGCGGCTCCGAAAACGGCGTATATGAAGCCACCCAGCGCCGGCCCGACGGCACGAGCCACGTTGAAGGCTGCCGACTGGAGCGCCACGGCCGAGGCGATCAGACCCCGGGGCACCATGTCCGGGAGCAGTGCCTGCCAGGTGGGAAGGTTTAGAGCCACACCGGTGCCGAGAACGAAGCCGAGCCCGAGCAGGAGTCCCGGCGTTATCGCTCCGGACGCGGTGAATATGGCCATGGCGAGAGCCGATCCCCCCATGATTCCTTGGGCGAGCAGCATCAGTTTGGTCCGGTCGAACATGTCGGCGAGGGCGCCGGCGGCAAGCGCGAAGAAGAGGAGTGGGAGGGACGTAGAGGCCACCATCAGACCGACCCAGGTATTGGACCCGGTGAGGTCGAACATCAACTGGGACGAGGAGAGACCCTGGATGAACGTGCCGAAAGCGGACAGCATCGACGCCACCCAGAGCGTGCGGAAAGAGCCATAGCGAAGAGGGGCGACCGCCGAGGTCATCTCCTACCAGCGTAGGCCCGGTAGGTTCGCGAGGTGGTACGGGACCTCGCCTACTTCATCTCCGGTGACTCAGGTCCAGGACCCGGAGTCATGGTCCTCCATTCGTTTTGGGGCCTGACGCCATCAGTGAAGAGCCTGTGCGACGACCTCGCTGATCATGGCTACACGGTCCTTGCCCCGGACATCAACTTCGGCGAGCTGCCCGCCTCTGAGCAGGAGGCCCTCGACCATCTGGGCAAGGCCGACCCCAACCGGCTTGCCTCGCTGGTCCTATCTTCGGCCAAGCTCCTTCATGAGAAGTCAACCGAGGGCCCGATCGGGATCGTGGGTTTTGGCATGGGCGGGTCTCTCGCCCTCTGGGCATCGGTGCGTCTCGCCGACCTGGTCACTGCGGGGGTCTCCTTCTACGGCAGCCAACAAATCGACTTCGCCGGGTCCAAGGCCGCCTACCTGATCCACCTCGCCGAGGATGACGAGTACGTGTCGGACGATGAAGCCGCCTTCATGGAGGCGACGATGCGTCTCGAGAACCTCGAGGTCGAGGTCGATGAATACCCGGGCACCCGTCACGGGTTCGCCGAGCCCGATGGTGACACTTTCGATCCCGCCGCCTTCGACGAGGCATGGGGGCGGACACTCGCCTTCCTGGGCGAGCGGCTTGCCTGATCACAGATCGATGAGCGGTCAGGTCACCGGAGGGTCGGCAGGAGTCTCTGATCGCCACGGTGCACGCCACTCGGCCGCTTCCCAGCCGTCCATGATGTAGATGCGCTCGTGTGCAACCTTGTCACCGCGGAACTCCATGATGTTCACCGCGAACATCCACGGCGCACCGTCGTAGCTGATCAGGTTCTCAGCAACGACCAGGTCGCCATCGTGCCTGATTCGGCGGATTCGAAATTCGACGTGCGCCGGATACTGGCGGCGCCATTCCCTGAAGTTCTCGACTCCTTCGAAACGCTCACCTGACTGTGGAAAATCGAGGACTGCATCGTCGTGGTAGATCTCGTGGGAGATGTCTTCGTCCTTGCCCGAGTACTCCCAGTGGCGTTCGAGGGCTTCCTGCAGAGTGACTTCGTCGAGCATCGGCTCGCTCCTTGTTCGAAGTCTGCCGATGCTATCTCCCCTGATCCGGCGTCCCCTCTTTACTCGTAGCTAGCTTCCTCGCAAGTGGACTCGGAGCTGCAGATGACCACGCAATCCGCCGCCTACTCGCTGGGCTGGCCGAGATGGGCCCTCATTCTGTTTGGGATCATCTCGATCATGGCCGGGGTCCTCGCCCTCGTCTGGCCGGAGCTG
This sequence comes from uncultured Acidobacteriota bacterium, assembly GCA_963828465.1. Taxonomy (GTDB): domain Bacteria; phylum Actinomycetota; class Acidimicrobiia; order Spongiisociales; family ZC4RG35; genus JARDZU01. The sequence continues at coordinate 7,432 of CAWHEU010000008.1, read as the reverse complement.
ACCATCCTGTTCCTTGTCATCCTCCTCGGCGTCAACATCCTGGTCTGGGGGATCCTGTTGGTCGTCAATGCGTTCCGGACCGGCGAAGGTCGTGTTCTGGCCGTCGTCCTCGGAGTCTTGGCCTTGATCGCCGGCACGGCGCTTTTCCTCCGGCCCGTGCGAAACCTTCCAGCTCTGTTGGTCGTCATCTCGCTGTTCTGGGTGGTCGGTGGCCTGATCGAGTCGATCGGGTCCGTCGTCGATCGGCGCTCGGGCTGGGGCTGGGAGCTGGTGTCCGGCTTGGCGTCGATAGGTGCCGGCATCATCGCCATCACCTGGCCGGAGATCACCTTGTTCGCTGTCGCGATCGTGGCCGGCGTGTGGATGATCGTGATCGGATTCATGCGGCTCATCGCCGCCTTCACCGGTGGGGGCCCGGCGCCCACCCCACCACCAGCGGTAGCGGTCTAGGTCTCTCATGAAAGCGGAGAAGCTCACCGACCCCATCTGTTATCACGGCGAAGGGCCGGTGTGGTCCGAGGCCTGGGGTGGGTTGCGCTGGGTCGACATGCTCGACGGCGACGTCATGTCCCTCGATCCCGATGGCTCGATCCAACGACGTCACATCGATGACATCGCCGCGATCGTCCGGCCCCGTCGCGGGGGTGGAGCAATTCTCGGGATCGAGCGCGGGTTCGCCCTCGAGCATCCCGACGGGACCATCACCGGCCTCGGCGATCTTTGGAGCGGTGGCGATGTCCGCATGAACGAAGGGGGCTGCGATCCCGACGGTCGGTTCTACTGCGGCACGATGGCATACGACAAGCGTCCGGGCGGTGGCTCGTTGTATCGCCTGGATCCAACTGGCGAGGTCACGGTGGTCCTCGAGGGCGTCACGATCTCAAATGGCCTCGACTGGAGCCCTGACAACTCGGTTGCCTACTACATCGACACCATGACTTTCGAGGTGTCGATGTTCGACTACGACACAGACGGTGGGTTGACCGGGAGGAGGACGTTCGTCGAGTTCGACCCCGATGGGGGTGGGCCGGACGGTCTGGTTGTCGATTCCGAAGGTGGGATCTGGGTGGCCCTGTTCGGCGGCAACGCTGTGCATCGCTACGGCACCGATGGTGAGCTGGACGAGATCATCGAAGTCGAGGCGAGGCAGGTGACCGCCTGCACGTTTGGCGGGCCCGATCTCGACCGGCTCTACATCACGACGTCACGGGAGAATCTAGAGCCCGACGACGATCCGCTGGCCGGCTCCCTGTTCACCGCCATGCCCGGCGTCACAGGTCTGCCGGTGCGGGAGTACGCGGGCTAGGCCGCTTCTCCTTCCTCGGCCCAGAGAGAGCGCATCAGCTCCGATCGCTTCAACAGGTCGGGTAGGGCTCCGCGATCCACGATCTTCCCCCCGTCCATGAGCAGGATCTGATCCGCCCGCGAGAGCGCGGCGCGGCGATGCGAGACGACCAGACAGGTCACGTCACGCTTGGTCAGCAGGCGCTGCCACAACTCCGTCTCGGTGTGCACGTCCAGAGCCGAAGACAGGTCGTCGAACACGAGCAACTCGGCTTCCGTGGCCAGCATTCGGGCGGCCGCCGAGCGCTGTACCTGGCCCCCGGACAGTTTCACGCCCCTGGCACCGACCATCGTCTGCTCACCCGCTTCCAGGCGTTCCAGATCGGGGTCGAGCACCGCGAGTTGCACCGCTTCTCGGAGCCTTTCACGGGCGACTCTCTGCCCGAGGGCGATGTTGTCGGCCAGAGACTCTGAGAAGAGGCGGGGAACCTGGGCGGTGTAGGCGGACCGGGGAGGGACGAAGAACGAGGCCGGGTCCTCGACCGGCTTCCCATTCCAGAGCACATCGCCGTCGGCCGGGACCAAACCGAGCAATGCGCGAACGAGGGTGCTCTTGCCGGAACCGATCTTGCCGGTAACGACGGTGAAGGAGCCCCGCTCGACATCGAAGTCGACGCCCTCGAGTCCCTCCCCACCGTCCGGAAACCAATGGCTGAGGCCTCGGATCTCTAGCCGTTGCAGCGGGTCGATGCCGATGTCGGGGAGCTCTATGTCCGGGATGTCGCCTTCCAGGGACACCCGTTGGCGGTCGAGCAGCTCATCGTCGGGCGCGTCCACGGCAAGGGCGCGCATTCGCTCGTAGGCGACCCCAGTCCGGCGATGCTGGGCGATGATGTCGCCGACGAACGACATGTAGTCGGTCAGCCTGGGCAGATAGGTGAGGAACAGGGCCAGCTCACCGATGCTGAAGCTCCCATCGCTGATCGAGTCGGCGGCGACGATCAGCACGATGGCGACCGTGATGGTCGACATGTTGCGGTTGATGCCACGCAGGATCTCGGTGAGGACCGTGTCGGAGAGAGCCGCTTTGTGCCTGGTCTCGTTCAGACCGTGAAGGCGATCCAGCACTGGCCGCTCGGCCGCGCCCAGCTTGATGGACTGGACACCGGAGAACGTCTCGCCGATGAAGCCGGTCACCTGGTCGGTGGCCTCCCTCATCGCCCTCCTTCGCTTCCGGATCTGCGGGCTCATGGCCTGGGTGAGGATCATCGTCAGGACCAGCGGGATGAGGAGGATGGCGGTCAAACCGGCATCGATGGAAGCCATCACGGCCACGGCTCCCACTCCGAAGACGACCAGACCACCCATGTCCACCCAGTTCTCCATGTACTCGAGGACGTCGTCGACGTCATCGCGGAAAGTGCTCACAGCCTGGCCTGGGGCCAGTGGGATGACACGCGAGCCAGGTGCCTCCATCAGCCAGCGGAGCAGGTTGCGTCGAAGTTGGAGTGACTGCTCGATCCAGTGGTTGATCCATTGCCGGTCACCGAGCCAGATGATGACGTTTCGACCGATCGCGAGGACACCGAAGACGATGGCGGGCGCCCAGGCGGTCTCGTCGACCGGGCTTCCTTGGGACAGTCTTTCGAACACGAGACCGATCAAGATCCCGAACAGCAACGGAAGCCCATGGACGAAGGTCCACATGACGAAGCAGAAGAACCACCTACCAGGCCGGTAGCGGATCACCTCCCAGACGAGGCGCAGGGTGCTCATGGTCGGGTGTCTCCCAGGATTTCACCCCGTCCGGTGGCGAGAAGTGCGGCGTATCGGGTGCTCGGGTCGGCGGCAAGCGTCTGTCTCGGGCCGTGCTCCACGATTCGGCCTGCGTCCACCACCATGATCTCGTCCGCCGTGCGCACGGTCTCGAGACGGTGGGCGATGATCACCACCGTTCGACCGGCGTAGAGCCTCTCCGTCGCTGTGGCCAGGAGCATCTCGGTGACTGGGTCGAGCCGCGACGAAGGCTCGTCGAGGATGACCACTCCGGGGTCCTGCAGGAACACACGGGCGAAGGCGAGGAGCTGCTGCTCTCCTGCGGAGAGACCCTGACCACCCGCCCCGAGCCTGGTGTCCAGCCCGAGCTTCTCGATCCACGGTCCGAGACCCACACGCTCCAGGACGGCAAGGATCTCTTCATCCGGCCGCTCGGCGAAGAAGGTGAGGTTGTCCCTGACGCTCGCCTGAAACAGTTGTACGTCCTGGGTGACCACCCCTACCGACCGGCGCAGTGATTCGGAGTGGACGGTCCGTAGATCGTGGCCGCCTACTCTCACCACACCGCGATCGGGGTCGTAGAGCCGGGCGATGAGACGGGTGATGGTGGTCTTGCCCCCTCCAGTCCGACCCAAGAGCCCGAGCGATTTGCCCGGGGCCAGGGTGAAGCTGATCTCCTCGAGGACACCGCGGTCCTCGTATGAGAAAGAAACGTCGTCGAACTCGATTGCCAGTGGCCCGGCGGGCACGACCTCAGAACCGTTGGCGATCGAGGAGCCGAGGTGGCGCAACTGGTCGATCCGCACGATGCCACCTGCCGCCTTCTGCAGCTCCTGTAGCTCCTGGGTCATCTGCTCGATGGGCCTCCGAACCAGCTGCACATATTGGAGAATGAGGAACGCGGTCCCAACCGTGATCGAGCCGCGAATGGTGAGCCACACGCCGACGATCAGAGCCAGCGCATCTCCGGCCCAGAAAGCTGTGTTGGCCGAGACCCAGACGACGATTCGCTTGCGCCAGGCGTTAGTGGTGCGTGTGTAGAAGTCCCGCATGACCGGGATGAAACGGGTCATCGTGAACCGGCCGGCTCCGAGGGAGCGAATGTCGTCGACCCCGGCCAGGCGTTCCTCGATGAACCCGTAGAGACGGGCCGAGGTCTCCCGTTCTTCCTCGGCGGCGGCGACCGCCACCTTTCGCAGGCGGATGAGGAAGAGGAGCACCGCGACGACGTAGAGCGTGATGGTCAGGCCCATCGCCGGCGATTCGAACCAACAGACGATGACGACCCCCGTGAGCAGGACTCCGGCAGCGATCAACCTCACCAGGAAACGGGAGATGAACTCCGAGATGGCGGTGACATCCCCGTCGACGCGTTCGATCATCTCCCCTGGGGTGGTGTCGTTGTGGAACCCCATGTCGAGGGAGAACAGATGTGAGGTCAGCTCCTCACGTAGACGGTTGGTGGCGCTCCAGCCGATGTCTGTGCCCAGGTAGGAGGCCCCGGCGTCGAGCAACTGGTTGAGGATCCCGGCGATCAGGTAGGCGATGCCGGCGGTGGTCAAACTTGCAACGGCCGACCCCGCCATCGCAGAGTCGATGAAATCGCGCAGGATGAGGGGGATGACCAGCTGGAGGCCGATCGAGCCCAATAGGAGCAGCATGAGCACGACGACTCGACCCCGGTGCGGGCGGAGGTAGGTCGACAGCGTGGCGCGATAAGACGGTGACGAGGCAGTCATGGGCAGGGTCAGACGGTATCTGTCCCAACCCGTTTATCCGAGGTGGATTTTCGATGTCCGACCTTCAAGGTCGTTGCTTGATCCCAGCCTTCAACAACTCAACGGTCTCGGCGATGCGGGCAGCCCTCATCTCGGGGCTGCGCTTGGTGGAGTCGATCCATCGCAGGTAGGCCTTGCGATAGAACTGGGCCAGGGAATCGAAGAACGCGCCCGCCTCAGGCTCGGCCTCGAGGGCGGCGGCGAAGTCGGGGGCCAGATCGTCCCGCTGCGGCCCTTCGGGGGCAAGGGCTACGACCACTTCGTCTCCGGCCGCTATCCCGCAATCACGGCGCCAGGCCGGTCCAAGGAGGATGCCGTACCCGTCGTCCAGCGGTTCGATCGAGGCCCGCACGCCCATCCCGTTGACCGTGCCCGCGACACGGTGCTCCGGCTTCGGGCCCCATACGTGATCGGGGTCGAATGGGACGGGGACCATCACCCGACCTCTGGAATCGGCCGTCACCACCGTGGTGTACCGCTGCGTCTTCATGTTGCCGTCCGATTCTTCAACCTGACACCGTCGGGTGCAAGATCGGGCTGTATCCATTGGCCAGGGCGGCGACGGAGGTCGGTGGAGTCAGCACGTCGACTTGACCGCCCCTTGGTCGCGGGACTGGCTCGCTCCATCCGCCGAAAGTGAAACGCGGCAAGCGGTCCTCCAATACCAGTCTCGGGACTTGGTGTTCATCGACGATCACCGTGCCAACAGGCAGCCGATCGATCGTCTCGGTCCACAGCATCCGATCTGGAGCGCGATCGAGGCCGCGGCCGCGGTGAAGCCGTTCCCGACCCAACCGCCGGTTCATGTCGCCGGCAGACAACGAAGTACTCGATCCATCGGCCCTGGTCACGGCATCCCGGTATTCCAAATAGGCCTGGCGTCGGCAGAGGCCGCAAGGACGGTGTCCCGCGGCCAACGCGTCCGCATCGTCGAGGAAGAACAGCGGTGTCCAGGTGCTGGCCCGCTCGAGTGGGTGCCTCCATCCCTGGTACTCGAGGAGACAGATGATCCAGAGCGGGCCACGATGATGGCGGGCGAGACGGCCCCGATCATCGACCAGACAGCCCCGATTGCCGGTGAACAGTCCTCGCTCGGGGACGGCATGGAGGTCGCCCCAGGGGTCGACACGGTTACGCCGCGGCATCGGGAAAGTCCCCCCTCCCCGGCTGCGCCGGTACTCCCCCCTGCAGGGGGAGAAATTCGATGACGGTCTTCACATCGTCTGGCTGAGGGGTATAAGCCTCCTTCCAGTCCTCTAGCGAGACCCGCCGATTGACCACGCGTTCCAACCAGGACTGGTCAGATCGGGCCAGCATTCGAGCTGCCTCTTCGTAGTGTCTGCGGTTGGCGTTGACGGTCCCGAAGACGATTCGGTTCTCGAGCACCATGGCCCGGGCGATATCGCTGGCCACGGTGACCTGATGCCCCTCGTCGGTGACCCCGGCGAGACAGACGATCCCGTTGGGTTTGGTCACACCGGCCACGGCCACCATCAGGTTGGCATCCCCGGTGCACTCCACCACCACGTCGTAGTCCTCTCCCATCGAGTCGCCGTCCTCGTGGTACACCGCCCCCAGGTCACGGACCAGATCCGGTTTGGGCCCATCGCTGGCCCGGTCGAGAACATGAACCTCTCCGCCCAGCCGGGTAGCGAAGAGAGTGGCCAGGAGGCCGATCGGGCCTGCCCCCGTCACCAACATTCTCTCGGGTGCCCACTGTCCGCGACTCCCGAGATGGATGATGTGCTCCCAGGCCTTGGCCACCACGCTGGCTGGCTCCACCAGGACGCCAAGGTGCCCGAGGTCCGAGCTCACCTTCACCGCGAAGTCGACAGGAAGCGACAGTTTCTCTGCGGTGTAGCCGTCCAGACCCCTGATCCCGGCCTCGGTGAAACGGCCGTTGCGGCACATGTCCCATTCCCCGGCAGCGCAGTTGGTGCACGGGACCGGGTCGGGGCGGCGCACGATCGGCGCCACCAGATCTCGCGGTGCGAAGTCGCTTCCCGGCGGGGCGGTTAACACTCGGCCCAGGGCTTCATGACCCAACACCAACCGGTCACGACCAGGTGCTGGGTAGCCGAGATCCCCTTCCAGGATCTCGTGGTCGGTACCGCAGATCCCGGCCACGACCATCTCGACCAGGAGCTCAAGAGGACCAGGCTCGGGGTCGGCCACCTCATCGAGTTGGAGAGACTCGGGATCCCCCGGGACCACGGTGATGGCCTTCACGAATCGGAAGCCCGGTCCCGAGCAGGGCCGCCCTTGCCCTCAGCCCGCAGGTTGTAGGCGGAGTCGATCAACCCGAGATGGCTGTACGCCTGCGGGAAATTGCCCAGCATCCTCTGCGAGATCGGGTCGTACTGCTCGGAGAGCAGGCCGACGTCGTTCCGGAGCCCGAGCAGATGCTCAAACCTTCGACGAGCCTCGTCGTGATTCCCGGCCATCGCGAGCGCATCGACCATCCAGAACGAGCAGAGGAGGAAGGCCCCTTCGCCCCCCGGCAGCCCGTCGTCGGCCTCATCCGTGTCATAACGGCGAATCAGTGTGTCGTCGATCGAGAGCTCGCGCTGGATGGCCTCGATCGTGCCCAGGAC
>CAWHEU010000007.1:0-83038 GCA_963828465.1 uncultured Acidobacteriota bacterium | reverse complement strand
TGAGTGCTTCCCGCAGGCGTTAGGAATTCCCAGTCCAGCCCACCCGGGTACAACGTGAAGGCGAGCACGCCAAAGGCTTCGTTGAAGCGCACCCCGCTGTTCGGCGACGGCCCTTCGAAATCGTCCAGGGACCGCCCACCGGTGCCAGCAGTGAACTGGGTAATCCCGTCGTCCTCTTCCTCCCCGACAGGATCCTGGGGAAGGAAACGCTCATAGAAATGGTCATTCCCGTTGACCACGACGTCGGCATCGGCGTCGTAGAAGGCCTGGAAGATGGGAAGCATCTCGGATTGGTTCCCCGGACCGGGAGCTGAACAGCGGCTGGTGCCAGTAGCCCAAAGTGCAGGCGGTGGAGTGGGCCTCGAGGTCCTCCCGCAGCCATTGCTCCTGTGCCGACCCAGCCTCACAACCGACCTCGGTGCAGTTGGAGTTGATCACCACGATGTGCCAGCCTCCGAGGTTGTAGCTGTACCAGCCTTCTGCTGGGTCCCCGGCGACGGCACCGAAGTATTCGAAATATGCGGAGGCGTTCGAAGTTCGGTACTCCCGTGACCCGGCGGCCGGCCGGGTGATCGCCCGGTGACGCCCCCAACTCGGGTCATAGCAGTCGGCGAAATTGGCAGCCGACCCAGACTCATAAGCGTTGTCACCGGCGGTGAACACCACGGTCTCGGACCCTCGGGCCACAACCTCGTCGAGCAACGCCGCCGTGGCCTCGTCTCCGTCGCTGTCGCAGCCGGCAATGTCACCGGCGCCAACCAAGATCGCTCTTTCGCCCGTTGGCGTTTCCGCACTTCCAGCCAGGGTGATGACCAGGGTGGGCGGAGCCTGCGGATTCTCCCTCGAAGCCAAATCGATACCGTCTTCGGACTCTGTAGTGACGTAGAAATCGGCCCGCCCGTTGCCGGTCACCGCCCTTGTCACGTCCACCTCGACCACGGTCCCGTTGATCGGAGCCACCAGGGGCGCAATCTGGGCACCGATCGGCGGCGCCGAAGCCCAGGTTGTCTCCGCTTCGGTCCAAGGCCCGTCGACCAGGCTTATCGAACCACCCTGTTCGGACCCGTCGAGCACGGCGAGGTGGAGAGCGGCCGATGCGATCGTCGCCCCCTCCGGGAGGTCGGCCACCTCGAACCCGATGAGCGCCCGTTTGAAGTCGGTTCCGTCCTGCTCTGTCTCGAGGATCGGGCTCGTCCCCATTGGTGTCACCAGCTCGTCGCTGTCGACCCAGGTGTCCTCGACTGCGGTGAGAACGATGCCTCCCTCGGCCGATCCCGAGGAGGTGGTGGTCGTGGCTGGCACCGTCGTGGTCGAAGGCAGGGTCGTGGTCGTGGTCGGCGGCAAGGTGGTCGTCGGCGCCAATGTCGTCGTGGTGGGTGCTGCGTCATCGCCAGCCACCAGGAATCCGACGATCCCGCCGACGAGCAGGACAACAACGCCGATCAGGGCGTAGATGACTGTGGTCTGACGATTAGGGGTTCCGGTGTTGTCAGAAGTGATGATGCCTCCACGACGTCTCTGCAGCTGGGGCCCACTTCAGACCACGTCAGAACGAGGAAATTTAGCCGCGGCCACCCGCTACAGATTCTCGACACCGGGCTGTCGACGAAAGACGACCCATCCGACGCGCCAGAGCACCCGTTTCGTCTGCCACCGGGCCCACTCCCACCCCACCACCAGAGACGAGATCTTCCTCATCGATACCCTCTGGTATCCCACGGCCTCCAGCGTGTCGCCGGCGATGGCCTCGAATAGGGCAACGTCGTCGGTCGACATGGAGCGTCTCCAGTCGACCAGGCCCTTCGTGGGGGCCAACGTCAGGTGCTGATGGTCTGCCGGATTCTTGGCCTCGGCGAGAAACTTCTCCGCAGTCCGCTGGTAGTCGAGCATCTCATTATGGAAGTCGAGGCCCAGGTAATCGCAGATGGCCCGCACCGTCGCCTCGGGGTCCTCGATCAGATCCTCGTAGTGGAACTCCCGATAACGATCCGGTCCCAGAACCTGCCCGGATCGATGGCCCCTGTTTACTCGCAGCCGCCAATGGAAGGCGCCCTCGGCCACCGTGGCCGGACCCTTGTCCCTTTCCAGGTAGGCGACGACCACGTCGCGTCCGTCCCTGACCAGATGTACAAACCGGGCCTCGGGGAGCAGACCGCGATCGGCTCCATGAACGAGATGTAGAGCGGCGTCTTGTCCGCGTACATGGCCTTGCCCCGGCTTTGTGCGTACATCCCGAAGACGATTCTGACCGCGTCCACGAATCCAGCCGGACGCTGGTCTTCTAGAGCGGATCTCACCTCCTTGCGGGGCAAACCGAGACGACGAAAGTTAGACACCGCATAGAGATCGCCGAGGAACCGATGAATATCGAGCCCGCCATCCCTCTCGTATCGCCCGCGGTTGGGGGCCATGGTGGCGAGGAACCGCGGCTCATGGGCGACGGTTAGCTCCGGATGGGTGTCGAAGATCATTCGCAAAAGCGTCAGACCCGATCGTCCGCTGCTGACGAAGATCGGGACGACCGATTGCACCGGGATGACGGTACCAGGGGTCCAATCAGCCAAGAGTTGCCTGCCAACTCCTGGGTTTTCATAACTCGACGAGGCTCTAATATGTCGCCCGCATGACATCTAGAACAGGCTGGTGGGGGAAACGTTCACTTTGGCAGCGATTCGTGCTGCTTTTGGTGGTGCTGGGGCTCGCCGCCGGGATCTACTTCTTTCTGAACCGGGGGCCGGCACCACAGCCCTCGATATTCAGGATCGCATCCTCGGGTGAAGGCGAGGCATCACTGGTGGTCGAGGGCAATGACCCTCAATGGTCACCGGATGGAAATTCGGTGCTTCTCACCGCCGACGACGAGGAAGGCGTGGAAGGCATCTACCGGATGGATCTGGCTGGTGGCGAGCCGACTTTCATCACGTCGGGCGGGAATCCGAGCTGGTCGGCGGACGGAGCCACCATCGCCTTCAGCCTCGAAGACGACCAGGGTGTGTCGGGCGTGTACACCATCCCCGCCGAGGGCGGTGAGCCCACGTTCCTCACAGACGGCGACGAGCCCGTCTTCTCACCAGATGGGGCAATGATCGCGTTCAGCGGTCAGGACCAGGCTGGGAATCCTGGTGTCTATACCTTCGAAGTAGCCAGCGAGGCTGTGACCTTGCTCTCCCCCGGGAACGAGCCTTCATGGTCGCCGGACGGTTCGACCATCGCCTTCGTCCGTGAGAACAGCGAAGGCGACTCCGAGATCCAGCTCTTCGACCTGGCAAGTTCTGAGATCACCTTCGTGACCGGCGGCGACGACCCGGTGTGGTCACCTGACGGATCCACTCTGGCCTTCAGCGGCGAGGACACAGCCGAGCTCCCGATCGTGGCCACGGTCGCCCCAGATTCGACGCCGACCGAAGTCACGAGCGGCGAAGAGCCGTCGTGGTCTCCTGACGGCTCCGAGCTGATCTTCGTGAGGACGCCGGAGTAGGCAGCACCCTCAGCAACCGAGGAAGCTCGATCGCGCTCGCTCACTGATCTCGAGCTCGATCGCGCTGTCACCGGATAGAGCGAATGCTCGCAGTGCGCAATTCTCGGTTGGGGAGAAATGGGAAAGCTGTGCCCGGAATCCACTACGGAGGGCCTGGCGGTTGTCGAACGTCCGGCCGCTCGACATCGGGGACAGTTGAGCCTCCAAAGACCCCGTCAATGAAGAACACGACGCGCTCTGCGGGCTCAATCTCCAGCGTATCGACCGCCCAGCCGACCACAACCAAGTCTGTACTTGAGCTCACGGCTTCGTTCGGATACCACTCAGTTGCCTCGACATATCCGTTCAGGACTTGCTCTTCGGTCAACTCCCAGGTCTGACCGTCCCTGTCGACAAGGTGCCCGGGCTCACCTGATTCCCCCGGTTCCAGTTGAAACTCTTGCTGCTCGTCCAGTTCGATGTTCTCAACCTCAGGAGAGTCGATTGGTCCGGTTACTGCCACGAGGGTGAGATCGTTGAAACCCGGTACGAAGGCATGCTCCGGGAGAAAGGCACTGAAACTCGTGATGTCACCCCCCTCGATCACTGGTACAACCGTTCTTATACGACCATTCAGCGCAACTGCTAGGTGCAAATCAGGTTCCACGTCCCCGACAACTTCGCCCCTAACGAAGCCCGGAAGAAAGCCGATCGATTCTGAGACGTGGTCAAGACGCCATAGGTCTTCAACGTGCACACCGAGAGCCGACGAGCCGGTCGATACCTCCTCGGGTGCGCGACCGATTAGGGAGTCGTAGTCACCGAGCGAATCCGGGTCGATTCGTCCTTTGCCATCTCCGAAAATCGAATATGCGTACTCGGTGGCATCGAGGACACCCTCAGCGACATTCTCCAATTCGACCAAGTCACTTTCCCAGTACGCCTTCACCTGCAGCGGCGGGGCGGTTCTCGGATTTCCTGTCAGCGATTGCCCCTGATGCGGCCAGGGAAGCTCTATCCCCAAATGCGCAGCCACTGTTGGCAGGACATCAATGGTCCGCGCCGGAGTCGACTCGACGATCCCGGAAGATTGATGCGGCGCCTTGATGAACAAAGGCACCATCCCGATTTCGAATGCATTGGTGTCGACTAGGCCACGACGCGGAGTGTCTCCGCGAAAGCTGGCTCCATGATCCGCGGTCACCACCAGGATGGCCTCGTCGAGGATCCCCACCTCTTCAAGCCGATCGAGGAGCTGCCCGAGCAGACGATCGACGTACTCGACCTGAAACAGATGCCTTTGATATCCCTGCTCAGCTAGGGCCTGGTCGAACCACAACTCGCCCTCTTGGCCTTCGAGTCCGCCCCACCCGAGGTATTGCCGTCCGGAGGGGTAGTACTGATATGGGATATGCGGCAGCGCTAGGTGTGCGTAGTACAGCCGGGAGTTCCCAGAGGTCATGCCGTCCAAGAACGCTTCGAATCCTGTCGGCCTGTCGGGGATCGACTCTCGATCGGCCGTCGCTTCAGCCACCGCCAATGCCTCAGTGAACGTGTCGGACACAGATGCCGATGCGGAAGGGTCGGGGGCGATGATCATCGCGTACAGGCGCGCCGCATCGTCGATGAGTGAGCCGAACCGCTCCCAGAATCTTGTTGGCGGCTGAGTTTCGCCACACATCTCAGAAGGGCACAAATACGTATGGGATTCCATGACATTCAGCTCATGCGAGCGATCCAGGAGCGTGAAGAGATTTCCCGGGTAATTGGCTGTGGTCGGGACCCGAGACTGGTCTGGTAAGTCACCGGTCAGCAGCGCCGGAACTGCCCAGAGCGTGAGATCATGGGCGGTGGCGGTGTACTTGTACCAAGTCGACGTCTCCGCGAGGGCGGCAAAGTTCGGATACCGACCCACGTCCAACTCCCCGGCCCGATCGAGGAGCGAGACAAGCGGAAGTTCATCGAACACGATGAATACGACCGGGGCCTTTGACTCCACGCCAGCCTCCACGGGCACAAAACCCCGAGGGACGACCAGATGTACCACCGGTGGCGTGAACAGAAAGAAGCCCGCAATGATCACGGGGGCTAGACCAACCCACGTTAGGCCGTCTCGAACCCACTCCGATCGGTAATAGATCACGGCCATAGCAGTGCCAATCGCGACAGGGATGAGGAGCGCGGCCTCGGGAGCACTCACGATTCGCAGCGCGAAAGTCCGCATCATCAGGGTGAGAAAGATGCCCACTGCGCCCGCCTCGACAAGGAAACGGAGCCCCCTCGAGAAGAGTCCTGCCAACCACACGACCACGTTCGCGGCGACACCAGGGGCCAGCGTCACCACAAGCACCAGCACCACGATGTCCACCGGCTGTACACGTCGAGCGACGAAGTAGCCGGCGCCGGCCCGAAGGTCGCTGAGTATCGGTTGACTCACTGCGAGGGCTCCGAGGCCCAGAAGTGTCAACGAACTTCCGTAATTGCGCCAGATCGCCGTCAGACGCGAGTTGACGGCTCGATGGGCGTTCTCGCCGCCAATTGCTGTCCGTGTTGTGTCCAAAGCGCTCAAGCACCGTCGCCAGAGGGAGGCTTCCGAATGACGCTGATCAAGTCATGCTCTTCCGGAACAGCGAACGCTCCCGATTTCCCCCATGAATCGAATTGCTCGACGACGACGAAGCCGGCGTGCTCCGCTATCACTGTGAACTCCTCGTTGGTCATCGCGCTCCGCCAGCCGCCGTGTATGCCTCCGCCGGCCGCGTGGTGAATGACAGCCTGCCCTCCTGACCTGAGCACCCTTGCCAACTCCGCTATGTACCCCTTGACATCAGCTGCGGCCAGATGGACGAACACGTCAAAGGACCACACCGCATCGATAGACGCGTCGTCTATGAACGAGAGGTCCGAGCCGCTGGTGACATGAAATGACACCGAACTTAGGTGTCCGAATTTGTCCCGACAGATGTCTATGCATCGGGGTGAGATATCGACCAGTGTCAGTGAGTCCGAAAGTGCGGCAAGAGCTTCAGTCCACCGACCCGCACCCGGCCCGATTTCGAGGACGTCGCTACCCTCAGGGATTCGAGGGCGAAGCACCTCATCGATAACTGAGTCCTTCCAGGCCGTGGACTCGGTCCACTTCTCTCCTCCATCGGCGCTCCAATCCCAGTTGTCCCAGATGAGCGCCTGGAGTTCGCTGGCGCCCATTCCTGGGACACCACGACGATTCTCAACAGCCCTGATGAGTCGGTCGAGGGACGGGAGTCGGAGATCCTTGTTAATCGTGCGGCAGGCTCCATAGACGACAACGAGGGACGTCCAGGTCAACCCGTTGATCTCAATCATTCGCTTCAGGGTCTCGGTTCGGCTCAAGAAAGCGGCTGCCCCGGAAAGGTTCCCAGTCGTTACTCCTGGATGAAGGCGATCTGCGACCCGTCAGGAGACCAGACCGGACCAGATCCGAGAATCAGGAACGTGCCGCTCCCGCCGGCTGCGTCGATCAGGTAGACACCTGCCTCACCATTCTCTTCCGCGGTGAAGGCGAGTTGGGCGCCGTCAGGAGACCAGACAGGCCCTGATCCCGGGGTGAGAAACGTGCCGGTTCCACCGGCAGTGTCGGCAACATAGACACCAGTCTCACCGTCAGCATCAACTGTGAAGGCGAGTTGGGACCCGTCGGGAGACCAGACAGGCCCAGACCCAGGAGTGAGGAAAGCGCCTGTTCCACCCGCAGCATCGACCACATAGATACCGGTTTCGCCATTGTCTTCGGCCGTAAAGGCAAGTTGGGTCCCGTCGGGGGACCAGGCGGGCCCTGAGCCGAGAGTGAGAAAGGTGCCACTCCCACCATCAGCATCGATCGCATAGATCCCGGTCTCGCCGCCTTCTTCGTCGGTGAAGGCGAGCTGGGACCCATCGGGAGACCACGAGGGCCCTGATCCCGGTGTGAGGAAAGTTCCGCTCCCACCGGTAGCGTCGATCACGTAGACGCCCGTCTCGCCGTCCTCCTCAGACGTGAAGGCGAGCTCCGAGCCTTCAGGAGACCAGACCGGCCCTGACCCAGGGGTGAGGAACGTGCCGCCCGCCGCACCGGCGGCATCGACCACATAGACACCCGTCTGCCCATCCTCCTCAGACGTGAAGGCGAGCTGACTGCCGTCAGGGGACCACTCAGGTTCCGAACCAGGACTGAGATAGACGCTGCTCCCAGCCGCCACGTCAATGACATTGACACCCGGACCTGTCGGAGCAGGCGGTGCAGATGTTGGTGATGTCGGAGCAATCGCAGCGCCGTCCTCGGGATCGTCGTCGGATACGTTCAGCCATACCAGAACACCGATGACGACTGCCACCAGGATTCCTCCAATAAGGAGGCGAGACGTGTTTTCGCGCTTCAAACGAGAGCCCCCACCGTTGATGTGCCTTCCAGCGTGTGCCGCAATTCTCGAAGATAGTACGGACAATTCGGTACGTTGGCACCACGAATCGCCCTTCGAGCACGGATAGCAAAGTCAACGTGGACGCCGATGCAACGCGTCGCTCGGGCGCGGGCGCGCGGCTTCCGTACGAAGCGCGACGAATCCACTCGCTTCTCTCGACATCGTGGTACCTGGACGCGCTGAACGTCACTCTGCTACTCGCTGGGGCTCTCGCTCTATATGGCATCGCGACTCGCTTCGTGCCGACCGGCGCAGACCCCGGCAACTGGCTCGGAATCGCAACCGAGAGACTCGGCCGGGACGTCATGGCGGCCGATGTCACCTACTTGCCCCTGTTCCCGGCGTTGCTCGCTGGCCTGTTGTCACTGTGGGGGCCGATAGCCGGTTTTGACCTTGCCGCGATCATCACGATCGGTGCCATGGCGTTGGCCGTCTACCTCTGCACCAGACCCATCGGGCGCGGCTACGCCCTGGCCGCAGCGATTGTGGCGACCACCGCGGGGAATCAGGTGGAGGCATATGCGTGGGGCGGGTATCCGCAACTTCTCGCCACAGCATTTGGTCTACTCGCGACGTTCATCCTGCTTCGCTATTACGACACGCGTCGACCCAGGCACCTTTGGACGGGACTCGCCCTCGTGGCTGCGACCCTGGCCACGCATGCCTTGATCGGGGGCTTGTTGGTCGTGGCTCTGGTTCTCGCCACTGCCTACTGGCTTTACTTGGTGCGACCGACGGAGGGGCGTCGCAGGGCATTCCTGATCGGTCTGGCAGGCGCGGGTGTAGCTGGTCTAGTGGTCCTCATTACGTCGGTGTGGGTCCCGGAGGGCGTGGTTCCGACACTCAATCCCGAGAACACCGGGAGGCTCGAGTCCCTTCTCAAGACTGTGCGGGAAGCTCCTGTCCCGTGGGCCATTGTGACTGTCGGCGCAATCGCAGTTCTTTTCAAACGGAGACGCCCACCCACTATCGCCGCCACAGTCGCATCGGGGATGTCTTGGGTCCTGGTCGGGCTGGCCTTCTTTTTGGTGACCGCCGAACCTCGTGGCCTGATGGTGGCTCAGGTCGGCGCTGTGGTCTGCGCCTCCGTGACCCTTGCGGAGATGCTCTCTTCTTTCAGCGCGAAGCGTCATGCTCGTGACCCTGCGCGCAAGACGTGGGGCGGGGGCTATCCACTGTTCGTCATCGCGTGCATCTCGCTCTTCTGCTCACTCGTGATCAGCGGTCTTGCGAATTACTCCAGCTCGGTTGACTGGTATCGCCTGGTGGACGAGGCGGAACTGGAATCGCTGGACCGCCTACGGGCAGCCTCGACTCTCGAGGATCTGGTCCTTGCGTCCAGGGGACCTCACAGCATGCCGGTGGGATGGTGGACTCAGGGTTACGCCCAACGTCGCACCTATTCGGCCCACGACACTTCTTACCTGGCCTTTCCCGACGAGCGAGAGCAGGCGGAGTTGGCGAATACTTTCTTCAGTGGCGATCTCACCGACGCCGCCGCGCTAGCGCTCCTGGACACCACAGGAGCAGACTTCGTTGTCGTAGATCGTCGGGGCCCCGACGCCAGGTGGTTGAGGAGCGACCTCGCTCAGACCTTCACGGTGGTAGACGACTCTTCGAACATGGTCGTCCTCGATGTTCCTCGAGGGGAAAGCCCATGAACTCTCCACCCGACCGGGTTGAACCATCCCTGATGTCGATTGGAAGCGACCTACGTGGTACCGCGGCCGACACCGAGCAGTGGACTGAGGCGAGCCAGGAAAGACCTCCTTGGTGGACTGACCTGGTCATCGCTGGGGCGCTGGCGATTGCGTTCATCGTTGTCCACGTGGCCGTACCAGGTGCGGTTCCCTCTGGGACGGATCCCGGAGGGTGGCTGGCGATGGCCAAAGACAGATTTGGGGGCGAGGTGCTGGCTGCCAGCGAAGCGACTTACCTGCCGGGCTTTCCGGTGCTCCTTGGTCTGCTCCTAGGGGTGGCCGATTCCGTCCTTGCGATAACTGCCGCTGGCGTCATCTCCAAGGTCGCATTGGTACTTGCCGTATACCTCGTGGTCCGGCCGGTAGGGCAGGGTTATGCCGCCGCCGCGGCAGTGATGGTTGGGATATCTGGGGCATACGCTGAGATGTACGCCTGGGGCGGGTACACGCAGCAGCTGGGAACGGCCCTGGGAGTAGTCGCAGTGTTCTACCTCATCCACTATCTGGAGTCGCGAAATGTGCGTCATCTCGCTATCAGTGCTGTGGCTGTGGCATCGACTCTTTTTACGCACAACCTCGTAGGAGGCTTGATGGTCGGGGCTCTGTTCGTGGCTGCCATGCATTGGTTGTACCTGACACGCGCGGCCTCGTAGGAAGTGGATCAGCGGGCTTATGGACGCTGTCGTTGTCACCCTCCCCGCTGCCGCCTTCGTTGCCATCGACCTGGTGCTTGGTGAGAGAGCGGGCCGCCAACCATCCCTCAATCCCGGTGATCTGACCTGGAGTGAGTCGGTCGTGCACATGATCAACGAGGCAACGATTCCATGGCTAGTGGTGACGGCATTTGCACTCGTCTTGAGTATGTCGAGGAAGTGGTCCGGTCCCAACGCGGCCACAGTGGCTGTCGGGGGCTCCTGGGTGCTGGTCTCTCTCGTCTTCTTCTTGGCAATCGGTGAACCTCGTGCCCTCCTACTGACACAGATGGGTCTCGTAATGATTGCGATCCCGGGATACGCCGAGTTGTTCCGAGAAGCCAGGCGTCGTCGAAACGTCTATGCCCGTGATGCTCTCGCAGTCCTGGGTGTCGTCCTGATCTTTGCGGTCGTGGCCAGTGGCTATTCCGACTATGACGTTGCCACCGATTGGTACCGCGTTGTCGACCACGGAGAGATCGCGGCTCTTGAGCACATGATGGAAGTCTCGCGCCCCGGCGATCTGGTAGTTGCGTCTGCCGGGCACCATGAGAATCAGGTCGGGTGGTGGGTGCAGGGATATGCAGAAAGGCCAAGCTACCCGGGCGGAAATGTCGACTTCCTGGCGTCGCCGCAGGAGCGTGACCAAGGAGCCCAAGCCAATCGTGTCTTCCAGACTGACCCGTCCACAGCCGCTGGCCTCCTCGATCAGATGGGAGCGCGATTCGTGGTTGTGGACCGCCGCGGGCCATCTGCACTCTGGCTGGAGAGCGAGTTCGCTCGGTCGCTCAAGGTGATCGACGACAGCTCCAATTTGGTGGTCTTGGAGCTCCCTCAGAAGGGCTAGCAGCGCAGTTACCGAATATTAGGTTTGATTTCAGCCTGGACCACCCGTCCGCCGCCACAGTCCGATGAACTGCAACTTGTTGGCCACCAGGCCAAGGGGGAAACCCGCAAGCCTCACCGGCGTAACAAGAGCGCAACGCTCAAACCCTTCTGCTTCAATCCGCCCCACCCATTCCCACCCGCGCTGGTATTTGTGCACCGAGGGCACGCCGAAGCGGCGGTTGCCGATCTCATCGAGAGCAGCCAGAACCCACCGATCCGACCGGTTGCGGAACGTGTGATCCTTGAGCAAGAGATACCTGTCCGTGCAACGCATCAATTCGCGCAAGACAGCCACAGGTTCCGGACAGTGGTGCAGCACGTCGAAGGCATAGGCAAGCTCGACGCTTCGGTCGACCATTGGGATGCGCTCGCCGTCGTAAATCTCGACCTCGACTCAACGCGTTCAGGACGGCGACCGCACCTCCAGTGCACGGACGGACCCGACGAGGCCACGCTCCTTCATTTCCGCCGCATACCAGCCGTCACCAGCGCCTAGATCCAGCGCTGTGGATGCAGGAAAGGCGGTCCCACAGTGCGCCTCGATGGCTTCTAGAACCCTGGCCTTGTAAGTGCTCATGCGTCTTCTTTGAATTTGGTGTCGCCATGTCGTCTGCAGCCGATGACCTTCGAGCATCCCGAGAAGGTTGAACCCTGATCAATTGCAGAGAGCTACCGGCTCCCGGCGATGACTCCTCGACTCGCGGCTTCCAACAGTACCTCTGCCGTCTTGCTTGCGGTGGCGTCCCATGTCGATCGCAGAATTGCATCACGTGCCGCCGCTCCGATCGAGAGTCGCCGGGCAGCGTCGTCTACCAGCCGTCTGAGGGCTTCGGCGAGGAGCAGGCGGTCCCCCACCGGCGTCAATATGCCGGTGACACCGTGTCGTATCAGCTCTCGATTAGGAACGATGTCTGATGCGACCACGCAAGCTCCCGAGGCCATCGCCTCCAAAATCGTCAGAGAACGACCCTCAGTCAAGGACGGTCTCACAACAATCGCAGACCGGGAGAGGAGGGCGGGGACGTCATCTGCGTGCGCCCAGAAACTGGACACTGCCGCCCACACCAA
The DNA here is from genome assembly GCA_963828465.1 of uncultured Acidobacteriota bacterium. Lineage (GTDB taxonomy): Bacteria > Actinomycetota > Acidimicrobiia > Spongiisociales > ZC4RG35 > JARDZU01. The sequence continues at coordinate 70,794 of CAWHEU010000007.1, read as the reverse complement.
GCTCCGATGCCTTGAGCTCGAGTCGGCGCCTCATAGGTCCATCGCCGACGAAAACGAACTGCCAGTCGCTCCGACCGAGCTTCGCAAAGGCTTCCAAAGCGTCCTCGGCTCCCTTGTTGCTGACAAGACGCCCCACAAAGGCGATTTGGTTGCTCCTTCGCTTCGTCCGTCGGCCGAAACCGATTTGTGTCCACGCCATTGGGAACAACGACGACCTTCTCCGGTGATGCACCCAGTTCGATGACATGGGCGGCCACCGACTCAGAGACTGCGATCACCTTCGTCGAGGCGGCGAGGATCCTCGACCCGATCGAGCGTTCGTACGCGTCTGTTGCCAGTCGGGGCGCCAGAGGAAGATGCTCGATCGATCCGACATGAGCCGTGGTCACCAGAGGCAGCCCCGTTCTCCGGCGGTCGCTGCGGCGACCCTGGCCGATTGAAAGTGGATGCTCGAGGCATGCGAGCACGCGGGGCTCTTTTTCCTGCACGATCGCCACGGAGCGACGGAGAAGACCTGGTGACAGTCCGAATTGAAGTTTGAGGGCATCGGTCAAGTCGATCATTGGATGTGTCCAAGTGGGCGTACCTTCCACACTCGACCATTCACTCTTGGCTCCCGGCAGCGCAGTCAGGACCGATATGTCCGCCCCCCGTTCTCTCATCGCCGTGTAGACCTCGAGCGCGACTCGCTCGGACCCCCCGATCATTGGTGGGTGGAAATGGTCGCAATACCCGACCAGCTTCAGGCCATCCACATCCGGCCAATTGGCGATGTCGCCGCCACGACGTGTCGGACGCCGCCGAGCTAACCCACCTAGATGATTGAGCACTGTCGACGGGTTGCTCGTGTGTCGAGATCTGATGCCAGGAGTCTCGGGCCGTGAGCGCTTCATCGATTCGAGGCGAAGGCTCTGCCACCCACACCCGATAGACGGCCTCGGTCTGGTCGACAGCGCGGTCCCACGTGGCGTGTCGAGCGCTCTCGAAGGCCGCTCGAGAAAGTCGCAGGCGGAGCTCCTCATCATCGAGCAGGGACTGGAGGGCGTCAGCGAACAGCTTCGGAGTCGGAGGCACACAGAGCCCCGTGACGCCATGGGTCACCAGATGTCTAGCCGCATTGCGCTCGTGATCGACGGTCACCACAGGTACTCCGTGGGCTGCGGCCTCGAGGCCGATCATCCCGAAGCCTTCACGCACGGACGGAAGCGCCAGCACCCGGGCGGATCTCAAGGCCGCCATTACCTCGTTCCCGTCGTAGAAGGTTCCCGCGAACTCGATGACGTCCGAGAGCCCCTCATGTGCAGCTTGAGCCTCCCAGACGGCGCGTTGCGGCCCGTCGCCGATGACAATGACCTTTGGTGTCATACCTCTCGACACCAGCTCAGCAGTGGCATCGATGAGGAGACCCAGGTTCTTTGTCGGGACGAGTCGCCCAACAAAAAGGATGTCGGCGACCATTGCATCCGCCGTCGGGCCATCTTCCACCGCGTCGACTCCGGCGACCACCACCGCCTCGACCGACAGGCCCAGGTTCGTGAGCCTTTCAGCCGTGAACTGAGAAGCCGCGATGTGGGTCACCGGGAGTCGGGAAACCCGACGTTCTACCAGCTTCCCCACGTGGCCGAGAGCGCCCATCTCGTCCACCCAGCTCTCGTCCCACGCCTCATGCCAGGTGACGACTTGCATGGTCGACGATGGTCCGGCTAGAGCCGCCCGTACGGCGAGAGCCGCCGGGAGCGCCGGGGTCTGAGTGTCGACGAGGTCGAATCGATCACTGCGGAGGGCACGGAAGACTCCGACGGCATGTGCCAGGGCTGGCCACACTCGCGCGTCGTCCCCTGGTGGTGTAGAGGTCGCGACTACGGCATACACCCAGAAAGGTCACACCCTCCCGCACGATCCGGGCAGGGCCATCCCACGCATGGGGGACAAGCAGATGCACCTCGTGGCCCCGTGTGGCGAGGCGACGCGCCAGCTCCCAAACCCTCTTCTCTACGCCGCCCTTGGTCTCCGGGTAGACCGTGTCATAGACGAAGGCGATCCGCATCGGTCCCCCCCGCCGTCCTCAGGTCGACGGTCAGGTCTGAGTTGCCGGCAAGGACGACTACAGGTGCCGGACCGACACGACGACCTTCTGAGCGCCACATCCCAACCACGAGTCGTAGGTGCCGCCAGCCATCCGAGAAGGTGCGCAGCTTGACGTCCCCTCCGCGACGACGTCGATACGGCACTGGCACCTGCCTGATCGTCATGTCACGCTGGACGGCACGGACCAGGAACTCCGAAGCGAACTCCATGCCGGTAGCCGAGGCATCCAACCTTCCGTAGGCACTACTGGTAATCGCCCGGATCCCGCAATTGACATCCCCTATCTCGGCCCCGTAGAGGAGGTTCACCGCACCGGTGAGGAAAGGAGTTCCCAGACGGCGATGGGTCCACGGCATGGCCCCTGGCTCGATCGGCCCGGCGAGGCGATTGCCGAGAGCGATATCGGTATTCCCGTCCAGTAGAGACACCAGCTCGGGGATCGCCGTGAAGTCGTAGGTCCCGTCAGCATCGCCGAGGACCAACACCCGGCCGTGGGCGGCATCCAATCCGGCGCGACATGCGCTTCCGTACCCCGGCACAGACTCGTGGATCACTCGGGCCCCAGCGTCTCCGGCTCGGGCAGCTGATGCATCCGTGGAGCCATTGTCGACCACGATCACCTCATAGGGCTTACCCAGATCGTCGAGGACGTTCTGTATCGAAGCGACACAATCGGCCACGGCCAACTCTTCGTTCAGACACGGGAGAACCACAGAGATCTCTACACGGGCCGGCTCGGTTGCCCCATGCAACTCGGCGACTTCGCGTGTTGGCTCGTACTGGCCAGGAGTGGGGAGAGACTTGACGACCGTCACAGCGCGGGCTCGTTGTCGTCGTCAAACTCGTCGTCGTCAAACTCGTCGTCGTGCCCCGGGCCGAGTCTCCAGACCCACTTGCCCACCATCGGCACAACGAAGAAGAGCCCGGCGATACCGGCCGACAGTACCGCAGCCTGACCCCACAGCGGGAGACGAGCCAGCGGTTCCAGTGGCTTGAGCCAGTCCGGCGCCTCGCGCTCTTCGATGTCGGGCGCCTGATAAGGCGTCTCCTGGGCCACGACCGTCCCGGCGTCTGCCAGTGCGCCGACAGCCGGCACCAAGACCAGCGTCGTCACAAAGGCGAGCGCGACAAGCGATCGCACCTTCTGAACGTTTTTCATCTCCCTCGCACCCTTCTCAAGCCCCCAAAAGATTCATCCAACAGGGTTCCGGTAGCCCCTGACGAGGCCCCTCACCCGCTCCTCCATCCTCATCCCTCGCGCCAACTTGCGCGTGAAAAAGAACTGCCGATCGGACCGCTGGACCGGCACCCGGCCAATCCTAAAGCGGTCCGTGCTTTGTGTAACCGGGGATCCTCCCCCCAGCACAGCTGTCGAGTAGTTAGCCCGAACGACCTCCTCGGCAGCCTCGTCCCACAAGCCCTTCGGATAGGCAAAGTGCGCAGGAATCTGCCCGGTGCGCAGCTCGATGAGCTGGTTCGACTGGCCAATCTCCTCTTCGATCTGCTCCACGCCCAGACCACGCAGATCTGGGTGGGTGTGGGTGTGGGCTCCAAGAGTCACCAGACCGGTCGACAGCATGTCGTCGACCTGATCCCAGCTCAAGGGCCGATCTCCCGGATGCAGCAGCTCTCCGGTCTCGATATGACCGCTAGTCAGATACAGCGTGAACGGAATCCCCTGCTCACGCAGAAGCGGGAAGCCATTCTCGTAGAAATCCGCGTAACCGTCGTCGAATGTCAGCACGAACTGGCGGTTTGATTCCGGATCGTCGGCCCCAGAGAGGGCGTCACCGAAGCCGACGATCCGGCCATGGTCCAGCAACCACTTGACGTGGCCCCGGAACAGCTCAGGAGAAATGTCCATCTGGAATCCGGAGCCGGCCCCAATCTGGTGATAGATCAGGATGCGGGGTCCGGGCCAGTCGCCCAGGAAGAGGTCAGCAGCGGCGAACGAGCCTTTTGCCGCCGTTCGCAGGACCTCACGTGCCATCGAACGCAAGTCCGAAGAGGGCGGCACATGGCCACCCTCTACGGGCGTCAACGACGGGCTACTTGTCAGGTCGGACATGGGCGCCGTCCTTGCCCTGTCCATCGTCTTCGACATCCAGATCGATGCCCTCTTCCCCATCCGGGTCGCCCTTGGCCCGGCCCTCTGCGAATCCATCCACGGTCTTCCACATCCGCGAGCGGAAGCCGGTCGAAGCCCACCGGGTGAGCTTGGTCCGACGACGACGAAGCAGCACGACCCCGAGCAGCGTGGCGCGTCGGATGGCAAAGTCGCGATCGGCGGCTTCGAGTGAGCGGGTGACGGTGTGACCCGCCGAGGCAACCAGGATCACGGAGTCGACCCTCTGGGCCAGCACGTGGGAGGCGGCTTCGCCCAAGTTGGTGCCTGCGATGATGACCAGGTCGAAGATCTCCCGTGCCACCTCGAGCAGCACCTCGAACCGGTATCCGGAGAGAACGTCGGCGGCGTCGCGCTTGCCGTTGCCGGAGCGCAGAGCCCGCAACCCCTGGACGACCTCGGGTGAAGACACCAGGGCGGTCTTGTACTCGGAGATCAACTCCTCACGCTCGCCGCCGGCGCCGTTTAGCAGGCTGGACAGGGTGGGACCAGTCTCCGGGCCCCACTCCATCATGTGATTTGTCTTGTCGAACGTGGCGTCGAGGAGGAGCACGCTCCGACCCGACGCTGCGACGGCCACCGAAATGTCAGCAGTCAGCTCGCGAATGTCCTCTTTGAAGATCCCGCTGCCCTGGAAGGCAACGACAGCATTGTCCTGGTCGTCCAGCTGGCTGCGCAGCATCTGGATCGAAGCCTTCCGCCTACCTCCTGTGCTTTCGAGGTACCAGGGCTCGCCAGTCGGATGGTGGACGATGCTGAGTGGCCGCGATGGCATCTCGACGATGACCGGCGGTCCCTCATCGAGGTCCTTGGCGGACCACATCATGCCCCGACCACGTTCGAGTGCGATGAGCCCGATCAGAACCGCGCCGATGGCCCCAAAGGTGGCGAGCATCTGATTGCTCGAAGTGGAAGCGGCATCGAGTGTCACCGGCCTGCTGTCCACCGAGCCAGACCTAGCGAGGGCTTCCTGCTCGAGGATGCCGGTGAAGAGGCTGTTCCATCTGGCCTCGAGCTGAGCCAGCTCGAGGTTCTTGAGCGTGAGCTCCGGATCCTGCTGATCCTGGGCCACGGGGTCCACGATGGGAGGGAACGTGGCCAGCTGAGCCTGAAGCTCGGAGAGACGCGCCATGGTCCGGTCCATCTCGGCCTGGATCGATTCAGGCGTGCGGAGTACCAGCTCCGGATTCATCAGCTGAGTGGTCAGGTTCCCCTGGTGTGCCAGGAGGGCGGCCACCTGGTTCTCCAGAACAGTCCGCTGTGTCTGCTGCGTCACCTCGTCCGCTGTTGGAGGGGAGGCAGCCTGCAGAGCAGCGAGCTCGTCACGCATTGTCTTGATCTCAGTTGATGTCTCCTCCAGATCTTCCCTCATCCCGTCCAGCCCGGCGCCAATCGTGGCGACGGCAAGGAAGTTCTTCTGCATGTTCTCTGCCAGCGCATCGGCTTCGGCCTGGGTGAAGCCGCGGGCGATGAACTGAAGCTGGTTGGCTTCGTTCTCGAGATCGACTTCGGCCATCAACCAGGGGAGGAAGGCTCCGGGAGTCTCGCCGATGACGTCAGAGTTCACATCCGTCGCCAAAGCCAACTGGGTCTCGAGCATGGTCTCGAAGTCTTCGCGCTCCAGGGCCTGCGGGTCCTCGGTGAAGGTGACCGTCGCCATTGCCTCGAACGGCGGAAGGTTGGCATTGCGGTACTCGGCCAACTCGCCGGAGACCACATAGGCCAGGATTGCGGCGGCCGCCAGCAGCCACCATCTCGCCTTGGCGATACCTCGAATCGTTGTCATGTCCACAGCTTCACCTCGCTGGTTTCTCTCAAATCGATGGTCACATCGTCAGGCCATTCGCGATTGGCGAGGGCCAGCAGGAGCTCTTTGAGCTCCCGTCTTCCACCTGTGGTGGACATTTGCTTCAGCTGCCGGACGCTCAGCTTCAGGACGTCCGGGCCGGGAACCTTCGTCTCGGCAATGTTGATCTGGGGGTGCGAACTGCTCAGAAGCGGGCCGTGGGCGAGCTCCTCGACCAGCTTCTCGCCGGGGCGGGCACCAACCGTCTTGACTTCGATGTCCCGGCCGGGCACCAGACCGCCCAGCCGAATCATGCGGTGGGCCAGGTCAATGATGCGGACCGGCTGCCCCATGTCGAGGACGAAGACCTCTCCGCGTTCGGCGAGGGCCGATGCCTGGAGCACGAGCTGGACCGCTTCGGCGATGGTCATGAAGTAGCGGGTCATGCGCTCGTCGGTGATCGTCACCGGGCCGCCGGCGCGGATCTGCTGCATGAAGGTAGGAACCACGCTCCCGCGACTGCCGAGAACATTGCCGAACCGGACCGACGAGTAGATGCACCCCTGAGACTCGGTGTTGGCGGCCGACTGCACCAGCATCTCCGCCATCCTCTTCGACGCTCCCATGACACCCTTGGGGTCGACGGTCTTGTCGGTGGAGATCAGGACGAATCGCTCGATCTCCGTGCCGCGGACCACCTTGAGGAGGTTGTTGGTGCCGACCACGTTGGTCTTGACTGCTTCCTCGGGCCATTCCTCGAGGATGGGCACGTGCTTGTGGGCCGCTGCGTGATAGACGACCTGCGGCTGGTACTTGGCGACGAGGGCCTTGAGCTGCTTCTTGTCCCGGACGTCGCAGAGCGCCGGGACCAACTCGGTTCCGGCGGGCGCATCCCATTTCACCATATTGTCGTGAAGATGGGTCTCGTCGTGGTCCATGGCGATGACCCTGGCGGGCATGAAACGGAGCACCTGGTTCACGATCTCGGACCCGATTGATCCGCCGGCGCCGGTGATCAGCACCGTCTTGCCGTAGAGAATCGACTCCACTGCCTCGAGGTCAGTAGTGACCGACGGGCGGAGCAAGAGGTCCTCGATCTCCAAGTCCCTGATGTCGGGACCTCCGTCGTATCCGGTGAGCAACTCGTCGAGGTCGGGGACGATCCTCAGCCTTACGTCGATGTCGACACAGAGGTCGACCAGCCGACGGGCCAGGACGCTCGCACCCTCGGAGGCAACGATTACCTGCTGGACGTTCAATGCGGTAACCAGCGATGCGATGTCCTCGAGCTCGCCCACGATCGGCAGATTGGCCAGACGCTTCGCCTTCGTAGTTGGCCCGGAGCTGACAAAGCCGACGACGTCGACCTCGTATGGGCCGGTGTAGCGAGCTAGATCGGCGGCGCGCTTGCTGGTGCCAAGAATTAGCACCCGGTCCCGGGCGTCGAGCCTCAAACCGCGGTGGAAAGAGAAGAGACGGGAGCGGAAGCGGACCGCTCCGAGGAAGCCGAGCGAGATCATCGACCCGAGGATCAGAACCGTGAGCGGCAATGCCCGGTTACCTGGCCCTTCGATCAACTCGTAGTCGCCGAGGGCGAGGACGATGAGAATCAAGGCCGACGATGCCCAGAAGGTGGCGGCGATGACCCGCCGGGCCTCGCTGATGCTTGCGAACTCCCATACATGGCCATAGGCACCCATCGCGACGTTGGCGACGAGATGGATCCCGATGATGACCGGCAGGGCGACGAGCACTCTCGCCCACCAGACGCCCTGGAGCCCCCCGTCGAGTGACATGACACCGAGCGCCGATAGATAGGCGACGGCGATGACCATCGCGTCCACGAATGCGAACGAGATATCGGCACGAAGTTGGGCGAGCAGTGTCGCCACTCGTGCCCCGAACGAACTAACCCCGAACTTCCCGGTGAACCGCTTCATCACGGCATCCGCCCTCTTTTGTCCCAGTCGGATGTGCGCGGCGGCCAGCGCCACCTTGGCATCATCCGTAATGCCTCCCAGAAATCCAGTCAGGGATCGAAACCGACTGAACCGATTTGTCCCCCAACCCCTGCCGAAGCGATGTAAACGCCCGACCCGTTCGATACCTTAACCACTCAGCGTGCTGGTTACCAGCACGTAATTCGATTTTTTTCCAATTCTGGATTTTGCACGATCATTCCGTGGTCTGGGAGGACATGGCAGGCCGTGCCTCTTGAGCCAGTATCACGCTCCGTGTTATTCTTCTCGACCTCAGTGGGGTAATCAGAGGGAGGACTCACCATGAAGGCATTGGTGACGGGGTCTGCGGGTTTCATAGGCACGCATGTCTCCCGAGCATTGTTGGACGACGGATTCGAGGTCACCGGGTTCGACCAAAAGGAATCCGCACAGCCCGGCGTCGAATCGGTCGTCGGCGACTTTCTGGATCTCGAGACGCTGAACGGCGCCGTCCGGACTCATGACGTCATTGTTCACATAGGGGCGATCGGGGACGTGTACCTCGCCGCCACCAATCCGGAGCTGGCCGCGTCGGTCAACGTCACCGGAAGCACCAATATCGCCCTCGCCGCCGAGGCGGCAGGTGCGCGCGTGGTGTATGCGTCGACGTGGGAGGTGTACGGCGAGCCGGTCTACGAGCCGGTCGACGAGAAACACCCCTGCGAGCCAGACCACCCGTACAACATCACCAAGCTCGCAGGCGAGCGCATGCTTGTTGCCGCCGACCGGCTCCGGGACGTCCCCGTCGTCTCTCTTCGGTTGGGCACCGCCTATGGCCTCGGGATGCGACCGAACTCAGTCTTCGAGATCTTCATCGAGAAGGCCCGGAAAGGCGAGCCGATCACCATCCAGGGTGATGGGTCGCAGGGCCGCCAGTTCACCCACGCCCGCGATATCGGCCGCGCCTTCGCCGCCGCCGCCAAGAGCGACATCAGAGGAATCGCCCTCAACGTGGTGTCGCCCGAGATGATCTCGATCAAGCAGTTGGCCGATGTGGTTACCGAGCGCTTCCCCACCGAAGTGACCTACGGGCAACCGAGACCCGGCGACGTGCCACCGTCCTACGTTTCGGCGGCCCGCATCGAGGAGAAGCTTGGTTGGAAGACCGAAGTGAGCTTCGAGGAGGGCATGGCGGAGTTGCTCTCCGCCGATCGGGGCTGAGGTGGGCTCGGAGAAAATCCGGGTCCTCGTCCTGATCAAGGGTCTGGGAATCGGAGGTGCGGAGAAACTGATCTCGGAGGGAGCCCGGTTCTGGGATCGGGATTCGTTCAGGTACACGGTCGCCTACGTGCTCCCGTGGAAGGACCAGCTTGTTGGCGCACTGGAGGATCAGGGCGTCGAAGTGCACATGATCGGAGGCGAGCGCGGGCTCACCCCGCCCACCCTCGGTCGACTTCGCAGCCTGGTGAAGGATCTCGACGTCGATCTGATCCATGCCCATCTTCCGACGATGGGGATAGTGGCGCGCATCGCCTCCCCCGTTCCAGTGGTCTACACGGAGCACAACATGGCCGACTCCTATCGGCCGATCACCCGCTTCCTCAACCGCGTCACATATGGTCGGAATGCCGCGGCTACCGCTGTCTCCGGGGCCGTCGCCAGCTCAGTGAGCACATGGCCCGGCGAGCCGCCGCTCGTCATCCCCAACGGCGTGGCCGTCCACGTTGAGCCGGAGGAGGTCGTGGCCGCTCGCCAGGAGTTGAGGCTGTCGCCCTCCGATCCGCTTGTGGCCCATGTAGGCAACATCCGGCCCGGCAAGGGACACGATGTCCTGATCGACGCCGTCGCCCATCTCCATCAGCGCATGTCGAACGTCAAATTCGTCTCGATCGGCGGCGAGAAGTACCCGGGCGACCTCGACCGAGTTCGCAACCGCGTCATCGAGGCCGGGCTGGAGGACCATCTCCGATTCATGGGTCGCCGCACCGATGCTCTGAGCTTTGTGGCGGCGGCCGATATCTTCGTCAATCCGTCGAGCGTCGAAGGGTTGCCGGTAGCCATCCTCGAGGCGATGGCCCTCGGCCGACCTGTGGTAGCGGCGGCCGCCGGCGGCGTGCCTGGAATCGTCAAGGATGGCGAGACCGGGATCCTCGTCGAGCCCAACGAGCCGGAGGCGCTCGCTGCCGGGATCGAGAAGTTGCTCAACGATCCCTTCCTCGCCGAGCGCCTCGGGCAGGCGGCCCAGGACATGGTGGAGAAGGAATACGGGTTGGAACCGATGATCCAAGCCATCGAAGACATCTACCGACAGGTTGTCCGTGGCTGAAACCATCACCACCAGGCCCCTCGACGAAAGCGACGTCCTCCCGGTGCTGGATCTGATGCGAGCCGCTCTAGGTGAGCCACCGCTCCTCCGCCGCACCCGCGAGCTCTTCGCCTGGAAGCACTTCGACAACCCGTTCGGCCGGTCCTTGGCTGTCGTCGCCGAGTCGGACGATCGCATCGTCGGCCTGCGGGCGTTCATGCGCTGGGACCTCGTCACACGCGATGGTGTCACGCTGCGTTGCGTGCGCGCCGTCGACACCGCCACCCATCCCGATTATCAGCGTCGTGGCATCTTTCGGAGACTCACCGAAGAAACCCTGGAATTAGCGCTAGCGCAAAACATGGATCTGGTGTTCAATACCCCTAACGAGAAATCGGGTGCGGGGTATCTCTCCATGGGGTGGACAGAAGTCGGGAATATTGGCGTACTGGCACGCCCATCTACGCGCGTGGCCACAGATCGCGGTCCCATCACCGACACGGAACCCGAGAATTTCCTGGCCGATCCCCAACCTGCCATCCCCCTCGACGTGACCGATCGGGTCCCTCGAGGTCTGCGGACCCCGAGGAATGAGGCTTACCTGCGCTGGCGGTTCGGGTCACATCCCACGGCCCGATACTTCCGTGTCGACTCGGCAGACTCAACCGCAGTTGTCAGGCCCAACGTCCGCAAGGGACGACGCGAACTGATCGTGGCCGACGTCTATGGGCCACGCCCGAGGGCTGCGTTGCGAGAAGTGGGCCGCAAATCCCGATCGGGTTACATCGCCGCCTGGTTCTCTCCAGGATCACCTGAGCGAGCGGCCGCCATTCGAAGCGGTCTCGTCCCCGTGCCTGGGGTCACCGCCCTGACTCTCATGGCGCGCCCGCTTCGGGACCTGGGCATCGACGTCACCTCGATGGCCTCGTGGGATCTCGCCATCAGTGACCTGGAGCTCTTGTGATGACAACCCTGCTAGCACTTCACGCCCCCTTCCTCGCCCAGATCGAGGACGAAGTCGTCACCGATGGAGTCGCCATCTTCGAGGCGCTGCTCATCTCGGCGGCCGCCCTAATCGTCATGTCATTCGTGGGCAAGGCGGTCGCCACGAGGCAAGACCGCGACTGGCTGCCGACGATGATCATGTGGGCTTGCGCGGCCAAGCTCCTGGGTGCATTCGGGCGATTCTGGATGGTCACCGTCCTCTATGAGACCGGTGACTCATATAGCTATCACATGTGGGGCGGGATCTTCGCCCAGGTTTGGCGGGGGATGCAGGTCCCCGTATCGCAGTCCAGTCAGCCCGGCACCGCGTTCACCGAAATCGCCACGGGGCTGATCTACGCGCCCTACACCCCGAGCATGCTCGGGGGCTTCATCATCTTCGCCTTGATCGCTTTCACCGGCCTGTTGCTCTTCTTCCTGGCCGGGCGCCACTGGTTGGCCGGTTATCAGCTCAAGATGTACGGGCTCGCCGTCTTCTTCGCTCCCAGCCTCCTCTTCTGGCCATCGAGCATCGGCAAGGACGCCCTCATGGTCTTCTTCCTGGGGCTGGCTGCCTACGGAGCATCCCGGCTTCTCAAGTTCTATCAGTTCAGCGCAATCCTTCTCATCGCACCTGGTCTCTATATGGCTGCCAGCATCAGGTCGCACGTGGCGGCGGTGATGGGCCTCGCCATCGTCCTGGCCGCGGTGTTCGGCAAGGCACCGAAGAAGTACCAGGGATCTGCCAAGCGCGGGATCATGATCCTCCTCTGCGCCGGAGGAGCCGCCCTCTCGGTTCTCACCTTCTCAAGCACCTTCGGAGTGACAGTCGATGGGGGCGAGGGGACCACCAGCCCGGACCAGTTCCTCTCCGACGTCTCGGAGCGCACGGCTACCGGTGGCTCCGAGGTCGAAGGCGGCGCGGTGGGCAGTCCGGCCCAGCTACCGGGCGCAATCATCAAGGTCCTTTTCCGCCCGCTGATCTACGAAGCAGGCAATGCCCAAGCATTGCTCAGTGCCCTGGAGGGCACCGTCCTGCTCGGCATAACGATCTGGAACCTCCCTGCGATGTGGAGGAACAAGGGACGAATGCGGGAGAAGCCGTATCTCATGATGGCTTTCTTCTATACGGGCGGATTCATCGTCGGCTTCAGTGCGATCCTCAACCTCGGCTTGCTGGCCCGCCAGCGTGTCCAGGTGCTGCCGATGTTCTTCGCCCTCATCGCCGGTCTGGCTTGGGATGAGACCAAGGGCGGGCGGCGGAAGAAGACCGAAGAGGAAGAGCCGGCCCCGGAATCGATCGACGAAGCCGTCGAGAAGGTCATACGCACCGGGCCCTCGCGGAAGCCCCTGCCGACGCCCAGCGACCACTGAGACTGGGCGACAACCGACACCAAGGTGGTCGACGGAGGACGGACGTTGGCGATCGATATCAGCACGCTGGATCAAGACACCATCATCCGCGTGGTCACTGACGTCCTGACGTCATCTCGATCGATAAACCGGATCGAGGCCCTCGACACCTGGCGCACCCGCAACTCGGGGTTCTGGCGTTTCCGGGCCCATCCGGCGCAGGCGAACGAGAAGCCGTTCGACGTGGTGTTCAAGGTGGAACGGCGATGGAACCCGGAGAGCGCTGAGGGCACCCACGACGCACTGCGTCGACTTTCCGACCTGCAACACCTGACGCCCGGGCCGTCGTCCAGCATCTCCTTCCCCGAGCCGTTGGGCTGGACCAGGGAGCCTCCCGGGGTGATCATGCCCAACGTCGAGGGTGTGGAGTTGTTCGACGTGATGGCCGACACAGGGCATGCTCTCTGGACCGACCCCGGCCGCCTGTCCGAAGTCGTGAAGTCGTGCGGCGAAGCCTTCGGATGGATCCACCGCCTCGCCGTCATCGACCCAGAGACGGATGCCGTGCGTCACGAGGCGCTGCAACGCTTGCCAGGCATCATGCGATGGGTCCTGGAGCGGTGGGCTCCAGCCCAGGAGGGGTCAGTGATTCGCAGTCACAACTTCTCGCGCAACGACTTCCTCGTCTCGAGCGATGCGCAGCTCTCGGTAGTCGACCCGCCGATCCTTGGCACCCCGGGGCTGTTGCACGAGGACGTGGCGTGGTTCACCTACCAGTTGCTCACCCGTGCCGCACCCGGGCAACGGTTGGGGCTCCGGAGTCTGTTCCTGGAGGGATATCAGTCCTCCAGCCTCGGTGGGCCTTTCGACAAATCCGACCTCAGGGCGGTCGGGATATATGAGGCATCTCGAGCCTTGGGCACTGCCAGACGCATGCTCATGAAAGGGGACTTCGCGGGTGCCCTGCAATCGTTCAAGATCGCATTGACCACACCCGGCCGCGTCTTCAGCTGATCCCAGCCCATCACATCATCAGGTTCGAGGTTGATCGACTCTGAGGAAACCGAGACGGGCCAAGGCGGCAAGGAGTAGCGCGAGGAGGGCGATGAGGGTCACCAGACCCCATTCGACTCCCAGTGCCCGCTCGGCTGCGATCACGAGCGCAAGCAGGACAGCCTGTGTTGCGGCGGCGATCAGCGCTATGGCCCGCACTCCAACCCCGCGGTCACGCAGCTGGTCGTAGATGTGGCTGCGGTCCCCGAGGAAGAGCGGGCGATGGTTGAGCCGACGACGAAGGAGCGTCACGAGCATGTCGATTGCGAACACCCCGAGGACGCCCGCTGTGAACACCACCTCGATCGCGGATTCGTTGGTGGAATCAATGATCAGATGCGTCAGATAGAGGCCGAGGAAATAGGTCCCGGCGTCGCCCATGAACACACGTGCTGGGTGCCAGTTGAGGACGAGGAAGCCGGCCAATGCCGCCCCGAGCTCGAGCGGCGATACGAAGCCGAGGCCTCGACTCTGCGCGATCACGGCCAATCCGGCCGCCGTCACCATTCCCACAGAACCAACCAGGCCGTCGAGACCGTCGAAGAGATTGACGCTGTTGATGGCGAATATCGCGAGCCCGACGCTGACGACCATGAACACGATGCCGGGGTTAGCAGCAACGTTGAGGACCAACACGACTGCGGCCAGCAGCTCGACGACCAACCGCAGCTTTGGATCGATCCCCACGCGGTCGTCGATCAGGCCGAGAATGAGAACCATGGTCGTGGCGATGAGAAGGCCCCACTGCAGGTCATTTCGCATCAGCCCGGCCGCGTTGACCCCGAGGAAAACTCCCACCCCACCCAGAGGCACCGCCGGCCGGGCGTGCGCCTTCAGCGTCGGGTCGTCGGGGCGATCGACATAGCCGACCTGAGGCCCCAGCCAGATTGCGAAGAAACACCAGGCCAGGCTGACGACACCGGCAACTATCAGGGCCGCCAAACGAGGATCTCAGAGCTCTCGCCGGCATGGACCTGGATCCGCTCGGTGTCCTTGAAGCCCATCTTTCGGTAGACGCCGATGGCCGTCTCGTTCTCTGAGCCAACGGTCACCTTCACCGCGGGCACTCCCCGCTGGTTCAGGTCGTCGAGCAGCCTCGCCCCCAGCATCAGCGAAAGGCCCTTCCCCCGCGCTTTCGGGGCGACCACCATCGAGAGCAGCTCCGCCGGCACGTCGACCTGATCCTGGCCATAGCGGAATGTCTCCCATGCCCGGCGCAGGTTGCTCGGTCTGATCAACCGAGGCAGGGCCGCCCACCCGGCCCGCCACCAATAGTGCCTGGAGAAATGACCGTAGAACTCGCCGACGTCCTCCACTCCCGCCGTGAACCCAACCGGTCCGCCACCGTCGTCAACGACAACGACTACCGCCCCCTTCCAGGCGATCAGCGCCTGATACAGGACCTTCATGAATCTCCGGCCTAGCAGGGGGAGAAACCCGGTTGCGATCTGTGAAGCGTGGAGCTCGGCCAGAGCCCGGGCATCACGGGATGTGGCGAGCCGCATCTGTGGACGCGGCGCCGGCGTGATCATGGCCGGCGGCATGAGATGGCCGAAGCCTTTGGCCACGAGCCCGTCGCGGTAGGCGTCCATGACGATGCTGACCACCTTCTGCTCATCGAAGCGCTCACGAGCGATGCTCGCGCTCGCCTCCGACATCTTGTTTCGCAGGATCGGATCGTCGCCGACCTTCCGTATCGCCTCTCCCAGCCTCACCGGGTCGAGCACCGGGACCAGAAGCCCGTTGACACCGTCGTCGACGACCTGGCGGCAGCCCCGGATATCGGTCGCGATGACCGGGAGCCCCATCGCGGCCGCCTCCATCGCCGCCCTCGGGAAACCTTCCCGGTGCGAGGGCAAGACGAAAAGGTCCATGGCCGAATACAGGTCCTCCACGTCGGTGCGCATGCCGAGGAACCGCACGCCGGCCTCCTTGGCATTGGCGACGGCATCCGGCGGGAGGGCGTCTGACTTCTCAGGGTCGTCCGGCCCGATGACTACCACCATGTATCCATCATCGAGCTTGGTGGCGGCCTCGAACAACTCTGGATAGCCCTTCTCAGCGACAAGACGGCCCACCATCCCCACCACCACGACGCCCTCATCCGCCCCGAACTCCGCCCTGAGACGGGAGCGCGCCTCTGGATCGACTCTGTCCCGGTCGAACCTCAACAGGTCGACGCCATTGCCAAGTAGTTGGCCTTTCCGAGCGGGAAGGATCCGTGTGCGACGGCAGAACTCGAGATCCTCCACGTTCTGATGCAATTCCACATCCGAGCACCGGGCGGCAACGGCCTCCAGGGCGTAAACGACGCCGCGCTTTAGTGCATCGTCGTCCTCGGTGGCATACAGACCGTGCATCGTGTTGACCACGAGGGGAACCCCAGCGAGACGACCCAGGATCCGCCCGTACACGCCGGGCTTCGGGTTGTGAGTGTGGAGCACGTCGAATTGCTCTTTACGAAGGACCTTCCATAGCTGGGCGACTGCCTTCAGGTCGTTGCCCACGCTCATCCCTCTCGTCGACGCGGTCAGTGCGACATGCCGTATGCCGTCCTGCTCGAGCTCGTCGACCCAGGGTCCCGGCGCGCTCACACCGACTGCTTCTCCTCCAGCCTCGTTGACCGCCAGAAGTTGGGGCCGGACGAGAAAGCGAAGACTGAGGTCGACGGTGGTGAGGTGGGCGACTTGGAACGCCCGGTCCTCCGAGCTGTCATGCATGTCGGCCCACAACCAGTCTGGTCACTGCTTCTATCGCCGCCATCGATGCCAGAATACGGCCCATGCATTTCCCACCCGGCATTGAGCAAACAGCCGAGTGAGCACGGGTGGTGTCCTCTTCCTGAACCCGAATCGGGCCGGGGGTCAGACGGCTCCGGTGGCTTCCTGGATCAGCGTCGCCAGTTGGGCAACCGCCGCCAGAAGGCTCTGGGGGAAGTCGTGGATCGTCACCCCCGAGGGCATTCTCGAACCAGAGGAGGTCATGCGAAGGGCATCTGACCCGGTCGCCCTCAAAGGCCCACCGGGTCCCGCGTCGCTGCGCCGCATGGTGCCTACCACCGTCAAGACCGGGCTCAAGGACGCCCGAAAAGCCATGGAGGCCCGCCGGTTCAGGGAAGCAGGGCTCGAAGGCCCGTGGCGTTCGGAGGAAGTGCGTTTCATCTGGCAGCGGCACGACCTGTTCCATGATGCAGGAGTGAGCGCCGCAAAGGCGCTGGAGCGCCCGTTGGTCGTCTTCACTCCGGCTCTCATCGTCCAGGAGGCGGCCGGCTGGGGTGTGAAACGCCCGGGCTGGCAGGGGCTTCTGGAGCGGACCGCCGAAACACCCTTGCTCAAAGCCGCCGATGTGGTGGCCTGCGGCTCGATAGAGATCGCCGAGCAAGTGGCCCGGCTCGGGGTGCCCGAAGCGCGTCTCTTGGTGACACCGAATGGTGTCGATCCCGAGATGTTCTCGCCAGAGCGCCAAGGCGACGAGGTAAGACGGCGGCTTGGGCTGGAGAGAAACTTCGTGATCGGTTGGGTGGGCAGCTTTCGCAAGTTCCATGGTCTCGACATGGCGTTGGCGGCGATGAAAAGGATCGAGTCCGAGATACCCGAGGCCACGCTTCTCCTCGTCGGAGACGGTCTGGAGCGGTCACATATCGAAGAGACCGTCCGAGCCTTGGGACTCAAGAACGTCGTGATGACCGGAACCGTGGGGTACCTCGATATACCCGAGCATGTGGCGGCCATGGATGTAGCGGTCATCACAGATCGCGGAGCGGGGTCCTTTCACTATTCCCCGCTCAAGCTCAGGGAGTACATGGCAGCGGGCAAGGCAGTGATCGCTCCCCGAATCGGCGAGATGGCCAGGTGGCTGGCGGACGGCGAGGACGCAGTGCTAGTCGAGAGCGGAGACACCGGAGGTCTTGCGGCAGCCATCGTCGATCTCCATGAGCGGCCCGATCTGAGGGCAAGGCTGGGAGAAGCCGCTCGTCGGAAGATCCTCGAACAGGCGACCTGGGACATCCAGCTTCTCCGCATCGACGCGGCGCTGCACGGCGCCTCGAGTGCGCGGGCGCCGGAATGACTGAGACACCTCTCGACGAGTCTCTCAACCCGATCTGGGTGCTTCTCTCAAAGGGGGAAAGCCCGAATCTGTGGATGCCACCCGCCGGAGGGAAAGAATGGGCGGCCTCGCTCGAGTCGGCATCGGCCGCCCTCGGCGACGAGGAGCTGATCGTTTCGGTGGGCCGGCCCCTGGCACGCTCCGCCCTGTCCCGCCTTTCCGGCCGGGGACGTCTATCCAGCAAAGGTCCCAGCCCAACCGAGATGACCCACGCATTCGCCAGGGCAGCGGTTGGAGGTGATAGCCACCTACGGGCTCTGGCCGTCGGCCCGTTCCCCCCGGATTGCCTTCCCCTGGGGCCACATCCACATGCTCTACTGGCTACAGACCTCTGGCGTGCTCGGCGGTGGTGGCAACAGGCTCTGGGCCCGGATTCTGGCCAGGTCGGTGTTGTTCACGCCGGTCGCCGCCGCCATCGCCCCGGGCATGGCCTTCGTTGTTCGCCAATCCCGCAGCGAAGACACCCGATGATCGACGAGCTGACCGACTACGCCAGGCAGGAATGGCAGTCCTGGTTCGGCCATCCCCCTGGATCAGTGGGCATTGCGATCGGGAGCGGAGGGCCGGCCCATAGGACGAGGGCCGCCGTGTTCCTGTTCGAGGACAGACGGGCGCGTCCGTCGGTCGTGATGAAGATCGCCTTCACCGACCTCGAGGGAGCCTTTCTTCGACATGAGCACGGTGCGCTCGATGACATCCGGCCCCTCTTGCCGGAGCCGATGCGCCGAACTGTGCCCCGAGCCTTGGGTCTGGCGGAGATCGAGGGAAACACGGTCCTGACGATGGAGGCGCTAGCCGGGCGTCGTCTTCTCGTCCCCGATCTCAACGGTTCAGGAAGCTCGCTACCCAGGTCGTTGATGGGCGACTTCTACCGCAAGTCGTTTGAGTGGAGCAACGATCTCGCCGTCGCCACCAGCAGCACAGAGCGGCTCGACGGGTCACACCTCGCCGAGATCGTGGATCGGTACATCGGTCTGGTCCCCCATTCCACCGATGTCGAAGAAAGGGTGCGCAGCTTCCGTGATGCGGTGGCCGGGAGTGGAATCGCCTGGTCCACGTCCTGGCAACATGCTGACCTGGCGGTAGGCAACGTGCTGATGCATCGGGGCGAGTTGCGACTCCTCGACTGGGAGCACGCATCGAATAAGTCACAGCCCTGGTTCGATCTAGCCCAGTCCGTCGGGGCGACGGCAAGGCTTGCCAAGCGTCAATCGGGCGCTGCCTCCTCCCGGGCCGCCGCAATGTCGGCTCTCGGTAGATCGGGTTGGGCTGGCCAGGTGCTCCGGGCCGAGATCGAACGACGCCTGGGATAACCGGATGCCCCTCGGCTGGGTGATCGCTCTCAGCTCGATGGCAACCGCCATCCGGCAGGCAGACGACACCCGTATGGGCGCCGAGGACTGGACCGAGTTCGCCGCTTCGCTCGTCGCCGACAAAGAACTGCGATCGGAGCTCCCCTGGATGGTCCCCGACTGGTGATGAATGGTGGCGGCGCTCAGCGCCAGCATCACTCTCTGGCTGCCTTCCGCCAAAGCATCGCCAGACGGAGGTAGGCAGGGGCTTCGCCGAGCTCACGCTGGCGCAGCCTGCGGCGCGCTGTCCACAGACTTCGGTGGGACCGATAGAGGGCGAGCAGTGCCCGATCGGCGGGAGCGTCGAGGGTGACCGGTCCGGTTCGGCGGTACCCGTCATGGAACGAATCGGCCAACCTCGCCCTCGCGTCGTCGAATGCCGCACCCCTATCTGACGTTTCCCAGCCGAGGCGGCGCTCGAGATTGAACAGGAACCAGGCCACATCTCGATGCACCACATCGAGGGCAGGAGGAGACGGCTGGTCGATGATCCACGCCTTCCCGCCGGGCTCGAGCCTGACGTTGTAGGGGGCGAAGTCCCCGTACCGCCTGGCCGTAGAGCTGACGAGATCGATGGCGTCGAGAAACCGCGGCCGGACCATCACCGTCCTCGCCATCGCCTCGAGGTCTGCGCGCATCGACGACGGGTCGGGCACCAGGTCGGCCACGCGGCTCTGGCTGTGGAACGATCCCAGAGCGTGGCCGCATGCCTCGATGACCGGTCGAAACGAATCCGCGGTGTCGTGGCCAGCAGCGCGGAGAAGCTTCCCCAGGTCCTCGCCAGGGACGTACGCGACGCATATGGAGGGCGGCGCCGCGTGCCAGCCCATCGGTCGGGCGCCTTCGAGAGACGACCCGGCATCTGTGAGAAGCCTTGACAGGGCGACGAGGTCGTCGTAGATCCTCCGCGCCTCGGTCAGGTCCCAATCTCTCCCCACTTTGATCAGGGCGATCGGAGCTTCGCCTTCGGACGTGCTGAGCTCGTAGAACGTCGAGGTGTGACTGACGAATCGGCCGGTAGGGACCGCCGTCGCCAGTTCTCGAGCCGTGTCGAAACTCTGTGCCAGGTCTGAGGCGACAGTCCGCAGCTCGGTCTCGGTCAGTAGGTCGGAGGGCACGCCTGCTCAGGCCCGACCGCGGGCGATGAATGGCTCCAGCACGTCATGCCAATGTTCGACCGAGGCCTGGAGAGTGAACATGTCCATGCACCGCGTCCTTGCCTTCTGACCCATCGCCTCCCTCAGGGCCCGATCCGAGACCAGTCTCCGAACAGCATCTGTCATCCCGGGCTTGTCCTCGATGTCGACCAATAGCCCGGTCACCCCGTCCTCGATCACGTCCCGGGCCCCGGGGACCCTGGTCGCCACGGTGGCCAGGCCGGAGAGCCCTGCTTCTATCAGCACACCCGGCATTCCCTCACCTGGCGAGAGACTGGTGAACACGAAGATGTCGTTCTCGGAGAGAAGCTGAGGCACGTCGCTGCGTCTGCCCAGCATCTCGATGCGCGCCTCCCCGGCGTGTGCGCCCAGTGATTGCTCCAGCGGCCCGTCTCCGACCATTGAGGCATCGAAGTCGAGATCATCCTCTCTCAGCGCCGCGACCACATCGATGAACCAGTCCGGACGCTTCCCTGGATCGAGATGGCCCACGAAAATGACGCCTGCCCTCCCGTCCCGGCCGCCGATGTGAGGCGGGAAGTCGACCGGGTCCCGGGCGTTGGGGATGACCACAAGACGATCCTGGGGCACGTCGTAGAGCTGGTTGGCCTCCTCGGCCACGTCGCTGGACACCGCGGCGACGATGTCGGCCCGTCGGGTGTAGTAGCCGTGGAGGGACCGATTCGCCTTCCGCTGAAGTGCCCGATGGGCGGTGCCGACCTTCAGATACACGAGTGGCAAGTCGCGCGGAAGGGCGATGGCGGCGTACTTGGCCGACTCGCCTCCGTGGGCCACCACCACCGCTGGAGCGATCCGCTTCACCTCGCTGCGTAGCCGCCGGACCACTCGCGGATCAAGGCCGAGACGGCGGAGCATCCCGCGCGGCACGTCGAGCTCGACATCGGGTCGAAGCAGCACCGGATCCGCTCGGAACAAAGTCAGGATCTGATGCGACTCGTCTTCGGCGTTGAGGGCGTCGACAAGGGCTCGGGCATATCGCTGGGCGCCTCTCGCCAGGTCATATGGGAGTACGTGGAGGACGACGGGCGGAGTCGGGGAGCCCGGCATCTCAGTCAGTGACATGCACCGATGCCGACATCCACATAAGTCGAGCCGGCTTCGGGGATGAACTCCCACTCGTATCCGTCGGCGTAAAGGGCCAGTTTGAGGATCCCGAACGAATCGCTGTATCGGGTTTCGCTGTTCGGGGCGACCTGGTCGAAGCTGCGATTGCCCGTGCCTCCGGTACCGGCCACGATCTGCCGGATCCCCTCGACCGGATCGTGGGTGCCATCGGGGTCTTGTGGGGCAAAACGCTCGTAGTTGTGGTCGTGGCCGTTGACCACGAGATCTGCCTCGCCCTCGTAAAGCGCAGCGAACAGGTCCCTCATCCCGGGATCGCCCCCGTGGTCCCCCGAGCTGAACAGGGGGTGATGCCAGTAGGCGAGCGTGCATGCCGCATCTGAAGAATCCAACTCTTGCTGGAGCCACCGCACCTGAGGCGACCCTGTCTCGCAGGCCACGTCTCCGCAGTTGGAGTTCAGCACGAGAACCTGCCAGTCGCCCGCTTGATAGCTGTAGTAGCCCTCATCAGGTTGGCCGGCGGCCTCGCCAAAGTAGCCGAAGTAACCGGTGGCATCGGAGGTGTTGTAGTCGTGGTTCCCGGGCGCCGGCCTGGTCCGCTCCTTGTGCCGTCCCCAGGTCGGGTCGTAGCATTCGACGAACTCCTCCGCCGTGCCGCTCGAATAGACGTTGTCTCCCGCCGTGAAAACGATGGCGGAAGGGTCCTGGGCGACCACGTCATCGATGAGGCCCGCCGTGACAGTGTCGCCATCGTTCCCGCAATCCGAGATGTCGCCGGCACCGGCGAGTACGACTGGCGTGCCTGTCAACTGGGCCACTGGCTCTGACTCCGTGGCCGCAGCCTCTGCCGAGCCCCAGTCGAGGATGAGAAGGGGAGCGTTTGCCCCGCTCTCGAGAGCGGCGAACTCGGCACTGTCGTCGCTCGTCATCGTGAGATAGAAGTCGTAGGTGCCCGGCCCCAGGACGACGGAAGTGAGGTCCACGTCCACACTGGAGCCCTCCGCAGTTCCGGGAGGAATGGCGGCGATCTGAGCCCCAACCGCGGGAGCGTTCGCCCCGGTTGCGTCGGCCTGTGTCCACGGGCCTTCTACCGTGTGAACCGTGACCACCTCATCGCTGTCCGCTATCACGAAGAGCCGCATCGAAACGCTCTGGAGCGTCTCACCCTCGGGGATGTCGCCGACAACGAAGCGAATCAGGGCCTGCTTGTTCTCGGGCGGGTCGTTCTCTATCTCGAGCACGTCTTCGAATCCGTTGATCTCCTCCGGTTGGCCACTGTTGACGGAGGTGTCCTCACTGGCCGTGACGGCAAGTTGGCCCGGGGGCATGGAGACGGTCGGTGAAGTTGGCGCGACAGCCGTGGTCGATGGCGCGTCGACCGAGACAGGCGGCGCCGGGGTGGTGGTCGGGGCCGCCGCAGGCTCCTGCGAAAGACCGCCCGTGGCGAGGAAGCCGATCACCAGGCCAACCAGGATCGTGAGCACCACCGCCAGGACAATGATGATCGTTTGTCGGTTGTCCCTCGGTGTGGCGTCATCGCCGTTCATGTTTTCGCCGTTCATCTGCCCTCCGCGTATTCGAGACGAAGTCCAGGAGCCTGCCCAGCGTCTCCCTCGAAGGCAACGGCCGCTCGCCGTCCTGCCCCCTCCGCTCGTAGGACCAACCTCAGGCTTCCTCCGGGCTCCCATCCTGGCGACGCGACGATCTCCATAATGATCGCCGACAAGTCTGGAGTCTGCTGAAAGACACCGCGCTCGTCGGCGTCCCATCCCGCGGGCGCCCAGGTCACGGCCCCTGTCTCTGCGCCGCCCTCGTCGATGACGCCGTGGATGGACAGGACCAGGTCGGAATCATCGACCCCGGTGGCGGTGAACTGGACGTGGGCGCTCCTGACGGCTGAGTCGGCAGACACGTTCAGTCCAGGAAACTCCAATGCCACCGTGCTGTCAGAGTCGAAGACGAGCGTGGTTCCAGCTTCCACCGTGCCGTCGGTCGCCAATTGCCCGTCTTCCTCCGCGGCCGATACGGCGGTCCGACCCACCGACCAGTTCGAAGGTGTGGTGGCGATGTCGGAGGGCAGCGGCACATGTGGCAGGTTCGTCGGGCTGTCCCCACGCGGGTTCCAGCCCGTCTCGATGGCAAGAGCCGGATTGGGAGCCCCGGCCACGACATCCCAAGGAACGAGCTTGAAATTCTGGTTCCCCGAATCGTTGTCCCCGTCCTGCGCCACGAATAGCCCGTTGGGAAATCCGGCGCCCAAGGGAGCACTCATCACATCGATGCCATCGGTGCTGCTGGTGCCATCGATCGCAGCTGAATCGACGATCTGGAAATTGGAGACGTGCTCATTGTCTCCCGTGCGGTTGTACGTTGCGTACTGCCCCGAGCCCTGGCTCGACGCGATCAGATAGCCGGCTCCGTCAGGCCCGTAGTAGATCGTCAGTCCCTCCACGTCGGCCTCCAATGTCGAACCGACCTGATCGACGGGGACGCGGGAGGAGCCGCCGCCGGGCTCTGCCTCATATTTCCAAATGCCCACTGCCTCCTCCGCAACGTACAAGTAGGCGAGGTCGTCGTCGGCGACACATCCTTCGGCGGTGCTCTCCATGGAGATGTCACGTACCTGGGTGGCCGTCACTCCGCCCGCACCCCCGTCCGACAGTTGCCACTGGCGCACCGGCCCTGACCCATCCGAAGTGACAAAGACGAAGAAACTCCCGGTTTCGGGGCTGCGATAAAGGCAAACGCCGAGAACGTCCAGGCCGGTAGCAATCGGCGCGGCCACATCGACGAGCTGGCGGGTCTGGGGATCGACTCGGTGGATCGTGATGGCTTCATCGTCCTGTTCGCTGGTGACCACGATGTCGACCGGCTGCCCGGCGAGAGGAAAGCCATGACGTATGTCGACGTTGTTGGGACGGATCCCGGCGAGATACTGGATCTGACGGCCATCGAGGTCATAGACGGCGAGACCGCCTTCCTTGTCGGTTCCGATGACGGTCGAAAGCGCCGGGTCGGTTGGGTGGAGCCAGATGGCAGGGTCGTCGGCCGCATCACCGCCGTTGGGAACCGGATCGGTTTCGACGGTCGCGGTCACATCGGTCGTTTGGGCCTGCGCTGGCAGCCAGGACTCGCCCACCATCACTGATGCCACGATGACACCGACGACGAGCGCGCTCAGAACCCGCGGGCTCCTCCTCCACATGGATGGGCATGTTAATGGTGCCCGCCATCAAGCAGTTCAGAACGGAGCTTGGTGCGCTTTCTGCCGGCTCGGAGACTCGAGTACCGACGTAGATCCCGACACCCAGGGCGATCAGGTAGCCGGCGACGATTACGATCAAGGCGGGAAGCATGTTGTCGAACCGGGCTGCGATCCGCGAGCAGATCACGACCAAGACGAACTGTGGGATCGAGGCCACCACTGCGCCCAGCCAGTTCTGCCTAACCCTGTTCACCAGATTGGCCGTGCCGGGTCGAAGTCGGAAGATGAGCGGCTCGAGGAGGAGCAGTCCCAGGCACGCCGCCGATCCTGCGATCGACGGTGGACGGCCGCCCCCACCAGCCGCCGCCACCCAGAGGAATGCACCCACGGCCACGAAGGAGCCCTCCATGCCCAGCGAGACGGCCACCTTGGGCCAGGCGAGAAGGGTGATGGGCAGAGCAGCTGCCATGAGGACCAGAGCTTGTTCGGTGTCGGGAACGGCGGCGAAGGTGCCGAGCACAGCAAGGGTGAAGTAGATGACGCCGAGCCCGAGGCGTTGGTTGCGTGTCTCGAAGTCATTGATGAGAAATCCACCGACCGGGATCAGCACCGCCATCAGGACCCGAACCCAGGTCAGGTCGGTGACAGTCGCACCGAAGCCCAGCCACACCGAACCAGGCACAGCAGCCAGTATCTGCACCCAAGCCGGTGCCCGGGTCAAGCGGACGATCAGGACTCCGAGGGCTATCGCTGCGAGGGCCGGGACCGCAGGCCCGAGTGGCTCAGCCACGAGGTACAGGCCACCAATCGTGGCTATCGCGATGAGCACCCCGGCAATTGGCATTGGGGGTCGATAGCGGCCGGTCACAAATCGAAGGGCCCAGCCCAGTGCCAGCGCCAGCACACCAAGGCGGAGCCCGGTCGTGAAGAAGCCCGTCTCGAAGAGAGCGAGGAGATCGGACACGAAGGCGATTCTAGGACGGGGCTCTCAGCCGCAGCCCTCCGGATATCTCACATGTTGATCGGCGGACACGCCCTCGAGGATCACAATCTCCCCATCGCCCGGGGGGTTGAGCTGGACGTCGACTTGCTCGTGGTCGCCGAGCCCGAAATGCGCAACGGGTGCCACTCCCGAGGAGTAGCCCTGAGTGGTTGTGATCTCACGGGCACCGAGCAACTCGGACGTATCCCCCACTGCGCCCACCTCGTAGACCTCTATCCGCCACCCCAGGCCGGATCCCAATTCGTTGCCCATGGAAACTTCCAGCCAGTGGCCCGACGCGGTCTCGTTGCGCAACATCAGTGAGGGCAGTGCCGGGTCGAACTCCACCAGAAAGACATCGAGTCGTCCGTCCCGATCGATGTCGGCCGTAGGCCCGGCAACCCAGTACTGAGGGCTCCCCAAGCCCTCCGGAGCGCTGAACATGGGGATGTCGCCGTTGAGCCCTGTGTGCCGGAACACAGCGGGCCGGGTGCCGTCTGCGGCCGAGGCCGTGGCGACCAGGTCGGGCCAGCCGTCGTTGTCCATGTCGTTGAGCTCGACATGGGGGCCTTTGGTCGGGAGCCCGACCAGTCCAGCCGCCTCGGTCACTTCCTCGAACTGCGCCTCTCCCCTGTTGAGGAATAGACGCACCGGGACCATGGCCCCATCGTCGATTGTGCTGTTGAAATGGTGACCGACGGCGATGTCCAGCAGACCATCGCGATTGACGTCTGCGATCGAAGCTCCCGTGACCAGATCCTCGTCACTGATCGGTGGCCAGGCGAAAACGGAGCTGTCGACCTGCTGGAACGACTCGCCCTCGGCGACGAATAGCTGATTCGACCCTGCCACGAAGATGTCCTGCCGACGGTCCCCTGTGAGATCGGCCACCGCCACCCCGAGTCCGACGATGCCCTGGGGCAGACCCGCCGCCACAGTGACGTCCGTGAAAGCGAGGTCCCCTTCGTTTCGAAGCAGGACACTCCCGCCCTCATCGGCGGTGATGAACAGGTCGAGCAGGCCATCGAGGTCGTAGTCGAGGACAGCAACCGACCGGCCGGCAAATTGGGTGGGGAGCCCGGTTCCGGCCGGGACCAGAGAGCCCCCGTCGTTCCGCAGTATCTGTGTACCTGGCGCCGAAGGCTGGTCGTCGTCCCAGTTTCGTGAGACGACCAGGTCGAAATCACCGTCCGAGTCCAGATCGGCGGTCGCCCCACCGCTGGTCCTGGCGAACATGTCGGGGAGGCTCTCGTCGGCGGCAAAGCTGGCGTCGGACGACAGGAGCAGCTGGTCAGGGGCGGGTCCGTCGGCGCCCCGCGCCTGATAGATCTCGGTGTCCCGATCGGCGAACGTGCCCATGAAGAGGTCGGGCCGTGTGTCGCCGTTGAAGTCGCCCCACACCCCGGCATGCCCGTACATGCCGACCAGAGGTGTCACCATGCCCAGGGCCTCCGTCTGATCGGAAAAGCCGATCGCTGTCTCCCCGCCCCCGGGCGCTGCCGTCCAACAGGTGAGGCTTCCACTTTCAGCGACGGTGCCGGCGGTGCCTGAGGAAGTACCTCCCGGCTCTGCCTCCGCCCCACTCGTGGCGGTGGTTCCCGCCCCGCCCCCGGACGTGCACGCGGTCAGGACGACCAGGGCCGCCACTGCCAGCCGACCGGCGACTCACGGGAGATGGATCACGAGGAGGACGACTTCCCCGAAGCCGTCGTCCGCGCCGAGCGGTCCGGCGTTGGCACCCATGTAGATCGTGTCGCCGGCAGGTGACACCGCCATGCTGAATGTCCCGCCGAGACGCAACCCGAGACCCTCCTCGGTGAGGGGATTGAGCTCGGCCATCACCGTCTGCTCACCGGTCGCGGTGTCGACACTGGTGAGGGCGCCACCGAATGCCCAGGCGTCGCCGTGGGCATCGGGCATGAAGAAGAACCGATCGCCGGAAGGGTGGATGGCCATAGTTGCGGTGTACTCGGCCGGATTGCCGAGGCCCTCGATCGACCCGTCTGGATTGAGGACGAAAAACGCGTCGGGATCCCGGGTGACCGCGAACACCCTTCCGTCCTCGGCCGGTGTGGTCGAGGCCCTGAGCCAGTCACCGGGCATCTGGTGGGGGTGGGTCGTCACCTCGTTGGTCGCCGGGTCATAAACCGACAGCTCGCCAGCGCCGATCGAGTAGTACGCCCGCCCCCCGCCATCGACCATCACGTTTCGGAATCCGGAATGCGGCGACGCCGGGCCTTCGAAGACCATCTGCTCACTCACGACGTCGTAGACGAAGAACGGGCCGGCGTCGACGTTCTGAGCCTCCGCTATCGGGTCGATCGCCTCGCCGTATACCAGTCCCAGGTCCGACGACCCCGCCAGCGAGGGAATACCGTGCTCCTGGATTGGGACTCCCAGGGCTGCGATCGTGCGCTGGTCGGGATCGAGTCGGAAGAGATAGTCCCCGGTGTAGGACGACCCGTACTGGAGGTCACGGTTGGTGCCCCAGTAGGAGGCGAAATAGACCTCACCACAGGGACCGGCGGCCATCTGGCCGTGGACCTTGCCGTATCCCCACGCCCCCGGAGTGTGCTCGACGTAGGAGAGGAGATCGCCGAGTGTGTCGAGCGACCCGGTCGCCGGGTCGTACTCGTAGACGAACGAGTTCCCGTCAGGGCCGAGATGGTCGCCTATCGCAGAGACGAAACGGCCATCGTCCAGGGCGATGCCCTGTCCCCACATGGTCCACGGATCGCCCTGGTAGTCGGGCCGCGGGTACACCACACCCTCGACCTGCATCCCATTCACTTCGCCGAGGTCAACCAACTGGGCGCTCGGGCCACCAACGTATGGCTGACCGGGTGGGACATCGCATGAAGGGTCGACAGCCCCGGTGACAGGAGTCGACTGACCCGTCTCAGGCTGTGTTGTCGATGTCTGCCCCTGTGTGGTGGGCGTCGCCGCTTCAGGGGAGTTGGGATCTGTGTCCCCTCCGCCCGCCAGTCTGCTCCCGAGAAACCACCCGCCGGCCAGGGCCACGGTCAACCCCCCGACGACCAAGACCCATTTCCACGCCCCCACGGCATGCCCTCCGATCCCGTCTTCCTGACCGGACGATAGTGGGTTCTGCATATTGTTTGACCACGGAGGGCGGTTACACTCTCACTTCGTCTAGGGGGGCGCACACGCAAACCGTGGTTTACTTGATTCGGCGCCGACTTCATTCGATGCGGCGTCCTGGGCGTTGAGGGGTTTCACAGGGAAATGAGCGAACGCGATCCGAGCATCTCGGTCAAAGACCTGACCAAGGTCTACGAGCCCTCGCCCACCTGGATGAAGCTCATGGTGAAGAGCAATATCAAGAACGCGGTGGTCGCGCTCGACGGCATCACCTTCGAGGTTGGGCCCGGTGAGATCTGCGCCGTGGTCGGCCCTAACGGCGCCGGCAAGACAACGACGTTCCGCATCCTCCTCGGTCTCACCACTCCCTCTACCGGTACGGCCACGGTGGGCGGATACGACGCCCAACACGAGTCGGTCGCAGTGCGACGCATGGTCGGCTGGATGCCAGGCCAGGACGTCAGCCTGTTGGGCCGCCTCACATGTGTCGAGAACCTCCGCTTCCACGGCCGTCTGCAGGGACTCAAAGGTGAAGATCTCAAAGGGCGGATATACGACTCCCTGGCCAAGGTCGGGCTCTCCCATGCCGCCGAGCATTCCGTCTTTGCCCTCTCCTCCGGGATGCGGGCCCGACTCCAGCTCGCCCGTGCCCTCCTGCACAGTCCTAGCGTCCTGATCCTCGATGAGCCCACCGGCGCCATCGACCCGGTTGCCGCCCACGAGCTCCTCGGATTGATCATCTCCATCGTCGAGGAAGAGCGGCTCGCCTGCATGATCAGCTCACACCGTCTGGAGGAGATCGAAGCCCTCCACTCTCATGTCGTCCTCCTCGACAAGGGGCGGATCCGGTACGACGGAGACCTCGACGAGCTACGTGCCCTCGTTGACAGGGAGCAGCTCGAGATCGAGTTCAAGTCCGACGAGAGTGCCCGTCAAGCCCGGAAGCTCATCGACGCCGCCGGTCTCGGTGAGTCGATCACCGTCGAGGGATCCCAGCTGACGACGGTCCTGACCTCATCCGAGACAACCACTGGCGACGTCCTCGCAGTCCTCGAGACGGTGGCACCCGATGTGGTGCACCTCCAGGAGGTGCAGCGACCGCTCCGCGACCTCCTCGCCGACATGTATCGGGAGAAGCAAGCGAAATGAGTGTCGAGACCAAGACCCCCGAAGCGGCGGAGCACGGGCGTCGCAAGAAGCGGCGCTCACCGAACAGACCCACCCCTTCGATCGCGGTTGCGTTCCTCCGCATGGATGCCATCGAGGAATTCAGCTACCCCATGTCGCTCATTCTCAGCGAGCTTGGAACCGTCCTACCGGTGCTGGTCTCGTTCTTCATCGGCGACCTCGTCGGTGAGTCGGCCGAGGTGGGTGGCGACTATTTCACCTTCGCCGTACTCGGGTTGGCGGTGTCCGCGATTCTCCAGGGCGCGTTGAGCGGGTTCGGAGGCAACCTGCAACGAGCCCTGAACCGGGGCTCGCTGGAGACCCTGTTGGTTGAGCCGGTCCCGTGGACGTTCCTCCCCTTTGCCATGAATCTCTGGCACACAATGATGGGAGTGCTCGAAGGGGCGATCATTCTCGGCATGGGTGCCCTGCTCGGGGCGGAGTACCTGGCCTCCGGGTGGCGGGAGTTCCTTGTCCTGCTCGTGCTGGGGATACTGGCTTGCACGGCGATCGGGATCGTCTCGGCCGCCATCCTCATCATTTCGAAGCGGTCGAAGCCATTCCTCACTCTGTACGGCATGGCGGCGTCATTGCTCGCCGGTGCCGTGTTCTCGGTCGACCAGCTGCCCTCCTGGCTGCAGACCTTGTCCTGGGCCATCCCACACACGTATGTCATCAACGCCAGCCGCGCCGTGCTCATGGAAGACCCGGGCACGTTCGTCGTCCCGTTCCAAATGGCAGTCATCGCACTCCTCGCCTTCAATGTGGTGGTGCTCGCCGGCGGTCTCTGGCTGTTCTCCCGCTCACTCGAGTACGGGAGAAAGATGGGCATGCTGAGCGGCTACTAGGCCGGCCCGTGCCCTTCGACCATCGACCCGACATCCCTGGAGCCGATGTGCTGCAGAGGGCCCTGGTGGCCCTGGCGGACAAACACTCGATCGACCCGGAATCTCTGACCTGGACCGTGGGCGACCGCACCGACCGCAAACGCTCGACGCTCTTCCACTTGACCTTGCGATCCACCGAAGGAACGGTGGCGACGGCCTGGTACAAGACCCCGTACTTCCCGCCGGCGGAGCAGGATTCCCGACACCTGGGCCGGGCACGCCAAGCCCTCAGTCAGGGCGACGAGATGGCGCGACGTTTCATGGAGCTCGCCGGCGAATCCTCTCTCGCCATCAATGAGACGCTGGCCTTCGACGAAGACACGCTCGAGGTGGTGACCCTCGGGTTGGAAGGCGAGCCCATGGGCAACCCGTTGCAGTTCGCCTTTACCGGCAAGAGTCGAGCGAGGGCATTGGCCGCTGCAGCAGCAGTCGGACAGGCGGTCCGGGTTCTGGAGAGTTTCCCCGAACCCGAGCCTGGCCCAGAGCTGGATCGCATCTGGAAGGAGACGGAGCGGAAAGTCGAGTCCATCGGGCCGCTGCTGCCAGAGGCCGATCGGAGGAGTCTCGAGACGCATCTTGGCGAGCTGTTCGACATGGCCTCAGCCGACACCCACGGAGTAACCGTCTCACACGGAGACCTCAGCCCCGGGAACGTGATAATGATGGAGGACGGCACCGGTCTGATCGACTTCGGCTGGATACCCCAGCTTCGTGGCTTCGACCTCTCCCGATTCGTTCATCGCCTCCGCTACACCACGACGTCGTTCCGTCCCTGGACCGAGGCTCTGGTTGCGGCAGTAACCGAAGGCTATGGAGACACTGATGCCGCCTCGGGGCCCGGATGGCGTTTCTCGGAGATGCAGCGCCTGATGGGCACCATCCAGCGTCTCGAGCGGAAAGGTGAGGGGGGTCGGAGATCGGCCGGGCGTGCCCTGGCCGAGATCCGGGCAGGGCTCACGTGAAGCCGTTCCCCTTCTTCTTCGGGGCCAATGGTTCGGGCACGACGTTGCACCGAGCCATTTTCGACTCTCATCCCGACCTGGCCATCCCGGGTGAGGCCCGGTTCGTGGCGAGGCTGGCGAATCGGTACCGGGAGAAGGGTTACGACACCGAGCGGTTCCTGAAGGATCTCGGCAAAGACGATCGGTTCGAGAACTGGGGACTCGACGCTGGGGACATCGAGATGGCTCTGAATGACCCACCGGCCGGGGACTATCCGGAGGCGGTGCGCCGGCTCTATGGCCTCTACGCCGGCCTGCAGGGCAAGACCCGCTACGGAGACAAGACCCAGAGCAACATCCATCATCTGACGCTGCTGGCGGACCTCTTCCCTGAGGGCAAATTCGTCCATGCGGTGCGAGACGGCCGGGACGTCGCCCTGGCGCACACCGACGGGACCAAGATCGAACAGGTCGCCGTCTCCTGGAAGCGCCGGGTCGACGCCGGACGGGCGGCCGGGGAATCGCTCGGCCCCGACCGATACATCGAGTCCCGATTCGAGGAGTTGATCGACGACACCGAGGGCTCGGTTAGGAAGCTATGCGACTTCCTCGAGTCTGCCATTCGATCCGCGGATGCTCACCTACTACGAGCGAGCCGGCGACATCGTGTCGACCACGGCGGTGCCCGACCGGCACAAGGACATCTTCCTCCCCCCGACCAAGGGTCTGCGCGACTGGCGACGGGAGCTGTCCGACGACCAGGTGGCCCGATTCGAGGCTCTCGCCGGGAACCTGCTGGCCGATCTGGGCTACGAGCGCAAGTTCGAGAAAGTGCCTTTGTCCGCCCGGACCGCCGCCCTGCGCCAGGTGGCCGCCGACAGCGCCCGCTACACGGTTCGGCGGGTGAAGAAGGTCTTGCGCTGACCAAAGAGAAAGAGCCCCCGAAGGGGCTCTTTCAGATCAGTGTTCTCAGCCGATCACGGCCGGGGTGGTGGAGGGCGCTGGCTGGCCGCAGTTGCGCCACGCCGGATCGCGGGCCAGGATGTAGTTGTAGTTGGCCAGGTCACTGGTCTGGAGACAGGTGTTGCCGAACAGCAGCAACTCCTCCAGACCCGGCTCCTCGAAGCCGGAACAAGGGGATCTCTGTGTCGCTCAACTGGTTGTTGGAGATGTCCAGCGACGACAACAACCCCAGATTGATGCATCCCGTCCGGGATGGCGCCCGTTCATCAGTTGAACGACAGATCCAGCTCGGTCAGGGTTGGGATCTGGGCAAACGCCGGGCTGAACCCGCTCAGAGCTTGTTCTCGGACATATCGATGTCGTCCAGCGTCGGGGCGTTCCCGAACCCAGCCCCTGATCCGCGGTGAACTTGTTCACCGACAGGTCGAGACGGTTGAGGAACTGGCAGACTCGCCGATCACCCCGGGCACCGCCCCAGCGAACTTGTTCTCCCTGAGATCGATCTGGCGCAGGGACGGCATCGTCCCCAACAACGTCCATCGCCCGGACAGGCTGTTCGATCCCAGGTCCAGGATCTGAACAGGCGTTCAGGTTGGTGAAGCTGGTCGGGAAGGCCCCCGGTCAACGGTTGCTGTGCAGGTCCAGCTCGACCGAGAGACTGGTGAGGCCGCCAAGCGTGGCTGGGGATGGTCCCGGTCAGGAAGTTCCCCGACAGGTCGAGCGCCGTCAGTTTCTTCAGCTTGCCCGATGCCGGTCGGGATGCTCCCTCCGATCTCGTTCGATGCGAAGTCGATGACCTGACAGGCCGGTGAGGTTCCCGAGGGCAGCCGGCAATCGAGCCGCTCAGATTGTTGCCGGGATCGTTCGGAGCCTCGGCGTTCAGGATGAGCTGGGTCACCCGCTTGCGCCGGGTTGCAGGCGACACCGGACCAGTTGCACGGGTTCTTGCTGACCGCCAGCCCGCCTTGCTCGTCCAAGCCGATACCACCGGTCGACGTAGTACAGGGAGAGCAGGCCTGGCAGTCAGCCTTTGATCACCGTGTGACGTCGTCGCAGAACCCTGCGGCACGGGCGTCGGTGGCGGCGGGTTCCGGTCCGGCCCCCGGGGCGGCGGAGTGACTCCGCCGGCCAGCGCCCGGATGATGAAGGCCGCCATCTGGCCACGCGTGACGTTGGCAGTGGGACAGAAGTTGGTGTTCGCCGGCGGGTTGCAGCCCGAAGGTGATCCCGGCCTCGGCCACCCTGTTGATCCCGTTCTCGAAGATCGAGGTGTTGTCGTCGACGAAGATGATCCGTCGATCGAGTCGGGCAGGCTCTGCGCCCTGGAGAGGAACGCCGCCATCTCCCCGCGGGCTGATGTTGTTGTCACCGCAGTATCGCCCCGGGCCACAGCCTTGGGTCAGGCCGGCCTCGGCCAGACGGTTCGCCGCATCCTCGTAGACCTTGCCGGTGTCATCGAAGAAGAAATCGGTCGATGCCGGCCCGAGGTCGAAGGCCGCGGACGATGAAGATGGCCATCTGGCCCCTGGTCACCGGGTTGTCCGGGACAGAATCTGGTGTTGGCGGGCGGGTTACACCCGACGTGTGATGCCGCGCGCCGCCAGTTCGTCGATGGCGCCTCTGGAACACGCTTCCGCCGTGTCGGTGAACGCCTGCTGCTCGATCGACTCACCTGAGTCGTCGGCCACCTGCGCACCCGCCACCGGCATGATCGAGAGGAGGAGGGCCACCACGAGCCCCAGCATCCCCAATCTTCCACCACGCATTGTGAAACCCCCTGGTGCCTTCCCCGCACCGGTAGACCAGGAAGAGCGATAGCCCTCCACCCAACGCCGCGGAGCATACATGCACCTCTGACCGTTGTGCCACGTCGAGTGGTCGACGAACGTGATGAGTGACCAAAGGGACTAGACCGCGGCTTTCGCCGACTCATTCGTCGAGTTCTTGACGACGCCCTGAAACAGGCTCTATCGTGTCTTCAGTATTAAATAGACAAGCCAAGTCAACTTTATCTTGTAAGGAAATCCCAGATGCCATCACTCATCGTTTTCGTCCTCGTCGGCTTTGCTGCACAGATGGTCGACGGTTCGCTGGGCATGGCCTATGGGGTCACTTCGTCGACCCTTCTGGTGGCGACTGGCATCGCGCCGGCCATGGCCTCGGCCTCGGTTCATTTCGCCGAAGTGGGGACCACGCTCATCTCAGGAGCCTCTCACTGGCGGTTTGGAAATGTCGACTGGCGGACTGTGCTCCTCCTCGGGGTGCCTGGCGCCGTCGGCGCCTATGCCGGCGCCACCGTCCTCTCCAATCTCTCGACAGAGGCGGCACGGCCCTGGATGTCGGCGATCTTGCTCGCCCTCGGTGTCTCCCTTCTAATCCGATTCGCAGTCAGGGGTACCCGGACCGATCGCCACCACCTCGGTTTCAAGTCGAGGTTCCTGGCACCGTTGGGATTGTTTGCCGGCTTCGTCGATGCCAGCGGAGGTGGCGGGTGGGGGCCGGTCGCCACTCCAACGATGCTCGTCTCGGGCCGGACCGAGCCGCGGAAGGTGATCGGGTCGGTGTCCGCCAGCGAATTCCTCGTGTCAGTTGCTGCAAGCCTCGGGTTCCTGATCAATCTCGGGTCGCAAGGGATCGACTGGCCGATCGCCGGCGCTCTTCTCGTTGGTGGCGCCATCGCGGCACCGTTCGCCGCCTGGTTGGTGACAAAGGTGGCACCAAGAGTGCTCGGCACGGTGGTCGGGTCGGTAATCGTGATCACCAACTCGAGAACGCTGTTCAACCAGTTCGGGCTCGAGGGATCGGCGAGGACCTTGGGCTATCTGGCGATCGTCGCCGGTTCTCTGATCGCGATCGTCCTCGCGGTGAGAGGAAACAGACGGGACCGCGAGCAGTCGGAGCTGATTGCTCAGTCCGTCTAGGGCTTGGTGATCAGCCCTACCGAGACCCAGGGCCCGCCGGACTGAGCGGCGAGGGTGGCGAAATCGGTCCGCTCCAGAATGGCGATCGTGGCGTCGCGCACTTCGGCCCAAACATCGCGCAGGCTGCACCCGATCTCCATCGAACACGGCTGCGGCTCGTGGCGGGTGGCGCATTCGATCGGTGCAAGTTGGCCCTGGAATATGCGCACGATGCGCTCCAAGGTGATCTCAGCGGGATCGTGATTGAGCCGGTAGCCACCGGACGGGCCTCGCTCCGAGCGGACGACCCCCGCGTCGCGCAGCTGCATGAGGATCTGCTTCATGAATGGCTCGGGGACGCCCACTCTCCGCGAGAGGTCCTGCGCATTGAGACGCTCCCCTTCGGCGATGGCCAGGGCGAGAACGGCTCGCGTCGCATAGTCGGTCTTGCGCGAGATCCACATTGTTGACCATTCTAGTCGACTTTGTAGGGTGGACCTCGAGGCGGGAATACAGTTGAAGCCTTGAATGTTGACAGTTCAACAACACTGCGAAAGGGCTCACTAATGGCAACAGACCGCATCGTCGATGGCCGGATCGTCCCCCATCCAGGGACGTGGCTCATCGACCCGATCCACAGTGATCTCCGGATCACCGCTCGACATCTGATGGTGGCCAAAGTCCGAGGCACCTTCGAGGACCTCGATGCCACGATCGTGGTGGCGGACGACCCACGGCAGTCGACCGTGGAGATCGAGGCCAAGGCCGCATCGGTCACCACCGGCACACGAGAGCGAGACGAGCATCTGCGCTCCGCCGACTTCCTCGATGCCGAACAGCACCCTCTGATCACCTTCAAGTCGACGGCGCTCAACCCGGCTGGAGACGACTGGAAGCTGATCGGTGATCTCACCATCCGCGGCGTGACCCGCCCGGTGCAGTTCGACCTCAGTTTCGAAGGCACCACAACGGATCCCTACGGCAACACCAAGGCGGGCTTCAGCGCCGTCGGTGAGATCGAGCGTCGTGACTGGGACCTGACATGGAACGTCCCACTCGAAAACGGTGGTGTGCTGGTATCGGAGAAGTTCAAGATCGAGTTCGACATCGAGGCTGCCCTCCAGGCTTGACGCCGTCCTCCGCACAAAGAAGAGCCCGGCCCCCCGGCCGGGCTCTTCTCGTTTCGGGCGGCTCAGTCGACTCGGAGCCCGCTGACCGCGTCCCCCCCGGCGGCGGCAGCGTCACGAAGGAAGTCGCGGACCACCCCGAGCTGCTCGGGAGTCAGGGC
Source organism: uncultured Acidobacteriota bacterium (assembly GCA_963828465.1). Classification (GTDB taxonomy): domain Bacteria; phylum Actinomycetota; class Acidimicrobiia; order Spongiisociales; family ZC4RG35; genus JARDZU01. Next base: position 34,026 of record CAWHEU010000007.1, on the reverse strand, counting down.
TGCGCAGATCTCGGCCAGCGAGCGGTTCATCGGGCCGTAGAGGCGGACCAACTCCGGCCCACGATCTCGTCGCGCCTCGAGGCGGACACGCCGACGATCCTCGGGATTCGGTAGGCGGGTCACCCACCCCCCTTCCTCCAATCGATCGACTATGCCGGTGAGGGTGGCTGGATGAACACCGGTTGCCGACGCTACTTCGCTGGGCGACACCGGCCCGTGACGCGCGATCAGGTCCAGGATCTCCAGATCAGGCCCCCTCAGCTCGACTCTGGCGCCGACGGCGTCATTGAGTTGATGCAGCCGGGCGATGAGATCGCGGAGATGATGCTGGATCTCCCGTGCCAGGGCCGCCGCAGTGGTTCGTCTGGTTTTCATATAGTATGGTAGTCGTAATATACGAGGAACGTACTAGAGACTAACAAGGAGGTATCGTGAAGTACGCCCGGTTCTACAACCCCATCGTTTCGTTCCTGCTCCGACTCGGGTTGCCCCTTGGTCCCCAGGCCCTGCTCACAGTCCGCGGTCGAAACTCCGGCCTCCCGCGCACCACACCCATCGCACTCAACCCACACGGAACCGGCTGGCTGTTGGTGTCCGTCTACGGCCGGGTGGACTGGGTGAGGAACCTTCGAGCAGCTGGAGAGGCCGTGGTTACGGTGAGACGACGTACCTTTCCGGTTACCTCGCAGGAGCTCACCACAGATCAGGCGGCCCCCATCGTGCGGGATCTGCTGGCGTCGCTGAACCCGATCGTGCGCCCCTGTGATTGGCTCCTACTTCGTGACCGACCCCTCGGCGCCGATCGAGGCATGGCAGGAGGAAGCCCAAAGGCACCCGGTATTCATCTTGACCCCGGCCTGACTACTCCGACCTGATGCGCTGGTCATCGTCCGATACCCCCGTACCGCTCAACTGCGTTCTCGTCGAGCATGCGACGGCCGTCGAACACGAACGGCGCTCGGTCGAGCTTGTGGAGCAGCGCCGGTAGTCGTTCGAACTCGTGCCAGCGCGTGACGATCACGATGATGTCGGCGGAAGTGACCGCCTCCTCGAGGGATGCGGCGTACTTCACGGGTGTCTCTCCGAGTACGAGTCGAGCCGTGCCCATCGCGACCGGGTCGTATGCCGTGACATCCGCTCCGGCGGTGACAAGTCGCTCGATGATCGGAAATGCCGGAGATTCCCGAACGTCGTCCGTATCGGGCTTGAACGCCAGGCCGAGCACGGAGACGCGGGCGTCGTGCAGGTCGGGGACCTCGCGGCGGATCCCTTCGAGCACGCGATCCGGACGTTGGATGTTGGTGTCGAGAACGGCCTGGAGCACGTTCATCTTCACTCCCTTCAGGGCTCCGTGCGCGACGAGGGCACTGACGTCCTTGGGGAGGCAACTTCCCCCGAATCCGCAGCCCGCCTCGAGGAAGCTCACGATCGGTGCGGGGTTCGACTCGCCATCGGATCCAGGAACGCTGAGATATCCGGATGTGTGCAGACCGGCCATGACGTCACGGGCGTCGACCCCACCGAGTGCGGTGCACAAGTCGGCGAACTCGTTCGAGAAAGAGATCATGGTCGCAAGCAGGGCGTTGGACGCGTACTTGATCATCTCGGCCGACTTGTTGTTGGTGCGGACGATCGGGACGTCGGTGAAGGGGGCGTAAACGTCGGACAGGATGTCGAGCGTCCGCTCGTCGACCCCGCCGATCACGATTCGGTCGGGATCCATGAAGTCGGCGACGGCCTGGCCCTCGGTCAGGAACTCCGGGTTGACCCCGAGACCGAAGCCTTCACCGGCGCGCCGGCCCGAGGTCTCCTCCAGAGCTGTCCGCACCTCGCCGTCCGTTGTGCCGGGCACAACCGTGCTCTTGACGACGACGACGTGATGCTCGGACTTCTCGGCCAAGGCGGCCCCCACTTGGCGCGCCGCATTCACGACATATGTCAGGTCGATTGCGGCGCCGTCGAACGGCGTGCCCACGGCTATGAAGGTCACCTCGGAGTCCCGGACCGCGCCGACGAGGTCGGTCGTTGCCGAAAATCCCTTGCCGGCGTGACGATCGAGCAACTCGCCGAGGCCGACCTCATGGATCGGCGCCTCACCTCGAGTGAGGCGCTCGACTTTCGTATGGTCCACGTCGACGCAAACGACTTGGTGACCCTTTTCGGCCAAGCACACCCCGGTGACGAGCCCGACATAGCCGGCGCCGATGATGGAGACTCGCATCAGGCGTCTTCAGCATGGCGGTGGTAGTGGTACCACACGAGGGTTCGCCGAAGGCCCTCGTCCACGAGTATCGACGGCTCGTAGCCCAACTCAGCCCGAGATTTCGTCATGTCCGGGCACCTGCGGTTCGGATTGTCGACCAGATAGTCAGCCTCAGTCGACTCGCCCGTCACTACCTTCCCGGAATAGCCGAAGAGGTCGTGCGCAGTCGTGGCCAGCCGTCGCCCGAGGTCCGCCATCGAGATCTCCGGACGATCGATCCCGATGTTGTAGGGCTCGCCGGCCCGTCCTCGCACCAGGGCCCGGTAATAGCCGACAACGGCGTCGGCCACGTAGCAGAAGGTTCGCTTCGGGCTTCCATCTGAGAGCATGACGATGTCGCGACCGCTGAAGACGTCGCGTGCGAAGTCGGGGATGACGCGTCGATCACTGATCTTGAGTCCCGGTCCGTAGTTGTTGAATGGGCGGACCATCCGCACCGGCACGCCGTAGTGCTGGGCGAACACCGAGCACAAGGTCTCGCCGTAGCGCTTCGACTCGTCGTAACAGGCGCGCGGGCCCGTGCAGGAGACGTTGCCGCGGTAGTCCTCCGACGTAGGGATGCGGTCGGGAGCCGGATCGCCGTAGATCTCGCTGCTCGAGTAGAAGATGAAGCCGCCGACCTCGAGGCCTCGGTCGACCCGGTCTCGTGCGTACTCGAGCAGCATTCGCAGCCCGTCGATGTTGGCATCCATCGTCTCCAGCGGGTGGGCTCGGTAATACGTCGGGGACGCGATACCTGCGGCGTGGACGATGAACTCGAAGTCTGGCATCGTGTCCGGCAGTGGTTGCCGGACGTCGTGTCGAACCATCGTTAGATCGCCACGCCGGCCGAGTTCATCCAGCCACGCCGGGACGCCACGCACGTAGTTGTCGAACACGGTCGTGTGGATCCGCTGATCTTCGACAACGCGGTCGTTCCAGTGGAGCACACTCTGCACGAGGTAGTAGCCGAGGAATCCGGCTCCTCCGGTGATGAGGAGGCGCTTCCCAGCCATCGACCGCGAATTCGTCGACGAGCTGGTCGACGATGTGGTCGAGGTCGCGGGCGAGCAGATCGGCAAGGGGCTCGATCCCTTCCTGCAGGTTTGTCATTGCTCCGGGTCTCCGATCCCCTGGGACGGCCTGTGACCGTTCGGCGTGGTGAATGTAGGCCGCTATCCGCGGCAAGAGGAAGCCCGCAGGCACCCCGTATTGATCATCACCCCGGCTCGAGTCAGTTCGCCGTGACCGTCCTGCAGGGAGATTCAGGGTTGTTTATTAGCCGGACAGCAACTCGAGCAGTAACCCTCTGTTTGCCGTCGTCGATTACATACATGAACGACTGGTGTGCGAATCCTCCCCGGTTAAAGTGCCGGTGAGGTGCAGTGCACCTGGGGCAACCTATTGGGATGTGGAGCCGCGGCTATGCCGCATAAGGGAGGCACACAATGTGGGCGGGGGAATGCGCGAACGCGCGCTGGTGCGCTGGGCGTGTCTTGGGACTGTCGCGGGGTAGTCACGGCTGTGGCCATCTACGCACATCACTGACGCGTTCGAGCTCTTACGACTTCTTCGCAGCGTGAAGCTGGCAGTTTTCGGGCTGGGCTACGTGGGGTCGGTTACGTCTGCCTGCCTCGCCGAAGACGGCCATGACGTGGTCGGTGTCGACTCCAACCTGGAAAAAGTGGAGATCTTCAACGTCCGGCCGTGCGCCGATCCGCGAGCCCGGGCTCGATGATCTGATCGCCTCCGGCGTCGCTTCGGGAAGACTGCTAGGCCACGGACGATTCGGTGGCGGCGGTGGAGCAGTCGGACGCCGCCTTGATCTGCGTCGGAACACCCAGCCGTCCCGACGGAAGCATCGAGCTCGACCACATCCGCACGGTGGTGGCCGATATCGGTCGGGCATTGAGGGGAAGGACTAGTCCCTTCACCGTCATCCTTCGGTCCACGGTGCTCCCGGGGACGACGAGGGACATCGTCCTTCCGATTCTCGAGTCTGCTTCGGGTCTCACGATTGGCGAACAGATCGATCTGTGCTTCAACCCGGAGTTCCTGCGCGAAGGCTCGTCCATCAAGGACTACCGGGAGCCTCCCAAGATCGTGGTTGGCACCGAGCACGGCAAGCACAATGCGATCACAGACCAGCTTTACGCACAGTTCGAATGCCCTCGCTCCGACACAGTCTTCGAGGTCGCCGAACTGGCCAAATACGTAGACAACAGCTGGCACGCCCTCAAAGTGAGTTTCGCCAACGAGATGGGCCGGCTCGCCCGTGATGTGGGGGTCGACGGCAGGGAGGTCATGACGATCATGACCGGCGACACCAAACTGAACATCTCGTCCCGGTATTTGCGACCTGGATTCGCCTACGGCGGGTCGTGCCTGCCCAAGGACATCGCGGCTCTCCAGTCTCACGCCCAAAGCCGGGAGCTCGATCTGCCGCTTATCTCGGCGATCCCCCAGAGCAACGAAGAGCACATACGGTCCGCGTTGGACCTCATCGAGGATCTTGGCGGTAACAAGGTCGGATTGCTCGGCATCACGTTCAAGTCGAACACCGACGACCTGCGCAACAGCCCCTTCCTCGAACTGGCCCGGCGCCTGCTCGCCTGTGGCAAGGAAGTTCGGGTCTTCGACCCTGACTTCGACCCGAAGGGCCTCATCGGGGCCAACCTGGCATTCCTCACCGCGCAGCTTCCGTCGTTCGAGCAAATCCTTGTGTCCTCCCCCGACGAGGTGCTTGCGTTCGGGGACATCGTCGTCCTAGGGAAAAACGACGAGTCCCTGGTCGATGCTGCGCTGAAACTGGGGCCGGCCCAACACCTGGTCGACCTGGCCGGGATGTCGGTCAGGCCCGTGGATGGGAGTTACGTTGGCATCGGCTGGTAGGCGTGTCCTGATCATCGTCCAGAACCTGCCGGTGCCATTTGACCGGCGGGTCTGGCTCGAAGCGACCACCTTGCAGGCACGGGGCTACCAGGTATCGGTCATCTGTCCGAAGCTGAAGGGATTCAACGAGTCCCACGAGACGATCGAGGACGTCGAGGTGTTTCGCTACTCGATGCCGTTCGACCCGCGATCCAAGCTCGGATTCCTGGCAGAGTTCTCGTTGGCATGGCTTGCCACCTTTCTCCTCTCGTTGAGGGTGGCCACACAGGGCCGGGGCTTCGACGTCATACATGCCTGTAATCCACCCGAGACATACTGGGTCCTCGCCCTGATCTGGCGGCTGGCGGGGAAGAGGTTCGTGTTCGATCACCACGACCTCTCTCCGGAGATGTTCGAAGCCAAGTTCGGGGTGAGAAGCGGTCTTATTCATCGCTCCTGCTCTTCATGGAGCGCCGGTCCTTTCGGACAGCCGACATGATCCTGGCCACCAACGAGAGCCACCGGACAGTGGCCATCGAACGCGGCGGTGTGAGCGCAGACCGGGTTGCGATAGTCAGGTCAGGGCCCGATCTGAAGCGACTGACCGTCTATCCCCCGGACCCGGCGTGGGCAAAATCGAAGGAGCACGTAATCGCCTACCTCGGTGACATCTCGGCCCAGGACGGCGTCGATGGCCTCGTCAGGGTGGTGGCACTGCTGAGTGAGCGACGGGACGACTTCCACACCGTTGTCATCGGTGGCGGGTCGGCCTGGCAGGATGTAAAGCAGTACGCAGAGGAGTTGGGCGTGGATCATCTCTTCACGTTCACCGGTGTCGTGTCAGATGACGTCCTCTGCCGTGCATTGTCGTCGGCAACGGTGGCGGTAGACACGGTCCCGAAGAACAGCTGGTCGGACCGGTCCACCATGAACAAGATCATGGAGTACATGTACTTCGGCCTGCCGATTGTCGCCTTCGACCTCACCGAAACGATGAGGTCCGCCGAGGATGCCGTGGCTCCGGCGCGATCCGGTGATGAAGCCGATTTCGCTGAAATCCTCGATCAACTCCTGGATGACCCAGAGCGACGGAGGCGGATGTCCACCGCGGGGAGGAGTCGACTGGAGAGCACTCTGAGTTGGGAGCACTCGGTCCCTCATCTGCTGAGAGCCTATGAGCGAGCTTTCGCCAATTTGTCACGGGACGGCGTGGCGGCGAAGTCCCGCCCTGTCTGACCCGACCGTCAGGCTCCAGCCCCCTCAGCAGATCCCCCGCCGCTCACGGAGAGCCGAGTCGTCAAAACCTCACCGGGACTCATTTCGCCTTCACCTTCGAGAGCGAAGGCAGCAAGACGCACGTCGAAGCCCGGCGAGTACCAGCCGAGGGGCTCTGCATCGTGGCCGCGCGCGGATCGCCACGTCAGCGACCCGCTGAGCTCCATCCTCGACGACTCGGCCCGGCCATCGAGAGACACCCATGACAGCTGCGCAACGTTCCCGTCGAGCACGCATTCCACGGATGGGCCGAGGTGGAAGCGCATTCTGGCCGGGCTAGCCCGGTCAACGACGTCCTCGATCGTCACGCCGGCGTCGTCGACGGCCACCGTCCTCCGGTGCTCTATCTCCCCGCCGTCCACGTGAGGTCGAATGCAATAGCCTGTCCATCTCGTCACCGGGCTCTCAGAGATCTCGGCCACACCAGATCGCTCGGCTGAGGACCACATGAAGGGCCCCGTCTGCTGGGCATGGCTCGCTTTGGCGAGTTCGAGGGTGTTGTGGGCCCGGATCGATCGGAAGTACGACCGCCAGAATGGCTCTAACTGATAGCAGTACGTACCCGGATCCGCTAGAACGTCCACCCCGCCGTGTCTCACCTCGATAGACAGAGCGTCGTCATGGCCGTGGGCGGCTGTTGACATGTAGCCGAGAGGGCCACCGTCGCAACGACACCAGATCTCGGACGGCCCACCAGGCCGTGCCCTCAGGATTGTCATACCGGACTCCTGGAATGACACCGGCCGGACCGACGGTCGACCATCTGGCAACGCGCCGACGGAGGCCAATGCGGCGAGGGCCGAGCTCCGAACGTCGCCTACGACTTGCGGTGTGGGCCACCAGTCGAGCCGCCCGAAGAGCGCGGACCCTGTGACGAGCAGTGACGCCCACCGGTCGAACCCCGAACCATCGAGCAAGAGTGCAATCGCATCATCCGAGTCTCCCTGACGGGGCGGTCTCCCGGCGACATCGAGCATCGCCGCCACGACATCGACCATGGAGCGAACGCGGACCCAGAACTCGTCTCCAAGGCCAGAGCCGGCCCGCTCCCCCTCGAGCCCGGCGAGGATGAACAATTCCGCAACGAAGCCGTGATAGTCGGTGGCCAGCTCTCGGTCCACGCCGTCGCCATCGATCTGCCGCTTCGCCTCGGCGACGAGGCGCCGGCCCGCCCGCTCTCTCCACCGAGAAGATTCGGGAAAGAGGGGAAACGCGCAGGCTGCCGTGAACTGGCCGGCCCACTCGGCGATGGCATGGTTGTTGGCCGAGGTGCCATGACTCGGCAGGCGGTCGAGCCACAGCTGGTGGGCAAAGAGCTGGTCGAGAAACCGCGGGTTCTCCTCGAACCAGCCGGGGGCTCGGTCGTCGTAGTCGAGCAGACGTCTGATCCAGACCCAGGAGAGCAGCCGCATTCCGATCTCGATTCCGCTCGTCCAATGGATGCCACGAAACGGGGGGTTCGCCCGCCACCAACTATCCAATTGGGTCATGAGCAACCGGGCGGCCTCCGGATCGCCACGAAACCGGGCGGCGCCGGCCAACACCGTCAGATGCTGATGCCGGGACGGCTCCCAAACGTGCTTCAGGCTGCCCCGCCACCCGCGCTGGTTGATGCGAAAGGCCGACTGTGCAGCCGGGGCGCGCAACCCGGTCTTAGGGTCCATGAACCAATCAGGCTTGTCCCCCATGTCGGTTCGCTCGACGCCGAAAACCTGGACCCGGCCTTCGGAGAGCGACTCGACAGCGTTTGCCAGACCTTCGAGCGCAGTGTCGGAGGGAGTCTCAGGCAGCCGGACGAATGGAGTGGCAAATCCGCCCTCTGCCCGCCTCGCCCCGGCTTCTCGCAGCCTTTTCTCCTCGACCCCGGTGATCACCTTCACCCCGGAGTCCTTGGCCCGGTGGACGATCTCGCCAGGGCCCATGGCCGCAAGGCGGTGGATGTACCAGCTGAGACTCAATCGCCCGACGGACGGCGGAGAGAAGCGGCACGCCCCGACTGGGCGCTCGTCTGCGCCAGCAGAGTGGCCTCGGTCGTGCTCAACAACGATTCGACGGCTATGGGCATATCCGATCCCGCCCTGATCGCCTCCACGAACGCTCCTATCTGGGTGGCCTGACCTTTGTCCACCTTCCCCCTGGAGCGACGAACCGTCCTACCCCGATCCGACCAAATAGTGGCCTCCTTGAAATTGTCGAGCCGGGCGGTGCGCGATTCCCCGGACACGAGGAAGGTCTCTTTCGGGTAGGCACGGCTCCCTCTGGTGAGATATGAGATGATCCCGACCGACCCGCCGGGAAAGCGCAGAATCACCTCGAGGTCGTCGACCTCTCCAGGGGATGGATGGCCCGCCACATCAACCGGGTCCTCGCCCAGCCACCACGACAACACATCTATGAAATGGCCACCCTCGCCATCGAAGCGGGAACCGTAACGGGACACGTCTCGATACCAGCTGTCGTTGTCGAGAGGTCCGGCATTGACGACGTAGTGAAGGTGTTGCTCGCCGTTCGCTTCGCCCCAAGCATCTTTGAGTTGGCGAAGCAACGGCGCGAACCTGCGATTGAATCCGACCATGAGACGTTGATTGCCTGATGACCGGATCGATTCGATCACCTGATCGAGTTCCCCTGCGTTCGTGGCCAGAGGCTTCTCTACGAACACCGCCTTACCCGCAGCGATCATCTCGGAGACCATCGGCGCATGCAGATCGTGGCGTGTGGCGATCACGACAGCATCGACAGCGTCGTCGTCGATCAGGGTCCGATAGTCAGACGTGATCCGATCGAACCCGAATCTCTCCTGTGCCGTTGCGCCAGAAAGCGCTGTGGCCGTGGCCACCACCGAGAGGTGCACATTGGGGTTCGAGGCCAGGTGTGGCAACAACATGGTGGTGGCGTAGTTGCCACTGCCGATGACCCCGAGGCCGACCTTCCCCGATCTGGGAGCGAACTCTGCCTGTCCACCCAGGTGAAGAACTCGTTCGACCAGTGTCTCTTGCGGGTATCCGAACAAGCTCCCGATAGCGCGTGACTCTCCAGAGAGGAGCCGTTCGTATGCCTCGACCGAAGCTTCGAACGGGATGATCTCGTCGATGAGAGTCTCCAGGCCGATCCGGTCGGCGGCAACCAGATCGAGGAACGACTTCATGTTCCGCTGCTCTGTCCACCTCACGTACCCGATCGGGTAGTCCACACCGTCTTCTTCATATGTCGGGTCGTACCTCCCCGGGCCATAAGACCTCGAGAAGCGCACGTCGATCTCCTTCTCGTAGTAGGGCTTCCACGGGAGGTCGAGCGGCAGTTTGCCCACATCCACGATCCGAGCCCTGTCCCGTGCGATTTCCACTGCCATGCTCACCGGCTCGGCGGAGTCGGTTGCGGCGGCGAGGAACACCACATCAGCGCCGTGGCCATCGGTGATCTCGAGAATCCTATCTCTGACCCGGGATGCCGAAGGCCCGCTGGGGGCCCCAGCTGCGCGGGCGCCAGATCGTTCGGCCAGACCGCAGCGCTCCTCCGACGGGTCCAATCCGAAGACGTTGACTCCGGCCGCATCGGCGATCTGGACGAGCAGCTGGCCGATGAGACCCAGCCCGATCACACAGACGGTCTCGCCGATCACAGCCTCCGAACGCCGGAAGGCCTGCATCGCGATGGCGCCCACTGTGGCGAACGCGGCGTGCTCGGCTTTGACTCCGTCGGGAACGAGAGCGCACAGGTTGCGTGGCACATAGTTGAACTCGGCGTGCAGCGCATACTCGTTCCCGCCACAAGCGACACGGCTGCCCACCGGCAGTTCAGGAACCATGGACTCGACGACGGTGCCCGACAACGAGTACCCAAGCGGGGTGTAGGAGTCGAGGCGGTTCATGACCTTGCGATAAGTGGCGCCCACACCCTGCTGTGAGACCGATTCGAGCACTTTCCGAACCTGATCGGGCCTCGCCCTGGCCTTGCCGACGAGGGACATCTTGCTCTCGGCGATCTTCATCAACTCGGTGCCCGCGGAGATCAGGGAGTATTCGCTGCGAACCACCACTCCGCCGGGCCGACACGCCGGGACCGGCACCTCGACGAGCTTCACCTCACCGGTCTTGTAGTTCTGAGCTATCTGCCTCAAGCGAGGTCCTCTCGACTCCACATCGAGCCAGACGTCAACGTCGGAACCATCGGACACCCCCACAAAACGAAGTCACTCCCCATGCTGGAAAACCCCACTTCCCCGCAACTCGATCCAGCCTCGCAGGCGTTCATTCTGACCTGGATGACGAAATCACGCCAGACCTGAATTTGTCCCGAGTCATCAGGTTGGACAACACCAATACGTAATTGTTGCGCATCACCGCTCATACCGGCATTCCGAATCTGAAACTCTCGAGGTGGCTCTTCCCACCACTCTCGGTGGTGGTAACATGGTCGCCAGGATCGAACAGATCCTTGGGGCTATCCAACTTAGGGGAGACGAGACGATGTGGGCTCGTAAGGGTGAGGCGCTTGCGCCCGTGTTACCTGTGGGCGGCAGACCTTGGCGTGATGAGAGTGCATCAGCACCGTCAGGCCCGTATCCGCGGATGATCAAACCGATGCTCGACCGAGCGATCGGCCTTCTATTTCTCATTCTGTTCAGCCCCGTTATCGCCGCTTCGGCCCTCGCGGTGTTCCTGACCATGGGCCGCCCAGTTTTCTACAGCCAGGAGCGGATCGGGCTCGGTGGGCGTGTCTTTCGGCTCTACAAGATCAGGACCATGATCCCCGACCGACGTGTCGGTGAGGATGTCTACAGCGGCGCCGACCGAAGGCTCGTTCACAAATCGGTGGACGACCCCAGGGTAACGCTGGTAGGGAAGGCGCTCCGGGCCACACGATTCGATGAGCTGCCGCAGTTCCTCAATGTGGTCAAGGGTGAGATGAGCATGGTGGGACCTCGGCCCGAGCTCCCCGAGATCGTCCGCCGCTACGAGCCCTGGCAACACGACCGTCATCTGGTCAAGCCTGGGGTGACCGGCCCATGGCAGGTCTCCAACCACAACGGCGACTTGATGTATCAGCACACCGAGATCGATCTCGAATATCTCAAGCAGATCAGCTTCGCCCACGACATCGGGATTCTGGTCAGGACCCCAATGGCAATGGTCGGCCGGAAGGGCCACTGATGCGCATCGGAGACGCCGGGTCGCGAGCCGTGACGCTGATGTCGCCTGAATCCGAGTCCACTGCCGGCCGCGCGGACTGCGCGCTAGAGAGGCCCGTGCGACCACGCACAGTGGTCGTTCCTTCGCTGGGCATCTTCGCCCGCCGTGAGCGGGTCCCCCGTCGGGAGGCGGACGGGGAGGAGCAACCCGTGAGAGGGAAAGAGTTCGCATGATCTTCACCGAGACCGATGTTGCGGGGGCGTATGTCATCGACCTCGAGAAGATCGAGGACGATCGAGGTTTCTTCGCCCGTGCGTTCTGCCAGAACGAATTCACTGACCACGGTCTCAACCCGGTCATTGCACAAGCAAACATCGCCTTCAACCTGGTCAAGGGCACGTTGCGCGGGATGCACTTTCAGTATCCCCCTGCCGCCGAGTCGAAACTCGTCCGCTGCACCCGAGGGGCGATCGTGGACACCATCGTCGACCTCAGACCCGAGAGCCCCACCTACCTGGAGCATCTCCAGGTAGAGCTGAACGAGGAGAACCACCGAGCGCTCTACGTGCCGGAGAGGTTCGCCCATGGCTATCAAACCCTCCGCGACAAGACCGAGACCAGTTACCAGGCCGGGGAGTTCTACACCCCCGGGACCGAAGGCGGCCTGAGGTACGACGATCCACAGCTTGATATCGCCTGGCCGTTGCCCGTCGCGGTCGTTTCACCGAAAGATGGAGCCTGGCCGGCATTCGAAGAGATTCGGGATGACCTAGAGGAAAGGATGGGGTTAGGCTGATGGAGGGACAGGAAATGGGGGTTGGGAACAATGATTCTCGTCGATGAGGCTCTAAAGGCGCGGGCTGCCGCCTCCAAACCGATTCGCGTGGGCTTGATCGGTGCCGGGTTCATGGCTCAAGGGCTGACCAACCAGGTAGCCAACAGCGTGCCAGGAATGGAGATTTCGGCCATTTTCAACCGGGCACCCGACCGTGCGGCCCGGGTCTACAAGTACGCCGGTCTGCCAGATGTCGTCGAAGCCAGCGGCCCTGGGGAATTGGAGGATGCGATCCGCTCCGGCCGCCCGGTCGTCACCGATGACGCATTCTCGATCACCCAATCCGAGAACATCGACGTGATCGTCGACGTGACCGGTTCAGTCGAGTTCGGAGCACGAGTCGCCCTCGACGCCTTTGAGAACGACAAAGACGTCGTCCTGATGAATGCCGAGCTGGACGGGACAGTGGGCCCGGTGTTACGGAAGTACGCGGCTCGGGCCGGGCGTCTCCTATCCGCCTGCAACGGTGATGAGCCGGGAGTTCAGATGGATCTCGTGCGGTGGGTCGTCGGGCTGGGCTTGATCCCGAGGGTGATCGGCAACGTCAAAGGCCTGCAAGACCCATATCGGAACCCGACTACTCAGCAGGGCTTCGCCGAGCAATGGGGGCAGAACCCGACGATGGTCACCAGCTTCGCCGACGGGACCAAGGTCAGCTTCGAGCAATCGATCGTTGCCAATGCCACCGGCTTCCAGGTGCGCTCGCGCGGAATGTCGAGGGGCCTGGAGTATCGCGGTGACGTCATGACAATTGGGGAGTTGTACGACATCGACGAGTTGAGGGAGCTCGGGGGCATTGTCGACTATGTGGTCGGCACCCCCCACACCAAGGTCTACGTCCTCGCCGAGCACCCGGATCCGAAGCAACAGCACTATCTGAAGCTGTACAAGATGGGCGACGGGCCTCTCTACTCGTTCTTCACTCCGTACCATTTGGTGCAATTCGAGGTCCACAACTCCATTGCGCGAGTCGTGTTGTTCCGGGATGAGGTCGCTCCCCCTCTGGGAGGGCCGGTGGTCGAGGTCTGCGCAGTCGCCAAGAGGGACCTGAAGGCCGGTGAAATTCTCGACGACTACGGCATGTACATGACCTACGGAGAGGCGGTCAATGCCGATGAGATGTCAACGGGCCGCTACCTGCCGGAAGGGCTTGTCGAGGGCTGTCGCCTCGTCAACGACATCAGCCAGGACCAAGTTCTCAGCTACGACGACGTCATCCTCCCCGAGGGCCGTCTGTCCGACCGGCTGAGGTCTGAGCAGTACGAAGACTTCCGAGGTGAGACATGGCTCGCCGACTTATTGGCCGCGGCGGTGAGATGACATGCTCACCCGCACTACCTGCCGTCCACTGACATGAAGGTGGTCCTCTTCTGCGGCGGTCTCGGCATGAGACTCAGGGAACATGAGGACAGTGTGCCCAAACCCCTGGTGAAGATCGGCCAAAGGCCGATCATCTGGCACGTCATGAAGTACTACGCCCACTACGGGCACAAGGACTTCATCCTGGCCCTCGGCAATCAGGCGAACGCCATCAAGAGCTACTTCCTCAACTACAGCGAGTACGAGTCCAATGACTTCGTTCTGAGCAACGGGGGACGCGACGTCACCCTTCTCAACTCCGATATCTCGGATTGGCGGATCACGTTCGTCGACACCGGCCTCAAGTCCTCGGTTGGAGAGCGATTGATGTCGGTCCAGCATCTGCTCGAGGACGAGGACTGGTTTCTGGCGAACTACACCGATGGCCTGACCGACCTGAACCTCAATGAGATGATCGAGTTCGGGCAAACGCACAACCACGTCGCCACCTTCGTCGCCGTCAAACCCAACGTCAGCTTTCACACGGTTGATATCGAGGACGACGGGCGGGTCAGCTCCATTCGCAACGCGCAAACCGAGGCGACACGAATCAACGGTGGTTTCTTCGTGATGCAGAACAAGGTTTTCGAATACATGCGGAACGGAGAGGAACTCGTAGAGGAACCCTTCGGGCGCATGATCGAGGAATCACGGCTCGGTGCCTATGTGCACGACGGGTTCTGGGCCTGCATGGACACGTTCAAGGAAAAGCAGATGCTCGACGAGATCCACGAATCCGGCCTGGCACCATGGCAGGTGTGGCGACAGGACGCGCATCCGTGGCAGCCTGAACCAAGCTGGACCTAGGCGATCAGACCCCGGGTTGGCGATTCGAGATTGACCCCGGCATGGGTCAATCAGCCCTGGCGCTTGGCTCCAAAGCAAGCTTGCGCGCAACGAACCCCTCTGCGTATGTGCTCGAGCCGTGATGCACACCCCGAACCCGAAGGGTCGCGCTGAAGAGGCTGATGTCGTACCAGGGCTTGCCGTGCTGGCTGGGAAACGACTTGGCTAGATGGTCGAGTTTGGCTTCCGCGGTCCCGTCGCTCAGCGGTATCAGCAGATTCGGGGCGAAGGGCTCGCTCTCCCATTTCGGGATCTCGTACTCCAAGATGGTCGATCCCCGAAAGATCTGCCATGCCAGTTGACCCATCAACCGGTGATCCTGGTGCTCGTCACCGGTCCACGGTGAGAGCACGAGGGCGGGTCGAATCGACTCGACCACCGAGCGCAGCCAATTCTTGACTCCTAACGGGTCGGTGTACGGCAGCAAGCCGTCCTCGAACCCGCCGACCTGAACAACTGCTCGATCACCCAGCAGGTCGCGAGCACTGGCAATTGCCTCGCTGGATCGTTCGGCGTCGGCTGCGGCTACAGCGAACAGGAACCGGCTCTCAGGATGGTCATGAGACAACTGCAGAAGTGTGCCGCCGGCACCGATCTCGATGTCGTCCGCATGCGCTCCCAATACCACTACCGGGCGATCCCCTGGCAGCTCGATGCCTAACCTCACCAGCCTTTTCCTTCCTGCATCCCGCAGAGGCCCTCTACTCGACCGTCACCGTCTTGGCCAGGTTGCGGGGCTTGTCGACGTCCATGCCCTTCGCGGTCGCCACGTAATAGGCGAGCAGCTGGAGCGGGACCACGGCGGTCACCGTGCACAGCAGATCGGGCCCGGCCGGGACCCGGATCACATGGTCGGCAACATGGCCGACGTCGTCTCCCTCTTCTGCGACGAGGACAATGGTCGCGCCCCGCGCCTTCATCTCCTCCATGTTGGAGAGAGTCTTGGCCTGGACGTGGCTGTCGGTGGCCACGCCGACCACTACGACACCCGGCTCGATGAGTGCGATCGGACCGTGCTTCATTTCCCCAGCCGCATATCCCTCGGCCCGAACGTAGGCAATCTCCTTGAGCTTCAGAGCGCCCTCCATCGCTACCGGGAAGTCGCCGGACCGGCCCAGGAAGAACCAATCCCGGGTCTCGGACCAGGGCTCCGCCATCGTCCTCAGCTCCTCGGCCCGGGCCAGCACGGCCTCGACCTGGTCGGGCAGACGAAGCAGCTCCTTCACCTGTAGCTCGATTGCCCCAGGGTCGAGTGCCCCCCGCACCTGGGCCAGATAGAGACCGAGCAACTGCATGGCCACGAGTTGAGTGGTGAAGGTCTTCGTCGCCGCCACACCGATCTCGGGACCGGCCCTTGTGTAGAGAACGGCGTCCGATTCCCGGGCGAGGGCGGACTCGACCACGTTCGACACGCCGATGACGACCGACCCTTGCGCCCTGGCGTAGCGGACTGCGGCCAGGGTGTCGATGGTCTCGCCCGATTGGCTGATACCGATCACGAGCGAGCGGTCGTCGAGCACCGGATCGCGGTATCTGAACTCGGAGGCGATGTCGATCTCCACCGGGAGACGAGCCCAACGCTCGATTGCGTACTTGGCCATCATCGCCGCGTGGTACGAGGTGCCACACGCAACCACGAAGACCTTGTCGATCTCGCGCAGGATCTCCGGGTCGATGGTCAGCTCGTCCAGCACCACCCGACCCGGGAACTCGACCCGGCCGGCGAGGGTATCGGTGATGGCGTGGGGCTGCTCGAAGATCTCCTTGAGCATGAAGGTGTCGAACCCACCCTTCTCCGCGGCCTCGAAATCCCACTCCACCAGGCGCTCGTCGAGCGGCATGCTGTTGCCGCCCAGGTCGGTCAGGATGACCTCGTCAGGCCGGATCTCGACGACCCGGTCGTCTTCGACGATCACCATGTGACGGGTGTGCTCGAGAAAGGCGGGGATGTCGGAAGCCAGAAAGTTCTCACCCTTGCCCCGGCCCACCACCAGCGGCGAGCCACGTCTTGCCCCCACCAGGACATCGGGCTCCGACTTCCGCATTACGACAAGGGCGAGGGCCCCGTCGGCCTGGTTCATGACGCTGCGCACGGCGTCGGCCAGGGGAAGGTCGGCCATCTCCTCGATCATGTGGGCGACCACTTCGGTGTCGGTGTCGCTCTCGAACTCGTGGCCGGTCTCGATGAGCTTGCCCTTGAGGTCGACCCAGTTCTCGATGATCCCGTTGTGGACAACCACCACATCCTGGGTGCAGTCGAGATGGGGGTGGGCGTTGCCGGTGTTGGGCGCGCCGTGCGTGGCCCAGCGGGTGTGGCCGATCCCGGTGTGGGCCTCGGCAAGGTCCTCACGATCGACCAGGCCTTGCAGGTCGGCGATACGACCGGCCTTCTTGAGGACGGTCAGCGACCCGCCGTGGTTGAGGGCCACCCCGGCCGAGTCGTATCCCCGATACTCCAGCCGGGCCAGACCCGGCATCAAGACGTCGATCACCGGCTTCGGCCCGACATATCCAACGATTCCGCACATATCAGTTCCTTGCTATTGCTGCTTGTACTGAATGCAATACGTCACTGGGTGACGGTCTGCATCAGGAACGCGGGTGATGCGTGCGGGGGGCCGATCAATCGGCGCTCACGGGTGGGCCTCTGTTCCGGAATCGCTTCCGGGTTTTGCTCCCATCCTGACGACCTGAGCTGGCCGGGAAGGCATCCGCCGAAGATTTCGATGACCTTCCTCCTCGTCACCTCACGTGAGTGAGGTCGGGCGCTGTTGGTTGCTCGCACGCAGATCTTGCTGTCGGTGGCTATCCCTCCTTCCCCATCGAGGTCTGAGTGACGCTCGATAAGCGATCAGCGTAGCGTCTCGCCGCCTCTTCGCTAGGGGCCTCCACCATGACCCTGATCAAGGGCTCGGTGCCCGAGGCCCGGACCAGCACCCTTCCCTCCTCGCCCAACTCGGTCTCCACGGCCCGCACCTCTTCCCAGAGCGCGCCGGCGTCGTCGAGACTTGCGCCGCGGCCAACCCGAACGTTTTGGAGGATCTGCGGATACTCGGTGATGGCTTCCGCCCGAAGCTCACGCAACTCCTTGCCCGTCCCGGCGACCACATCGAGAAGGCGTACTCCCGTGAGCAGACCGTCTCCGGTGTGGCCCTTGTCGAGGAAGATGATGTGGCCCGACTGCTCTCCCCCCAGGATCGCTTTGTGCTCGAGCATGGCCTCCATCACGTATCGGTCACCGACCTTGGTTTCCACCAGGTCGATGTCCACCTCGGCCATGGACTTGCGGAACCCGAGGTTGGACATGACGGTCGCCACCACCAGATTTTTCTTCAACGATCCCTGGGTCTTCATGTATCGGGCAACGATGGCGAGAATCACGTCGCCGTTTGCTACCCGGCCATCCTCATCGATGGCGATGAGCCGGTCGGCGTCCCCGTCGAAAGACAGTCCGATCCGCCCATGGGCTTCGCGGGCGAGCATCTCGGGATGGGTGGCGCCGCAGCCGTCGTTGATGTTGGTCCCATCGGGGGCGTCGGCCAGCACAAGAAGGTCTGCTTTGAGCCGGGTGAACAACTTCGGCGCCGCCTTGAAGGCCGCGCCGTTGGCGCAGTCGAGGGCAACCTCGACGCTGCTCAGGTTGTACTTGGAGAGCGCCGCGAGGTGATCGACATAGCGCTCCAGGGCATCGCCGTCCACGAACCGCGTCCCGATATCGGGCCCGACCTTGGACCTCGCCTCAGGTGAGCGCAGCCTGTCCTCCAGTTCCCGCTCCACTTCGTCGGGGAGCTTGGTGCCTCGGGCGGCGAGGAGTTTGATCCCGTTGTCCTCCGCCGGGTTGTGGGAAGCGGAGACGATTGCCCCCATCGTCGCCCCCGAGGTTGCGGTGAGATAGCTGATCCCTCCGCTGGGCAGGATGCCGACGTCGACCGTGTCGACACCCATCGAATGGAACCCTGCCTGGAGTGCGGATGAGAGCATCTCACCGGAACGCCGGGTATCGCGCCCCACCACCACGGGGCCGCCGCGGAGATAGGAGCCGGCGGCGCGCCCGATGAGAAGAGCCAGCTCGGCGGAGAGTTCAGACCCGGCCACCCCGCGCACGCCGTCGGTGCCGAAAATGGGTTTGCCCTCGTCGAGGAGACGACGGAGGTCGGCCAACTTCAGCGCTTCGTGTACTGAGGCGCCCGACGAGCCTTGCGCAACCCGTACTTCTTGCGCTCAACGACCCGGGCGTCACGAGTGAGCAGCCCGGCCTTCTTGAGAACAGGCCGTAGCTCCTCGTCGAGCTCGATTAGGGCCCGGGAGATACCGAGGCGCAGCGCATCGGCCTGGCCCGTGAGCCCGCCACCCTCGAGCGTGGCGAGTACGTCGTAGCGGCCCTGGGTCTGCGTTATCTGCAGCGGCTCCATCACCCTCAGCCGGGTGGCCATGGTCGGGAAATAGTCCTCGAGTGGCCGGCCGTTGAGGGTCACCTGGCCCGAGCCATCGACAAGACGAACTCTGGCCACGGATTCCTTGCGACGACCGGTGGCCTGGACGAGTGGCTTGGCCATCAGAGTTCCACCTTTCGGATTTTCAGCTCCAGAGCCTGGGGCTTCTGGGCGACATGAGGATGATCGGGGCCGGCGTAGACCTTCAGTTTGCGGGCCATCTGGCGGCCCAGCTTGGTCTTGGGGAGCATGCCAACGACAGCGCGCTCGATGATCGCCTCGGGGCGGCGCTCACGGAGCCGGTCGAAGGTCTCTGCCTTGATGCCTCCCGGGTAACCGGAGTGCCGGTAGTAGATCTTGGTCTGACTCTTGTCTGACGTCACGGCCACCTTCTCGGCGTTCACCACGATGACGAAATCGCCGCCGTCGAGGTGCGGCGCATACGTTGGCTTGTGCTTGCCGCGCAACACCGTCGCGATCTCGGAGGCGAGACGGCCCAATGGCAGGTCGCTGGCGTCCACCACCAGCCAGGCTCGCTCGATATCGCCCGGCTTGGGCGAATAGGTCTTGTTCATGGTCATGAGTAATCCTCGGCAGGTTGAAGATACCGGGGAGCGTTTGGGGAAACGGCTCCCGATCAGGGAGCAGGCATATGCTACGCCGACTGTCACTCCTAGGCCAATCGCGATGATCACCCTCACCGACATCGAGGAGGCACGGGCCCGCTTCGAGGGGAATGTCACCGAGACTCCGCTCGTTTGGTCCCAATCCTTCAGCCGACTCACCGGACGCGACGTCTATCTCAAGGCCGAGTGCATGCAGCGGGCCGGGTCGTTCAAGATCCGTGGAGCCCTGAATGTCTTGACGAGGCTCGATGGCAAGCCGGTGGTGGCGGGCTCCGCGGGCAATCATGCTCAGGGCGTCGCACTCGCCTCGGCCTTCACGGGCTCACCCTGCACCATCTTCATGCCGGAGACGGCACCGATCCCGAAAGTCAAGGCCACTGAGGACTACGGGGCAGACGTGAGGCTGGTCGGGTTCTCACTGGCGGATGCGGTCGAGGCTGCTGTGGAGCACGCCAGGCAAACCGGTGCCCACTTCGTGCATCCCTACGACGACCCGCTCATCGTCGCAGGCCAGGGCACCCTCGGGCTCGAGTTGCTGGAGCAGCTGCCCGAGACCGGCACGGTCGTCATCCCGACCGGTGGCGGGGGCCTTCTCGCAGGAACTGCCCTGGCCATCAAGACGCTTCGCCCTTCGGTGATGGTCATCGGGGTCGAGATCGAGCCAGCCGCGGTCTACGCCGAGAGCAGACGCCGCGGCGTGCTGGTCAGAGACTTCCCGCGTGGCCTCCCGACTGTCGCCGACGGCATCGCCGTATCGGTCCCCTCCGATCTGGTGTGGGAGATCACCGGCGAGCACGTCGACCACATACTCGTGGTCAACGACGCCCAGACCACGTCCGCCCTGGCCTATGTCCTCGATCGGTCCAAGATCGTCGTCGAAGCAGCAGGCGCGGTCGGTGTCGCCGCCCTGATGGAGAAGCTGATCCCGGACGACGCACCCGACCCGATCTGCATCGTTCTCTCCGGGGGGAACATCGACTTGATGTTCCTGGGCAAGGCAGTTCGACACGGCCTCGAGGCATCAGGGCGATTCGCCGAGTACACGGTCCGGGTACCCGACCAACCGGGCAACCTCGCCACGGTGCTGCAGACCATCGCCGGTGAGGGCGGCAACGTGCTCCTGGTCGAGCATCATCGGGAGGGCTTCGGGCTCCGTTTCGGCTGGGTGGAGATCGCGATCTCGGTCGAAACCAGGGACGCCGACCACGCCTCCCGCATCTCGCACGCGCTGGAGCCATACCGGGGTTGACCCGGGTTGGCCTGGGGGACCTCCCCCACGGGGCTGTCCCCCATGTTTGGTTGGCCCGGCACCAGGCACGATCACATCTCACGACGTGGACGTCTGTGATCCACGCCATCTGGAGGATTCATCAAATGCATCAGCCGAGAACGAATCTGAGCAAAGCGTTTTCCAAAGGCCGCACCCGTCGCCGGCCGCCCAGCCCTCAGGTCAAGAACGCACCTTCGGCTTCTCCGCTCGACGCCATCGTCAGGGGACTGGCATCGATCGGGGAGCGGTTCTTCAGGGGTCGGCCTCAATTCCGGGTTCCCTGAATGGGTAGGGGGGAGTAGGGCGTCCTCCCCCCTGCCCGGGCACACCACCAGCCCTCAGTAACCCACCTCCCAGAGGATGAGCCCGTGCGGTGGAGCCACGGTCGTCACTCGACTTCGGTCGCCCGCGTCGACGATTTCCCGCACCGAATCGCCACGGGTGAAGCCTCGTCCCACGTCGTAACTGAGCCCTACCAAGGAGCGAACCATCTGGTGACAGAAGGCATTCGCCCTGATCCAATAGTGGATACGCTCACCGTCGGCCTCCCATTGCGACTCGTCGACCCGGCGGACATTGGTTGCCCCGTCGACCGAACGACAGAATGCGCTGAAGTCGAGCTCACCGACGAACTCAGGAGCCACAGCCGCCATCGCGCCGAGATCGAGGCGGGGGCCGACATGCCACTCGAATCCGCGGGCCAGCGGGTCAGGAGCGGTCCCGGTCGACATCGTGTACCGATACCGGCGCCAACTGGCCGAGAAGCGGGCGTGGAAGTCGTCGTCGGCGATCGTGACGGAGGTGACAGCGATCTCGGGACCGACGATCCCGTTGAGGGAGCGGGCCAGCCTTCCCAAATCGGGGGTCTCGTCGCTTTGCAAGGAGACCACCTGCCCCCTGGCATGGACTCCGGCGTCGGTACGCCCTGCCACTGCAGTCTCCACCGGGCTTCCGAGGACCGCCTTCAACGCCGCTTCGAGATCGCCCTGGACGGTCCGCAACCCCTCCTGGAAGGCGTAACCCCTAAAACCCGAGCCGTCATAGGCCAGGTCGAGGCGGAGCGTGGTCATCCGGTCAGGGCTGAGAACACTGCGAAGGGAACGCCGATAAGTGTGCGGAAGATGGCGGCGATGGCAAAGCCGATCAGCACCGATACGGCGGCGTTTCGGGTGTCGATGTTGGCCGCCTCCTTGGTGCCAACCACCAGGACGACCAGGTACCAGATCAGACCGATGCCCCCGCCGACCCTGCCGAACAATTCCAGGACCAGTGGCAGGACGGCGAGACCCTGGAGAGCGATGAAGGTCTGCGGCCGGCCCGTCGACTGGAACAGCCGGGTAGCGGCGAACCACGACGCAAAGCCGAGGATCAGCCAGGAAACCACGCCGGAAATCACATACTCGAAGAGACCCGGCAGGGAAAAGATCTCGATCGCCCCCCTGAGCAAAAGCGTGCCCACATAGGTGACTGCAGCCACGAGCGCGACGAGGATCGCGGCGTCTGCCGCCGAATCGCCGTCGAAGTACGCCTCGGTGAAGGGTTTCCGGTCGAGAATGGCGGCACGGCCCGCCCGGGAGAACATTCTGCTCACAGTCGGGCGAGGGTAACCGGGTCAGCGGCGCAGACGGACCCTCTCGATCGAGTGGTCCGGGGCTTTTCTCAGGATGAGACTCGCCCGTTCCCGGGTGGGGAGGATGTTCTCGAAGAGGTTGACCTCGTTGATTCGGGCCCAGATATCGAAAGCCACCGCTGCCGCCTTCTCGTCGCTGAGGTCGGCGTAACGATGGAAATAGGCGTCGGGCTGCGTGAAGGCGGTATCGCGAAGCGTGATGAACCTCTCGATGTACCACCCTCGGACGGCTTCCGGGTCGGCGTCCACGAAGATCGAGAAATCGAAATAGTCGCTGACAAAGGCGCCGACACCCCCAGCCTGAAGGACGTTGAGACCCTCGAGGATCAGGATATCGGGCCGGGTGATCCCCCGGGTCTCGTCCCCGAGCACGTCGTAGGCGAAGTGGGAGTAGACCGGGACTTCGAGGTGGTCGGCTCCTCCCTTGGCCCGGGCGACGAATTCGAGGAGGGCTCGGCGGTCGTAGCTCTCGGGGAAGCCCTTTCGGTCCATCAACCCTCTCTCCTCCAGAACCGCGTTGGGATACAGGAAACCGTCGGTGGTCACCAGCTCGACACGCGGGTGCTGGGGCCATCTGGCGAGGAGCTCTTGGAGAACCCGGGAGATCGTCGACTTCCCCACCGCCACCGAACCGGCGACCCCGATCACGAAGGGCCTGGGCCGCGGTGGGGCACCGAGGAATGTGTCGGTGACGGTCGCCAGCTGATGGCTGCCCTGGACGTGAAGGTTGAGGAGACGAGACAGGGGGAGGAAGCTGTGCTCGACCATATCGATGTCGAGATTGACATTGATTCCCCGGATCTTCTCGAGATCCGACTCGGTGAGGGTCAGCGGGGTGTTGGCCCGCAGCGCGGCCCACTCATCACTGGTGAAATCGAGGTAGGTGGGCTCGCTCAACAACGTTCAGGCTAACCATCGGGATTTGCCATTTTTCGCTAAGTCCGAGCGCGAAACGGCCGATATACCCACTGATGGGACAGTTCCAGGGCTCTCTTCGCTTGCCCGGCGACAGCCGTCCCCTTCCCGCGACCTTTCAGCTCAGCGAAGGGCGGCTCCAGGTGGCATCCGGCGACCACATCATCGGCGACTGGTCGGTCGACACCATCGACATATCCCACGTTCCCGAGGGCGTCCGGGTGAAGGCGGAGGGCGAGGTCCTCTTGCTCGAAATCGCCGATCGTGACGCATTCACCCAGGCGGCCGCCTCTCTGACTCAGAAGCCCAAGCGTCTCAGCCGGCCCAAACGGGCTGCAAAGACGCCGGCCACGCCGGCACCCGTCTCCCCCCAGCCGGTCGCTGCAAAAGCCGTCGAGGTGAAAACGCCGAAGGTGAAGGCTCCCAAGGTGCGTGGCGAATCGAAGGTCGGCACCTACCTGACCTGGGCTCAGGAGAGGCTCGGATCGAAACTCCCAGACTGGGTCTTCGGTCGTTGGGGCATCGTCGCCGCCGTTGCCCTCATCGCCTTGTGCGTGATCTTCGCCGAGCTGGTATCCAACCTGCTCCTGATAGCAGGTGTGGTGGTGCTGCTAGTCGGTGGGGTGACCATGTTGGACACGGTGATCGCCCGACGCCTCCTGCATCACAAGATCACGCCGATCCAGGTAGTCATCGGTGGAGGCGGCATCTTCGTCGTAGGCCTGATCGTCGGCATCGCCGCGTAGGTAGGCGCCCTACGGGCGCCGGTTGTGAGTTCTGGGTTGTGAGCTCTTTCCCAAAACCCATCACTCAGAACCCACCACCCAATCAGACGAGTTCGATGACCGCTTCCTCGGCGCCGTCACCACGACGGGGGCCGAGTTTGGTGATGCGGGTATAGCCGCCCTGGCGGTCGGAATATCGCGGGGCGACGTCGTCGAAGAGCTTGACCACGGCTTCCCGGTTGGGAATGGTCCGCATCACGGTTCGCTTGGCGTGAAGGTCTCCTTTGCGAGCCTTCGTGATCAGCTTCTCGGCCAATGGCCTCACGGCCTGAGCGCGGGGCAGCGTCGTCGTTACCTTCTCGTGCAGGAAGAGCTCGATGGCCAAATTGGCCATGATCTTTCGATCGTGCGACGGCGAGCCACCGAAGCGAGGCCCTTTGCGGGGGCGTGGCATCAGTGGTTGCCGCCGGCGTCCGCCAGGCTGAGTCCGAGCTCGTCGAGCTTGGCCGTCACCTCTTCGAGACTCTTCTGACCGAAGTTGGTGATGTTGAGCAGGTCGTCCGAGGTCCGCTCCACCAACTCCCCGACCGTCTTGATCTGGGCACGGCGCAAGCAGTTGCGGGGACGCTCCGAGAGATCGAGCGCCTCGATCGGGAGCTCGAGATCCGGTGAACCGGAGAATTCGGGAGTGACCTCGCCCAACTCCAGACCCTGACCCTCGCCCATGTCGGCGAACAGACCCATCAGCTCACGAAGGGTCTTGCCCGCCGATGAGATGGCCTCGCCGGGCTCGATAGCGCCATTTGTCTCGACGTCGAGCACGAGCCGATCGAAGTTGGTCATCTGACCGACCTGCGTGTTCTCGACCTTGTAGGACACCTTGCGCACCGGAGAGAAGATGGAATCGACCGGGATCACTCCGATCACCGAACTCGAGCCCTTGTTGCCGTCGGCGGTGCGATAACCCACACCGGGGGCGACGGTCATCTCCATCTCGAGCCGACCGCTGGCACTGAGAGTGGCGACGTGCAGATCGGGGTTGACGATCTCGACGCCGGCGGGAAGCTTCATGTCGCCGGCTTTGACCTCGCCGGCGCCCTTGGCGGAGAGATAGAGCGTCTGGGTGTCGGTGTCCTCGAGACGGACAACGATCCGCTTGATGTTGAGGATTATGTCGACGACATCCTCGACCACACCGGGGATGGTCGAGAACTCATGCTCGACTCCTTCGATTTGGATCGTCGTTACGGCAGCACCGGGAATGCGCGACAAGAGGGTTCGACGCAGGGTATTGCCAAGGGTGTATCCGAATCCAGGCTCGAGAGGCTCGACGACGATCCTCGACCTGACATCTGTGATCGTTTCCTCTTCGATCTGGGGGCGCTGAACAATCAACAAGGCATTACCTCACTTCGAGTAGAGCTCGACGATCAACTGCTCGTTGATGGCTGTGTCGATCTGGTCCCTTCGGGGGTGATCGGTCACGTCCACCTTCCGCTCACCAAGGTCGACATGGAGCCAGGCCGGAGCCTCGCGTCCCTGTGTGTCCACGGCATGCTGGATGACGATTGCGTCTCTGCTCTTGTCTTTCAGGGTGACCACGTCACCGGGACGAACTTGATACGACGGTATGTCCACCTTCCTCCCATTGACCTGGAAGTGCCCGTGGTTCACGAGCTGGCGGGCCTGGGGTCGGGTGGCTGCGAGACCGGCGCGCCAGACGACGTTGTCCAGTCTCTGCTCCAGGAGCTGAAGGAGGTTGTCACCGGTGATGCCGGGGCGACGAGCGGCTTCTTTGTAATAGAGGCGAAATTGGCGCTCGAGGACGCCATACATGGTGCGAAGCTTCTGCTTCTCGCGGAGCTGGATGAGATAGTCGCTCTCACGGATACGGCCGCGGCCGTGCTGGCCGGGGGGATACGGACGACGATCGACCGGGCACCGCTTCGACTGGCAGAGGGGAGTGCGGGCGCGCCGGCATGCCTTGTGACGGGGTCCGGTGTAACGAGCCATCAGCCGCGCCTTCGCTTCTTGGGGCGACAGCCGTTGTGCGGGATGGGGGTCACGTCACGAATCCAGGTGACTTCCATGCCCATGTTCTGCAGGGTTCTGACCGCGGTGTCCCGGCCCGAGCCGGTTCCGCTGACGATCACATCCAGCTTGCGGATGCCGTGCTCGCCGGCCCGGCGAGCCGCCTCCTCCGCTGCGACCTGCGCCGCATATGGAGTGGACTTGCGGGACCCCTTGAAACCGACCGAGCCGCCGGACGTCCATGCAACGGTCGCACCGGTCTGATCGGTTATCGAGATGATCGTGTTGTTGAAGCTCGCCTTGATGTGAGCCTGGCCGTGGGCGATGTTCCTTCGCTCCCGACGACGCACGCGCTTGGCGCCTTGTTGCTTTGCCACTTACTGCAAACTCCTACTTGGTGACCTTTTTCTTGCCGGCAATGGCCATGCGACGCCCCTTGCGGGTGCGCGCATTGGTGTGAGTGCGCTGACCGCGCACGGGCAGACCGCGACGGTGGCGGATGCCCTGATAACTGCCGATCTCGATCTTTCGCTTGATGTTCTGCTGGACTTCCCGTCGCAGGTCGCCTTCGACCTCGAAATTCGCTTCGATGAATCGGCGGATCCGGGTCACCTCGTCGTCGGTGAGCTGACGGATCCTGGTGCTGGGGTCGACGCCCGTTTCACTGCACACCTTCTGGGCGCGGGTCAGCCCGATGCCGTAGATGTATGTGAGCCCGATCTCGAGTCTCTTGTCTCTGGGAAGGTCAACTCCTGCGATACGTGCCACTCAGATCATCCTTGCCGTTGCTTGTGACGGGGATTGCTGCAGATCACCCAGACGCGGCCACGACGTCGAATGATCCGACATTTCTCACACATCTTCTTGGTGGAAGGCCGCACCTTCATCATCTGCTCCAAAACTCGAATTGGCCCATCGCACGAGACAACCTGAACCCAGAATCTGATTCGGGGTAGGGGACAATGTCGTCCGGGCCTGAATACGCGTTGAACAACGCGAAAAAGCGCCGCTACGACTCGTAATGTTACCCTCGGGCCGCACTTTGCTCAAATTCCACCGGAATCGGCTCTTCGCCGGCAGTGAATACGTGGGACCCATCGGGTGTCAGGCAAACCGTGTGCTCCCAATGCGCCGACAGGGAGCCATCGGCGGTCCGGACCGTCCACCCGTCATCGTCAACAGAAGTGTGTCTGGCGCCGGCGTTGAACATGGGCTCGATGCAGAGCGCCATCCCGGTTCTAAGGCGAAGCCCCTGACCAGGGCGCCCGTAGTTGGGCACCTGTGGCTCCTCGTGCATCTGACGGCCGATGCCATGACCCACATACTCTTCGACGACCCCGAAATCGTTGCTCTTTCCGACCTCGGCCACCGCGGCCCCGATGTCCCCGAGATGACCACCCTTCCGCACCTCGCGAATGCCGACCCAAAGGGCCTCTTCGGTCACGTCGATCAGACGCTGCGCCTCGGCACTCACCTGACCAATCGGCATGGTGAACGCGGCGTCGCCGTGGAATCCCTCGAAGATCGCCCCGGCGTCGACCGAGAGGATGTCGCCCTCCTCGAGACGCCGGTCGGAAGGTATGCCGTGGACGATCACGTCGTTCGGTGAGAGGCAAAGGGTTGCGGGATAGGTGCCGTGATAACCGAGGAAGGAAGAGGAGCACCCACGCTCTTCGAGGATCCGGGCAGATATCTCCTCGAGGGCGAGCAGCGACACCCCTGGCGCGGCGGCTTCTCTCACCGCCGAGTGGATGGCGGCCACGGCGGCGCCTGCCTTGGCCATCTTGGCGAACTCGCGTCGGGACTTGATGGTGATCACTGACCCAATGCCCTCAAGGTGCGCTCGGTCACCTCTTCGATCTCGCCGAGCCCGTCGACGGTGACCACGATGCCCCGAGGCACGTAGAGGTCGAGCAAGGGAGCGGTCTGCTCCTGATACACCTTGAAGCGGTTGCGAATGGTGTCCTCGGTGTCATCGGCCCGGCCCCGGCCCAGCAGCCTTTCCACCAGTGCGTCCTCGTCCACTTCGAAGACAACCACCGTGTCGAGTCCGTCTTCGCCGATCAAACCATCGAGAGCTGCCACCTGGCCTGCAGTGCGTGGGAACCCGTCGAGGATGTACCCCTCACGGGCATCGGGCTCGGCTACTCGCTCCCGCAGCATCTCGACGGTGATCTCGTCGGGGACATACTCCCCCGCCTTCATTATCGAGTCGACCAGCCGGCCCAACTCGGTTGCGGTCGAGACGTGATGACGGAACATTTCTCCTGTGGAGATGTGGGGGATGCCGAGACGTTCGGCCACCCGGGCCGCCTGTGTGCCCTTGCCGGCGCCAGGCGGTCCGATGAACAGAATCCTCACGTGAGGATCCCCTCGTAGTTCCTCATCGTCAACTGGGACTCGATCTGCTTCATCGTCTCCAGCGCGACCCCGACCACGATCAGGATCGAGACCCCCGAGAAGGCGATGTTGATCTCCCAAACCGCCCCGGCGATGGCGGGGAGAATGGCGATCAGCGCCAGGAAGATGGATCCGGGCAGGGTGATCCGGTTGAGGATGAAGGCGAGGTGCCTCGCAGTCTGCCGTCCGGGGCGCACCCCGGGCACGAAGCCACCCTGTCGCTGGATCATCTCGGCCTGCTTCTCCGGGTCGAACTGGATGGCGGTGTAGAAGTAGGTGAAGAAGATGATGAGGGCGAAGAGGATGAGGATGTACCACCAGCTCACCCCGCCCGTCCCGCCACCGAGGTTGCCGTCGATCCATCGGTAGATGGACTGGACCCAGGCAGCATCGGAGGGAATGGCGGTGATGATCAGGGACGGGATCAACATCACCGAGGTGGCGAAGATCACCGGGATGACCCCTGCGGTGTTCACCTTGAGTGGGATGTATGTCGACTGGCCGCCCATGACCCGTCGCCCGCGCACCCGCTTGGCGAACTGGATCGGGATACGGCGCTGTGCCTGGTCCACGTAGATGATCGCCCCGATCATGGCAAGGAAGATGGCAACGATCACGATGAACCGGATCGGCAGGTCAGCGCCCCATGTCTGACCCCAGATCTGGCCGAACACGAAGGGGAACTGGCTGAGGATCGAGACGAAGATGATCAGCGACATCCCGTTGCCGACGCCGCGCTGGGTGATGAGCTCGCCGAGCCACATCACCATCGCCGTGCCTGCAGTCATCGTCAGCACGATGAGGATCACCCGGCCCGGCGTGTAGTTGGGGATCAGGTCGATCCCACCGGTGAAGCGGCCGACATGGAAGAGATAGGTGAAGCCTGTCGACTGGATCAGGGCCAGGATCACCGTCATGTACCTGGTCCACTGGGTGATCACCTTCCGGCCCGACTCACCTTCCTCCTGGAGGGCCTGGAGCCGGGGGATGACCACCGTCAGCAGCTGCATGATGATGGATGCGGTTATGTAAGGAATGATCCCCAGGGCGAACACAGAGAACGACTCGAGTGCCCCGCCGGAGAACAGGTTGAGCAACCCGTAGATCCCACCCGCCTCCTGCTGGGACTGGAACAGCGCCACTGCCTCGAGGTCGATCCCGGGGACAGGGATCGTGGCCCCAAGCCGGTATACCGCGAACATGGACAGGGTGAAGAAGATCTTCGCCCGGAGGTCCGGGATCTTGAACATGTTGCGGTAGATGGAGAGCATTTGTGTTGTACGTCCTACGTTTTACGTTCTACGTTCCCGAAGTCAGGAAATGACTTCGGCGGTTCCGCCGGCCTTCTCGATCTTGGCCTTGGCGGAGGCACTGAAGGCATGAGCCTTCACGTTGAGGGCCTTGTCTAGTTCACCCTGTGCCAGCACCTTGACTCGCCCCCGGTGCCGGATGAGGCCACGGCTCCGCAGCTCGTCGGGAGTCACCTCGGCCCCCTTGTCGAAGACGTCCAGCGCAGCGAGGTTCACGATTGCGAATTCCTCCTTGTTCGGGTTGGTGAACCCGGGGAGCTTGGGGATGCGCATCGACAGCGGCGTCTGCCCACCCTCGAAACCGGGACGGAGGGTGTTGCGGGCCTTGAGCCCCTTGGTGCCCCGCCCTGCGGTCTTGCCTCGTCGGCCACCTTCGCCGCGGCCCACCCGGATCTTCTCCTTCTTGGAGCCGGGGGCGGGCTGCAGGTGGTGCAGCTTCAGTTGTTCCTTCTTCTCTTCGGCCATCTCAGCCTTCCTCTACTTCGACCAGGTGCCGCACCTTGTGCAGCATCCCGCGCAGGGACGGGGAGTCGACGTGCTCTTTGGTCTGATGGAGCTTCCGCAGGCCGAGCGACTCGACGGTCGCCCTGGTCTTGGGCTTCTCGCCGATCACCGATCTCCTCAATGTCACTTTCACGATCTTGTCAGCCATCAAATCCTCACTTGGAGTGGGCCCGCATCGCCTCTGTCGAGCGGTAGGCGGCGAGCAGTCCCGGAGGGACGATGTCCTCCGCCTGCTTGCCCCGGAGACGAGCGACCTCGTCGGGCCGGCGCTGCCCGGTCAAGGCGTTCATCGCAGCCTTGGCCACATTGAGATGGGTGGGCGATCCGAGGGACTTGGCCAGGGCGTCCTTCACGCCGGCTGCCTCCAGGATCTGGCGCACCGCCCCCCGGCGATGACACCGGTGCCGGGCGCGGCCGGCTTGATCAAGACTCGTGAGGCACCATGCTCACCGGTCGCCTGATGGACCACCGTCTGACCCGCCATCGGGATCATGACCATGGCGCGTCGTGCCGTCTCCATCCCTTTCTGGATGGCCGCCGGCACTTCCTTGGCCTTGCCGTATCCGATCCCGACCTTGCCGGCCCCATCACCCACCACCACGAGAGCGGTGAAGCTGAAGCGGCGGCCGCCCTTGACCACTTTGGCCACGCGGTTGATCTGGATGACGCGCTCGTCGAATGTCGTCTGTTGGTCCTGGGCCATTGTTTTAGAACTCCAATCCGGCTTCGCGTGCTGCATCGGCGAGGGCTTTGACCTTGCCGTGGAATTTGTATCCGCCCCGATCGAAGACGACCGATTTCACCCCGGCGTCCTTCGCTCTGGTGGCGATTGCCTCACCCACTTTGGTCGCGGCGGCGAGGTTGAGGTTGTCCGACCGCAAGTCCGACTCCTGGGAGGAGGCGGCGGCCAACGTGCGGCCCTCGACATCATCGATGACCTGGGCATAGATGTACTTGTTGCTTCTGTACACGGCCAATCTGGGGCGCTCTCCGGTGCCATGGACACGCTTGCGGACCCGGGTGTGACGCCGGCTTCGGGCGTCTTCGCGTGAGCCTCGCATCACTTACCTGCCTTCCCGGCCTTGCGCCGCACGTACTCACCCGCGTACCTGATCCCCTTGCCCTTGTAGGGCTCGGGGGGCGCACCTTGCGGATGTCCGCCGCGACCTGGCCAACCTGCTCCTTGTCGATCCCCGACACCACGATGCGGGTCGGTTCGGGCACCTCGAAAGTGATTCCCTTGGGAGCTTTCACATCTACGGAGTGGCTGAACCCGACGAGCAACTCGATATCGGAGCCCTTCAGGCTGGCGCGATAACCGACACCCTGGATCTCGAGCACCTTGGTGAAACCCTCAGAGACTCCATGGACCATGTTGGCAAGGAGGGCGCGGCTCAGACCGTGCAAGGCCCTCGACTCCCGGGTGTCATCCTCACGGATGACCGTGATGACACCATCCTCCACCGAGAAGCTGACCCGGTCGTTGAACTGGCGCGACAGCTCGCCCTTGGAGCCCTTGACGGTGACCTGGCTCCCGTCCACCTTGACGTCGACGCCGGACGGCATGTCCACCGGCATCTTCCCTATACGGCTCATGTCACCAGACCTCGCACACGACCTCGCCGCCGAGACGACGGCGACGTGCCTCTCTGTCGGGGAGAAGACCCTGGCTGGTGGACACCACGGCGACACCGAGGCCGCCCTGGACACGGGGCAGCTCTGAGGCGCCCCGGTATACGCGGTGACCGGGCTTGGACACGCGCTTGATCCCTTCGATGGCGGGCTGACGACGGTTGCCGTAGCGCAGCACGAGCTCGAGCTCGCTGAGGGCGCCATCGGCTTTGACGTCGTATCGGTCGATGAAGCCCTCGTCGACGAGGATGCGGGCAATGCCGACCTTCAATTTCGACGACGGCATGACGACTCTCTCATGCCCGACCGCAATCGCGTTGCGGATCCGGGTGAGCATGTCGGCAATGGGATCGGTCATCATTACCAAGACGCCTTTCTCACACCGGGCAGCTCGCCACGCGAGGCGAGCTCGCGCACGCAGATGCGGCACATGCCGAAATCACGCAGGTAGGCGCGGGCGCGGCCACAGCGCTGGCATCGGCTGTACCCGCGGACCTTGTACTTCGGCTTGCGGCTGGCCTTGACGACCAGCGATTTCTTTGCCATTCAGAATCCTCCTTCAGACCCCGGTGGTTGCCTTGCGGAATGGGAAGCCGAAGGCATCGAGCAACGCTTTTGCGTGCTCGTCGTTGGTCGCTGACGTGCAAATCGTTATGTCCATTCCCCTGGTCGTCGATACCTGGTCGAAGTCGACCTCGGGGAAAATCAGCTGCTCGGTCACCCCAAAGCTGTAGTTGCCCCGACCGTCGAACGACCGGGGGTTGAGACCCCGGAAGTCCCGGATTCGCGGTATGGCGATGCCAAGCAGACGGTCGAAGAACTCCCACATGCGAGTCCCGCGGAGGGTCACCGATGCGCCGACCGGCATGCCCTCGCGCACCTTGAAGTTGGCAATGGACTTGCGGGAGCGGTTCAGCTTCGGCTTCTGCCCGGTGATGAGGGTGAGCTCGTCCATGGCGGAGTCGATCGACTTCTTGTCCTGAACCGCCTCACCCACACCCATGTTCACCACGATTTTCTCGAGGCGCGGGACCTGCATGACGTTCGGCAAGCTCCAGATCGTCCTTGAGACGCGGGGCGAGTTGATCGGCATAGAGGGTCTTCAGACGTGGTTGCTCGCTCATAGATCACCCCCACACTTGACACATGTCCGGTGCTTCTTGCCCTTGTCGTCTATGCGATGACCGATGCGGGTCGGGCCACACTTCTCACAGACGATCATCACGTTCGAGGCGTCGATCGGCATGTCCTTGTCGATGATCCCGCCCTGCATGGTCGAGCCTGTGGGGCGACGATGCCGCTTGGCGGTGTTGACCCCCTCGACCAGGACCTTGCCTTTGTCCGGGATGACGCGTGTGATGCGCGACTCCTTGCCGGCGTCCTTGCCGGCAATCACCATCACCTTGTCCCCATGCTTCAGCTTCATCACAAAACCTCTGGTGCCAATGAGACGATCCGCATGAACTTGCGATCACGAAGCTCCCTGGCCACCGGCCCGAAGATGCGGGTCCCGCGGGGCTGGGAGTTGTTGTCGATGATCACACATGCGTTGTCGTCGAAACGGATATACGTGCCGTCCGGACGGCGCGACTCCTTCTTGGTGCGGACGACGACAGCCTTGACCACCTCGCCCTTCTTCACCGACCCACCCGGGTTGGCATCCTTGACCGCAGCCACGATCACATCGCCCACCCCGGCGTAGCGGCGGGAAGAACCCCCGAGCACGCGGATGCAGAGCACCTCGCGGGCACCGGTGTTGTCCGCCACCTTGAGCCGGGACTCCTGCTGGATCATCTGGCCCTCTCCACGACTTCCACCACGCGCCACCGCTTCTGCTTCGACAGCGGGCGGGTCTCCATGATGCGGACCGTGTCGCCGAGCTTGGCGTCGTTGGTCTCGTCATGGGCATGGAACTTGGTGCTGTGCCTCACCACCTTGTCGTATCGAGGGTGGGTTCGCTGGGTTGGGACCTCGACGGTCACGGTCTTGT
>CAWHEU010000006.1:0-29616 GCA_963828465.1 uncultured Acidobacteriota bacterium | reverse complement strand
CCTTGTTGGTCCGAGGATCGACCTCGAAGGTGTACGTGTTGTTGTTCTCGATGAGGTCGTAGGACTTCTCCGAGACGACTGGGGCGAGGATCACATCGCGTGGGTCCTTCATCAGGACTCACCCCCATCATCTTTCACGAAGTCGCTGTTGCTGACCTCGTACGAGCTGGAACGGCCCACCGACCCCACGGTGTGAGACGTGAAGATCACCTGGTCGGCCCACAGGACGTCGTAGGGCGTCAGGTGACCGGCTCGCAGAGGTGGACGTCGGGGAGGTTCCGGAAAGAGCGGCCGGCGGTCCCGTCGAGCTTCCCGAGTACGACCAATGACTTGCCACCGGCTCCGATCGCCTCGAGCAGGGTTACCGCCTGCTTGGTCTTGGGGGAGGACCAATCGATGTCCTCGATCACCATGACCGCTTCCTCGGAGGCGTGGTGGAGAGGGCGCTGCGGAGGGCGAGACGCTTCATCTTCTTGGGCGTCCTCTGGGTGAAATCGCGTGGCTTGGGCCCATGGGCGATACCGCCGCCGACCCAGTGCGGGGCGCGGATCGAGCCCTGACGAGCCCGGCCCAGACCCTTCTGGCGCCAGGGCTTGCGACCTCCACCACGCACCTCGGCTCGGGTCTTGGTCGAGGCTGTGCCGGATCGCTTCGCTGCCAATTGGGCTGTGATCACTTGATGGAGCACCGGAAGGTTGGGCTCGATCCCGAAGACCTCTGCATCCAGCTTGAAATCACCCTTGGCTGTGCCGTCCGAGGTGTAGAGAGGGGCTTTTACGTCAGCCATGGGCCTTGACCGCCTCTCGAACCAGGACCACTGAGCCCTTGGGACCGGGGACGGCGCCGCCGAGCAGGAGGATGTCACGTTCGCCATCGACGCCGACGATGTCGATGTTCAGGGTCGTCACTCGCTCACCGCCGAGACGGCCGGCCATGCGGGTGCCCTTGAAGACACGGGCAGGTGTGGCACAGGCGCCAATGGAACCGGGGGCGCGATGCACCTTGTGGCTCCCATGCGAGGCGCCTTGGCCGGAGAAGTTATGACGCTCCATGACCCCGGCGAACCCCTTGCCCTTGGAGACCCCGGACACGTCGGCCTTGGTCCCGGCCTGGAAGAGGTCGGCGATGCGGATCTCCTGGCCGACGGTGTAGGCACTGGGATCGTCGACCCTCAGCTCGACGAGATGACGAGCCGGGGCCACTCCCGCCTTGGCGTAGTGACCGGCTTCAGGCTTGTTGACCTTCCCCGGCTTGGCATCGCGGAACGAGATCTGGAT
The DNA here is from genome assembly GCA_963828465.1 of uncultured Acidobacteriota bacterium. Classification (GTDB taxonomy): domain Bacteria; phylum Actinomycetota; class Acidimicrobiia; order Spongiisociales; family ZC4RG35; genus JARDZU01. The sequence goes on along the minus strand of CAWHEU010000006.1, from coordinate 28,339 downwards.
CGAGTTGTAACCGTCGGTTTCCTCGGTCTTGATCTGGACGACGCGACAGGGCCCGGCCTTGATGACCGTGACAGGGATTGCCCTCGCCTGGTCGTCGAAGACCTGAGTCATGCCCAGTTTCGTGCCGAGGATGGCTTCATTGCCGAGCTCCTGGGATCGGGGGGAGTTGCGACCACCGTGCGGGTTCTGCAAGCCTAGCAGCCCGCTGCGAGGGCAGCCAGCGAATTCACAACTTCAGCTCCACTTCGACGCCGGCGGGCACTCGAGACGCATGAGTGAGTCGACCGTCTTGGGGGTCGGCTCGAGGATGTCGATGAGGCGCTTGTGGATCCTCATCTCGAAGTGCTCGCGCGAGTCCTTGTCCACGTGTGGCCCGCGGATGACGCAGTACCGGTGGATCTCGGTGGGCAAGGAATCGGTCCCTTTACCTTGGCCTGGGTCCGCACCACGGTCTCGGTGATCTTCTTCGAAGACTCGTCGACCACGTTGTGGTCGTACGCCTTGAGGCGGATGCGGATCTTCTGCTGGTCGCTCATTTGACGATCTTTACGACTCGGCCGGCGCCGACGGTGCGGCCACCTTCACGGATAGCGAAACGGAGTCCTTCGTCCATGGCGATGGGAGCGATCAGTTCCACGGTCATCTCCGTATTGTCTCCGGGCATGACCATCTGAGTCCCCTCAGGCAGTTGGATGGCACCGGTCACATCGGTAGTCCGGAAATAGAACTGGGGTCGATACCCGGGGAAGAACGGGTTATGCCTGCCCCCCTCCTCCTTGGTCAGCACATACACCTGAGCTTCGAAATCGGTATGAGGAGTGATGCTCCCTGGTTTGGCCAGGACCTGACCCCGCTCCACATCATCCTTACCCACCCCACGAAGCAGGACCCCCACATTGTCCCCCGCCCGCCCCTCATCGAGAAGTTTGCGGAACATTTCGATCCCGGTCGCCACCGTCTTATGAGTAGGACGGATCCCCACGATCTCCACTTCCTCATTCACCTTCAAAATCCCCTGCTCCACCCGACCAGTCACCACCGTGCCCCGACCCGTAATAGTGAACACATCCTCGATCGACATCAGAAACGGCTTTTCGGTATCCCGATCCGGCTCCGGCACATAATCATCAACCGCAGTCATCAACTCCATGATCTGATCAGAAGACGCCTCATCCCCATCCAACGCCTTCAACGCAGACCCCCGGACCACAGGAACCTCATCCCCCGGAAACTCATATTCAGTCAGAAGATCCCGGACCTCGAGCTCGACCAGGTCCAACAGCTCCTCATCATCAACCATGTCCACCTTGTTCAAAAACACGACAATCGAAGGCACCCCCACCTGACGGGCCAACAACACATGCTCCCGGGTCTGAGGCATCGGACCATCAGCCGCCGACACCACCAGAATCGCCCCATCCACCTGCGCCGCACCCGTAATCATGTTCTTGATGTAATCAGCATGACCCGGCATATCCACATGCGCATAATGACGAGCCTCAGTCTCATACTCCACATGAGCAATCTGAATCGTGATCCCCCGCTCACGCTCCTCAGGCGCCTTATCAATCATGTCAAACGACGTCATCTGATTCGAACCACCCACCCGCTCCGACAAAACCTTCGTAATCGCAGCCGTCAACGTCGTCTTCCCATGATCAATATGACCCATCGTCCCCACATTCACATGCGGCTTCGTACGCTCAAACTTCGCCTTCGCCATTTCCTCTTGGCTCCTCTATCTCTTCTCTATCCGTCTTCTCTTTGACTCTTCAGGACTGCCCGCGACGGCTCGCCACGATGTCTTCTGCGATCGAGTCGGGAACGTCCTGATATGAGTGAAACTGCATTGAATAAGTGGCGCGTCCCTGTGTCTTGGAACGGAGGTCGGTGGCATACCCGAACATCTCCGACATGGGCACCTGGGCCCTGATCACCTGGCTGTTGCCACGCTGGGTCATGCCTTCGACCTTGCCCCTGCGGGAGTTGAGGTCGCCGATCACATCACCCATGTACTCGTCGGGGGTGGTCACCTCGACCTCCATGACCGGCTCGAGCAGCTTGACGCCGGCCTTGCGGGCGGCCTCCTGCAATGCCATCGACCCGGCGATCTTGAAAGCCATCTCCGAGGAGTCGACGTCGTGGGCGGACCCGTCGGTGAGGGTTGCCCGGACATCGACCAGCGGGTAGCCGGCGACGATGCCCTGGTCGAGCGCCTCCTCGATCCCGTCGTCGACCGACGGTATGTACTCGCGGGGCACCTTGCCGCCCTTGATCTGGTCGACGAACTCGTAGCCGCCGCCGGGGCCGGTGGGCTCGAGATTGATCACGACGTGTGCGTACTGGCCCTTGCCGCCGGTCTGCTTGACATGGCGGTACTCGACCTTCTCCACCGCCCGACGGATGGTCTCCCGGTAGGCCACCTGGGGCTTGCCCACGGTCGCATCCACCTTGAACTCGCGAAGGAGGCGGTCGACGAGGATCTCCAGATGGAGCTCGCCCATGCCCGAGATGATCGTCTGCCCGGTCTCCTCGTCGGTCCTGACCAGGAATGTCGGGTCCTCCTCGGAGAGTCGGTGCAGCGATTCGGAGAGCTTTTCGTCGTCGGACTTGGTCTTGGGCTCGATTGCCACCGAGATGACCGGAGCGGGGAACTCCATCGACTCGAGCTGGATGGCCTTCCCCTGGTCGGACAGGGTGTCCCCGGTCGTGGTGTTCTTGAACCCGATTCCCGCCACGATGTCTCCGGCGAACACATCGTCGATGTCCTCACGGGAGTTGGCGTGCATCCGGAGGATTCGCCCGAGACGCTCCTTCTGCCCGGTCGTGGTGTTGAGGACCGTGTCGCCCTTGGCGGCGTGGCCCGAGTACACCCGGAAATAGGTCAGCTTGCCGACATGTGGATCGGACATGATCTTGAAGGCGAGGGCCGCGAAAGGCTCGGCGTCCTCGGGCATGCGCTCGACGACCACCTCTTCGTCGCCGGGCCGGAAGCCCTTGATCGCCGGCAGGTCGGCGGGGCTGGGCAGATAGGCGACCACCGCGTCGAGAAGAAGCTGGACGCCCTTGTTCTTGAAGGCGGACCCACAGAACACGGGGGTGAAATCGCGGGCGATGGTGCCGGCGCGAACACCCTCCTGGATTTCCTTGGAGGTCAGGTCGCCGTTCTCGAGATATGCGTCGAGGAGCTCCTCGGAGGTCTCGGCGACCGCCTCGAGCAGCTTCTCCCGGTATTCGGCGGCGCGGTCGGCGAGGTCGGCCGGGATATCGCTGGTGTCCCAGTGCTTCCCGTCGTCACCCTTCCAGATATGGGCCTTCATCTCGACCAGGTCGACAACGCCGGTGAAGTCGGCCTCGGTCCCGATCGGGAGCTGGAGCACGAGCGGACGTGCCCCGAGTCGATCGATGATCGACTGGACGTCGAAGTAGAAGTCGGCGCCGGTGCGATCCAGCTTGTTGATGAAACAGATGCGGGGCACGCCATAACGGTCGGCCTGACGCCACACGGTCTCTGACTGGGGCTCGACGCCGGCGACGCCGTCGAACACCGCAATTGCGCCATCGAGGACACGGAGGGACCGCTCCACCTCGACCGTGAAGTCGACGTGTCCCGGGGTGTCGATGATGTTGATCAGGTGCTCGTGCCAGACGCAGGTGGTTGCGGCGGACGTGATGGTGATGCCACGCTCCTGCTCCTGCTCCATCCAGTCCATCGTGGCGGCGCCCTCGTGGACCTCACCGATCTTGTAATTACGGCCGGTGTAATAGAGGATGCGCTCGGTCAGAGTGGTCTTGCCCGCGTCGATATGAGCCATGATCCCGATGTTTCGGGTCCGGCTCAGCGGCACCTGGCGCAGATGCGATATGGCAGCGTTTCCGTTGCTCATTCTCTTCTTCTCTTACTCCGACTCGATATGCGGTTGTGAACGTCCCACGTCCTGCGGTTCGGGCCCGTTTCGGTGTCGGGCCCGCCTGCTGGAACGTTCCTCGGGTTACCAGCGGTAGTGGGCGAAGGCCTTGTTGGACTCCGCCATCTTGTGAACATCTTCCTTGCGCTTGATCGCAGCCCCGGTGTAGTTCGAGGCATCCAGGATCTCGTTGGCGAGACGCATCGCCATGGTCGGCTCACGTCGCTGTCTGGCGAAGTTGACCAGCCATCGAATGGCCAGAGTCTCCTGACGCCGGGCCGACACCTCGACGGGCACCTGATAGGAGCTTCCACCAACCCGGCGGGATCGCACCTCGACCTGGGGCCGGACATTGTCCACCGCTCGTTTGAGGATCACGCTCGGGTCCTGACTGGTCCGCTGCTCCACGACTTCGAGGGCTCCGTACACGATCTCTCGGGCGGTGTTCTTCTTCCCCTTCCACAAGACCTTGTTGATGACCTTGCTGACGAGGACGCTCCGGAATACCGGGTCTGGCTCGATCTTTCGCTTCTGTGCCGGTGCCCGTCGCATCAGGACACCTTCTTCGATCCGTAGCGGCTGCGGGCCTGCCTGCGATCGCTGACGCCGGACGCATCGAGGGTGCCGCGGATCACCTTGTAGCGCACGCCCGGCAGGTCGCGGACCCGCCCACCGCGAACCAGCACGATGCTGTGCTCCTGGAGGTTGTGGCCCTCACCGGGGATGTAGGCGGTGACCTCGACCTGTGAAGAGAGACGCACACGCGCCACCTTGCGCAGAGCCGAGTTCGGCTTCTTGGGCGTCACGGTGTAGACGCGGGTGCACACACCGCGCCGTTGTGGGGCGCCGCCTAGTGCAGCCGTCTTGGCCTTCTTCTTCTTTGGCTTCCTGCCCTCGCGGACAAGTTGCTCGATCGTCGGCATGTTTCTCCTAAACGCCAGGAAGCGACACGGGCACACCCCAAACGTCGTTCCTGATGTGAAGCCTTGCGTACCGGGCACTGGGCGTGCCCGGCCCATCCGGTCGCGCTCAATAAGCGAGCGGCCCCGGACGAAGGACCGATTCTATGTGTCTTCGCCGACTAGGGCCAAATTGATTTGCCTAGGGAACGGTGGTGGTGGGCTCGGGCTCGAGTCGTGGAGGTCGTCACCTCGGTGGTGTCGTCTGGCCCGTGGTCGTGTCGTGGCCTCGGTGGTGGTGGTCGTCGGCTGGGTCGTTGTCGTCGTCGATGTCGTGGTGGATGACGTCGTGGCTGGGGGTCGAGTCGTCGTGGTGGTGGGTCGTCGATGAGGAGCTGGCGGGCGGGTCGTGGGGTCGGCCCGGCCGGGTGGTGGTTGTGGACGAGCCCGGCCCCTTGGTCGTGGTCGGCCCGGGACCGTCAGGAGCCGTGGATGGTGGTGTGGTCGTCGTCGGGGCACCCGGGGTCGCCGTGCCGCGGCGAGGTGGACGGCCAACCCTCCCGTCCGGGCCTGTCGGGCAGTCGTCGTGGGTCTCCCCCACCAGGGTCGTCGATGTCACGACTATCGTCGTTGGGGTGGGATCACCCGGGCCCACGGTGGTCGCCGCCGCCAGGACCACTGACTGGTCCCTGGGCTCGCACGACCTCGCTGGAAGCAAGTCTTCGTCATCGACATCAGTGATTGTCTGGCGTCGACGTAGACGACATCACCAGGCCCTCGCTCATCACGCACAGCGAAGTAGACGCCGTCATCTGTCCGCCCCACCACCTGCACCGTCTCACCTTTGAATACCTCCCCGATTTCGATCTCTCCAGGGCAGCCGACAACGGGGCCTCCCTGAATGACCATGCCCGGGGTCTCGAATCCGACGAGGCCGCCGATCCAGGGCACAGCGACGGCCACGCCGACCCCGAATAGGACGACAGCAAGCGCCATCACGATCCTGCTCAAGGTGACGATGTCGATACGCAGGCGCCGCTCGGGGTGACCAGATGCGCCCCCCTTGAGGAGGCTTGCCACCTCCTGGGCGAGCTCATCCGGGGATAGGCGCTTCGCACCCTTCCCGGGCGGACCTGGGTTGACACTCATCGACGGAGACCTCGCTTGACCGCGCAGCCACCAGTCCCCGCCGCATGGAAAAGCTATCTCCGGGCAAGTTCCTGTCAACGAGAAGAGCCGCCCCGGCGGGCGGCTCCTCTGGTCGGTTATGGGTGACGGCTAGTGATCTCACCACTCACCACTTACTCCTCTTCGTCCTCGCCACCACCGAGGGTGCCGCCCAGGGAGGCGAGCCATTCGGCGGGGTCCTCGGGGAGGCCCTCCTCTTCGCCGGGGGCCATGAGCCCGCCCTCGAGATAGCCGAGAGAGGCCACTGTGGTGGCGCCAGGCATGGCAGGCTGGAGCACCTGATACTGCTGGGCGCCGGTGCCGGCCGGGATCAGCTTCCCGATGATCACGTTCTCCTTGAGGCCCCTCATGAAGTCAGAGCGGCCCTGAATGGCGGCATCGGTGAGCACTCGGGTCGTCTCCTGGAACGAAGCCGCCGACAGCCATGAGTCCGTGGCGAGAGACGCCTTGGTGATTCCCATGAGCTCGGGTCGTCCCTCAGCAGGGCGCTTGCCCTCGGTCACCAGCTCCTTGTTGGCATCACGGAAATGCTGGTCGTCGATGAGAGCCGCCGGGAGGAAATCGGAGTCGCTTGCGGCCACGACCCTGACCCGCCGCAGCATCTGCCGGACGATCATCTCGATGTGCTTGTCGTGGATCTCCACACCTTGGGACCGGTACACCTCCTGCACCTGGTCGACCAGGTACTGCTGGGTGGCCCGGACGCCCCGGATCTCGAGGACCTCCTTGGGGTCGAGCGGCCCTTCCGTCAGCTGGGTCCCGGCTTCGATCTCGGCGCCGTTGGCTACGCGGAGCTTCGCATAGCGCGAGATCCCATAAACCGCCTCTTCCTCGCCGTTCTCCACGACGATCCGCCGGCCATCCGAGTCCTCGACGAGTTTGACAACGCCACTGGCATCCGCGATCACAGCCTTGCCCTTGGGGGTGCGAGCCTCGAAGAGCTCGACCACTCTGGGCAAACCATGGGTGATGTCCTCGCCGGCAACACCTCCGGTATGGAAGGTGCGCATGGTGAGCTGAGTGCCGGGCTCGCCGATCGACTGTGCAGCCATGATTCCGACGGCCTCGCCCGTCTCGACCATCTTCCCGGTGGCCAGGGACAGGCCGTAGCAGGCCTGACATACGCCACCCCGGGTGTCGCAGGTCAGGGGTGAGCGGACCCGGACCGACTCGATGTCGGCCTCCTCGATGGCGTGGAGCTGTTTGGTGCCGAGCACGGTGCCGGCCCGAAGCTTCTCGTCGTCGACGGTCGCCACCAGGGTCCGGCCCTCCTTGAGATCGTCGGCCAGGGCACGGCCGAAGATCCGAGAGCGAAGGTTGCGGATCTTGTTGCCGCGCTCATCGACTACGGAGATCACGATTCCCTTGTCGGTTTCGCAGTCGAGCTCCAGGATGATCATCTCCTGGGAGACGTCAACGAGCCGCCGGGTCAGGTATCCCGAGTCTGCGGTGCGTAGCGCAGTGTCGGCCAGACCCTTGCGGGCACCGTGTGTCGAGATGAAATACTCGAGGACCGACAGTCCCTCACGAAAGTTGGAGATGATGGGGCGGGGGATGATGTCACCCTTGGGGTTCGCCACCAGACCTCGCATGCCTGCGATCTGACGGACCTGCATCATGTTCCCGCGGGCGCCGGAACCGACCATCATGTCGAGGGCATTGAACCGCTCCGACTTGAGGCCGCCCTTCATGGCGTCGGTCACCTTCTCGGTGGCTTCGGTCCAGATCTCGATCAACTCCTGACGACGCTCTTCGTCGGTGACGACACCCTTCTGAAAGAGGCCCTGCACCTTGTCGGCGCGCTCCTCGTACTCCTCGAGGATCTGCGCCTTGTCCGCCGGGGTGCGCACGTCGTCCAGGGCGATGGTGAGACCGGATTTGGTGGCGAAGTTGAAGCCCAACTCCTTGATCCCATCCAGAGTCTCGGCCACCGCGGAACGGGGGTAGCGCTCGATGACGGTTTCGATCAGCCTGCGGATGTCCGCCTTGATCACAACCGAGTCCACGAACGGGAAACCCTCGGGCAAGACCTGGTTGATCAATACTCGGCCGAGCGTCGTCTCGGAGAGCCCCGTATTACTCAAGGGCGCATCGGTGAGCAGGCTGCCCAGCGTCGGCTTGAGGTCGGCGTGAAGCTCCGCATCGCCGGCGAGATCGCCGAGACGGATCTTGACCGGGGCATGAACCGAGAGCTCGCCGATCTCGTTGGCCATCAAGGCCTCGTCGAAGTCGGCAAATGACCGGCCGGCGCCCTTGGCCTCGTCGATCCGCTCGGACAGGTAGTAGATCCCGATGACCATGTCCTGGGACGGCGTAACGATCGGGCGCCCGGACGCGGGTGACAACACGTTGTTCGAGCTGAGCATGAGGACTCGGGCCTCGGCCTGGGCCTCCGCCGACAGCGGGAGATGGACGGCCATCTGATCACCGTCGAAGTCGGCGTTGAAGGCCTCGCAGACCAACGGGTGAATCTGGATCGCCTTGCCCTCGACCAGCACCGGCTCGAATGCCTGGATGCCGAGACGGTGCAGGGTGGGCGCCCGGTTCAGCAGCACCGGGTGCTCCTGGATCACGTCGGACAACACATCCCAGACCTGTGGGCGCTGCCGCTCGACCATCCGCTTCGCTGCCTTGATGTTCTGGGCCAGGTCGAGATCGACCAGTCGCTTCATCACGAAAGGCTTGAACAGCTCGAGAGCCATGATCTTGGGAAGACCGCACTGATGCAGCTTGAGCTGAGGCCCGACCACGATGACCGAGCGGCCCGAGTAGTCGACGCGCTTGCCAAGCAGGTTCTGACGGAACCGTCCCTGCTTGCCCTTGAGCATGTCGGAGAGTGATTTGAGCGGGCGGTTGCCCGGGCCGGTCACCGCACGGCCCCGGCGGCCGTTGTCGAACAGGGCGTCGACTGCCTCCTGGAGCATGCGCTTCTCGTTGTTGACGATGATCTCCGGGGCTCCGAGGTCGAGCAGTCTCTTGAGTCGGTTGTTCCGGTTGATGACCCGGCGATATAGGTCGTTCAGGTCGGACGTAGCGAAACGGCCACCATCGAGTTGGACCATCGGCCGGAGGTCGGGCGGGATCACCGGCACGGTCTCGAGGATCATGTCCTCGGGCCGGTTCTCGCCCTCCCAGAAGGGCTTGACCACCTTCATCCGCTGGGTGGCCCGCTGACGCTTCTGTGCCGAGCCGGCATCGAGGTTCGTCTCGAGCGTCGCCATCTCGGTGTCGAGGTCGAGATGGGTGAGCAGGGCCTTGACGGCCTCAGCGCCCATGCCTCCCTCGAAATAGTCGGCGTAGCGGAAGTAGATCTCACGCCACAGCTGCTCGGACTCGACGAGATCCTTGGGCTTGAACTTCCGGAACGTGTCGTAGGCGTCCTCGATCAGCTCGATCTCGCGATCGGACCGCTCCTGGCGATCCTTGATCTCCCGCTCGACTTCCTTCTTCCGGGCATTGATCTCCTGGCTCTTGGCCCCGCCTTCTTCCATGCGCTCCAGCTCGTCCTCGAGAGCCTCGAGACGCACCTGGTGCCATTCGGTGAACTCGGAGCGAACGACTTCGATCTCGTCGCGCATCGCCGCCTCGAGCTCGGGCAGGTCCTTCTGCCGCTTCTCGTCGTCGACGGAAGTGATGATGTAGCTGGCGAAGTAGATGACCTTCTCCAGCTCCTTGGGCGACATGTCGAGCAGATAGCCCAAACGGCTGGGGACACCCTTGAAGAACCAGATGTGGGTGACGGGCGCGGCCAGCTCGATGTGGCCCATGCGCTCGCGCCGTACCTTGGAGCGTGTCACCTCGACCCCGCAGCGCTCGCAGATGATCCCCTTGTAGCGGATCCTCTTGTACTTGCCGCAGTAGCACTCCCAGTCCCGCTGAGGACCGAAGATGCGCTCGTCGAACAAGCCCTCCTTCTCCGGGCGGAGGGTGCGGTAGTTGATCGTCTCCGGCTTCTTGACCTCGCCGTATGACCAGGCCCTGATCTGGTCGCTGGAGGCCAGGCCGATCTTTATCTCATCGAAAAGTTGCTGCGCCAATGTCACTCACTTCGTTCGTGGTTTTGGGTGGTTGGGTGGTGTGAAACTCGTTACTCACTATCTGGGCGCTCGGGTCGACTCAGGTCGATGCCGAGGGTCTCCACCGAGCGATAGGACTCCTCCTCGAGCTCCCTCAGCTCGACCTCCTCACCGGCGGAGAGCATCTCCACGTTGAGGCAGAGGCTCTGCATCTCCTTGACCAGCACCCGGAACGACTCCGGGATGCCTGGCTCGGGGATGTTGTCGCCCTTCACGATCGCTTCGTAGACCTTGACCCGGCCCTGGACATCGTCGGACTTGATGGTGAGCAGCTCTTGGAGGGCATAGGCGGCGCCATAGGCCTCGAGGGCCCACACCTCCATCTCGCCGAACCGCTGACCACCGAACTGGGCCTTACCACCGAGCGGCTGCTGGGTGATCATGCTGTAGGGGCCGGTCGACCTGGCGTGGATCTTCTCGTCCACCAGATGGACCAGTTTCAACATGTAGATGTATCCGACGGTGACCGGGCTGTCGAAGGGCTCGCCTGTGCGGCCATCGATTAGGTAGGCCTTCCCGTCGTCACCGACCAGGCGATCGCCGTCCCGGTTGGGTCGGGCACTCTGGATCACCTGCATGATCTCGTCCTCGCGGGCGCCGTCGAATACCGGCGTCGCCACCTTGGTCCACGGCTTGACTCCCCCAACCGCCGGGCTCTTCCCGTCGAAGGGCTCCCAGCCCTGGGCGGCGGCCCAGCCGAGGTGAGTCTCGAGGACCTGACCCAGATTCATGCGGGAGGGGACACCAAGAGGCGACAGGATGATGTCGACCGGGGTGCCGTCGGCCAGGAACGGCATCTCTTCCTCGGGGAGGACCTTGGAGATGACTCCCTTGTTGCCGTGACGGCCGGCCAGCTTGTCTCCCTCAGAGATCTTGCGTTGCTGAGCGACGTAGATCCGAACCAGCTCGTTGACCCCGGGTGGTAGGTCGTATCCCTCGGCCCGCTTGAAGACCTTGACGGCGATGACCTTGCCGGTCTCGCCATGCGGGACCTTGAGCGACGTGTCACGGACTTCGCGAGCCTTCTCACCGAAGATGGCGCGCAGGAGGCGCTCCTCGGGGGTGAGCTCGGTCTCACCCTTGGGGGTGACCTTGCCCACGAGATAGTCGCCCGGGCCCACTTCGGCGCCGACCCGGATGATCCCCTCCTCGTCGAGGTTGGCCAGGACCTCTTCGGGCACGTTCGGGATGTCCCTGGTGATCTCCTCCGCGCCGAGCTTGGTGTCACGGGCGTCGATCTCGTGCTCCTCGATGTGGATCGAGGTGAGGACATCGTCCTTGACGAGACGCTCGGAGATGATGATGGCGTCTTCGAAGTTGTGACCTTGCCAAGGCATGAAGGCAACCAGCAGGTTCCGGCCGAGCGCGAGCTCACCGGTCTCGGTGGAAGGCCCGTCTGCGAGGACATCGCCCACCTTGACCGTGTCGCCCTCCCGGACCAGCGGCTTGTGGTTCATGCACGTGCCCTGGTTGGAGCGGCGGAACTTGTCGAGCACGAAAGTGTGCTTCTTGTTGGTCTCCTTCTCCTTGATGACGATCTCGTCACCGGTGACCTCGACGACCTCGCCGATGATCGGAGAGACGATCATGTCGCCCGAGTCCTGAGCGGCTCGCTGCTCGACTCCGGTCCCGACCAGCGGGGCATCGGCCGTGAGGAGTGGCACCGCCTGACGCTGCATGTTCGAGCCCATCAGGGCGCGGTTGGCATCGTCATGCTCGAGGAACGGGATGAGTGAGGTCGAGACCGAAACGATCTGTTTCGGGGAGACATCCATGTAGTCGACGTCCTTGGCCGGGATGTATTCGACGTCTCCACCGCCGCCGGCGCGGCGCACCAGCACCTTCGGGTTCTGGAACGTGCTGTCCTCCTTGAGTGGGGCGTTGGCCTGGGCGATGACGAATCGCTCCTCCTCGATCGCAGTCAGATACTCGACCTTGGTGGTGACCTTGCCGGACTCGACCTTGCGGTAGGGGGTCTCGATGAATCCGAACTCATTGACCCTGGCGTACGAGGCGAGGGAGCCGATCAGACCGATGTTCGGCCCCTCCGGCGTCTCGATGGGGCACATCCGCCCGTAGTGAGAGGGGTGGACGTCCCTGACCTCGAACCCGGCCCGCTCACGTGAGAGCCCACCAGGCCCGAGCGCCGAGAGACGGCGACGGTGGGTGAGCCCGGCCAGCGGGTTGGGCTGGTCCATGAACTGCGACAGCTGAGAGGTCCCGAAGAACTCCTTGATCGCAGCCGTGACCGGACGGATGTTGATCAGGCTCTGCGGGGTGATCGCATCCGGGTCCTGGGTCGTCATGCGCTCCCGGACCACTCGCTCGAGACGGGTTAGCCCGACACGAACCTGGTTCTGGACCAGCTCGCCGACTGTGCGGATGCGCCGGTTGCCGAAATGGTCGATGTCGTCGGTGTTGACCGCGACCTCGGTCCCGGTGTGCGTCGTCATCGTGGTCTGGCCGGCGTGAAGCGCCACCAGGTACTTGATGGCGTCGATGATGTCCTCGTCGCGCAACAGCTGGAGGCCCTCGGCCCGGTAATCGGTCGGGGAGTCCTCCCGGTACTTCTGGCTGATCTTGTAGCGACCGACCCTGGTCAGGTCATACCGCTTCGGGTTGCGGAAAAGAGTCTGGATGAGACCGCGGGCCGACTCGACCGTGGTGGGCTCACCAGGACGCAACTTGCGGTAGAGGTCGAGCAACGCCTCTTCCTTGGAATGGGCGGTGTCCTTCTCGATGGTGTTCTTGATCGACTCGGCGCCGTCGAACATCGCCAGGATCTCCTCGTCCGTCTCGGCGATACCGAGCGCCTTGAGGAAGGCCGTGATGTACTGCCGGCGTTTGCGGTCGACCCGGACACCGATGGTGTCCTTCTTGTCTGTGTCGAACTCGAGCCACGCACCGCGACCCGGGATGATCTTGCCCGAGAAGATCTCCCTGTCGGAGGTCTTGTCCGGGGTCTTGTCGAAGTAGATGCCCGGGGACCGCACCAACTGGGAGACGATGACTCGCTCCGTCCCGTTGATGATGAACACGCCCTTGTCGGTCATGATCGGAAAGTCTCCGAGGAAGACCTGCTGCTCCTTGATCTCACCCGTCTGCCGGTTCATGAACCGGGCGGTGACGAACAAGGGCATTGCGTAGTTGGAATCCCGCTCCTTGGCCTCCTCGAGGCTCATCTGAGGCTCGCCGAAGCGATGGTCGGTCAGCTCGAGGGCGAGTGAACCTGTGAAGTCCTCGATGGGGCTGATCTCTTCGAAGATCTCGCGGAAACCCTCGTCGAGGAACCACTTGAAGGATTCGTGTTGGACTGCAAGGAGGTCGGGAAGAGGTAGTACTTCGGGGATTTTTCCAAATGAAAAGCGCTCAGTAACGCGCGAAACCAAGGGGGGCCTCCTGAGGGATCCGGATCAGGTCTAAGTAACGCAGACAAGGCATGCTAACAGACGCGTCAGCATGCCTCCAATTGAAATCTTCAATTGTCGAAACCGCCACATCGGCTTCGTCCAGACGAACGCTGCGGCAGTCCCGGACCCGTAGGTCGATGGTCAGCATACAGCGGCGCCGAGAAGACCGTCAAGGCTTTGCGCGGGGATGATCGTGGGCTCAGGTGCCGGGCACTACGACCAGATCCCAATACCATGACCGGGCACCTTGGCCAAGCATGCTGCTCCGCTCTCCATCTTCTCCTGGGCGTTCCTGGCGCTCGGTCTGATCATGTTCGCCCTTGCCGGGGTGGGATGGTCCCAACACGTGTCCAATGACGGTGTGGTCGTTGCGAACAACGTGAGCTACGCGGGCGAGCCAATGGAAGGCGTCACCCCTGCCGGCGTCCAGTCGACGGTCGCCGATCGCTCCTCTGAGATCCTCGAACGGCAGGTCATGATCGATTACGGGGAAGGTGAGCTCGCCGTCCCCCTCGGGACAATCGGCTTCTCGTACGACCAGCAGGCCACAGCGGCCGCCGTTCTTGCCGCCCGACACGAGGGCTCGGTGTGGCGGCAGTTCTCGTCATGGGCCGTTGGCGGGGTGGCGACCGACGAAATCGAAGAGCAGTGGGCCTTCGACCCGGAGCAGGCAAGAAAGGCGCTCGACAATCACCCCGGGCTGACTCCGGTCGTGGTCACCGAGCCAAAGATCGAGCCCGATGGCGGTGGCCAACTCGTCTTGATCCCCGGAGTCATAGGGACCGAGGCCAACATCGACTCGTTAGTGGATCAACTCGGGGAAGTCGACCTCATCGCTCCCCCAGATCGCCTCGACATCGATGTAGAGGAGATCCACCCCAGCGTGTCTGACGAGGTCGCCGGAGAAACCGTCGAGCGGCTCAATGGCCAGACCGGTGAGGGGGTCGACATCTCGGTGGACGGCAAGACCGCGACACTGAGCCCCGCCGTCCTGCAGTCACATCTCCGCTTCGATATCGGCGGTGGCGAGATCGGCGTCGCCTTCGACAGCGACGCGCTTCATGCCACGCTCGAGAACACAATCGTCGGACCGGTGGGCAGCTTCGTCGAGCCAACGTTCACCGTGACCGACGATGTCCCCGCCGTCCTCACCCCGGGCGACCCACCCCCGGTCTGCTGCGAGGCCGGGGTGGGCAAGTGGCTCGGCCAGCAGATCCTTTCCGGCTCGAGCGGCCCGTTCGGGCTCCAGTCGCGGCCGACTGTCGATCCCGCCCTGGCAGCCTGGGCCGACGGCAGCCTGATAGTGGAGAAGGTGGGCGAGTTCACCACGCCGCACAGCTGCTGTGAGACGCGGGTGAGGAACATCCAGCGGATCGCCGACATCGTGCGCGGCGTCTATCTGGTGCCCGGGGAGACGATCTCGCTCAACGAGTACGTCGGTCCCCGCACTGTCGAGAACGGATTCTTCTCCGCCGGCGCCATTCGTCAGGGCCATCTGATCGAAGAGGTCGGAGGGGGCGTGTCCCAGTTCGCCACGACGATCTTCAACGCTGCCTACTTCGCCGGGATGGACTTCGTCGAGTACAGGAGCCACAGCCTCTACTTCTCCCGATACCCCTACGGACGCGAGGCGACGATCTCAAACCCGGCCCCGGACCTGGTGATGACCAATACCACCAACCACCCGATCCTGATCTGGACGTCCTACACGGACGAGTCGATCACGGTCAGCATGTATTCGACCAAGCACATAGAGATCGAAGAGCTCGACCAGCGCTCCTCTAGTCGTGGGGCATGCACCCATGTGGAGACCGACCGGCAGCGCACTTACCCCGACGGGAGGGTCGTCGTCGACACCTTCCTCGCCGACTACAGGCCGGCAGAGGGCATCGACTGCAGCGGCAATCCCATCCCCCCACCGCCGACATAGCCCAAGCGGGCGCGGCTATCGGGTCGGCCAGAGTCCCCCGTCTGCCAGAGCGCCGACCGCGGGATCATCCCCGTAGCCCAGAGCGTTGACCACGAGCAGGACGATGATGAAGACGATCACCGCGAAGAAGAGACCCATCAGCCAGGCCGGCACCTTCTTCTTCGGGTTCTCGCGTCGACCGGTCTTCACCCTGATCATTGTGCCCCGCCGAAGCCGGTTCTCCGATCTCTACGATGCCGCCGGTGATCCAGGTGTCATGCCATCACGGAGAGGACCGTCAACGGTCGTGCGGGTATGAGTAGACGGGCCGACGAGCACAAGGCGATCATCGGTTGGCGGGAGTGGGTCCAACTGCCCGATCTCGGTGTTGCCGAGATGAAGGTCAAGGTCGACACCGGTGCCGATAACTCATCGCTCCACGCATTCAATCTCGAACGGTTCGACGTGGACGGCACCGAGTACGTTCGCTTCGAGATCCATCCCAAGCAGAGATCGAGGAAGCCTTCCATCCAATGCGAGGCTCCCCTGGCAATGGAGAAGAAGGTGAAGAACCCCGGAGGTCGAAGTGAGCTGCGCCCGGTCATAAGAACCAGGGTTCTGGTGGCCGGGGTGGAGCTGAACGCCTTGGTCAATCTGACCAGCCGGGACGAAATGGGCTTTCGCATGCTCCTCGGTCGGCGGGCGGTGCGGAGCAACTTTGTCATCGACCCCGGTCGCAGCTACCTGGGAGCACGCCCGGGACGGGCCCAGGAAAACGAATGAAGCTCGCCATCCTCTCCCGCAACTCGGGTCTGTACTCGACCCAGAGGCTCCGAGAAGCTGCACTGCTCCGGGGCCACGAGGTGGCGATAGTCGACTATCTGAGGTGCTACATGGAGATCTCGGCGAGGACGCCGAAGATCCTGTTTCGAGGGGAGGAGGTGAGGCCCGACGCCGTGATCCCCCGGATCGGTGCCACCTATACCTTCTACGGGGCAGCGGTGGTCCTCCAATTCGAGATGGCAGGCGTCTTCACCTTGAACGACTCCCAGGCAATCAGCCGGTCCCGGGACAAGCTGCGATCGCTGCAACTCCTCTCACGCGCCGGTGTCGGTCTCCCCACGACGAGCTTCGCCCATTCCACTCACGACATCGACGGACTGCTCGACGTCGTGGGCGGCCCACCGGTGGTTGTCAAGCTGCTCGAGGGCACCCAAGGACTCGGTGTCGTGCTGGCCGAGACGAGGAAAGCGGCAGACTCGGTCATCTCGGCCTTCCGCCAGCTCGACGCCAACATCCTGGTCCAGGAGTACGTCAAGGAAGCCCGAGGATCCGACATCAGGGCGTTCGTCGTCGGAGGGAAAGTGGTGGCAGCGATGAAGCGGCAGGGCCCACCCGGTGAGTTCAGGTCGAACCTCCATCGGGGTGGCTACGCCGAATCGATCAAGTTGTCGGCGGCAGAGCGGGCCACCGCGGTGCGGGCGGCGAAGACCATGGGATTGAACGTCGCCGGCGTCGACCTGCTCCAGTCGGACGCGGGGCCGATGGTGCTCGAGGTCAACTCCTCGCCTGGCCTGGAAGGGATCGAGACGGCGAGCGGCATCGACATCGCCGATGCGATCATCGAATTCATCGAGGACCACGCCGACCACGAGCCGGCGGCCCGATCCGGCCGTGGTTGACCCCCGCAACGATCCGATAACGATCGGCAAGGTCACAGTCCCTCCCGGGCGGAAGATGAGGATCGAGCTCCCCTTCGCCCACCTCCCCGCCGGCACGGAGGCCTCACTCCCAATCGCGGTGATCAACGGGCGCACGTCCGGGCCCAACGTTTGGGTGTCGGGCGGCATACACGGCGATGAGATCAATGGAGTCGAAGTCGTTCGCAAGGTGATGAGGGCCCTCGATGCCAAGACCTTGCGCGGCGCCGTGATCGCGGTGCCGATCGTGAACCCGCTCGGATTCATGGTCCGCTCCCGATATGTCCCCGATCGCCGCGACCTCAATCGCGTCTTCCCCGGCTCCGCCCGCGGTTCGACCGCGTCGCGTCTGGCCCATCTCTTCATGACAGAAGTCGTGGCGCATTGTTCGGTCGGGATCGATTGCCATACGGCCTCGAACCACCGGACCAATCTTCCTCAGCTTCGAGCTGACATCGATGATCCGGAGACTCTCGAGCTGGCGCGGGCATTCGGCGCTCCGTTCACGATCAAGGCCCGGGTGCGTGATGGCTCACTCCGGCAGGCAGCCGCCGAACAGGGAATCAAGATGCTCCTCTACGAAGCGGGCCAGGCGGATCGAACCGACGAGGATTCGATCTCTATGGGCTTCGAGGGAGTCATGCGGACACTTCGCTCGATGGGGCTGGTCGACATGAGGCTTCCCAGGCCCGGCGCGACCACATTGGTGCGGAGGACTCGATGGATGAGGGCACGGCGTGGCGGGCTCGTCGAGATCTCGCCGGAGCTCGGTGACCGTGTCGAAGCGGGTGATGAGGTCGCCCGGATCTCGGACGCATTCGGCGTCAGACCGACTCGGGTCAAGACGACGACTTCGGGATGGGTGATCGCCCGCAACCTCAACCCACTGGTCAACCCGGGTGACCCGCTGCTCCACATCGCCGCCGAGCACGGGCCTGACGTCGACGAGCCCGCGGAGAGGCGATAAGGAAACCCCCTCCGGCCCTTCGGGCCACCTCCCCCAACGTCGCTGCGCTCCTGGGGGAGGAAATCTACGAGGCTTGTTCGATCTCTTCGATCCAGCGGCGGCGGATCGAGCGGCGCTCCTTGGGAGTATGACCTCCCCACACGCCTTCGCTCTGATTGGTCTCGATGGCCCAGGTCAGGCACTCAGATGCGACCGGGCAGGTGGCACAGACCGCCTTGGCCCGGGCGATGGCAGACAAGTCCTCGGCATCTGGGAAGAACGACACCTCATCGATGACGTCGAGACACGCCGCATCCTCCCGCCATGTCGAGAACCTCACGTCGAAGGTCACAGGACTAACCATCTCTGAACTCCCGTAAACGCAACATCAAGGCTTTTCGTTCCCGCTGGGACCGCGATGCCAAACATGATTCGGAGCCGAACCGGTGGCGGATTGGGGCGGATTCAGTCGAACGGATAGGGCTCTGGGACCGCGCCGGGACCGAGTCGCCCCAATTCAGCCCGGGCAACCGATCTGCGGTGGACCTCGTCGGGCCCATCGGCGATCTGGAGCCAACGCCCCATCGAATAGAACCGTGCCAATGGGAAGTCTCCGGTGAAGCCCGCCGCCCCGAATAGCTGGATGGCGCGATCGGCGATATCGGTGAGAAGCGCTGGTGTCACCACCTTGATCGCAGCGATCTCGGTGCGGGCTGCCTTCGCTCCCACTTCGTCGATCATCCACGCCGTCTTGAGGACGAGAAGACGGGCTTGCTCGATCCTGATCCGGGCGTCCGCGATCCACTCCTGGATCACCCCCTGCTCGGACAGAGGGCGCCCAAAGGCGGTACGAGCCTGGGACCGCTGCACCATCAGGTCGAGGCACCGCTCAGCGGCGCCAATGGCCCGCATGCAGTGGTGGATCCGTCCCGGGCCGAGCCTGGCCTGGGCGATAGCAAACCCCCCACCCTGCTCGCCGAGGAGGTTGGCGACCGGGACTCTCACGTCGTCGAATCGGATCTGCGGGTGCCCTCCCCGATCCTGATAGCCAAAGACCGTCGGCTCGCGCTCCACTGTCACACCGGGACTGTCCATCGGGACAAGCACCATCGACTGACGACGGTGCGGTTCGGCATCGGGGTCGGTGACTCCCATCACGATCGACACTTTGCATCGAGTCGAGGCTGCGCCTGAGCTGAACCACTTCCGACCCGCGATCCGGTACATGTCTCCCTCGCGGACGATACGGGTGCGAATGTTGGTGGCGTCCGAGCTGGCGACATCGGGCTCTGTCATCGAAAAGCAGGATCTGAACTCGCCATCCAGCAACGGCGCGAGCCAGGTCTCCTTCTGCTCGGGGGTGCCGAACGAGTGGAGGATCTCCATGTTCCCGGTGTCGGGAGCCGAGCAGTTGATGGCCTCGGGAGCGATCTCGGGGCTCCGACCTGTGATCTCGGCGAGCGGGGCGTACTCGAGAACACTGAGACCGGCTCCGAGCTCGGAATCGGGGAGGAAGAGATTCCAAAGCCCGCGGCTGCGGGCCTCGACTTTCAACTCCTCGATCACAGCCGGGTGATGATGGGGATTGCCCGACTCCTCCATCTCCCGCTGGTACACCGCCTCAGCCGGGTAGACCGCCTCTTCCATGAATGTCAGCAGACGCGTCCGCAACTCCTCGACCCGCTGGCTGTAGGCGAAGTCCATCGTGGCGGGAAGCTACTTGCCCGCTAGTGCTCGGGCTCGGCCTGTGGCTCGGGCCCCGGCTTTGGCTGCGGCTCGAGATCGGCGTCGGGCACTGGTGCCTGGTCGGGCGGGGCATCGGCGTTCGCTGGGCGGGGGATCGAACGTCATCTGTGGGATCGGAGCGGGAGGCCGCCTCTGACCGCCTCTGTTCCGGGTCAGCTCTCCCATCAGCAGCCAGCCCGCGATGAGGGCAAGGAAGATCGCCTGGGTCCACAGCGCCCATGCGAGTGCGCCTACCGCCGTGATGAAGAACACGACATTGGCGATGACCTCCGCCCTGGAGGGAATCACCTTCTGCAGGAGTGAAGTGAAGAGATGGCCGCCGTCCAGTGGACGGATCGGAAGCCAGTTGATCAGTCCCCAGAAGACGTTGACCCGGACGAGATTGTTGACCACGAATCCGGCCAATTCACCATCGGGAGCTGTGAGCAGGCCGACCAACCACACCAGTCCGCCAAAGAGGACCCCGACGGCCGACCCGGCCGCCGCCACCAGGGCCCGCTGCCCCGGGCCCAGCTCCTTGTCCGGCACCGACCAACTAGTGAGCCCGCCGATGCCATTGAGCTCGATCTCGACTTCGGCACCATATGAGCGGGCAGTGATGGCATGGCCGAGCTCGTGGACGAGGATCGAGACGAACACGATCGCCACCCAGGCCACCAGGTAGACGATCGGTCTCCTGCTGGTGAACCCGATCAGAGCGGCGATCACGAGAAACGACGGGCGAATCGTCACCGGGATCCCGAACAGCCGAAAGGAGGGCATGGCCCCATGATGGCCCACCTTGCGAGTCTTCGGGACAAAGGGCGTGGTTACGCTCGGCTGATGAACGACGATCTACGAGCCAAAGTGGCCGCCGACCTCCCCCGACTCACCGAGTTACTCGGTGACCTGGTCAGACTTCCCTCGGTCAGCGCCTCCGGATTCGACAAGTCCAAGGTGCACGAGGCGGCGGAGACGATCGTCGGGATGCTCGAGCGCGCCGGGTTCGAGGAAGCCCAGTTACTGGAGGCGGACGGAGGAAACCCGGCGGTGTTCGCCCAGATCCCCGCGCCAAAAGGTGCTCCCACCCTTCTTCTCTACGCCCACTACGACGTCCAACCTCCGGGCCCATCCAACGAGTGGACCACCGATCCGTTCGAGCCCGTCGAGCGGGAAGGCCGGCTATATGGGAGGGGCGCGGCCGACGACAAGGGTGGAGTGGTGATGCATCTCGGGGCGGTGGCAGCCCACGACGGCCGCCCCCCGGTTGGTGTCCAGATCTTCTTCGAGGGAGAGGAGGAGGCTGGGTCAGAGAGCCTCGCCGGCATTCTGGAGCGGTACTCGAGTCTTCTCGCCCCAGACGTCATCGTCATCGGTGACGGGGGGAACTGGTCTGTTGGGGTGCCCGCATTCATCACCTCACTTCGGGGAATCGTCGGCTTCTCGTTCGAGTTGCGCACCCTGAAGGAGGCAGTCCATTCCGGCTCGTATGGCGGCGTATTCCCCGACGCGCTGACCGCCATGATCCGTCTGCTGGCGACACTTCACGACGAAGATGGCTGTGTGGCCATCCCGGGCTTGGTCAGCGAGGAGGTCGGCGGGATCGATGTCCCGGAAGCGCTGGCTCGAGAGCTCGCCGGCTGCGTGGACGGTCTGGAGCAGATTGGCACCGGGACCATCCCCTCCCGCATCTGGACCCGGCCCGCGGTGTCAGTGCTCGCCCTCGATGCGCCACCCGTGTCGGAGGCAATCAACCAACTGGTCCCTGTGTCACGGGCAAAGGTCAGTCTGCGGACAGCTCCAGGTCAAGACACAAACGCCGCACGGGATGCACTGAAGAAGCATCTCGAGGACCACGCCCCGTGGGGCACCAAGTTGGAGTTCTTCCATGAGGAGCTGGGCGACGCCACGAGCCTGGACATGGACACATTCGCCGTCGAGGCCTGGTCTGCTGCCTTCAAAGAGGCCTTCGGGACCGAGCCGGTCCACATGGGGGCTGGAGGGTCCATCCCGTTCATCTCCACCTTCTCCGAGATCTACCCGGGTATCCCGATCCTGGTGATAGGGACCAGTGACCCCACCAGCGCCTATCACGCCCCGAACGAGAGCCAGGATCTGGCCGATCTGGGCAAGGCGGTGCTCTCAGAGGCGATCGCGTTCAGGTTGATTGCCCAAGGATCAGCGTGACCCGGCGAAGCCGTTCTGTCGCCATGCCTCGTACACCACGACCGCCGTCGAGTTGGAGAGGTTGAGCGAGCGGACGCCGGGTCGCATCGGTAGACGCAGAGACTGCGTCACCCACTCCAGCGCCTTGACGTCGTCGGGCAGGCCGACCGACTCCGGGCCAAACATGAGGCAATCACCCGGCCGGTAGTCGACTTCGGTGAATAGCACGTCGGCATCGACGGTGTAGGCGAACACCCGGTCCGGCCCGCGGGAGGCCCGCCAGCTCTCCAGGTCGTCGTGGACGCTGACACTCGCCTTCTCCCGATAGTCCATGCCGGCCCGGCGCAGCTTGGCGTCGTCCATCTCGAAGCCGAGCGGAGCGATGAGATGCAGGTGGCATCCGGTGACGGCGGCCAGACGCATGGCGTTGCCCGTATTGGGCGGTATCTCCGGCCGGTAGAAGACGATGTCGAACACGTCAGCGCAGATCGAACAGGCGCAGCTCGGTGTCTTCGATGTCGCGAAGACCGTCGTAGTCGACCTCCAGCGCGACGATCCCCCGTGCCTCTGCCAGTACCTGAGCCTGCGGGGTGATGAGCTGGGCGACGAACATCCCTCGCACCGGCCCCAGTCGCGGGTCCTGACCCAATCGCTCCAGGTAGCGGGTGAGTTGCTCCACCCCATCGATCTCGCCCCTCCGCTTCACCTCGACGGCCACCACGCGCCCTTCGTTATCGGCGCAGAGGAGGTCGACCGGTCCGATGTCGGTGGGGTACTCGCGACGGATCAGGCTGAGCCCATCTCCCAGCACCCAGGGCCGAGCGGCGAGTAGCTCCTGGAGATGGGCCTCGACGCCGTCTTTCTGCAAGCCGGGATCGTCACCCAGGGCGTGGGTCACGTCCTCCAGCACCTCGGAGATGGCGATCACCAGCTTTTCCCCCTTGCCGTTGGTCACTTCCCAACGGTCCTCGTAGGTCTCGACGACGTTTGGGGAGACCATCCAGTTGAGCGGTTTGGAGGCGTTCCCGTCAGAGTGGATGGCGAGGGTCCCGTCTGCCTTGATCATGATCAGCCGCACCGCCTCGGGAAGATGCGCGGTGACCCGGCCGGAGTAGTCGACCGTGCAGCGGGCGATGACCAATCTCAAACGTGCGCGAGAGTACCGGTGCGATGGATCCTGCCGGCGACGACCGCGCACACGAAGAAGAGGCTGGCCAGGACCACCCAGCCCGGGGTGTAGCTCCCGAGCCGATCGACGGACAGACCCATCAGCGGGGCGCCAATGCCGATTCCGGTCAGGAACCCGAGCATCGCCAGTCCTGTGCCGCGACCGACCAACTCAGGCAACGAGTAGTCCATCACGGCCAGCATCCCGACCGCGTTCCATGCCACGGCACCAGATCCAATCAGCAAGGCCGCCGGAATGAGCACCCAGGAGGGCAGGCTCCCCGCCGAGGCCAAAGCGAGAAGCAGCGCGGCGACGGCCGACTGCGCCGCCAATAGGCGGAGCGTCCGACCGTGTCCCAGCCATCGCTCCGAGGCCGACCCCCAGGTGATCCGGGCGATCACGCCGACCAGGCCGACACCGGCGATGAGGAGGCCGGCTTGAGTCACCGTCCAACCCTGACTCTCCTCAGCGAACAAAGGGAGGAACGTCGTCGTGGCGGAGACTCCCAGGCCGATGAGCGTGCCATAGACCGCAATCCACTTGACCGCCGTAGGGATGGGCGAGACGGGAGCACCCTCGATCCTGGGTGGCCTATCGACCTCAGGCCGTCGCCACATCCCCGCCAGCCCGACCGCAGGGAACACCAGGAAGGAGGCAAAGGCCAGCCGCCAGTTGGTGGCCGCGGAAAGGGCTGGAAGCAGAAGGCCCCCGAGAAACGCTGCCATCTGCACCCCGGATTGCTTGATGCCGGTGATCACGCCTCGAGCACCGGCAACGACGTTGTCGACGATGAGAGCGTTGGTGGCCGGGTTGGTCCATCCGTTGGGAACCCCGCTGAGGAGCGCACCGCAGACGAGGACGAAGTAGTTCGGGGCAACGGCGACCAGAACCATTGCGATCATCCCCAGGATCAGCACCCCGATCACGGACCTGACGCTGCCGACGCGGTCGGTGAAGCGGCCGAATATCGGAGAGAGCAGGGCTCCGGTGAACCCGCTCGCCGAGACCAGGATCCCGATCTGCCATCTGTCCACGCCGAATTCGTCGATCAGGTTGGAGGCGAGCACGCCAAACGCACTCTGACCAAACGTGGCCACACCCATCGCCGTGGCGGTCACAGCAGCGAGCGAGAACCTGCTGAAGGGTCGAGTCGAGTGCTTGGTGATCGACAATTAGTGTCCGATTGTCGATTGGAGGATGCTCATGATGCGAATCCTGGTGGGGACCGAAAAAGGCGCCTATCTGCTCACCGAGTCGGGCTCAGATTGGCAGGTCGATGGCCCGATGTTCCCCGGGTGGAAGGTGACCGCCTTCGGCCAGA
This sequence comes from uncultured Acidobacteriota bacterium, assembly GCA_963828465.1. GTDB lineage: Bacteria > Actinomycetota > Acidimicrobiia > Spongiisociales > ZC4RG35 > JARDZU01. The sequence goes on along the minus strand of CAWHEU010000006.1, from coordinate 3,923 downwards.
CCACCGGTGGCGCTCGTGTCGCCGCCACCGGCAGCAATTGGTACGGCGTCGGGGTGCACCACAGCGAGAACCTGCTCGATTGGAAGCCGAGCGACTCGCCTCCGACCTGGCCCGAGGGGTCGGACCGCAAGATGGAGCAGATCTGGACGTTTCACAACGAGGGCGACCGCCTCCTCGCCGGCGTCGCTCAGGCGGGTCTCTTCTCATCCGAAGACGGGGGCATGAGCTGGGACCCGGTGACGAGCCTCAACGAGCACCACACCCGGGACCAGTGGTCTCCGGGGGCGGGGGGTCTTTGTGCCCATCGCATCCTCTCCGGCAATGGAGGCATGTGGGTCGGCATCTCCGCCGTCGGCGTCTTCAGGTCAGACGACGAGGGCGTCACCTGGGTGCCGAAGAACGACGGGATTCCCTCGGTTGACACCGCCGAGGGCGGTGAGCGACCGGAGGTGGGTTATTGCGTCCATGGTCTGGCTCACGATCCGGACGAGCCGGACCACATGTGGCGCCAGGACCATCAAGGCGTCTTCCGATCCACCGACGGAGGGGACAACTGGGAGCGGATCGAGGACGGCCTGCCGGCCGGGTTCGGGTTCGTCATGTGGCGGCACCCCGGCACGGGCCGTCTCCTGACCATCCCTCTCGAGTCATCGGACAACAGGGTCCCCGTAGGTGGGAAACTCAGCGTCTACGCCTCCGATGACGACGGTTCCTCGTGGCGCGTCTCCGGCAGTGGCTGGTCGGAGGCCCCTCAGTTCACCGGTGTGCTGCGACGGGCTTTCGACGGCGATGGCGACGGTGGATTCTGCTTCGGGACGTCAGGAGGAAAGCTTTGGCTCACCCGTGATCTCGGAGACACCTGGCAGGAATTGAACGCATCCTTCCCCCGGATCGCGGCGGTCAGCATCGTCGCATGAGTGTCACTGTGCGGATCCCTCGCGTCCTGTCCCAGGCGGTGACCAGCGGGGTGCGCCACCAGGCCGAGGGCGAGAACCTGGCCGAGGTGCTCGAGAACCTGTTCTCCCGCGAACCGGGGTTGGAGAACCACCTGCTCGACGAGGACGGGAGGATCAGGCCCCATGTCCTGATATTCGTTGACGCCGCCCGGGCCGATCTGGACACCCCCGTTGGGCCGACCTCTGAGATTCAGGTGCTTCAGGCGGTCAGTGGAGGCTGATCCGGAGGTGGATCTGTCTCCTGGTGGGGCGGCTGAACACGAACCAGAGGGCAAAAACCCCGACTGCAACGAGGATGATCCTCAGGACCATGTTGTCGATGAGGACGAACGCAGAGAACGAGAGGCTGGCAGTGATGGCGATCGCCGCCACCCATTTCATCCTCATGGTGAGACCACCGCTTCGATAGCCCTTGATGATCTTCCCGTAGATCGGATGGTTGACGAGCCAGCCATGAACCCTCTCCGATGACATCGAGAAGAAGAAGGCGGCGAGGATCACGAAGTCGAAGGTGGGGATACCGGGCAAGACGCTGAGGTAGACGAATCCGAGACAGATGACGCCGAGCACGAAGTAGACCCCGCGCAACAGACGGCTGCGCGGTTTCTTGGGTGCGACCGACCGGTCGACACTCTGTGTCACCGCGTCAACCTATTGCGAAGGGTTTCTGACGGCGAGTCGGTAAGACGCATGCGGTACTCTCGAATCCCATGCCCATCGCCACGCCAGAGAAGTACCGGGAGATGCTCGATGCCGCCCGCAACGGGGGATTCGCCCTCCCCGCCATCAACGTCACATCCTCGACCACGATCGTGGCCGCCCTCGAAGGTCTGAGCCAGGCCGGCTCCGATGGGATCCTCCAGGTCTCCTATGGCGGCGGCGAGTTCGCCTCCGGGCAATCGAACAAAAGCATGGCGCTGGGAGCCATCGCCCTTGCCGAGTTCGCCGGCATCGTCGCCCAGCAGTACCCGGTGAACGTCGCCCTGCACACCGACCACTGCCCTCCGGACCGGGTCGACGGCTTCATCCGGCCGATCGCTCGAGGAGAGTCGACGGCGAAAGGATCTGGGCAGAGACCCGGTCTTCCAGTCACACATGCTCGACGCGTCCGAGTTGCCGATGGAGGAGAATCTGGCACTGGCCAGGGAGCTCCTCGATCTCTGCGCCGAGCTCGACGTCATCCTGGAGTTGGAGATCGGGATCGTCGGCGGGGTCGAAGACGCCACCGATAACGAGGACATCGATCGGGCCAAGCTGTACACCTCTCCCGACGACATGGTCCGGGTCTCGGAAGTGCTGGGCACGTTCGACAAGGGCCAGTACCTGCTTGCGGCCGTCTTCGGAAACGTGCACGGGGTGTACAAGCCGGGGTCGGTGAAACTCGATCCGACCATCCTCCGCGAGGGCCAGGAGGCGGTGGCTGGCCGATTCGGTGATGGGGCGCGCCATTATCTCGTCTTCCACGGCGGGTCAGGCTCGAGCATCGACGAGATCCACGAGACGCTCGGCTATGGCGTGATCAAGATGAACATCGACACCGACTGCCAGTTCGCATACACCCGGCCCATCGCCGACCACATGCTGAAGAACTACGACGGGGTCCTCAAAGTCGATGGTGAGGTCGGGGACAAGAAGACGTACGACCCCCGCTCCTACATGAAGAAAGCAGAGGTCGGCATGGCGACCCGTGTGGTCGAAGCGGCCGAGCAGCTTCTCTCGGCAGGCAAATCGATAGGTTGATGGATCGCAGGCACGAGACCTGGGCCACATCCGATAGGTTCGTCCCGCAGCGATTCGTCGGCCCCTTCGTCCGTTTCACCAGGATCGAGGCGGCATCCGGCCTAGTCCTTGCTGGCCGCTGCGATCGTCGCAATGGTCTGGGCCAACTCCCGCTGGTCGGCCACCTACTTCCAGATCCTCGAGACCCCGCTGATCATCGAGTTCGGGCCGATTCATTTCGACGAGGACCTCCAGCACGTGATCAACGACGGCCTCATGGCGATCTTCTTCTTCGTCGTCGGCCTCGAGATCAAGCGTCAGGTGGTCCACGGTGACTTGAGCGATCGCAAGACCGCAGCCCTCCCCGTCATGGCGGCCATCGGCGGCATGATCTTCCCGGCTCTCATCTACATATGGATCAATCTCGATGCCGGTGAGGCGGCGATCCGGGGTTGGGGTGTCCCCATGGCGACCGACATCGCTTTCGCGGTTGGAGTGCTGGCGCTTCTCGGATCCAGGATCCCGAGCGGGGCGCGGTTGTTCCTGCTCACTTTGGCGATCGCCGACGACATCGGGGCCATAACTGTCATCGCGATCTTCTACACCGAGGATCTGAACCTCGGCTACCTCGCCCTGGCCATTGGCGGATTGTTCTTGGCCGTGGTGGCCACCCGGGTGGGCATTCGATCGCTCGCTTTCTATGTGCCTCTTGGGGTGATCGTGTGGTACTTCACGTTCGAGTCCGGGGTTCACGCCACGCTCGCCGGCGTCGCCCTCGGCTTCCTCACTCCGGCCCGACCGATGTACCCGTCAGACGAGTTCGACCGGCGTGCCCGGGCCATCCTCGACTCCTTCCCGAACGAGCCCGACACGCCAGAAGACCAGGAGCATGCCGATCACGAGGCGCTTCTCCTGAGCGATATCTCGTCGGAAGCCGTCGCACCCCTCAGCCGGCTCGAGTACCGACTCCAGGTATGGAGCTCCTTCGTAGTGATCCCGCTGTTCGCCCTGGCCAATGCCGGTGTCGACTTCCGCGGCATCGACATCGTCGACGCCCTGACCTCGACAGTCGCTCTGGGTGTCACCGCCGGTCTGGTGCTCGGCAAGACGATCGGGATCAGCCTCCTCAGCTTCGTCACGGTCAAGACCGGGTTGGGACGGCTCCCCGAAGGAACCAGTTGGCTGCACATCGTGGGTCTCTCCGCGGTCAGCGGGATCGGGTTCACGGTCGCCCTCTTCATCGCGAGC
>CAWHEU010000005.1:0-46786 GCA_963828465.1 uncultured Acidobacteriota bacterium | reverse complement strand
TGGTGCAGGGCACCCTCTACCCGGACGTCATCGAGTCAGGATCGGCCAGCGCGGCGACCATCAAGACCCATCACAACGTCGGTGGATTGCCCGCCGACATGACATTCGAGCTGGTTGAGCCGTTGCGGGACCTCTTCAAGGACGAGGTGAGGGCGATCGGCGAGGAACTGGGCCTGCCCGAGGAGATGGTTTGGCGTCAGCCTTTCCCCGGGCCCGGTCTCGCGGTGCGGATCATCGGTGAGGTGACCCGGGAGCGCCTGGACTTGTTGCGGGCGGCGGATCTGATCGTGACCGAGGAGATCAGGCGGGCCGGTCTCTATCGGGAGATCTGGCAGGCCTTCGCAGTGCTTCCCTCGGTGCGGACCGTCGGTGTCCAGGGCGATCTGCGCACCTATGCCTATCCGCTGGTGGTTCGGGCGGTGACCTCGGAGGACGCGATGACGGCTGATTGGGCTCGTCTGCCCTACGAAGTCCTGGAGCGAATCTCGAGCCGGGTGATCAACGAGGTTCCCGGCATCAACCGCGTCGCCTACGACATCTCCAGCAAGCCTCCAGCCACCATCGAGTGGGAATAGCAGCGCAGGAGCCCTCGAGCCAGCCCCATTCAGGGCATAGGCTCCGCTGCCGATAAGACCTGGTCAGGCCACGGACCGGATCCAGATTGGACCTCAACACCCCCGAGCTGACGCGGATATTCCGCGATGAGCTGGAAGAACGTTCCGGCCGCTTGGTCGCGGGCGCCCTCGCCCTCCGCCACGACGAGCTGGAGGATGGGCGGATCCAGGATCTGATTCGGGACGCACACACCATCAAGGGCTCCGCCGGTCTCCTCGGCTATGACGAGATCAAGGAAGTTGCATCCCGGCTCGAGCACTTGTGGAAACAGATCGGCGAGGGCTACCGCCCGCCGGACGATGTCGTGGTCGCGATGGAAGCCAGCTCTGGACGGCTCCTGCCCTCGATCGACGCCGACGACATAGAGCTGGCTGTGATCGCCGACAAGCTGATCCCGGGAGAACGGGCAGAAGAGGCGACCGGGGGAACGGTTTGGTCGCCCCCTGCCGAGGTGATTCCTTTGCGACGGCCCGAACCGGGAAGCCTCGGCGGGCTCCTCACCTCGGTCTCGGACTCGCTGCTTGGAGGCTCGACCAGGGTCGACACCGGGGAGTTGTATCGCCTCATCAACCGGATCGTCGAGGTCTCCCTCGACTCCGAAGCCCTCGCTGACCTCTCGCTGTTGTCCATCGAGGGGTCAGACCCTGCCCTCTTCCGCAAGTCCTGGCGCATGCAACTGGAGCGTCTTGCCTCCTCCATCGCCGAGATCCAGGATCAGGCAGTCGCCCTCGCCAACATCCCGTTCCGGGACGCCACTGCGACCTTCCCCCAGTTCGTCCGCTACTTGGGACGGCGGATGGGCAAGGATGTCCGATTCGACCTGATCGGTGACGACGTCCAGCTCGACCGCCAGATCGTCGACCTGCTCCGGGAGCCGCTCCGCCATCTCCTGGTGAACGCAGTCGACCACGGGATCGAGCCCACGGCGGCACGGGTGGCAGCCGGGAAGAAACCCACGGGGACGGTGAGGGTCGGTGCGGAGATCATCGACGAGAGGGTCGAAGTCTCGGTATCCGACGACGGCGCCGGAATCGACTGGGATCGGGTTGCCGACGAGGCCACCGAACGGAGCATCCCATTCGTCTTCTCCGACCTCAGCCCGATCCTGTTCCAGCCAGGCTTCACCACCACCGATGAGGTGACCGACTTCTCCGGCGCTGGTGACGGCCTTGCCGCAGTGCGTGACATCGTTGAGAAGGTCAACGGGGTGGTGCACGTCGAGAGCCCGGAGGGAATGGGAACGAGGGTGACGATGACCCTCCCACTCTCCATGGTCCTCCAGAACGTCGTAGTCGTCGCAACTGGAGACCAGTTCTGGGGTCTGCCCGAGGCCTCGATCGAGGCGGCCATGCCACTCTCCCGGGCCGAGATCAGTGGCACCGACAGCGGTCGCGAGGTCAGATTCCAGAGTCGAGAGATCCCCTGTGTCTCGCTGGCGAAGGCGATGGGCGTCTCCGTTCCGGCCGATGAGTCCGAGCTGCTCGTCATCAACACCCGGTTCGGCCTGGTCGCCATCACCGTCGACGAATTGATCGATCGTCGTCGTGTGGCCGTCAAGAACCTGGGGCCGATCCTCGAAGGCCCCGGTCACGTCACCGGCGCCGCGCTGCTCGGCGGTGGCCAGGTGCTGGTGGTGCTCGACCCGAACTTCCTCGGATATCTCGCCAAACGGCGGCCGGGCCTGGTCGGCCATCGCCCCCGGATCCTGGTCGTCGATGATTCGGCCGGTGTGCGCCAACTCCTCTCGGCGACTCTGAATGGTGCCGGTTTCGACGTCGAGGTGGCAGCCGGAGCCCGCGAGGCGTTGATGGCCATGGCCAACGACGAGTTCGAGGCGATGGTGGTCGATTTCTCGATGCCACGCTCCAACGGCGTCGAGCTCGTTCGGGCGATGCGCGCATCCGATGTGAAGGTCCCCATCGTGATGGTGTCTGGCGTCGCCACCCAGGAGGAGAAGCAAGCGGCCTGGGAGGCGGGAGTCGACGCCTATCTGGACAAATTCGATCTTCGCCAGGGAGTGCTCACAGCCACGCTGCGCCGGATGATCGGCTCCGAGGAGGGAGTCGATGCCGGTTGAGGTCATCCTCGAGGCATGTTCGGGTTAGCTTCTGAGTCAAATCAGAGAGACGACACTTGCCCCAATTGCCTGATTCCCTGAGTTGGTGGTCCATCGCCCTGGCCCTGGTGGGGGTCGTCGGGGTGATCTGGGCGATCACGATCACGAGACAAGGGCGCCAACGCGAGCGAGAGGTCGTGCGTCTCTCCGAGGAGGCCCATCGGATCAAGGACGAGTTCGTTGCGATGGTGAGCCACGAGCTCCGTACCCCGTTGACCTCGATCGCCGGCTTTGCCGACACCCTGGTCGAATCCTGGAAGGACCTCCCCGAGGAGGAGGTCGATGAGTTCCTGGGGATCATCAATCGACAGTCGATGTATCTGGGCGATCTCGTCGAGGATGTCCTGGTCATCCCCCGTCTCGAGGCCGACCGGCTCCGATTCCACCCCGAGCTGTTCGACCTCGGCGACCTTCTGGCTGATGTTGCCAAGATGGTGTTCCCCACCGGCGGGAGGAAGAGCGCGGTTGTCTCCCTCCCCGACGGGGTGCGTGTCAGGGCCGATCGCCGCAGGGTTCAGCAGGTCCTCCGCAACCTCATGGAGAACGCCCGCAAATACGGAGGCGACCAGGTGATGGTCGAGGGCTTCGTTCTCGGCGACCAATACCTCATCGTGATCTCCGACAACGGTCCGGGCGTCCCCGACGAGGAGACCCAACGTGTCTTCGACAACTTCGAGCAAGTCTCGAAAGGCGACACCAGAGAGGCGACCGGGATCGGGCTCGGTCTCCCCATCGCCAGGAGATTGGCCCGGGCCATGGGGGGTGAGGTGTGGTACGAGCGACGGTTCCCCACGGGTGCCCGCTTCTGCTTCTCCCTTCCCCTCCGCCGTCGAGCAGTCCTCGGTGAAGAAGATGCACCCGAGGTCATCGACCTCGACGCCACTGCATCGGTGGAGCTGGGCGACGACTCGGTGTTGGCCAACTGATCACACACGTGTGATTCGTCGCCGGTCACCGGTACCATCGTCTCTCGATGCAAGCAGAGTGGTTCCTCGACGATGTCCCCGCTGATTCCCCACTCTTCGCCGACCTCAACCCCTCACAGCGTGAGGCGGTAGCCGCCACCGAAGGACCGGTCCTCGTCGTCGCCGGGGCAGGGTCGGGCAAGACCCGGGTCCTCACCTACCGGATCGCTCATTTGATCCGCGATCTGCGGGTCGCACCCGACGCCATCCTGGCCATCACCTTCACCAACAAGGCCGCCGATGAGATGAAGAGCCGCGTCGGCTCGCTGGTCGGTGGCGCCATCAGGTCGATGTGGGTATCCACCTTTCATTCAGCATGTGTTCGCATCTTGCGTCGGGAGGCGTCACGACTCGGCTACCGGTCGGGGTTCTCGATCTACGACGAGGCCGATTCGCTCCGGCTGATCAACCTGGTCCTGAAAGACCTCGATGTCGATCCGAAGCGCTTCCCGCCCAGGGCGATGAAGGCTGTGATCTCGAAGGCGAAGAACGAGTTGGTCGACTACGAGGCATTCGCCGACCAGGGCGACGGGTTCTATCACGAGCAGGTGGCGGACATCTACCGCCTCTACCAGCAGCGTCTCCTCGAGGCCTCGGCGATGGATTTCGACGATCTCCTCATGGTGACGGTGGAGTTGTTCGGCGCCTTCCCGGATGTGCTCGCCATCTATCAGGAGCGATTCCGCTACGTGCTCGTCGACGAGTACCAGGACACCAACCGCGCCCAGTACATGCTGGTCAAGCAACTGACCGCCAGTCATCGCAATCTCTGCGTGGTTGGGGACTCGGACCAGTCGATCTACCGATTCCGTGGAGCCGACATCCGCAACATCAGGGATTTCGAAGTCGACTACCCGGACGCCCGCATCGTCATCCTCGACCAGAACTACCGGTCCACCGAGACCATCCTCGACGCAGCCAACTCGGTGATCTCCAACAACACCAAGCGGACTCCCAAGAACCTGTGGTCGGACCGGGGCCGGGGAGGCCCGATACTGCGATACGAGGCCGAAGACGAGCACGACGAGGCCGGCTATATCGCCGACGAGGTCGAGCGTCTCCAGGGCGACGGCTTCAACCTCTCCGACATGGCGGTCTTCTATCGGACCAATGCCATGTCCCGCGTCATCGAGGACGTCCTGGTGAGGAGGGCCGTGCCCTACACCGTGGTCGGCTCGGTCAAGTTCTATGACCGCAAGGAGATCAAGGACGCCATTGCGTACCTGAGGGCGGTGGTCAACCCGGCAGACGAGGTCTCACTGAAGCGGATCATCAACGAGCCGCGACGGGGAATCGGGGACACGACGATCGCCCATGTCGACCGGTTCAGTCAATCTCAGAAGGTCGGGTTTGCCGAAGGGCTGCGCCGGGCGCGGGACATACCTCAACTGAATGCCCGAGCCCAGACGGCGATCGCCGAGTTCGTCGCCATCATGGATCACCTGCGGGAAGTGACCGAGGAAGAAGGTGTCAAGGCCGGGGTCGAGTCGGTGCTCACCGACACGGGCATGCTGGCCGCCCTGGAGGCGGAGCAGACCATCGAGGCGATGGGCCGGGTGGAGAACCTGCGCGAGCTCGTCGGGGTCGGCTCCGAGTTCGAGACGTCGAACGAGGGTGCGGTGATCGGCGACGAGGAGTTCGACGACCTCGACAACCTGCGACGTCTCGAAGTGTTCCTGGAGTCCACTGCGCTCGTCGCCGACATCGATGAATGGGAGGAAGGCGCGGGAGCGGTGACGCTGATGACGCTCCATACGGCCAAAGGCCTCGAGTTCCCGGTCGTTTTCATCGTCGGCATGGAGGACGGCGTGTTCCCCCACATGAGGTCCCTCGGTGATCCGAGCGAGCTCGAGGAGGAGCGCCGGCTTGCATATGTGGGGATCACCCGTGCCCAGGACCGCCTCTACCTCACCTCGGCCTGGAGCAGGATGCTGTTCGGTGGCTCCAACTACAACCCGCCCTCTCGATTTCTCACGGAGGTCCCGGATGGGCTCATGGAGAAAGCGGGGAAGCGTCAACGGCGCAGCGCCTCGGAGCGCGCCGCCGCCAGCGGCCCACGTACCACGGTGGACGCGGCGAACATCGGTCCCGGCGACCGGGTCCGTCACGACAAATGGGGACTGGGCACGGTTCGCGAGGTGGTGGGCACCGGCGAGCTGGCCGAGGCCGAGGTCATGTTCGACACCCAGGGCAAGAAGCGCCTCTTGCTGGCGTGGGCGCCTCTGGAGCGGGCCTGAGCGGTTTCGTCGCGATCCTCGAGGAGGCGCCACGCGGCGGGGCCTACGTCCGGATACCGCCCGATGTAGTCGAAGCTCTCGGCGCCGGCGGCCGCATCCCGGTGCGGGCCACCTTCGACGGGATCGAGTACCGGGGAAGCATCGTCCGCATGGGAGGCGACTCGGTGCTCGGCGTACTCAAGGAGATTCGGGAGACTTTGGGCAAGGGCCACGGTGACGAGCTCGAAGTGACGATCGTCCGGGACGATGCTGAGCGTGTGGTCGAGGTCCCCGTCGAGTTGGCCAAGCTCCTCGAGGCCAACCCCGCCGCGAGCGAAGCATTCGAGGCCCTCTCTTACTCACATCGCCGGGAGCACGCCCTTCACGTGGCCGAGGCGAAGAAACCCGAGACCAGGGAGCGGAGGGCTCGCAAGACCGTCGAGGACCTCATCGGAAGTTGATACCGGATCGCAGCCGCTGAAGGGTCTATTTTGGCGTTGTGGTAAGGGCGATTCTTCGGACTCTGCGCGAGGTTTGGGCTGAGCCGGGCGGGCGACTCCTGATCTTGTCGGTCCTGGCGATCCTCGTTACCGGAACCGTTTTCTACACCCTCGTCGAGGATTGGTCGGTGATCGAGGCGCTGTATTTCACCGTGATCACACTGACCACGATCGGTTATGGCGACCTCCACCCGACAACCGAGTTCTCCAGGCTGTTCACCATATTCTTCGTGCTGGCCGGGGTGAGCACACTGCTCGGCTTTCTCAACTTCATCCTCGGGCGCACGGTCAAAGATCAGGTGGAAAAGAGACAGCAGAAGGAAAAGTAGGCCGCTACTGGGTGTCGGAGGCGACCCGGCCCATCGTGTCCTGTCCGGTTGCATCCTGACCCGCCTTGATCCGTGCCGCCCGATCGAGCTCTCGGCGGATCAGGGTCTCATGAAGGGCTGCCATCTGCTTCTCGGTCACTTCGGGCAGCCCGTATCCCGCCTGGACGAAAGCGGCGGTGTCGGCCCGGTAGTCATGGCCAAAGGACTTGTACTGGCCCGGGATGGTCACCATGGCGTTCATGGCATCGACGAGGACCTGGGTGAAGGTGATCATCGGAGTCCATTTCATCGACTCCGGCACTCCACGGCCACGCCTTCCATCGAGCCACGGCGGTCTCTTGACGGCTATTCGCAATGACAACTGAGCGATGGGGTCGTTGTCGTGGTCGACGATCACCGCCCGCATCTTCTCCTGCTCTTCCTTGCTCAGGGCCTGGTATTGCTCGAAGTGGTCGAACGGGGCGACGGTTCCCTCAGGTGTCAGGCGGTTGCGCCCTTCCCGCATACCCGTCTTCGACCAGCGGGCCAGGCCGGGCAGTCCAAACCAAAGGGCGCGATGGATGCCGTAGTGATCGAAGCCGGCAATGCCCTGATGCATCACCACGTCAGAGCTCGACCAGGCCCCGAGACTCTCACCGAACACGAGGACCTTGGGCCGCTTCTCCTCAGGCACCGCCCTGAGCCGTTGCTTCACGCCCCAGAGCAACTGCCTGAATTGGGCCCGTCCGAGAGAGACTCCCTGCACTTCCAGGAAGGATGGCGCCTTGCCGTACTGGATGCAGACGGTGGCGATGTCTCCACGGGTCAGGATCTCGGCCGTCTCGATCATCGTGTGGTCCACCCAACCGGTCCCGGTCGGGGAGACGAGAAGGAGATAGCTTCGATTGAAGGCGCCGAGGCGCTCCATCTCGTTCAGCGCGAGCTCTGATCGCCCGGTGGCGTAGACCGGCTCGTTCTCCACACCCACGTAGGCGCGGATGGGGTGAGCTACGGCCGGCTGACCCATCGTCTGCTCGATGACTTCGGGGGTGACGACCTCGGAGACGTAGCGGCGGCCCTGAAGCCCCAATTGCGCGTATGGCGAGATGCTGTTGGGCCCTCCGGAAACATGTTCGCTGCTAGGCGGTGTGGCGAAAGCGGTCTCGATCTTGGAGTTGCTCCTGGAGATCCTCGTAACCAATCCCTGATAGAGCGCCACGGCGCCGACTCCCCATAGGGCGAGGTTCATGGCCCGGCCGATGGCTACGTGTCCCACTCCTTCGCCCATGTATCCGACCATGGAGCGTCTGGAGGAGGCATATCCCCTTCCCAAGGCGCGTCCCCCATTTGCCACCGCCGCAGCGATGGCGACCGAGGCGAAGATGTTGGCCGGCTTGTCCTCGGCGGTCCACTTCGCCACCACGCCCTGCCGGGTGTCCAACTCCTTGGACCACCTCGTCATCGCATATCCGAAACCACCGAGACCGGTGATTATCGGCACGATCGGTGAGTCGACCTTCTCGCTGACGTCGTGCGCGGCCTGGTAGATGATCCCGCCGATCGCTGCAACGTTGATCAGCTTCCCGGCGCTGCGGAGAGAGGCTCTGGCGGTCGTTTCATCCTCGGTCTCGGAGAGCCGCCCCAATGCGGCGCCTCCACCGGCGAGGGCGGCGCGGGCTCCGATCCGCCACGCCAGCGGCGCCGTCTCCGGGGCCACGATCCGGACCACCCTGTCGACGCAGAGACCGATGGCTCGGGCCGAGATCACGGCCAGACCTCCGGCGATGCCCTGATGCATCGACGAACGAGGCATCAGGGAAGGTCCGAAGGAATCGAGGGCGGCGCCTGTCACCAATGGAGCTTCCGGCCCGCTGGTCAGCGGGTTGATGCCGTTGGCGAGCTTCAGGAGCCAGGTGATGAGTGTTGAGTCGGTGGCCATGGTCTAGACGGTATACGGATCGCCCACTGCAGGGTCGTCGATGACGATCGTCTCGTCGATGACGCCCCGGCAGATACGCATCCAGGTGGACCGGCCGATCTCGTTGAGGAAGACGTCGTGGATCGGGATTGCCCGCTCCGGTTTCACCGATGTTGGCGAAGTCGATGGTCATCGCCGTCTTGGCCCAAGGGGCGACGAAGGGCAGGGCCAGCAGATCTATCCCCGAGGGCGTGACGTCGTATGAATCGCCGGGATGGAACAGGGTGGGTCCACCGCTCTCCTGGATGAGGTATCCGACGTTGCCGACTGCGTGGGATGCGATCGTGGACCACGGCGTGCTCGCCCCCCACGACTTCGACGGTGACACTCCCGAGGTCGACTATTTCGCCGACGAGGGCGGCGTGCGGTGATTGCTCGGAAAGGATCTTGGCCACGGCCGGCTCGACGATCAGGCGCACCTCCGGGTTGGCCGCGATGACGGTCTCGATGTTGTCCGCATCGAAATGATCCGGGTGCTGATGGGTAACGAGGATCGCATCGAGATCGGTGATGCCGTGCCAGTCGTTGGAAAAGGTCCCGGGGTCGATGATGAGGCGGGTGGACGGGGACTCGACCAGGAGACAAGCGTGTCCCAGACGGGTGACGATCATCCCTGGATTATGGCTGATCAGCCTGAAGGCGGGCCACGGAGGGCCGGCTTGCGGAATCGGATCCGCCCGTGTTCTGGGTGGTGGTAGGGCTGGAAGCCTCGTTGGTGGACGACGATCTGATGGTGGAACCAGCAGAGGGTGATCAGATTTTCGGGGTCGGTGGTTCCGCCTTGTGACCAGGGGATGATGTGGTGGACTTGGAGTCGGTGGGTGCTGGGACAGCCGTCGCCGGTGCAGGTGTTCCCGTCGCGGTGGATGATGGCCCGTCTAAGGGCGGGTGGGATGGTCCTGGTTCTCCGTCCGTAGACCATTGGTGTGCCGTCTTCTGAGTCGGGCGGTGATTTCGGTGACGGCATCGCAGAGGATGGCTTCGAGGGCGTCCCGGCCGATCCGAGGTCCGGCCTCCAACATGACACCGGCCTGCCCGTTGGATGGGGTGGCCTGGGTGGCGTCGACGAATACGGTGAGCTGGGCTGGTGGGGGATCGTCGCTGATGCAGAGTTCGGCCAGGGCCATTGCTTTGCGCCATGAGGAGTCGCCGCGGGTCCCGTCGGGGAGGAGTGGTAGATCATCAGCCTTCTCGGAGATTGTCTTGTCGACGAAAGCTCCGGTGGCTCCGTCGAGGCCACCCCACAGTTTCCACCATGATTCGTCCAGTGAGGGCTGGAGGACCAGGAACTGGTCTAGAGCGGTCCGATATTCGTCTTCGGCGGTGATCCGGACTCGGTTGGCTGCCTCCCGCCGCACCCCGGCCACATCCAGGTGTTCGAGAAGGCCCACCTCTTCGGGGATCCGGGACAGCGCTTCCATCCGGTCGAAGGTGATCTCCCCTCCAGCCAATGCGTCCCGCAGATCAGGACGTTCCACGGTTCTCCGCATGGTCCGCACCAGGGATTTCGCAGTATCGGGATGGAGATCCAACCGGGCGGTCGTCCACTCCGACAAGGAACGGCAACCATCGGCGGTAGCGACCTGCCGGTAGTCCAGCTTCTTCGAGGTCGAGCATCTTCCTGGCAGCGAGCCGGCTGATCTCGGCCTCGGCGGGAAGCATTCGCTGCTCGACGATCGGTCGAGAGCAGACTTCGTTCCATACCTACGAACATACGTTCGACGAGTGACAGAAACAAGGGGTTCGTAAAGCAGAGATTTCTAAGATTGTCATCATGGCCGTTCGGCGGCCGTTATGCCTTCTCGATGTCCTCGAGTAGCTCGAGCCAGCTCTTGGTGAACTTGTCGACACCTTCGTCTCTCGAGGACCTTGACGACGTCGTCGTAGTCAACGCCGACATCCGCCAGACGGTCGAGATCTGCTCTGGCCTGCTCGATGTCCGCTGCCGTGAATGGCTCCGGTGACGGGTTGCCATGGTCCTGATAGGCGTCGATCGTCTCCAGGGGCATGGTGTTCACGGTGTCCGGAGCCACCAGGTTCTCCACGTACAGCAGATCGGGATAGTCGGGGTTCTTGGTCGATGTGGAGGCCCAGAGTGGCTTCTGCACCCGCGCCCCTTCTTCCGACAGCGCCCGGTACCGGTCCGAGCCGAACTCCTCCAGGAAGCGGCCGTAGGCGACGCGGGCATTGGCATTGGCGGTGACTCCCTTCAAGGCGAGGGCCTCGGGTGTTCCGATGGCATCGAACCGCTTGTCGGTCTCGGTATCGACACGAGAGACGAAGAACGAGGCAACCGAAGCCACCTTGCTCACATCCCCGCCCGAAGCGGCGAACTCCTCCAACCCCGAGAGGTAGGCCTCCATGACCTCGCCATACCTTTCCAGCGAGAAGATCAGCGTGATGTTGACCGAGATCCCCTCGGCGAGAAGCTGGCGGATCGCAGGGATGCCTTCCTGGGTGGCCGGGATCTTGACCAGCAGGTTGGGTCGGTCGACCTGTTTCACCCAGTCCCTGGCCTCGGCCACGCTCGCCTCGGTCTCGCCGGCCAGGGTCGGGGCCACCTCGACGGAGACGAAACCATCGGTCCCGTTCGTGCGCTCGAAGACACCGACCAGCTCATCGCAGGCTCGTTTCAGGTCGGTCGCCATCAGGGTCTTGGCGATCTCCTCGGTGGAGACGTTGGCGGACTTGAGCTCTCGGAGCAGATCGTCGTAGTCGGAGGAGCCGACGATGGCACCGGCGAAGATGGTCGGGTTCGAGGTGACCCCCGTCACTGCGTCCTCGTCGATCCTCCGGGCGAGTTCTCCGGAATCGAGCATCGCTTTGGAGATCTGGTCGGACCAGATGGAGACACCGGCTGCGGCCAGCCCGTGCAGGTTGGAAGCGCTCATGGAGCCAAGGGTAGGTCGGTCCCGGTACTGGTGAGCCCGGCCGATCTAGGCTCGGTGGCTGTGAGCCCAGTCCTCGTCGAGCCCGACGGGCTGACAGCCCCGGGAACCAAGCCCGGCCGATCGACCGGGACGCGTCACTGGGTGTCGGCAGCCATCGTCGGAGTCCTCGCTTTCGCGCACGTTGGCGATTGGAGAAGGTGGTGGGGTGGACCTCATGAACCTCTCCGAGCGTCGGCTCATCGAGGCCCATCTGGAGGCCTGGTACGGAGGCGACTTCGATGCCGCCAATGCCCTCAGGGCACCGGAACGGTTGCGAACGGGCCCCTCCGAGGAGCGCTCTCGCGCCGAGGTCGAGTATCAGGCGATGCTGGAGGCGACGACGGAGCTGCTCGGTTGTGCGTCCCTGCCACCCTCCACGATCCGATGTGACGTTGCCTACGGAAACGTCCTGAACGAGGCCGTCGGCAAGGCGCCGGCCGTGGTCTCGCAGCAGTTCGGGATCGAGGACGGGCGCCTCCTGTTCGTCGCCGGGCCTTATCTCGAGGACGAGAGGTTGACGGCGTCCTATCAGCGGTTCGCCAACCTCCTGTTCCCGGACGAGTACCAGGCCGCGTGTGTGGAGGAGCCCAACTTCCAGGGGCCGGCCTGCGCCGAGTTCAAGCTCGCCCACCTCGAGGATTGGGCATCCTGGCACCGGATTGAAGAAGGCTGATCCCAACTACCCTTCCGTCCCGGAATGCCCCGACGCATCCTCATCGCCAAACCAGGTCTCGATGGCCATGATCGCGGAGCGAAAGTGATCGCTCGGGCGCTGCGCGATGCAGGGTTCGAAGTCATCTATTCCGGTCTTCACCAGACTCCCGGCTCAGATCGCCGAGGCTGCGGTGCAGGAAGACGTGGACGCGGTGGGTCTCTCCTCGCTTTCCGGGGCCCACAAGACGCTGTTCCCGCAGGTGGTCGAGGAGCTCGCTGCCCGCAACGCCACGGATATCGTCGTGTTCGGTGGTGGCGTGATTCCGGAGGCAGACTTCCAGGCCCTGCTCGATGCGGGGCTGGCCACCATCTTCACCCCCGGAACCCCTCTCGACATGATCACGTCGTGGGCGGAGTCGAACGTCCCCTCCAAGGTCTAGGAGAACCTCTTGAAGATCCACGAGTACCAGGCGAAGGAGGTCATGGCGGCCCGGGGGATTCCCGTCCCGCTGGGCCGGATGGCGACAACGGTCGAGGAGGCGGTCGCAGCGGTGCGGCCGCTGATCGAGGAATCGGGGAACCCCGTGGTCGTCCTCAAGTCTCAGATCCACGCCGGGGGCAGGGGCAAGGGGACCTTCAAAGAGCACCCCGATCTGCGCGGAGTGAACGTCATCACCGAAGGCGTGGAAGGTGGGCCCGAAGCGGCCGAGGAGAGGGTGCGGGAACTGGCAGGCAAGATGCTCGGCTCGACTCTCGTGACGGTCCAGACCGGGCCTGAGGGAAAGGTGGTCAGCCGGCTGTATCTGGAGCAGGGGATCGACATCGACCGCGAGCTCTATCTCGCCATCCTCCTCGACAGGTCGGTGAGCCGGAACATCGTCATGGCTTCCACCGAGGGCGGCATGGAGATCGAGAAGGTCGCCGAGGAGACGCCGGAGAAGATCCTGAGGGAAGAGATCGACCCGGCCATCGACCTCGCCGACTTTCAGGCCAACGCCCTCGCCCACGGGCTCGGAATCGAAGGCGATACGGCATCAGGCTTCGTCAGATTCGTCAAGGCTCTCGACCGTGCGGCCACCGAGCTCGACACGGATCTGATCGAGATCAACCCGCTCGTCATCACCGGTGGGGGCCAGGTCATGGCGCTCGACGGGAAGATGGGATTCGACGACAACTCGCTCTTCCGTCATCCCGAAATCGCCGCCATGCGCGACGAGACCGAGGAAGACCCGGCCGAGCTGGCGGCGAAAGAGGCCGGGCTCAGTTACATCAAGCTCGACGGGACGATCGGCTGCCTGGTCAACGGGGCCGGTCTGGCCATGGCCACCATGGACACGATCAAGCACGTTGGGGGTGAGCCGGCCAACTTCCTCGACGTCGGCGGCGGCGCCGATGAGCAACAGGTCACGACCGCCTTCCAGATCATCACCAAGGACCCCTCGGTCAAGGGGATCTTCGTCAACATCTTCGGCGGCATCATGCGCTGTGATGTCATCGCTGACGGCATCGTCGCCGCCGTCAAGAACGTCGGGCTCGAGGTGCCCCTCGTCGTCAGGCTGGAGGGAACCAACGTCGAGGAGGGCAAACGGATCTTGAATGACTCTGGGCTCGACCTCGTTGCCGCCGACAGCCTCAAGGACGGAGCCGAGAAGATCGTGGAATTGGCTCGATGAGCATCCTCGTCGGCAAGGACACCAGGGTCTTGATCCAGGGATTGGGCAAGACCGGTCAATTCCACACCGAGAAGGCGATCGCCTACGGGACCCAGATGGTGGGGGCGGTCCACCCTTCCCGGAAGGGGAGCGTCGCCCACTTCGAGGGCGAGACCGACCCATCGGGTGTGCCGGGGCGAGATGACACCTACTCGGTCGACCTGCCGGTGTTCGCCACGGTGGAGGAGGCGGTGGCCGCCACCGGGGCCAACGCATCGGTGGTCTACGTGCCGCCGCCATTCGCCGCCGACGCCATCATGGAAGCGGCCGCCGCCGGTCTCGATCTCGTCGTGGCCATCACCGAGGGTGTCCCGGTCGCGGACATGATCAAGGCCAAGCGCTACCTCGCCGACAAGGCGACCCGTCTCATCGGTCCCAACTGCCCGGGTGTGATCACGCCGGGCGAGTGCAAGATCGGCATCATGCCCGGCTATATCCACGAGCGGGGGCGGGTGGGTGTGATCTCCCGATCGGGGACCTTGACCTACGAGGCGGTGTACCAGTTGACCCTGAACGGACTGGGTCAGACGACCGCAGTCGGAATTGGCGGCGATCCGGTCAACGGGACCAATTTCGTCGACATGCTCCGCATGTTCGAGGAAGACCCCGAGACCGAGGGTGTGATCATGATCGGGGAGATCGGGGGCACCGCCGAGGAGGATGCTGCCGGGTTCGTCGCCAGCTCCATGACGAAGCCAGTGGCCGGGTTCATCGCCGGGACCTCGGCGCCGCCCGGAAAGAGAATGGGGCACGCCGGCGCCATCGTGTCCGGCGGGAAGGGCACCGCCGCCGCCAAGATCGAGGCGATGACCGGGGCGGGCATCGTCATGGCCGAGACGCCGAGCGACATGGGGGAGGCCATGGCCCGTGCTCTCGGCTGAGAACCTGGCGGCGATCCGCTCCGACGGCGAGCGGGTCCTCGAGCTGGGCCGGCTGGATCGGGAGCGTCCGGTCCCTCAATATCCCGGCTGGCTGATCAGTGACCTCATGTCGCATCTAGGTGGCAACCACGCTCGTACCTCGATCATTTGCCGGGAGTTCCCCACCGAGCGCCCTCTGCTCCCCGGCCGCCGCAGGGCGCCGACATCCTCGAGTGGTACGAGGCCAATCTCGAGGAGATGCTCACCGCCCTGGAAGAGTCGGACCCGGCCGCCGCGGTGTGGGGTTTCTGGCCGGAGTCGACGATCGGGCTCTGGGAGAAGACGGATGGTGATCGAGACCGGATTGCATCGCTGGGATGCCGACCAGGCCTTCGGCGAACCGGCTCCCCTCACCGCATTGGTGGGTCGGACGGCCCTGGACGAATTCGGTGACATGTGGGTCCCGCGCATGGGCGAGATCCCGGGTGTGCTCGAGGTCACCGCCACCGACCTGGGCGAGTCTTGGAGCTTCGGATCGGGAGCCGGGAAGGGAACAGCCGGTGGGACGGCGTCCGATCTCTACCTCCGCCTCATGTCCCGGCCATCACCAGTCGAGTTGCCCCTTCAGTGGTCCGCAGCCGTGGACGCTTTGGAGCCGCCGCCCAAGCGTTAGGTCAGAAGCGGGCCAGGTCGGCCACTGCGTAGCCGACGACGGCTCCATCGGCCGTGGTGACGGGACGCAGGGCAGCGACCAGCTCCTCGACCCGATGACCGGGGACCGCCACCGTCAGCTCGTCGTCGCCCATCCCGGTGCGGGCCCGGGATAGGGCGCAGCCCATCGAGGCCGCGATCACACCGTCGTCCGCGGCCCGGGGCAGGATCTGGCACTGAGGCTTGCCCGACCAGTCCACCTCCACCGCGTCGTTGATCTCCATCATCTGACGAGGAGTTACGCGCAGAAGCACGACATCCGGGCTCGATTCCGCTTCGGCCAGGGGGCCATATCTGACGCCTTTGGGCCTCCGCGACAGGGCGGCCACTCCGGCGAAGGCCTCCATCGTCACCCATCCCACGTCGAGGAGAGCGGCGACATCGGTCTTGTCCAGGATGTCGGCGGCCTCGGCGAAGCCATGGGTGAACCGGCCCACGGAGCAGTTGCCGTGATCCTCGGCCAGGGTGTCGAAGGTCCTCTCGTGGGCGTGCATCCAGAAGACACAGGGAGCGGCGGCTCGACCCGAGCGACCGTCCTCGGTCGGCTCCGACATCGGGGCGTCGAAGCAGGGGAACGCCATCGTCGGGCAGCTCGTCGTGGAAAGTGATGGCGATGGGGGCATGCTCCAGCCCGAGCAGGTCGGTCAGGGCATCGGACAGGACGGATTGATTCATCATTTCCTCGATCGGGTCTGGGAGCCGAACTTAGTGGATCTTCTCGAACCCGATTCTCGGGTCGAAGAAGAGAGCCATCACCTCCATCTCGGGGAACCGCTCTGCCACCACGGCCTTCGCCCTGCGCAGCTGTTCCTTCTGGGTGTTGTCGGGGACCGGGTTGCCGGCACACCCGGCGTGCGCCACCAGCGCCACCTGATTGGTCCCGTGGGCTTCCTTCGACACGTTCAGGCTGTCGAGGAGACCCTCGCCGGTGGGCGTTACGGCTCCGTCGAGATTCTTCACCGCCCCGGTTGCGGTGATGTTGTCCACGTAACGGACACCGAAGCGGGTCATCACCTGGTCGATGGTCCGCGTCTGAATCCTCCCGTCCATGCAGGTGATTACGGCACCGAACCGCCCTTCAGAGGTCATAGCCCCTCATTCTGGCAAGGAACGCCGCGGCAAAACCGTTGGCCCTACACTGCCCCGCCATGGATCTCATCTGGATCGTCGTGATCGTCGTGGTGGCGATCCTGATCTTTGCCTTCATCGGCATCTACAACGGGCTCGTCCAGTCGCGGAACCGGGTCGACAACTCCTGGGCGCAGGTCGATGTGCAGCTCAAGCGTCGCTACGACCTGATTCCCAACCTGGTGGAGACGGTGAAGGGGTATGCCTCCCACGAGCGGGAGACGTTCGAGAGGGTGACCCAGGCGCGGAGCGCCGCTCAGTCCGCCAGCCGGCCCGGCCGAGCAGGCACAGGCCGAAGGCTTCCTGACCCAGGCCTTGCGCCAATTGTTCGCCGTCGCCGAGGCCTATCCCGAGCTGCGGGCGACGGAGAATTTCCAGAACCTGCAGAACGAGCTTGCCGAGACCGAGAACAAGATCGCCGTCTCCCGTCAGATCTACAACGACACGGTCCTGACCTACAACAACAAGGTGCAGCAGATACCCACCAACATCGTGGCCGGCATGACCGGGTTCCAGATCAGGGAGTTCTTCGAGGCCGGGCCTGAGGCGGTGGAAGCCCCGACCGTCGATTTCTGAGTTGGGGCGGCTCACCCGAGCTCTGATCGTCCTCCTGCTTGTCGTCGCACCTGCGACGGCGGCTCTGGCCAAGTCGTTCTGGATGAGCGAGGCGGACGTCGAAATCGTGGTCAATGACGACGGCTCGCTGTCGATCATCGAGAGCCTGACCTATGACTTCGATGGAGACTTCTCGGGGGCTTACCGGGACATCCCGCTCCGCCCGGGCGAGGCGATCACCGGCGTGACCGTGAGTGACGAGTCGATCACCTATGAGCCGGGTGGCTGCACGGAGTTGGGGTGCTCCTCTAGCCCGGGCACCTACGGGGTGGAGGAGCAGAGCGACCTGGTACGCATCGTGTGGCACCACTCGTCGTCCAACGAGCAGAGGACATTTGAGATCAGCTACGTCATGACGGGTGTGGCCGTCGCCTACGACGACGTGGTGGATGTGAACGTGCAGGTCTGGGGTGACCAATGGGCAGTGGGCCTGGAGCATCTCGAGGCGAGCGCGATCGTGCGCGCCGGCGCCGAGCCAGGCGACTTCCTGGTGTTCGGGCATCCATACGGTGTGGACGGGGAGACGTCCTTGGGACCCGAGGAGGTCACCCCCTCCCTGGTGGCGAACAATGTTCCGGCCTATCAATGGGTGGAGCTTCGAACCGTCTTCCCGCGGGCTCTGCTCGCATCCACCGACGGGGCCACGGTCGTCCCCGGCAACGGGCTGGAGGCAATCCTCGCCGAGGAGGAGGCATTCGCAGAGGAAGCCTCGGACGCGACGACTGCGGCAAGGACCGGGCTGATCTGGGGCTCGGTGTTCGCGGTGGCTCTATCCGCAGGCCTGGGCAGCCTGGTCTATTTCCGGTACGGCAAGGAGCCAGCGGTCGACTACGACCGGGAATACGAGCAAGAGCCGCCGACCGATCTGAAGCCGGCCGAGGTCGGGCGCCCTTCTCACCCAGGGGGCGGTGAGCGAGAAGGAGTTCACCGCCACGATGTTCGACCTGATCCGACAAGGGGCGATCAAGGCGACGCCGTCACAGGTCGAGCGCAGCACTTGGGGTGGGCTGCGTGACGAGACGATCACCGATCTGGTGCTCGAGCTGACCGACAAGGACACCGGCTATCGGGACTACGAGCAGTCGGTCCTGAGCGTTGTCGGCCGGGTCCTCGACGAGGGGCCCCGACCACTGCACGAATTCCGGGAGGCGATCCGGGAGGACGCCTCCGAGAACGCCTCGAGCTATCAGAGCTTCCGGGGCAAGGTCCTGTCCGCGATCAAGCGAGCCGGTCTCCTCGACGAGAGGGGTAACGGTGTCGCCTGGTTTGTCGCCATCGCAGTGGGGTTGGTCGTATTCGGAGCCATCGTCTTCCTACCCGACATCCTCGAGCGACGGCCCGGCGGGCAAACGATGGCCATCTTCATCGTGATCGGGATGGTGCTCGGGGCCCTCGCCCTCTACATCTTCCTCATGTTCCGCCGGATCCGGGTGCGGCGGTCGAAGGAGGGAGCGTTGGAGGCAGAGCGATGGGACGCTTTCCGTCGCTATCTCACCGATTTCTCGAGGCTGAAGGAGGCGCCGCCGATCTCGCTGGAGCTGTGGGACAGATTCCTCATCTACGCCATCGTGTTCGGGGTGGCAGAGGAGGTGCTGCAACAGGCCCGCCTCCATGCTCCGCCGGAACTGGAACAGACCTCCTCGATCTATTGGTTCGGTACCTACGGGTACTCGGGTGGCCACACCGAGAACGCCTTCGCCGGCCTCAACTCCGCCCTCACTGGTGCCTTCGCGCCGCCCGCTTCCAGCGGTGGCGGCGGTGGGTTCTCCGGCGGGGGAGGCGGCGGCGGAGGTGGCGGCGGCGGAGGTGGCGGCGGGGCCTGGTAGCGGGGATCGACCGGCAAAACGTCCATCCGGTTTAGCGTGTCCGCAAGGATGAGATCGCTGTTTGCCCTGGTCACATTGGTCCTTGGGATGGTCGCTGCCCTCCCGGCGCAGGCCGTCGAGGAGGAGTTTCCGACCTACACCGGCGACGAGTTCAAGGCGATGTACGACTACGCAGTGGCAAAAACCCTGCCCAATCTGGCGCCTCCATCGGGTCGTCTTCCCATCACCGGGGACGCCGCTCTAGATGCGCGGATCTGGAGAAGCGCTACCGACCGTGGCTACGTGTTGCGGCCGATCGCCGGTCCCGATCTCGGCAGCGCCGACGGCGTCCCGATGCAACCGCAGGCGGCGGCCGCCTGGCTCGAGCTGAAAGAGGCGGCGCGGGCGGCAGGCCACGGATTCGTCGTCTCCTCCGCCTATCGGTCGCCGGAGAGCCAGCGAACCCAGTTCACCTCGAAGCTGAGGGGCACCACCGACGAGGCAATCGACGCCGCCCTCACCTGGTACTCGATCCCGGGGACCTCGAAGCATCACAGCGGGTACGCCCTCGATTTTCGATATGCGGACGGGACGTTCGGGGAGTTCAGGGACACGCCCGACTACGCCTGGCTGGCGGCCGACAACTTCTACAACGCCAAGAGGTTTGGCTTCATCCCGTCCTACCCCGACGACGTCACCGCCCAAGGCCCCAACCCTGAGCCCTGGGAGTTCGTGTGGGTGGGAGTGGACCTGATCGAATGCGGAATGCCGTGTGTCGACGCCGTGACCGGCCCAAAGGCGCGCCATCCCGGAGGCGTGACCCCGGCCGACTTCGGTCTCGACCGGAACGCCCGGCGCAAGCATTGGCGACGACCGCCCCTTATCGGGTGAGCAGATAGAACGCCGAGAACTTGTTCGAGATGCTCTCCAGCGGCTGAAAGGACCCGAAGCCCGCCTCTCCGGCCATCGCCTCCGCTCTCTCCCGACCCCAGGCTGCCCCGAGACCCGCACCACCCTGTGCCAGTGACTGGGTCATGCAATGCAGGGTGGAAACCCCGTACAGCATCGCACCCCTCGCATCGAGGTTGTCCTCGAGCTTCGAGCCGGTGTTGGGCTCCATCATCAGGTAGACACCGTCGTCGGCCAGCGCCTCGCGGATCCGGCGCATACCGGCCAGCGGATCGGCGAGGTCGTGGATCACGTCGAAGGTGGTGATCAGCCGAAATCGCGGATCGGTGGGGATCTCGCTCACGTCGAGGTCGGCGAACTCGAGGTTGGAGAGGCCGCTCGCTCGACTTCGGGCGATCTCCACAGAATCGGTTGAGACGTCGAACCCTGCCACCTGGGTGTTGGGGAAGGCCCGTGCCATCAGGATCGCCGCCGTGCCGGAGCCGCATCCCACGTCGGCGACCCGGGTGCCGCCCGCCTCCAGGACCGGGACCAGGCCGGGAACTGCCGGGAGCCATCGATTGATGAGGAACACCGTCTGGGAGGGTGTGTTGGAACGGTCGATGCCCCGGATCGCCATCTCGCCGAAGGCCTCGAAAGGCACACCTCCGCCCTGCCTGGTGGCAGTGGCGACCTGATCTACCTGGCTCAGGATGGCCGGGAGCATGTCGAAGAACCCGCCCATGAAGTAGGGGCTCGACTCGTCAGCGATGAAGAGGGCGTGTTCAGCCGGAAGATCGAATCTGCGAGACCCCGCGTCGTACACGACCACTCCGGCTGCGGCCAGACCCGAGAGGATCTCTTCCACGTATCGTCTCTCGAGACCTGCGCCCTGCGCCAGATCCTCAGCGGTGCCGCCACCCACCTCCCCGAGATGCCGGGACAGGCCAGCTACGGTCGGCGACGGCGAGTAATCCAATGGTGGTCGCCCCCGAGGCGAGATCGACGAAATGGTCCGAGAAAACCGTCGATCCTGGCCCGATCCACGAGCAATCAGGCTCCGAGCTTGGTGATCATCGCCCAGATGACGACGGCGAGGATGACGAAGTCCCAGACCGTCCCCCGACGCCACGACTTGAGCGCTGCCTCGACGTCGGACCCCGTACTCGTCGCCTCGGCCAGGCTCTCGCTGTTTCTCTTGCCGACGGTGGCGCCGATGATCGCGCTGATACAGGAAGGCGCCGAGGCCGATGAGGACGAAGGTATCGCCCCAACCAAAAGCCTCCGATGTGAGCACCAAGCCAATTCCGGAGAGCAGGACGAGACCGCTTGCCGGCCCGAAGAACCGGTCCTCGACCTTCTTCAGGCGCTGGAGCGCCGGTCCTGCTGCCGCTGGCTCCATCGTTGCCAGGGCCGAATGCGTGTAGAAGGCGTACACGCCGCCCCCGAGCCAGCCGGCCACTCCCACGATATGGAGGAACAAGAGGCCATCTCGCATGGATCTCGACCCTACCCGGGAACCTGATCGCCGGCCACGACCCGACCCGCCTTGATCGTCTTCCACACCAGGTTGGTCCCGGGCCGGTATGGGATGTGCGCCGGGGAGGGGGCATCGAGCACCACGAGATCGCCGGCGGACCCGGTCGTGATCGCGCCGTGCCCCTCCATGCCCAGGGCGAGCGCCCCGCCCCTGGTGGCGGCATGGATCGCCTGCTCGGTGGTGAGCCCCATCTGCACTACCGCGAGGCTGATCACCGTGCCCATCGACTCGAAGTAGGAGGTCCCCGGGTTGCAGTCGGTGGCCAGGGCGACAGACACGCCGTGTTGGATCAGCATGGGGCCGGGTGCCTGAGGTGAGCGCATCATGTAGGAGGCACCGGGGACCAGGACTGCGACGACGCCCGCGTCGGCGAGGGCGATGGCGTCGCCCTCTGTGACGTGATCGAGATGATCGGCGCTGACGGCCCCGATCTCGGCCGCCAGCGCTGCTCCACCGGAATGGGTCAATTGCTCGGCGTGAACACGCGCTCCCAGGCCGTGGCCCTTGGCAGCGGCGAAGATGCGCCTCGCCTCGTCGACCGAGAAGGCGCCCTCCTCGACGAAGACGTCGCAGTAGTCGGCAAGCGGGGCGGCGGCGGGCAGCATCTCATCGATCAGGAGGTCGACATAGCCCGTCCGATCGTTTCGGAACTCGGGCGGCAGGGCGTGTGCTCCCAGAAATGTGGTCCTGACCGTTATCGGCAACTCGTTTCCGATCCTCCTGGCGACCCGAAGAAGGCGCAACTCGGTTTCGAGGTCCAGGCCGTATCCGGACTTGATCTCAACAGTCGTCGTCCCTGCGGCGATCATCCTCCTGACTCTGGTGGCAGCCTCGGCGAAGAGTTCATCCTCCGATGCATCACGGGTTGCCGCCACGGTCGACAGGATTCCTCCACCGCTTTTCGCCACGTCGGCATAGGTGGCACCGGCCATCTTCATCGAGAACTCTCCCGCCCGGTCCCCCGCGAAAACGAGGTGAGTGTGGCTGTCGACGAATCCGGGCAGGACGGCCCGTCCCTCACACTCGACCCTGGGGGAGGGTCCCTGGTCCGGGGCGTCGGAGCCGGGTCCGGCGTAGACGACCGATCCATCCTCGACTTTGACCACGGCGTCGACCATCGCTTCGCCTTCGTGGGTCGTGAGATGCCCGATCCCGGTGACGAGGAGATCGCTCACCTGTTGGCTGCCGCAGCCACCGATCCATCGGCGATGAGGGCGGCCACCGCCTCGATCTCATCGGTGAGTGACCGATCCTCGGCCAGGGGTGGGACGTGGGCGCGGACCAGACCCACCATGGCGGCTGTCCCGGGAGCGGGAAGGAGAGGACTGCGGTATTCGATGCCCTGGGCGGCGCAGAGCATCTCGATGGCCACCACTCTGCCGCGCATTGCCCAGGATCTGGTTCAACTTCAGACCCGCCCCCCATCCCATCGACACGTGATCCTCCTGGTTGCCCGAAGTGGGGATCGTGTCGACCGAGGCGGGATGAGCCAGCACCTTGTTCTCGGCGACCAACGCCGCTTGCACGTATTGGCCGATCATGTACCCGGATTGCACGCCCGGATTGCTGGCGAGAAAGGCGGGGAGACCGCGGGATCGCGCCGGGTCGAGGAGACGATCGGTGCGCCGCTC
Organism: uncultured Acidobacteriota bacterium; assembly: GCA_963828465.1. GTDB lineage: Bacteria > Actinomycetota > Acidimicrobiia > Spongiisociales > ZC4RG35 > JARDZU01. The sequence continues at coordinate 23,614 of CAWHEU010000005.1, read as the reverse complement.
CGAGATCGAGGCGAGCTCGGAAACGGCGATGGCTGCGAAGTCGAGCACGAAGGCGAGCGGCTGGCCATGGAAGTTGCCGCCTGACACCACCTCACCCGTCTCGGGGAAGACGATCGGGTTGTCGACGACTGATTCCATCTCACGGGAGAGCACGGCCTCCATGTGGTCCAGCGTGTCGGCAACCGCCCCGTGGACCTGGGGGGCGCAGCGGAGGGAGTAGGCGTCTTGCACGGCATGGTCGAAATCGTGTTCGTGACTGGCCCCGATCGGGCTGCCGTCGATCAGGGAAGCGATGCGCCGGGCGGAGGCGATCTGACCGGGATGCGGCCGCAGAAGATGCACGTCCTCCCGGAAGGGCCTGGCACTTCCCATCATCGCCTCGATGGTCATGGCACAGGCAGCGTCCGCTGCGATCAAGAGCTGGTGTGCCTCGTGGAGTGAAAGGACGCCCATGGCCGTCATGCCCTCGGTCCCGTTGAGCAGGGAAAGGCCTTCCTTCGCCTGCAGGGCCAGCGGGGCCATACCGGCGTCCGCCGCATGGACGATGGCTCCGTCGACCTTGACCCGCCCCTCGCCGATCAGCGGCAGTGCCATGTGGGCGAAGGGGGCGAGATCCCCCGACGCTCCCACCGACCCCTGGGAGGGGATGACGGGGAGGATGTCACGGTCCAGCATCTCGAGGAGACGCTCCACCACGACGGGCCGCACGCCCGGAGTGACCCTGCGCCAGGGTTCTCGCCCGGAGCAGGAGAATGGCCCGGACCAGAGCATCGGGCAGAGGCGGCCCGACCCCGGAGGCGTGCGATCGGATCAGGTTGTACTGGAGAGTCTCCGCCTCGTCACGATCTATGCGGGTGGAAGCGAGAGCGCCGAAGCCGGTCGTGATCCCGTAGACGACGTCTCCCGACTCGACCGCTGCGTCGACCACGGCGCGCGCAGGCTCCATTCGGTTTGCGAGATCAGGCCCCGGTATCGCCCGTGCCCGGCGATGGGCGACCTCCACCACCTGGCTCGGGGTGAGTGGACCGCCATCGACGACAACCTCCGTCACGACGAGGACGGTACCGGGTTGATTCCCGACAAGACGGGCGAGGCCGATACCGTGCCGGGCACATGATGACTGACCTCACCCCCCTCCTGGGCGAGCCAGGCGCCTCGGTTGCGGTGATCGGGGCCACGGACCATCCCACCAAGTACGGCGGGATCATCTACCGGGACCTCAAGCGCCGAGGGATTCGTGTCCTGGCCGTCAATCCCTATCGGGAGACGGTGGACGGCGATCCCTGTTGGAAGACTGTTCTCGACCTTCCGGAGACGCCGGCCATCGCCGATTTCGTCATTCCGGCCCGTCGCGGGCTCGACGTGGTCGACGAGTGCGAGCAGGCGGGCATCCTCAACATCTGGCTCCAGCCCGGGGCCGAATCCCCGGAGTTGATGGAGAAGCTGGACGCCGGCCCCTTCAATTGGCTAGCCCACGCCTGCATCATGGTCCGCGCCGCCATGGCTGGATAGCTACTCGCTTCAGATCCGCCCGTTGAACAGCTCTCGAGCGATGATGTTGCGCTGGATCTCGGAGGTGCCTTCGTAGATGCGGGGCGCCCGCACTTCGAGATAGAGATGGGCCAGGGTGGTGTCGGCCTCGAGACCTCTTGCCCCGAGGACCTGGATCGCAGTGTCTACCGCCCGTTGCGCGGTCTCGGTCGCATGGAGCTTGGCCATCGCGGCCTTGCCGGTGAGCGTCTCGGCGTCGCCGTCGTCGTGGGCGGCGGCCGCCGAATACACGAGCAACTCGGCCGCCTCTATGTCGAGACGCACATCGGCCAGTTGATGCGAGACGCCCTGGAAATCGGAGATCGGGGTGCCGAAAGCAGTGCGGGTCATGGCATGACCGGTTGCGATGCGCAGCGCCGCCTCCGCCATTCCGAGGGCAAAGGCGCCGACGCTGGGGCGGAAGAGGTCCAGCGTTTGCATGGCGACCCTGAACCCGTGGTCGACCTCGCCCAGGACGTTCGTCTTCGGCACGTAGACACCATCCAGGTGGATCCGCCCCAGCGGATGTGGGGAGAGCATCGTGATCCTCTCCCCGCTCACACCATCCATCTCGCTGCCGACGACGAACGCGGTGATACCACGGGATCCGGCGCCGGGAGTGGTCCGGGCGAACAGCGTGTAGATGTCGGCGTCGGGTGCGTTGGAGATGTATGCCTTCTCTCCGCTGATCCGGAATCCATCCCCGTCTGTCTCGGCGACGGTGGAGAGCGCCGCGGCATCCGACCCCGCCCCCGGCTCGGTCAAAGCGAAGGCGGCGACGGTTTCGCCGCTCCGAACGCCCGGCATCAGCTGATCCCTCAACTGCGGGGCTCCGGAGAGATGAATTGGGATTGCCCCGAGCCCCTGGACGGCGAATGCCGTCTCGGCTTCGGTGGAAACCCGAGCCAGCCCTTGGCGTATCGAGCAGAGGTCGGTGGCGGTGACCGTTTCGTCGGAGAAGAGGCGGTCGAAAAGCCCGTGGTCGGCCAGGGCCTCGAGCAGCGGGCGGTTGACCTCTCCCGGTGTGCCGGCCTCGGCCACTTCGATCAGGGCGTGCCCGAGCCGCTCACATTCCTCGACGAGGGGCCTGGTCATGCGCCCAGTATGAGCGTTGGCATTGGCCGGGTGTGTCGTTTGTCGCCCCAATTTGCCCAGCCTCCTGTGGGGACCGCTGACATAATCATCTGACCTGCGAGAGAAGGGACGAGCCATGGCCGCGATGCCCTCTGGTGTGCGCAACCTGTTCCGTGCCGCATTGGTGATATTCGTCATCACCGTGGTCATCGGGATCCTCAACGGGACGGATGTCTGGGAGCCGCCCCGTAACACCCTGCTCACCCATGTTCACGCCGGGACGCTGGGGTGGTTGACCCTCTCCATCTTCGGAGGGGCAATCTGGATGTTCGGCTCGCCAGAGGACCGATCGAGCAACGCGGTAGCCAATTTCTCCATCGTGGCGCTGACCCTCTACGTCCTGGCTTTCTGGTCGGTTGACCTGACCACTTCGAGCGTTCAACGACCTATTGGGGGGGTGCTGGCCTTCATCGCCATCGTCTGGATGTTCGTCTGGGTGCTCCGGGCCCATCGCGGGACGACCTGGAACGTCGCCCAGTACGGGATGGCACTATCATTGTTCTTCCTCGTGATCGGCGCCGTGCTCGGCATCGCTCTCGGTCTGCAGCTGGCCGAGGTGGAGATCGTCCCACCGGAGAACGCCGAACAGCTAGGTGGCGCCCATCCAGCCGCCATGGTGGTGGGCTATGTCATCCTGGCCGGCACTGCCCTGATCGAGTGGTTGTTGCGACGAGACGACACCCCTTCGCTGTCCGCCTCGAAGGCGGGCGTGGTCCAGATGAGCCTGATCTTCCTGGCCGGCGTTTTTGCGATGCTGGGCGTCCTTCTCGACAACTTGGCGATGCTCCAGGCCAACGTGCCCTTGGAGGTGATCGGGCTCGTCATCCTGGTCTGGCGGCTGCGCTCCTATCTGGCCCCGTCCCAGTGGCGTGGCCCGGTCCCCGGCATCATGGCCCGAACCGCGGTGCTGGGTCTCATTCTCGGAATAGCTCTTTTCGCCTACGTCGTATCACTGTTCGTGTCGGGAGCCGAGTTCGAGGAGATCGGGCCCTGGTTGTTGGCTGTCGACCACATCAATTTCATCATGGTCATGACCAACCTGATCTTCGCCATGATGGCCACCGCCTCGGTGGTGGCGGAAACGGCCAATCGTGTCATCTATTGGGGGGTCAACACCGGGGTGCTCGGCTTCGCAGTCGGCCTGGCCACCGAGAATGCGACGTTGAAGCGGATATTCACCCCGATCCTTGGTCTCTCCCTTCTCTACGGGATCTACACCTATCTCACCGCCAAGGAGGCCCGGCCCGTGGTCACCGAGGAGGTTGGCGTCTAGGCGCTCCTCCGTGAGCCCATTTCGCGCCTCTGCAGGCTTCACCGAAAGCTGGGAGCACTTCGGGTTCGAGGTGGAAGACGGTGTAGGAACGGTCACCTTCGACCGCCCCGACAAGCTCAACGCGCTCACCTTCGCGGTTTATGCAGACCTGAGGGACCTGCTCGGGGAGATCGAGCATCGTGACGACGTTCGCGTTCTTGTCCTGACCGGCACCGGGCGGGGCTTTTGCTCCGGTGGGGACGTGGACGAGATCATCGCTCCGTTGCTGGAGATGGACGCCCGAGGCCTGCTCGAGTTCACCCGGATGACCGGGGCGGTCGTCGAGCGCATCCGCCGGCTTCCAATCCCGGTGATCGCTGCGGTCAACGGCGTGGCAGCCGGGGCAGGCGCAGTCATCGCCCTTGCTGCCGACATCAGAATCCTGGCCGAGACGGCGTCCTTCAGCTTTCTCTTCACCAGGGTGGGTCTGGCAGGAGCGGACATGGGCTCTGCGTACCTGCTGCCCCGCGTGGTCGGTCTGGGGCGCGCCACCGAGCTGTTGCTCCTGGGTGAAAGCGTCGACGCCGAGCGGGCGGTCGCCATCGGGTTGGCGACTAAGGCGGTGGCCGACGCCGCCCTGTCGGGGTCCGCGGGTGATCTGGCCAAGGGCCTCGCAGCGGGACCTGCGCTGGCCTACGGCGCCACCAAGGTCTTGATCGGCCGTGAGCTGGACATGGACCTCGGCTCCGCCATCGAGCTGGAGGCGTTCACCCAGGCACTGCTGATGACCACGGAGGACCATGCCGAGTTCTACCGGGCCTTCACCGGCAAGCGGCCTCCGGAGTGGACGGGTCGATGAGCGGGCATCAGTTCTTGAATCCACTGGGTCTCGCTCCGGCCCGAGGTTTCTCCCACGGTGCGTTACCCGGCGAAGGCAGGACCCTCTACATCGCCGGCCAGACCGGCCATCACGAGGACATGACGCTGGATGACGGCCTCGTCGACCAGTTCGCCCGCGCCTGCCATTCGGTGGCCGTGGTCATCGAAGAAGCCGGAGGGGATCCGACCGATCTGGTCTCGATGACGATCTTCACCACCGATGTTCCGGGATACCGCGAGAGCTTGGGCCCGATCGGCGAGGCATATCGCCATGTGTTCGGCAAGCATTTCCCGCCGATGGCCCTGATCGGGGTTGCCGAGCTGTTCGACCCAAGGGCCAAGGTGGAGTTGGTCTGCACCGCGGTCATCTAGAGGGTCTCCAGCACATCCAGCAGTCGGTCGACGTCTTCCTCGTCTTGATAGACGCCGAACCCGATGCGAAGCCGGTCGGCGCGGAAATCGGTGATGACTCCCTTCTCATGCAGCTTTTGGTAGATGTCGCTCGCACGGTCGGATCGGAAGGTGAGGAAGTTTCCTCGCCGGGCCGCCTCGCCCACGAGCAAGTCGCCGAGAGCAGGCGCGCCCGCAAGGAATCTGTCCTGGAGCGAGATGGCATGCTCGTGGATCCTGGACGGCGTCACCCCTTCGGACTCGAGCCAGCCGAGCACCGCTCGCATTCGATAGACGCCGGACGGGTCGAAGGTTGCGCCGGAGAATCGCGAGCCGTCGCCCCCGTAGGCGATCGTCGGGCTGACACCTGACTCGAGCTGGCCGAATCCGGCGTACCAGCCGGTATCGAGCGGGCGGGGCCCATAGCCGGGGGGAGAGTGGAGAAAGCAGGCGCCCTCCCCGGACATGGCGTACTTGTAGCCGCCGGCGAGGAAGAACACACGGTCCTGGATGGCGCCCAGGTTCACGGGCCTGGCCATGAAGGCGTGGTACCCGTCGATGACGATGAAGGTCCGGTTCTCCGGCACCGAGGAGACGATCTGGTCGAGGTCGGGGACCGCGAAGCCGGAGTCGTAGAAGACCTGGCTCAGATAGATCAGGTCGTGGACGCCGGCCCTCGCCTCCCGGGTGAAACGCTCGCCGAATGTGTCGAATGGCTCGGTGGGGATCCGGTCCACGATGGCTAGCCCGGCCTCCTCCCATCGCCGCGACTGGCGGGTGAAGGAGTGGAACTCGGCGTCGGTGGAAAGGACGCGGACCGGTGGCTCCAGACATGAGAAGATCCTGAGCAGAAATGAATGAGTGTTGGGGCCGAAGGTCAGGCTCGCCGGGTCGGCGAGACCCAGCACGTCGGCTACCCGGGTACGGGTGTTGGGGATCACCTCCCCGAAGATGTGATCCCACTTGTCGTCGATCATCTCCGCTGCATCGAGCCAGGCGCGCTGATGCGCCTCGAACGACACATCAGGCCAGGGGTGGTGGGAATGCGCCGCGAAATGAAGGCGATCCGGCTTTGCCCCGAGGAATCGGGAGAAGTGAGGCTTGAGGTTCATCCCTCGTACTTGAACCGCATCGACTCCACGATGCCCGGAGGCAGGGGTGGCCGGTCTGCCCTCGGGATGAGAAAGGTGGACAAGTTGTACAGGTCACCGAAGATCCGGCTCCGTTCCGCCGACTTCTCCAGGTACTTGGCCCCTGCGGAGCCTCCGGTCCCGATCCGCCGCCCGATCATTCGCAGCACCATCTGGGCATGGCGGTAGCGCCACGTCGTGAACCCCTCGTCGATGTCCATGAGGAGTTCGAGGAGCCGGAATGCTCCCTGCAATGCGGGCTGATCCCGGTACAGGGTGATGAAGAGTGCCGCCTGAAAGGCACGATGGGAGAGACGCCGCTTTCCGGCGGCCTGTTGCTCGGCGTGCTTGGCTGGATCGAAAAGTGCCTCGTACTGCTCCATCGTCGTCTCGAAATCCTTGAGCTGTGCTGTCTTTTCCTCGGTGGTCAGTCTCGGGTTGGACTCGACCACCGCCCGGTCCGCCTCCAACCGCTCCTTCACGGCTTTCTGGAACGCCTCCCAGAACGAGAAGTCCTTGTGATCGAGGAAAGGCGTTCGTTCCAGCCACCGCTCGACCAGGTCGAAGATGGAGGGCTCCTGCTCGCTGGCCGCCACCGATCTCATGTCGTCCGGGTTGAAGCGCGAGGTATATGTGGCGCCTCCCAGCTTCATTCTGTCGTCGGCGCGGAGCCCGAGCTTGTTCTCCACAAGTCTGAATTGCGCCGACTGGAAGCCCGATGCGGGGAAGAGATAGTCCCGGAAGTCGAGAAAATCGAGGGGAGTCATCGTCTCCAGTACCGAGACCTGCTGGATCAACAGCTTCTGTATCTCGGTGATGCGTCGCAGCAATGAGACGACGGTGCCCATGTCTGCGTCGTCGACGATGGTCTGGCCGAAGATGCGACGCACCTCGTCCATCTCCCAGAGGATCTGCTTGAACCAGAGCTCGTAGGCCTGATGGACGACGATGAACAGCATCTCGTCGTGCACGGTGCTCCCTGCCTTCGTGCTCTCCAGCTCTTGAGCCTCGAGGAGTTTGTCCAGTCTCAGATAGCTGCCGTAATAGAGATCCGGCTCCATGAGCGGGACGCTACCTGGTGTGTCCCTCACCCCCCATTTGCTTGCGTCCGGTGGTGCTGTCGATGAACTCGATGATCGTCTCCCAGTAACGCCCCGGGTTATCCATCCATGTGAAGTGGCCGGCTCCCTCGAAGACGTGGAGCCGGGCCATGCCTTCCGGCAAGGCGGCGACGATCTCTTCGGCTGCGGCGATGGGTGTGACCGGGTCGAGATCTCCGACCGAAACCAGCGTCGGAATTTCGATACGGCGGAGTTGATCGACGATGTCGAGTTGGCGGATTAGATCCATCCCGTGCGAGTTGAGCTCGAGGTTCTTTGGCATGCGAGCCTTCTGGTCATCATCCGGAACCCGTGGGCCGAAGGCGGCGGCGACGCGGGCCCACTCCTCATCGGGTACCGACTCGCCTGCATAGCTGCGCGTGGCGATCTCGGCGACCTCGTCGCCCGCGACACGGCGAAACCCCTCGACAACCCGCGAGGCATCCCACCGTGAGAATCCCGACTGAACCACGAGCCCGGCCGCATGACCAGGGTGGCGGGCACCGTAGAGGAGGACGATTGGCCCGCCCATCGAGTGTCCGAGGACGATCGGCCTGGCTATGCCCGACCGCGTCGCAGAATGCTCGGATGTCGTCTGCGGTCCCTTCGAAGCTCCACGCGCCCGCGCTGCCCCAATCGGAACGGCCGTGCCCGCGCAGATCGAGGTAGACGATCTGGGCATGCTCGGCGAGCCGGCCGAAGTCCGGCTTGAAGTAGGAATGGTCATAGCTGCCAGGTCCGCCGTGAATCAGCACCATCGTCGGCCGTTGCCGCATCTCATTGCCGTCCGGCACGAGCGCAGGCCCGTCAACGTCGAACCACAACCGAGTCCCATTGACGTCGATATGCATCAGTGCTGATTCCGCATGTCACTCATGTCCCGTCCGCCTATCCGCACCACTCGTCTGATCGCTCCCAGAGCTCGCTGGCCAGGTCGTCGTCCTGGGCTCGAGCCGAGGGGGGAAGGCGGGTTCGCTGTTGGTAATACTGCCCGCTCTCCGAGGCCACATCCTCCGAGGTGGCGCACCAAAGCACCGTGTCTGCGCCCTGTTCGGGGCTCACCATGCTCGAGGCCGAGAGGACGCGGATTGGGCCCGGGATCAGCCGGGTGCGAACCAGGCCGGGGTGGACGGCGTAGGCCCGAATCTCGGGTCGGCGGCGGGCGAGCTCTCTGGTGAACAGGACATTGGCCAGTTTGGATGTCGCATACTCGGCGAGACCGGTGAATGCGGTCGGGCGTCGAACCCGGGCGAAATCGATGCCATCTGCCCGGAAGTGCATGGCGCTGGTCAGCGCGACAACGCGGCTGTCCGGAACGAGGTTGGGAAACAGCTCGCGGGTCAGGAGGAAGTGGCCCAGATGGTTGATGCCGAAATGGACCTCGAAGCCATCCTCGGTGAGACCGCGGCGATTGACTCCGATACCGGCGTTATTGACCAGGATGTCGAGGTTGCGACGTGTGTCGGCGAAGCTCCGTGAAGCGGTCCGTACCGAGGTCATCGAGGCGAGATCGAGTTCGAGGAACTCGGCGCTGCCTCCAAACGCTGCGATCTCATCCAGGACCGGTTTGGCTCGCTCCGCCGAGCGACCGGCCACGATCACATGGACACCGCCACCGGCCAGTCCTATCGCGGTGGCTCGGCCGATCCCGGAATTGGCACCGGTGACAAATGCGATCGGCATCGGGGCAAGGTAGCGACAGACCACGAGCGGTGCCCGCGGGCCATCTCCGGGCCGCGCTTAGCCTGGCCCGGTGCACATCACGGCCGACAAATTGGTCGACGCTCTGAGCGGCCGGGGCTATCGGATCACCAATGCCCGACGTGCAGTCTGCGAGGTCGTGGCGGCGGCTCACGACGAGCATCTGAGCGCGGCCGACATCTACGACCGGGCCCGGGCCAAGAGCGGGACGCGGCTCGACCGGTCCACTGTGTATCGGACCCTGGAAGCGCTCGAGGCTTCCGGGTTGCTCGCTCACTCGCACATGGGTCACGGGCCATCGGTGTATCACCTGGCCGAAGATGCCGGTCATCAGCATTTGATCTGTCGCCGTTGCGGGAGGACCACCACCCTTCCCCGGGAGGAGAGTGAGAACCTGGCCGCCGCCATCACAGTGGCCACCGGATTCGTCGCCGATCTGAATCACTTCGCCCTATCCGGGCTCTGCGCCGACTGCGCATCCGGGAACACGATCTAGTCCACTTCGCTATTCTTGTTGCGACAAGGTCGCAAGAGAGGCAACAGGTCTTGCACATCCCGGACGGATTTCTCAATGGCGCCACTTCGGCGGGCACAGCGGTCATGGCCGCGGGCGGCCTCGGTTTTTCCATCAAGCGCGTGGGTGCGTATCTCCAGGAGAGCCGGATCGCCCTGACCGGCCTGGTCGCCGCCTTCATCTTCGCCCTTCAGATGATCAACTTCCCTGTCGCGGCGGGCACTTCGGGACACCTTCTGGGCGGGGCCCTGGCCGTGATCCTGGTCGGTCCGTGGCTGGGCATCACTGCGGTGAGTGTCGTGGTGATCATCCAAGCGCTCGTGATAGCCGATGGCGGTGTATCGGCCCTGGGCGCCAACCTGCTCAACATGGCCCTGGTGACCGGGTTGGTTGGCTGGGTTGTCTTCCGGGTGATGGTGAAGACCCTCCCCAAGTCATGGACCACTGTCCTGGTATCGACGTTCACCGCCGCCCTGGCCTCGGTTGTCGCCTCCTCTCTCGCGTTCGTCGTCGAGTACGCCATCGGGGGCCGGGGCAATGTCGACGTTGCGACGGTGTTCGCGGCGATGGCCGGTGTCCATTTCCTCATCGGTGTCGGTGAGGGCCTCATCTCGGCGGCGACCGTGGGCGCTGTGGCCACGACTCGGCCCGAGTTGATCGCTGGAGTGCAGGACCTCGATCTCCTCGACAAAGAGAAGAAGCCAGTCCGGGCCGGGGCCTGGGGCTTTGCCGCGGCCGGTCTGGTGGTGGCCGCGCTGTTGGTGTTGGTTGTCGCGCCTCTGGCTTCCAGCGAGCCTGACGGCCTGGAGCGAGTCGCCATCGACCAGGGATTCATCGACTCGGCCGAGGACCACCCTTTGGCCGACTCACCATTGGCCGACTATGGAGTCTCGGGAATCGAGGACGAGGCGACCGGGACCCGTCTCTCAGGTCTGATTGGCGTGCTGATCACCTTTGGTTTGGGCGCCGCCATCGTCGGCGCGTTCGCGGTGATCAGAAGGAAGAGCGCGACCCGGATCTGAGCGAGACGTATCACGATCACGTGCTGTACCGGCACGGGACCACACCGGTTCACCAACTACCGGCGCAGGTGAAGGTCGTGGCGCTTCTGGTTTTCGTCCTGGCTGTGGTTGTGCTCCCGCCCGAGGCGTTTTGGGCTTACTTCTTGGCCGGGTGCCTCCTCGTCGGGGTGATGATCCTCGCCGAGCTTCCTGCGGGCTTCGTGGCCCGAAGGCTGCTGGTGGAAGTCCCGATCCTGATCTTCGCCCTGATGCTTCCTTTCTTCGGGCAGGGTGAGACCACCGAGGTCCTCGGGCTCACCCTCTCGGTCGAAGGGCTGTGGGGAGCGTGGACGATCCTGGCTAAGGCAACTCTCGGCCTCGGGGCATCGATCATCGTCTCTGCGACCACGACCATCCCCGACTTGCTCCGGGGCCTGGATCGCATCCGGGTGCCCCGGGTTCTCACCGCCATCGCCGGATTCATGGTGCGCTACCTGGACATCGTCGCCGGCGAATTCTCCCGGCGAAGGGTTGCCATGGCCGCCAGGGGATACGAGCCCCGATGGTTCTGGCAGAGCGGGCCGCTGGCCCAGTCGGCCGGACCTCTCTTCATCCGATCGTTCGAGAGGGGCGAGCGTGTCCACCAGGCGATGGTGGCGAGGGGATTCACCGGAAGGATGCCGGTGTTTGGTGATCGACCGGCGACCACCCGGGAATGGTGGATCGGTCTTTCGGTGCCGCTGGTGGCAATCCTCCTGGCCCTTCTATCTGTGACGGTGCTGAGATGAGCGAGCCGTCCCTCGAGATCATCGATCTGAGTTTCACTTATCCAGACGGTCGTCAGGCGCTCCGCAATGTCGACCTGCATGTTCACCACGGCGAGCGGGTGGCCCTTCTCGGACCGAACGGAGCAGGCAAGACCACCCTTCTTTTACATCTCAACGGGATTCTCCGACCGGCCTCCGGAGAGGTGCGCGTGGCCGGCCTCGTTGTCTCCGACGATTCGGTCCTCGAGATCAGGCGAAGAGTCGGTCTGGTGTTCCAGGACCCCGACGACCAGTTGTTCATGCCAACGGTGGGTCAGGACGTCGCCTTTGGCCCGGCCAACTTCGGCATCGATGGCGAGGAGCTCGAAGCACGGGTGGCCGATGCCTTGGGCGCGGTCTCGATGCTGGAGGCACGGGAACGGGCCCCCCATCACCTCAGCTACGGGGAGAGGCGGCGTGTAGCCATCGCCACCGTGCTGGCGATGCGTCCCGAGATCCTGGTCCTCGACGAGCCGACGTCGAATCTCGACCCGGCCTCACGTCGGGAGCTCATCGATGTGCTCCGCCGACTGCCCATCACCCAGCTCGTGGTCACCCACGACCTCCCATTCGCTCTGGAGTTGTGCCCGCGCGCCGTGGTCTTGGACGAAGGGCTGGTCGTGGCGGGGGACACCACGGTCGAGATCCTCACCGACGAGTTGTTGATGAAAACCCATCGTCTGGAACTGCCCTATCGGTTCGATCCGAGAGAGCAGGCATCCTCCTGACGCCCTGTAACTTCCGCATGTGACCAGGCGCTGGCCAGACAGCCTCAACATCGACGATCACCTGTTGCGGCAGCGTCTGGCCGAGGGGCACGGCGACCGGGTGGCGCTCAGTCTCGACGATCGGGATGTGACGTATACAGAAGTGGATCGGGCGGCCTCCGGATTCGCCTCCTTGCTCAGAGACGATGGCGTCGAAGCCGGGGACCGGGTGCTGCTGGTCATGCCGGACGGGCTCCAATACGTCGCCGCACTGTTCGGGGTGCTCCGTATCGGAGCGGTCGGCCTGCTCCTCAATCCGGGGCTGACTCCCGGTGACCTGGGAGCGATTGCCGGGCTGGCCAAGGCAACAGGAGCGGTCGTCCATGAGAGTCATCGCGATCACCTCGAGGCTGCTGTCACATCCGCCGGGATCACCATGCCCCCGCTTGTCGTGGTCGAGAGTGACCTGCATCTCCCCGATGTCGATATTCCCACTTTCGATACCGCCGCTCTCGATCCCGCCCTGTGGATCTTCTCCGGTGGCACCACCGGTCTCCCCAAGGCGGTGGTGCAGACCCATCGCTCCTTCGCCAACACAACGGAGTTGTACGGCAAGGGAATCCTGGGGTTGACCGCAGAAGACGTGACCATCGCCGTCCCCAAGCTCTATTTCGGGTACGCCATGGGGTCCAATCTCTTCTTCCCGTTCTCGGTGGGCGCCTCGGCGGTGCTGTTCGAGGGTCAGTCGACCCCGGACGCCCTCTTCGACCGCATCGAGAGACATCGGGCCACTGTGCTGGTCCACGTCCCCTCCGCCATCAACCAGATGCTGGCCGATCCTGATTACGCCAAACGAGACATGTCGTCGCTTCGGGTCGCGACATCGGCCGGTGAGGCCCTCCCCGACACTCTCTATCGCCAGTGGACGGGCCGGTTCGGGGTCGAACTGCTCGATGGTCTCGGCACCGCGGAGATGTGGCACATTTTTGTCTCCAACCGGGTCGGGGAGGTGAGACCCGGCACCCTCGGGAGGGTCGTCCCCGGCTTCGAGATCGAGGTGCGGGACGACGACGGCCATGAAGTGCCCACGGGCGAGGTGGGCAGGCTGTGGGTGAAGGGCGACTCACTGGGTCTGGGGTATTTCGAGAACCCCGAGGCCACGGCCGAGGCCTTCCGGGGCGAATGGTTCGCCGGTGGCGACCTGGTCTCCATCGATGCCGACGGATTCGTCACCCACCGGGGCCGGTCCGACGACGCCATCAAGGTCAAGGGAAGATGGTTTCGGCCCCAGGAAGTCGAATCTGTCCTTCTCGACCACCCGGCGGTCAACGAGTGCGCCGTGGTGGCGATCAGCGATGATTCAGGTCTGGCCAGGCCTGTCGCCTTTGTGGTGGCTGCGAATGTCACCGAGGCCGAGCTGACCGACTGGGCCCTCGCTCATCTCGAGGCCTACAAGCATCCTCGTCGCATCCGTTTCGTCGATCGGCTTCCCCAGACACACCTGGGCAAGGTCGACCGCGGAGCTTTGAAGAGTCTCGCCCAGGACGATTGATCCCCGTACTCGGTACCGGCCGGATTAGGTGTCCCAGGCACGGTGCATACTGGCCGGTATGGGAGAGCCGACGATTCTCCACGCCGATCTCGATGCGTTCTTCGCCTCGGTCGAACAACTCCTCGACCCTTCCCTGAAGGGAAAGCCGGTCCTTGTCGGGGGAGGGATCGTCCTTGCCGCGTCTTACGAGGCGCGGGCCTACGGGGTCCGCTCGCCGATGCCGACTCGCGACGCCAGGCGGCTGTGCCCGGAGGCCATCGTCGTCCACGGGCATTTCGAGAGATACCTCGATCTCTCGGCCCACGTCATGGAGGTCCTCGAGGACGCATCGCCCGTCATCGAGCAGATCTCGATCGACGAGGCTTTCGTCGATGTCAGGGGTACCACCCATCTGCTCGGGCCACCATCCGCAATAGCTCGACAGATCCGGTCTCGTGTCGCAGCCGAGGTCGGGCTGCCCATCTCGGTCGGCGTCGCCTCAACCAAGTTCCTGGCCAAGATCGCATCGGCGCGGGCAAAACCGAACGGTCTCGTAGTAGTAGCTCCGGGCACGGAGCTCGACTTCCTTCACCCCCTTCCGGTCGAGGCGATGTGGGGAGTGGGCCGCGTCACTGCGGCCCGTCTTCATCGCTTCGGGATCTTCACCATCGGGGATTTGGCGGGGTTGCCACGCGGAGCCCTCTCGTCTTCGCTGGGACCTTGGGCGTCGGGAAGCCTCCACGCCCTCGCCTGGAACCGGGACCCAAGGATGGTTCGCGGAGGGCGAAGGGCTGGAAGTGTCGGGAGCCAGCAAGCGCTGGGTCGAGGATTGACCGATCCGGAAGAGCTGTCCGTTGTAGTGCTCGGGTTGGCCGATCGGATCGGGAGACGCGCCCGGAAGAAGGATCGGTCAGGGTCGACCCTGACGATGCGGGTGAGGTTCCCCGGGCCTCGTATCGTCTCCCGAAGTCACACCCTCCCCTCGCCGACCTCTTCGACGGCCGCCCTGGCCGAGCTCGGCGGGGTCCTGCTTCGGCGTGCGATTGACGGCGAAGAGGAGCCTGTGACCCTCGTCGGCATGTCGCTCTCCAATCTCACCACAGACGAGTTTCTCCAGCTCGAGCTGGAGGTCGACCCGGGAGATGTCCTCCGCGCCGGTAGCGGGATGGACCTCAAGCGACGCGCCATCGATGCATCGGTAGACGGGATCAGGGAACGATTCGGGAGAGACCTGCTCAAACTCGGCTCGGCCCCCGATCGCGGCGTCACCCCCGAGGAGTTCCGACGGCTCGCCGAGAACTCAGACTGAGTCCTCCTCCTTGAGCCGAATGGGTCCCTTGCCCTCCCCGTCCTTCCCGACTCCGGGCCCGAAGAAGACCCGAAGCTGGTCCATGAGCGCCTGTCTCGTCACCGAAATAGGGGATCGGATGCCCCACGGCCAGCGTCTTTGCAGGGAAATCGAGAACCACCGGAACGACAGGGACCTTGGCCGCGGCTGCGATCCGGGCGAAGCCCGATTTCCAGTTAGGGGCCGCCTTCCGAGTGCCTTCAGGGGCGACCACGAGGATCATGCGGGACGACTTCTCGAATTCCTCCACGACCTGGCCGACCATGCCCCCGGGTCGATCACGGTCGACCGGGATGCCGCCGAACTTCCTGAAGAAGTAGCCGAACGGCCAACGAAAAAGTGTGTGCTTGCCGACGAATCGGGGCGAGATCTCCCAATGACGTATCGCCCCCAGATAGAGGATGAAATCCCAGTTGCTGGTGTGTGGAGCCCCGATGAGGACAAACTTGTCCAGGTCGGGCATCTCTCCGATGAACTGCCAGCCTCGCCATTTGAGCCATTTCTCGGCGAGCCAGGTCATCGGGATCGTGCGGGATCGAAGGTGATCAGGACTCCCTCGCCGCCGCCAGCCTGAAGCCGCTCTCGTCGACCCAGACCAGGGACGATCGCCTGTCGACGGCGGCGACGATGGCAGAGGCCATCTCCTCGTTGATCATCCCTGCGTCGTCTCCCCGATAGAGGACCCTGACGGTGGCCTCTTCGGGGAACAGGGTGGCGAGAGTGCCCGGATGGGAGCAGATCACTGTGACGGCGAACGGCTTCGCCTCGATTGTCTTTGCCCCGGCGCCGTCGGCGCGGATCTGATCGAACAGATGCCACGTGGCCAATCCCGCCGTCAGCGTGAGAGTGACCGGAATGCGCAGGCTGCCGGCGTCCGCCTCGATCTCGCCGAGGAGCGCCCGAAAAACGACGACCAGGACAGCGATCAAAGCCCCGGCGGCCGTCAGGCCCAGGATGATGGCCATCCCGATCAGGTAGATGCGACGGGAGAGGGCCCGGGCCTCCTCGGCGCGTGGCGCCGCCTGCGCCTTCCGCCAGAAGGTCAGCCAGACCCACCCGGAGGCGATGACCGCACACACGATGGTCAACAGCGTCGAGCCACTGTTGGTCCCTGCCAGGGTTGGAGTGAAGGCTGCGGCGACCAGGGCGGTGGTGCTACCGACGAGGGCACCGAGACCCGTCGCCGCCATCGCATACTCGTAACCACGCCGGGCCCCCGTGCGGCCCGGGCCGAGTCGGCGACCGTGGTGATACCAAAGGGCCCAGCCGACAATCGCGAATGCCAAGGCGAGAGGGAAGGTGTCGAAGTGATCGACGGCTGGACCCGCCTCACCGAACACGAATGTCAACAGTGTGGCAATCATGGTGACCCCGGCTCCGATGGCCATGATCAGGGAGAACGTGGTCACGAACCCGACATAGAAGTTGCGCAGGACATTTGGCTCCTCTTCCCATGACGGAAGCCAGCGCCAGGCCCAGATCGCGCCTCCCGCCGCGGCCAGAGCGATTGGTATCGCCGGGTCGGGGATGTCGCCGAGCCCCCACAAGGCCTCGTAGGCGATCGAGAAGAGCCATTCCAGCGTGCCGATGAGGCCGATGGTCAGGGCAACCAACGCCACTCCGGATCCGACGAGGCGAGGGAGGTCACCAATGTCGCCTCGGGGCGCCTCACGTCGCTCAGCCCACCAGTGGAGGACGACGATCGAGCCGTAGATCAGGAGATCGGTCCAGTCTGCCTGCTCGCCCTCTCCGGCGAGGAAGGCGGCCAGCTGGCTAACTGCGGTCAGGAGGGCGATCAGGAAGACGAGCTCGATGATGGCCAGGTAGACCGGCCATCCCGGGGTGGCCGGGAACGTCTTCCGTCGTCGGGCCTGCCGACGCCACAGCAGGTAGGTGATGGGGGAGGCCACGACCAATGCGGCCAGGGCGCCGGCGATCTCACCAGTGGGCCGCCCGATGAGGCGATCGGGGGTCAGGCTTGCCCTGGCCAAGGCGGCCAAAGCGAACCCGGCCGCGACCACGGCGAGGGCGAGGATGAGATACGGGATGAGATCGAGGCCACCCTCTTCCTCCCGTTTGTCCCGGCCTCGGACCACCCGAACCACTACTGCGGTGACCCCGCCCACCACCACCACGAATACAAGAAGGGCCAGTACTTCTATGGTCAAGACTGCATCTCGCAGATCTGGTCCCAGTAAGGCCAGGACAGCTGGCGGATCTTCCAACCATCGTCCTCGTTCACGAGGTTGAACCACTCCTGGTACTCAGAGATGCCGTCGAGGGGGTCGGTGGTGTTGTCGGTGATGGCGATGACCACGGTTGCGTCCTCCTCGTCCCCGTCGACACTGACCAGGGTGGCCGAGATGTCGGGTGCTCCTTCGGTCGGCTCGATCGAAGCTGGGAGGCAGTCGCCTTCGGCCCAGAATGACGAGGCGGTCTCGAAATCTCCCTCGACCAATGCCGCGATATAGGACTGGACTGCTCCCTCGGGGGATTCGGGGTCGAATTGCTGCGGTTCTCGGTTGAGTCCAATCAACACCAGGGCAACCACTGCGAGCACTCCGACAACTGGCAACACCCAGCCCGGCAGTCTGCGCTCCTCGTCCATGGTGGCTGATTCTCGCAGGTCCCTCCTCGCGACTGGGACCGTGTCTGTCAGTCCTGGAGACCCAAGGCGTGCATCCCACCGGTCATGTTGGCCACCTTGTCGAAGCCGTTCGTGACCAGATACGCCGCGACCTGTTGGCTCCGCCCTCCCGAGCGGCAGACGACGAGGAACGCCTGGTCACTGTCGAGCTCGCCGATGCGCTCGGGGATCTCACCCATGGAGATGAGCCTCGCGTCGGGTAGGACTCCAAGCTCCCATTCGAAGGGCTCCCGGATGTCGAGGACCGTCCCCCCGGTGGAGTCGATCCAGGCTTCCCAATCCTGCGCCCGCACGTTTTCGATCATGGAGATGAGATTCAAGCCGCTTGCCGGGCTTGTCGGGCCTTTGCGGGCGACCTCTACACTCCCGCCGCGGCCGACGGGTCGAGTGGAGGTCATCATCAACATCGCAGTCCTCGCCTCGGGCTCCGGCACCAATCTCCAGGCATTGATCGATGCTCCGGACCTGGGAGGGGACATCGGCCTGGTTCTCTCCGATCGGGCGGACGCGACCGCCCTGGACCGGGCCCGTGGCGCCGGCATCCCGACCAAGGTGCTGCCCTGGGGCGACTATGGCACCCGGAGCGAGTTCTCCACCGCCGTCAAGGAGGAGATCGAGAAGGAGGATGTCGAACTCGTGGTGCTAGCGGGGTTCATGCGGGTCCTCGGCAATGAGCTCGTCGGCGCATTCAGGAACCAGATCCTCAACATCCATCCCTCCTTGCTGCCCGCTTTTCCCGGAGCCCACGCCGTCGACCAGGCGTTGGAACATGGGGTGAAGATGACAGGGGTTACCGTTCATTTCGTGGACGAGGAGGTCGATCACGGGCCGATCATCGCCCAGCGGGCCGTCCCGGTCCTATCCGACGACGATCGGGACAGCTTGCATGCCCGCATCCAGGTCGAAGAGCACGATCTATACCCGAAAGTAGTGGCCGCCCTCGCCAGGGGCGAGATCATGGTGGAGGGGCGAAAGGTGAGATGGGATTGAGTCGTATCGGGGTGCGGCGCGCACTGATCAGTGTCTATGACAAGACGGGTCTGGTTCAGTTCGCCGAGCGCCTGGCCGCGGCCGGCGTCGAAATCGTCTCCTCAGGAGGTACTGCTGTTGCGTTGACGGTCGCCGGCATCGAGGTGAACACCGTGGCCGAGGTCACCGGGGCCCCCGAGATGCTGGGAGGCAGGGTCAAGACCCTCCACCCATCGATCCACGGCGCGATCCTGGCGCGGACTGATGACGAGAGCGACCTGGCCGACCTCGAGGCCAATGGGATCGAGCCATTCCAGCTGGTCGTCGTGAGCCTCTACCCGTTCCGGGAGACGCTTGCCACGCCGGGTGCAACCGAATCCGAGATCATCGAGAAGATCGATATAGGCGGGCCGACGATGATCCGCGCCGCGGCGAAGAATCACCGTTACGTCGGCGTCGTGACCTCCGCTCGTCAGTACGACAGGGTGGCCGGGGCTGTCGAGGCCGGAGGCCTCGACGATGACCTCAGACGGGCACTCGCCGCCGAGGCGTTCTTCCACACCGCCTCTTATGACGCCGCGATCGTTGGCTGGATCGGCCAGGATCGGGTGCTACCGCTGCGCCATTTCGCCGACCTGCGTTACGGCGAAAACCCGCATCAGCCCGGCTCGATCTACGTCGAGGACGGGGCTGGCCCCTGGTGGGCGGGGGCGAAGCAGCTCCAGGGCAAGGAGATGTCGTACAACAACTACGTCGACGCCGAGGCAGCTTGGAGGCTGGTCTCAGACCAAGAAGGCTCCGTCGCGATCATCAAACACACGAACGCTTGTGGTGCCGCGTACGGCGAAGATGTGGCCGACACGTTCGAGCGAGCATGGGCGTGTGACCCGCTTTCCGCGTTCGGCGGTGTGATCGGAATCAACGGCACTCTCGATGCCACCACTGCGAAGTCCATCGCCGACAAGTTCGTCGAGGTCGTGGTCTGTTCGGCCGTGGAAGACGAGGCGAGAGAAGTGTTGGCGTCGAAGGAGAACGTGCGGCTCCTCGAAGCCGCGGCGCCGGGCGGCGATGATCCCGATTTGCGCCGGGTCGAGTTCGGCGTGCTGATCCAGGAGCGTGACACGACCGTCGGCGAGGAGTGGGAGGTCGTTTCCGAGCGCCAGCCGACCGATATCGAGACGGCCGAGCTCGAGTTTGCCTGGACGGTTGCGATGCACACCAAGTCGAACGCCATCGTCGTGGTGAAGGACCGTGCAGCGGTTGGTGTCGGCGCCGGAGATCAGTCGAGGGTCGGGGCTGCGGAGCGGGCCGTGGCCCGGGCGGGTGAGCGGTCGGAAGGCGCCGTCGCTGCCTCCGACGCCTTCTTCCCGTTTCGCGACGGTCTGGACGCCCTGGCTCGTTCGGGTGTCACCGCAGTGGTGGAGCCGGGGGGGTCTCGAAACGACCAGGACCTGGTCGATGCGGCCAACGAGCATGGGATCGCCCTCGTGTTTGCCGGGCGAAGGCACTTCAAGCACTGATGAGCGCACTGGTACTCGACGGTAAGGAATCTGCCCGGAAGGTGAAGTCCGAGGTGTCGGCCGCCGTCGCCGACCTCGACTACCAGCCCGGGCTGGCAACGGTCCTGGTTGGCGACGATCCCGCTTCGCACACCTATGTGCGGGGAAAGCGGAGCGACGCCGCGGAGGTGGGGATCCAGTCGTTCCACCACGAGCTCCGCGCCGACATCGGGCAGGACGAGCTGGAGGACGTCATCGCGGGGCTCAACGAGGACAACGCCGTCGACGGGATCCTCGTTCAGCTGCCGCTTCCCGAAGGGCTCGATTCGGAGAGGATCGTGTCATCGATCGACCCGGCCAAGGATGTCGATGGCCTGCACCCCCACAATCTCGGGCTACTTCTCCTTGGCCGGCCTGGTCTCAGACCGTGCACTCCGAGCGGGATCATGAGGATGCTCGAGGACAACGGAGTAGGTGTTGCGGGAAAGACCGCCGTAGTCATCGGGCGGTCGTTTCTCGTGGGCCGCCCACTCGCCCTGATGATGGCGACCAAGGGAGTCGACGCCACAGTCACGATGGCTCACTCCAGGACGCCTCACCTGGTCGAGGTGTCCCGCGGTGCCGACATCCTCGTCGCCGCGATCGGGGTCCCCCGAATGGTGACTGCCGAGTATGTAAAGCCCGGCGCTGCGGTTATCGATGTGGGGATCAGCCGTGTCGAGGACGGGCTTGCCGGCGATGTGGACTTCGAATCCGTTCGAGAGGTGGCCGGCTCGATCACACCTGTTCCCGGAGGCGTGGGCCCCATGACTCGGGCCATGCTCCTGGTCAACACTCTGGAAGCGGCCCGGAAAAGGCGAGGGTCCTAAAGAGTCGCGCCGACCGTTCAGGTTCGAGCATCTAGCCAAGGGGCTCTGGAATCCGGGAGATGGGGCACAGCTAACCTCGGCGTTTCCTACCAATTTTCCAGGGAGTCTCAATGGCAACGTCGATCACCATGGGCCCGGACGGTCTTGTCGTGCCCGATGACCCGATCATCCCGTTCATCGAGGGTGACGGGATCGGCCCGGATATCTGGGCGGCCTCGATACGCGTGTTCGACGCCGCAGTCAAGGGCGCCTACGGCGACGAACGAGCGGTGGCCTGGAAGGAGGTGCTGGCGGGGGAGAAGGCCTTCACCGAGACCGGGACGTGGCTGCCCGACGAGACCGTCGACGCCTTCCGTGATCAGCTGGTCGGGATCAAGGGGCCGCTGACCACTCCGGTGGGAGGTGGCATTCGCTCCCTCAACGTTGCCCTGCGGCAGATCATGGACCTCTACGCCTGCGTTCGCCCCGTGCGCTGGTTCGAAGGAGTGCCTTCGCCGGTAAAGGACCCGGGTCAGGTCGACATGGTGATCTTCCGGGAGAACACCGAAGACGTGTACGCCGGGCTCGAGCTGGAGGCCAACACGGAGGATTCTGCCCGTCTCATCGAATGGGTGAAGTCGGAATACGGGTGGGAGGTGCGCCCCGATTCCGGGATCGGCCTCAAGCCGATCTCGATCACCGGTTCCAAGCGCCTGGTTCGGGCGGCGATCAAGTATGCCCTGGCCAACGGGCGCAGATCGGTGACCCTCGTTCACAAGGGAAACATCCAGAAGTTCACCGAGGGGGCCTTCCGCAGCTGGGGCTACGAGCTGGTCAAAGAGGAGTTCTCCGACGTGGCGGTGTCGTGGGAGGACAGCGGTGGCGAGCCGGGAGACAAGCTCCTGGTCCAGGATGTGATCGCCGACGCCATGCTCCAGCAAGTCCTCACCCGCCCGGCCAACTACGACGTCATCGCCACGACCAACCTGAATGGCGACTACATCTCGGACGCCCTGGCCGCGCAGGTGGGGGGCATCGGGATCGCCCCCGGAGGCAACATCAACTACGACACCGGAGTGGCCGTTTTCGAGGCAACTCACGGCACGGCCCCCAAATATGCGAATCAGGACAAGGTGAACCCGGGATCGGTGATCCTCTCCGGGGAGATGATGTTCCGCTATCTGGGTTGGACCGAGGCGGCGGATCTGATCATCCAGGGCCTGGAGGGAGCGATCAAGGCCAGGACGGTTACCTACGACTTCGCTCGTCTCACCAACGACGCCACCGAGGTCAAGACCTCCGAGTTCGGCGACGCGGTGATCGGCCACATGTAGCGGAGTCGTGTGCATCGGCCCATCCCTGGCGGTGGCTCCCTGCACACGGGCCTCTCCTACACTGAATTCGCCTAGCGGGAGAGCCCATGACCACCCTCCAGATCACGCGTTCGTCCGATGTCCTGCCGGAAGAGGAAGTGGCCGCGCTCGCCCCGATCCTCGACGACATCGAACGGCTCAAAGTGGAGCGGAACGCCATCGTCGCCGCCCACAACTACATGACGCCTGACATCTATCACCTGGCGGCGGACATCACCGGGGACTCCCTCGCCCTCGCCCAGCTGGCGCTGGACACCGAAGCCGAAGTCATCGTGCTCGCCGGGGTCCATTTCATGGCCGAGACCGCCAAGATCATCAACCCCAGCAAGACCGTCCTGATCCCGGATCTCGAGGCAGGGTGCTCGTTGGCCGACGGCATCACCGGGGCCGATGTCCGCAATCTCAGGGAGCAGTACCCGGGCGTGCCGGTGGTCACATATGTCAACACCTCGGCCGAGGTCAAGGCAGAGTCGGACATCACGTGCACTTCGTCCAACGCCGTGGCCGTGGTGGAGTCGCTCGGGGTGGACCGGGTCATCTTCACTCCCGACCAGTACCTCGGTCGATGGGTCGCCACCCAGACCGATGTCGACGTGATCATCTGGGAGGGCTCGTGCATCGTCCACGAACGGTTCACCGGAGAGGAGATCGCCGACTACCGAAAGGCATATGGCGACATCCCGGTGATCGCCCACCCCGAGTGCCCGCCGGACGTGCTGGCCGAGGCCGATTTCGTCGGATCCACTCATGCAATGATCGACTGGGTCACCACCCGTCAGCCGAGCCGCGTGATGATGATCACCGAGTGCTCGATGGCCGACAACGTGGCGCGGGAGACTCCTGACACGGAGTATGTGCGGCCCTGCAACCTCTGCCCCTACATGAAGCGGATCACCCTCGACAACATCCGGACCTCTCTGGCCACTCTCACCCATCAGGTCGAGATCGCGCCTGAGGTGGCGGATCGGGCCCGGCAAGCGGTGATGCGCATGCTCGAGGTCGGTCGTAAGGACTAGAGGCCACCTCCGATGACCGAGATCGCCCGGCTCGACGCCCCGCTTGTCGTTGGCGCCGGCGTCGCTGGCTTGACGGTGGCGCTCGGGCTGCCCCGGGCCTACGTGCTCACCACCCAGGACATGGGATCCACGTGGTGGGCCCAGGGGGGTATCGCCGTCGCCTGGTCACCCGATGACTCACCACGTCAGCACGCCGATGACACTCTCAGTGTTTCCGGTGGACTGGGAGTCGAGCGGGT
>CAWHEU010000004.1:0-140010 GCA_963828465.1 uncultured Acidobacteriota bacterium | reverse complement strand
CCGATCGTCCAACGACCGCAGATGGGGTCGAGCTCACCCCGCTCCAGCGCGAGTTTGGCGAGGACACCATCAAATACAGCTCCGTCGAGGTCGAGATCGATCGGGCCCGCCGGACCGGCACCCTGACCATTCTCGGGCCGAGAGACGACGCTCGAGATCTGGGCGCCGGCTTCTGGCCCTTGCGTCTGGCCCGTGAGCTCGACGATGCCATTCTCCATCTGCGGGTCAACGAGCTCGAGATCGGCACCCTCATTCTCCGCAGCGCCGGCGATCCTGTTCTGGTCGAAGGGTTCGACGGCCTCCTCGTCGAGCATGGGGGCGACTGGTTCCTCCAGGAAGTGGCGCTCTACTGGAAGCGTCTCCTGAAGCGAGTGGATGCCACCTCCCGCACCATTATCTGCCTAGTCGAGCCGGGGAGCTGTTTCGTCGGCTTACTCGCCGAGCTGGTTCTCGCCGCTGACCGGAGCTACATGCTCGATGGCACCTGGCCCGATGGGGAGGTCGAGGCCGGCATGATGCTGACCAGCGCCTCGACAGGCCTGCTGCCGATGGCCAACGGCCTCACTCGACTCGAGACCAGATTCTGGGGCGACGATGCCGGTCTCAAGACTGCCATGAACGCAGTTGGGCATTCAATCGGGGCGGCCGAGGCGTACGAGGCCGGCCTGGTGACCGACGTCATGGACGACATCGATTGGGAAGACGAGTTGCGGGTGATGCTGGAGGAGCGGGCCGGATTCTCCCCCGACAGCCTGACCGGCATGGAGGCCAATCTCCGCTTCCCCGGACCGGAGACCATGGAGACCAAGATCTTCGGCCGTCTGACGGCGTGGCAGAACTGGGTGTTCTCGCGACCCAACGCCTCGGGCGAGACGGGAGCGTTGCGGAGGTACGGGACCGGTATCCGTCCCGATTACGACCAGAGGAGGGTGTGATGACCACCGAGATGGTCGACTACGACCTGTTGATCCCCAACAACGTGGGTCTCGCCGAGGACCCCAAGCTTCGCCGGGCGCTGGAGCAGTGGCACCCCGGATACATCGACTGGTGGATGTCTATGGGGCCTGACGGGTTTCAGATGGCAGACGTCTGGTTGCGCACCGCGATCAGTGTCGAGAAGGAGGGCTGGGCAAAGTTCGACTATGTCAAGATGCCTGACTACCGGTGGGGCATTCTCCTCGCCCCGCGGGTCGACGATCGCACAATTCCATGCGGCGAGCACGTCGGTGAGCCGGTCTGGACCGAGGTCCCGGGCGCATATCGTGCGATGCTGCGGCGGCTCATCGTCATCCAGGGCGACACGGAGCCGGCATCGGTGGAGCAGCAGCGATTTCTCGGCTCGACCGCGCCATCCATCTACGACATGCGCAATCTGTTCCAGGTCAACGTCGAGGAGGGTCGTCACTTGTGGGCGATGGTCTATCTCCTCCAGAAGTACTTCGGGCGAGACGGGCGAGAGGAGGCTCAGGAGCTGCTCGAGCGTCAGTCAGGTAGCGCCGAGAAGCCACGGATGTTGGGGGCGTTCAACGAGTCGACCCCTGACTGGCTCTCCTTCTTCATGTTCACCTACTTCACCGATCGTGACGGGAAGATGCAGCTCGAGGCTCTCGCCCAGTCCGGGTTCGATCCCTTGTCCCGGACCTGCCGGTTCATGCTGGCGGAGGAGGCTCACCACATGTTCGTGGGCTACACCGGGGTGAAGCGGATCGTGGAGCGCACCGCCCAGGCGATGGCGGACGGCGGTGTCGAGGACCCGCACGACACCGAGGCCGTCCGTCGGCTCGGGGTGATCGACCTCCCGGCCATCCAGCGCAAGGTCAACCTTCATTTCTCTCTGACGCTCGATCTCTTCGGTTCGGAGGAGTCCACCAACGCAGCCAACTTCTTCAACGCAGGGGTGAAGGGCAGGTTCCACGAGGACCGGATCGAAGACGACCACCGGTTGGTCGACGACACCTACCCAGTGATGAAAGTGGTCGACGGGGAGCTTCGACAGGTCGACGTCCCGGCGTTGAACGCCCTGAACGCCCGGCTCCGGGACGACTTCATCGAGGACTGCCAGGCCGGGATCACTCGGTGGAACAACGAGATAGCCGGTCGAGGCATCGACTTCGAGATCGTCCTACCCCACGTCGCCTTCAACCGGCGGATCGGGGAGTTCGGTGAGATCACCGTCAACCCGGAAGGCGGTCTGGTCCATGGTGCCGAATTCGAGCAGAACAGGGACCGGTGGCTGCCGACCTCGGATGACCAGGCATACATAGAGAGCCTCATGCAGCCTGAGCTCACTCCGGGCGACTTTGCCGGATGGATCGCCGAGCCGTCGCGGGGCATCCAGGGAAAGCCCACGGATTTCGAATACGTGAAGCTGCCATGACCCAGGCGCCGACCCGGGCTCGAGCCGCAGAGGACCGGCGGGCGGAGTTGATCCGGGTTGCCTACAAGGTGATGGCTCGGGACGGGGTGCATCGCGTGCCCCTTCAGCAGATCGCCACCGAGGCCGGGGTATCCAAGGGCTTGCTGATCTACCACTTCCAGACCAAGGACGGTTTGGTGCTGGCCTCTCTGGAGTGGGTCCTGGAGGCAACCGAAGCCCGGATCAGGGACCATCTCGCCGAGTCCGATGATCCCGCCATCGCCATCGCAAAGGTGGTGGAGGCAGTGTGGGTCAGCCCGGAGGCGAATCGCGATTTCTTCCGGTTCTATCTCGACGGAGTCGAGCACCAGGCGCGCTCACCAGAATTCGACGAGTTCGCTGAAAAGGCGAGATCGATCATGAACAGCTTCTACCGGGAGGTCATCGTGGCCGGGGTGGAGGCCGGTGCGCTCGACGTCGACGACCCGACCGTTGCTGCGATCCAGATGCGTGCTGTCATCGAAGGGATGTTCCTTCAATGGCTCCAGACCACTGACTGGCGCACGAATCACAAGGAGTACAAAGAGCAGTGCCGCCGGGCATTGTTGCGAGTCCTGGGCGCCTCTGACTGACGGCAATCCACAGGTTCCCCGACTCCGAACCTATGCAAATGCAAGTAGTGGCCGCCGTTCGACCTCACCCCGTGCCCTGGGGTGTGGGTAGCCTCCCTCGCTCCCGCACGATCTGTCTGACACTCATGTCAACAACACCACCGCTGGACAGCCTCATGACACGAGTCGCCCACGGCGATACCGAGGCGTTCTCGGACCTCTATGACCAGACGTCGTCGATGATCTACGGGCTCGCCCTTCGTGTTGTCCGGTCCGAAGCCTTGGCCGAGGAGGTGACCCAAGAGGTCTACCTCCAGGTCTGGAGGCAAGCGTCCGGTTTCGACGCGCAGCGCGGCTCGGTCAAATCCTGGATGGCGACGATGGCCCACCGGCGGGCCGTCGATGTGGTCCGCAGATCCCAGAGTGCCCGGGATCGGGAGTTCAAGGTGCCGGCCGACGGCCCGGTGGCCGATGTCGCCGAGATGGCGATCCTCGGTGACGAGCGAGATCGGGTGCGTGCTGCTCTCAGCTCGCTGACCGACTTACAGTTTCAGGTGATAGAGATGGCCTATTTCGGGGGCCTCACCTACCGCGAGGTGGCCGAGCGATTGGATACCCCGCTGGCAACGGTGAAGACTCGGATCCGTGACGGGCTCACCCGTCTGCGATCCGCACTTGGTGAAGACAATGGATGACATGCACGATCTCGTGGCGGCTTATGCCGTGGATGCGCTCGATGACTCGGAACGCGCCG
Source organism: uncultured Acidobacteriota bacterium (assembly GCA_963828465.1). Lineage (GTDB taxonomy): Bacteria > Actinomycetota > Acidimicrobiia > Spongiisociales > ZC4RG35 > JARDZU01. The sequence goes on along the minus strand of CAWHEU010000004.1, from coordinate 136,289 downwards.
AGTACGAGGCGCATCTGGTCGACTGCGCCGAATGTCGGGAAGAGCTGGCCCAGCTCTCCGATGCAGCCGCCTCTGTCGCTGAGACGGTTTCTGTCACTCCGCCGCCGGAGCTGAAGGAGCGGGTCATGACCGCTGTCGCCACCGATTCGCCCGTTGAGGTGGTCCCGCTGGAGAGTCGTCGTCGCAAACCTCTCGGCTGGGGTTTGGTGGCTATAGCCGCCTCGGTCCTCGTTGTCTCGGTGGGATTGCTCGTGTCCAACATCGGAGGACAGGACCAGGACATTTCCGCCGTGCTCGCCGCCCCCGATGCGGTCGAAGTCGATCTCGACTCGAACGTTGGTGGCGCCCGATTCGTGTACTCGGAATCGTTGGGGCAAGGAGTGTTCAATGGCTCCGATCTCGACCTGCCGGAGGAGGATCGGGTCTATGAGTTGTGGCTGATCGACGAGGAAGGCCCGACTGCCGCCGGCGCGTTCCGGCCGGAGTCTCCGGAAGAGGCGACGGTCCTGGTCGAAGGCATCCAGCCGGGCCTGACCCTGGCGATGACCGAGGAGCCGGAGGAAGGTCTGTCCGAGCCCACGGGTGAGGTCCTGCTTAGCGCCGACATCTAGTCCACCGCTACCTTTTGATGATGAGCACGAGGCCGACGAGCCGGGTAGACCCCCATGTCTTCGTGATTTTCGGCGGCACAGGCGACTTGGCCCAGCGCAAGCTCATCCCATCGCTCTACCGGCTGATAACCGACCATGAGGTTCGGGACCGATGCGTCGTGCTCGGGGTCTCCCGCCAAGAAGTCGGGGACGCCGCCTATCGGGATTGGGCGAAGGAGGCGCTCGTCGAGAGCGGGCTCGACGCCGACGAGGTCGAGACTTGGTGCCGGGGCAACCTCCATCACCAGGCGCTCAGTGACAGTGATTCCGGCTACGCCGCGCTCCGGGAGCGAATCGAGTCCATCGAGGCCGAACGCAGCCTGCCCGGCAACCGGGTCTTCTACATGGCCATCCCGCCCGGGGCATTCGCCCCCACCATCGAGGGGCTGGGAAGCTCCGGGCTCAACCAGGGGGCTGGTTGGGTTCGCGTCGTCGTCGAGAAGCCGTTTGGCACCGATCTCGAGTCGGCCCGCGCCCTCAACGATCTCCTGTTGGCGAAGTTCGACGAGACCCAGATCTACCGGATAGACCACTATCTGGGCAAGGCGACGGTACAGAACCTGCTCACCTTCAGATTCACCAACCCCATGTTCGAGCGACTCTGGAACAGGGATCGGGTCAGTCGTGTCGAGATCACTGTGGCCGAAGACCTGGGCATTGCCGGTCGGGCCGGTTATTACGAGCGGGCCGGGGTGGTCCGGGACATGGTGCAGAACCATCTCACCCAACTACTCGCACTGGTGGCGATGGAGCCACCCAATGTCTTCCATGCCGACCGGATCCGTGACGAGAAGGTCAAGGTGATCACCGCTGTAGCGCCAGTGGAGGAAGACGATGTCGTCTATGGCAGGTATGAGGCGGGGTGGCGAGATGGGGAGAAGGTCCCCGGGTATCTCGAGGAAGAGGGCGTCATCGCCGACTCGATGACACCGACATTTGTTGGGATCAGGCTCTACGTCGACACCTGGCGCTGGCAGGGGATCCCGTTCCTGCTCCGGACCGGGAAAAGACTGCCGCAGCGCTCGACCCACATCGAGGTGACCTTCCGCGAGCCCGCCTTGTGTGTGTTCCACGGCCGGCGTGACGATTGCGTCCACGAGCCCGACGTGCTGCGCATCATCCTGGAGCCGGATGAGGGCTTCGATCTCCGCTTCAACGTGAAGTCACCCGCTGAGGACACGACCATCGACACCCAGGCCCTGCATTTTCGTTATTCGGATGTGTACGGGGTACTGCCTGACGCCTATCAGACACTGATCCTCGACATCCTCGAAGGCGATCAGACGCTGTTCGTCAGGGCGGACGAGGTCGAGGCCTCATGGCGTCTCTACGATCCACTTCTCGAACGGCCCCCGAAGCTGATCGGCTACACGGCCGGAACCTGGGGCCCGCCCGAGATGGATCAGGGAGCGCCCTTGGGCAGCTGATCCTTCGTTTCAGAGAGCGCGCAAGCTGATCGGCTCCATCGGATAAAGCTCGAACTCGACGGTCAACCCCGGGAAGAGATCGATCGGAGGAACCACGGAGCCGCAGATGACGACATCGCCTGCCCTCATCATCTCGCCCTGATCCGCCAGTAGATCGGAGAGATGGGAGACGACCTCGATCACACCGCCGGCAAGATCTTCTAGACGGTTGGTGCGGGCTTGCTCCCGGCGATCCACTCTGACCCGCGCCTCCAGACCGGTGAGGTCGGCGCCGGCCCGGCCGGGGTCGGACTGGCCGAGGACGACGCCTCGGTGGAAGACGTTCCCCACCAGGATCTCGTGCAGCTCTTCGGGTGGGGGGTCGATGTCGGCCAGCTCGATGGCGGGCCCGATGGCTGAGATCGCCGCCCGGGTTTCCTCCTGGCCGCTACCCGGCGGGAGGTCGGACCCCAGATAGGCGGCGATCTCGGGCTCGGCCACCGGACGAGCCCAGCCGGAGACGTCGAACTCGGCGCCGTCTTCGAGGAGCGTGGCCTCGGTCATGAACCCGATCAATGGCCCATCGGTCCTGAATCGCTCCCGCCACGCCGGGGCGCCGAACCCTGCCTTCCAGCCAATTGGGCGATAGCCCTGGGACGATGAGGTCACGCCGCAATTCGAGTTGGCCCGTCAGACCGCTGGCGAGCGCCGACTGGCTCACTCTCCCTCCGAAGGGGGGAGTACCGGCGAAGCCGGGGAGGGGGGACTCTTGGGCAGCTCGTATCCGGCTGCGTCGAGCGAACCCGCCCCGCTCCATCCCCAGACCAGGGTCACGTCCTCGTCGCCTGTGTTGTCGAAGCCGTGCCAAAGGCCTCGCCGGGTGAACAGGACGTCACCTTCGCCGGCAGTCTGGTCCTCGTCGTCGGTGTAGATCATCCCGTGCCCGGATAGGACGATGAGGAACTCGTCGGCATTGGGGTGGCGGTGCCGATCGTGCCGGGCTCCCGGGGGCAGGACGGTCCAGCCGAGGAGGAGGTCGTCCGAGCCCGCCTTCGCCGCGTCGACCAGGAACTGCACCTTCATATCGACCCAGCCCTCGTCCTGGCGCAACCCTCCTTCGACCGCCACGTCGTGACGGTTGATACGGAATCGGCCCGTCATTCGTGCCCTCCCAGCCGCCGATAGACGTCGAACACCGTCACGAAATCGCGATGGCTCAGCCCGAGACCATGAGCGGCGTTCAGCATCTCGTTGGCGGCAGCGGCGAGCGGCACCGGGCTGCCCTGACGCCGGCCCAGGTCGAGGGCGAGGAGCATGTCCTTCTGCTGCAGGGTGACATTGGCCAGTGGCTTGTCCGGCATGTTCCCCTCCAGGATGAACGGGCCGCGGTAACCCATGACCGGGGACGCGACGACGCTCTTGAGCATGGCGTCGACGGCTACCGCACGGTCTACCCCGCCCTTTTCGGCCAGAGCCACGGCCTCGGTGAACGCCACCATCTCCACGATGAGGCAGAGGTTGATCGCCACCTTCATCTGCATGGCCATGCCACTGGTCCCGATATAGGTGACGGTGGGCCCGATTGCCTCCAGCACCGGCCGCACCCTCTCAAAGGCGGCTCGGTCACCACCGACCATCACCGAGGCCTTGTCCTGCTCCAGTGAGATCGGGCTCCCGGACAGGGGTGCGTCGAGCATCGTCAGTCCAGCTTCGGCATACATAGTGGCGATGCGTCGAGTCGCATCGGGGTCGATCGTGCTCATGTCGGCGTAGATGCCGTCGGGGGGAAGACCGGAGACAATGCCGTCATCACCGACAGCGACTGCCTCGACCGCAGCGGCGTCGGTCACGATGGATAGGACGACCTCGGCCTCTTCGGCCACCTTGCGGGGGGTGTCGGCCCACTCCATCCCGAGCTCCAGGAGCGGTCGTGCTTTGTCGGCGGTTCGGTTCCAGCCAGTGACCTGATGTCCAGCAGCGAGCAGCCGGGGAACGATGCCCTGGCCCATGTCGCCAAGGCCAATGAAGCCAACCCTCACTCAGTCCTCCGGCAGTCGAGTCGTCGCGGAGGGCGAGTCTAAGGGGAGGTATCCCGAGGAATACCTGCCAGCGATCATTGGTTGGCGGAGCGCATGCAATTTGGAGTTTTCAGCGTCGGCGACGTCACCCCGGACCCGACGACGGGCCGGGTCCCGACGGAGGCCGAACGGATCAAGGCGATGGTCGCCGTCGCTTTGAAGACCGAAGAAATCGGTCTCGACGTGTTCGCCACGGGTGAGCACCACAACCCGCCTTTTGTTCCCTCGTCTCCCACCACGATGCTCGGCTACCTGGCCGCCCGCACCGAGAGGATCATCCTCTCCACCGCGACGACCCTGATCACGACCAACGACCCGGTGAAGATCGCCGAGGACTTCGCCATGCTCCAGCATTTGGCCGACGGCCGAGTCGACCTGATGATGGGCCGCGGCAACACAGGCCCGGTCTACCCGTGGTTCGGAAAGGACATCAGAGACGGGATACCCCTGGCCATCGAGAACTACCACCTGCTGCACCGGCTGTGGCGTGAGGACGTGGTGGATTGGGAGGGCAAGTACCGCACACCGCTCCAGTCCTTCACCTCGACACCCCGGCCTCTCGACGGGATACCTCCGTTCGTCTGGCACGGGTCGATTCGCAGCCCTGAGATCGCCGAGCAGGCCGCCTATTACGGGGATGGCTTCTTCGCCAACAACATCTTCTGGCCAAAGGAGCATTTCATCCGTCTCATCGATCTCTATCGCCGCCGCTTCGAGCATTACGGGCACGGCAGCGCCGATCAGGCCATCGTTGGACTGGGTGGGCAGGTGTTCATGCGCAAGAACTCGCAGGACGCTGTGCGCGAGTTCCGCCCCTACTTCGACCATGCCCCGGTCTACGGCTACGGCCCCTCACTCGAGGAATTCACGGAGCAGACACCGCTGACAGTCGGCAGTCCCCAGCAGGTGATCGAGAAGACCTTGAAATTCCGGGACTACTTCGGTGATTACCAGCGCCAGATGTTTCTGATGGATCACGCCGGCCTGCCATTGAGCACCGTCCTCGAGCAGTTGGAGATGCTGGGTAGTGAGGTGGTTCCGGTGCTTCGCAAGGAGTTCGATTCGATGCGGCCGGCACATGTGCCCCAGGGCCCGACGCACGCCGGGCTCAAGTCAGCCGCCGAGGGCAGAGACCTCGTGGAGGCGGTCGAGCCGAAATGAAACGGCGCAAGCTGGCCGTCGTCAGCGGGGGCCTCGCCCAACCGTCATCGACCCAGCTCCTTGCCGATCGCCTCACCATGGCCGCCGAACAGGCCCTTGCCGAGCTCGACGTTGAGACAGAGATCGACATGCTCGACTTGCGAGACCATGCCCGGGAACTGACCAACATGCTCGTCATCGGCTTTGCCGATGAGCGTCTCGGTGCTGCCATCAAGGACGTCGTCGAGTCCGATGGGCTCATCGCCGTGACGCCGATCTTCAACGCCTCATACTCGGGTCTGTTCAAGATCTTCTTCGACGTCCTGGAACATGGTGCCCTCGCAGGCAAGCCGGTGCTGATCGCGGCCACCGCCGGTTCTCCCCGGCACTCCCTGGCGCTGGAGCACGCCGTCCGACCGCTGTTCAGCTACATGCGCGCTCTGGTGGTCCCGACGGCGGTGTTCGCTGCTCCGGAAGACTGGGGATCGGGGTCCAGCGGCGAGCAGGCGCTCTCGGAGCGCATCGATCGTGGTGCGGCGGAGCTAGCCAGGTGGGTAGCGGCGGAGGAGCGGCCGAGCCGTCTGGACCCGTATGAGGACGTGACATCCTTCGAGGACCTACTCGATAGCTGACCATGCAGATCTCACTGACCACCACCGGCCGGAAGACGGGGAGGCCCCACGAGGTCACGCTCTACGCGTACCCCGACGGTGACCGACTGGTTGTTGTCGGCTCATATGGGGGGCGCCCCAAGGATCCGGATTGGGCGGCCAACCTGCGGGAGACGTCACTGGCGACGGTGCGGCAGAGAGGTGACGAGATCGAGCATCGAGTCGAGGAGGTCGACGGTCCGGATCGAGAGCGTCTGTGGAAATTGGTCACCGACGCCTTTCCGCTCTATGAGACATATCAGGGCCGCACCGAGCGACTGATCCCGATCTTCGTCCTCGAGCCTGTTGGGAGCTAGCCGGGATCGAATCCGCTTGGATGATTGACTGGGATCGGTGCTGTGCTCTGCTTTGATGGACGGTCCAGGAGGACTCAATGACCGCAAGACCAGCATTCCGGATCGTGTTCGCGCTGGCGTTGATTACTGCGCTCGTTTCGGCTTGCGGTGGCGACGAGATCGACATCGAAGAAGCCCAGGCTCAGTTCTGCAGCGATGTCGAGGAGTACGTGACGGCGCTCGACACCTATGGCGGTCTATTCGAGGATGTGGAGTTGACGGTCGGCGACGTCCAGTCCGCCGGCGACGATCTGGAGCCGGCCCGGGAGGCCGTGCTCGACTCGGCGGCGCAGTTCCGGGAAGCGGTCGAGGCAGACCCCGACGCCGCCGTTGACATCGTGCTCGTGGACCCGGAGTCGATCGAGGTGGTCGAGGAGGCGGAGGCAGCATTCGACGACGCGGTGGCCGGGATCGATCAGCGAACGCTCGTCACCGAGGCCGGTGTGTCGTTCACCTCCGCTGCCTATGCCCTACAGGTTGCATGGACACGACTGTTCGTGGACGCAGGTTGTCTCGATGAAGAGGGTCTCGCCAACGCGAGTCAGTGGGTGTCCGACTACGTGACCGCGCTCCAGACCGACCTCGCCACCGCCGGCTATTACACCGATGAGATCGATGGCATCTACGGGCCCGAGACGATCGAGGCGGTGGAGCGGCTCCAGGAAGATTCGGGCCTCACGGTGACAGGGTTGATGGACCCGGCGACCCAGACTGCCCTGGCTGAGCTGCTCGGTCAGCAGGAGTCGGCCCAGGTGGCCGCCTTGCAGGGAATCCTGACCACCACCGGGCACTACGGCGGTCCGATCAACGGAGTGTGGTCCCTCGAGGTCGAAGATGCATTGAAGGAGTTTCAGACGGATCTCGGAGTCCAGGCGACAGGTGTCGTCGACGCCGCAACGCTGCGTGCTTTCGAGGCGGCCCTGGCAGAGGCCGGCGTGCCACCGCCACCGCCGCCGACGACCCCGGCTCCCGAGGCCACGGAACCTCCCGCAGAGGCAACGACGGTTCCCCCAGCGACTACGACCCCCGCACCGCCCACCACAGAGGCTCCGGCGACGACTCAGCCCGCCCCTCCGACTACTCAGGCGCCTCCTCCTACCGTGCCGGTCGTCGAGGACGGCATCCTCGAGGTGCTCGCCGGTGCGGGTCAGTTCGGCGAGCTGCTGGCCGCGATCGACGCGGCCGGGCTCACTGAGACGCTGTCCGGTCCCGACCCATTCACGTTGTTCGCTCCCACCGATGAGGCGTTCGCACAGCTCGCGGAGCCGCTTCCAACCGAGCCCGAGGCATTGCAGGCGGTACTCCTGTACCACGTCGTCGAGGACAATTTGAGTGGCTTCGATCTGATGGGAATGTCGGCGGTGCCCACGGCACAAGGCTCCGAGATCGCCGTGTCCGTCGCAGACGGCCCGATCGTGCTCAACGGGGCGTCGACGGTGACCATCGCCAATGTGATCGGGAGCAACGGGACGGCCCATGTGGTCGATGCGGTGCTGATTCCCCCGGGCTAACGGTTTATGGCCCTCGGGGATAGGGGATCGCTTGGATCTGTTGGATGGCGGCTTTGAGGTCGATGCCGGGTGGGCGTTTCGGCCGCGGGGCGTGGAATGGGGTGGGGACCGGTCTGGGTGGCGGGTCGGCGCCGAGTTGGCTTCCGTCTGGGCGGTAGAAGTCGAGGTGACCGGGGGTTCCTTCGATTCGCCAGCCGCCTTCGTGGATCAGGGTGTGGTGATGCCGGCAGAGGAGAGCCAGATTGCCGAGGCTGGTCGGTCCACCTTCGGACCAGGGGATGAGATGGTGGACATCGCACCAGCTGGCGGGCCGGTCGCAACCGGGGAAGACACAGTGGAGGTCTCGAGCCATGACGGCGATTCGCAAGGCGGGTGTGACCAGTCGCTTGGTTCGTCCCACGTCGAGGGGTTGACTGTCGGGTCCGAACACGACTCTGGTCAGGTTGGCGTCACATGAGATCCGTCGGATCTCGTCGGCGGTGAGGAAGGTCCCATGTTCGGTTTCGGAAAGTCCTGGTTTGTGTTCGAGCAGGGTTTCGGCGGAGACATGGACGATGAGGCCGGGTCGGTCGCCGGCTCCGTTGACGATGTCGACAAGAACGGCGGCGCGCCGGGCCGGAGCGGATCTGTCATCGCCAGGAGCGGGCGGCCCGGGATCGAGTCGGGCTCTCATCTCCTCTCCGGTTTCGATGTCGACCCAGCCGTTGATTCGCATCATCTCCCCCTCCCGGCGGAGACTCAGCGACTGGAGGTCCCGGACTAGTTGGCGTTCATCGGCCAGGTCCTCTCGGGCCACTCGGTCCAGCCAGTAATCGACACGTTTCCTCAACTCTCGAATCAGAGGAGTGCCCAGGGCAGCGGAAACCAGGGTGGCCTCGTCCCTGGTGAACGGCTCGGGCGCCCGACATCTTGCCTCCATCAGCACATCAACTTGAGAACTCGAAATCAAACCCTGATCGAAGGCGAGAGCAACCATCGGTGATTCGGCCAGACCATTGGCCCGGGCCACCAACCGCTGAGCCTCCCCAGGATGAAGCGACATGCGATATTTGAGGAGTTGGGTGAGAGACGAGTAACCGTCACGCCCGAACGCTTTCGACAAGTTGACCTGACGGAGAAGTCGGGCGATCCGGGCATCCACCTGCTCCCGAACACGAAATGCCGACGCCAACTCGTCGACCAGGTCCTGGGGAGCGATCAGCTCGAGAGGCGGTTCGGTGGGGAAGTTCGAAGTCTCAACAACATCGAACATATGTTCGATACGCTACCAATTCCCAGCGACAAATTCAAGAGAATCGCAGCAGAAATCTAAGAAATCTGGGGCCCCCGTACTCCTCGTCACTGACCTTCCCCTCCCAGGCCGCGGGCCCTCCCGTGGTGAGGGAGAGATGCATCATCGGCGAGTCCGGACCGGCCCCATGCCAATGGCGTTCTCCAGGGGCGCGTGCACGACGTCGCCGGTCGAGATGCGCACTGTCGAACCGTCGTCGGTCTGGACCAGCCCCGCCCCAGTGCAACCTAGCCCCGCCGGTTGTGGCAGCCTTCCCGACGTGACCACGACCAGCGCGCGGACGGTTCGCCTGGGTGCCACCGACTATCCGTTGGTGCTGCCGAGCTGGCGCGATCCGCGCCTGCATCTCGCAGGTGTGATCATCACGATCCACGTACTGGGTCAGGTGGCCCTCGATTTTCGGGTCTCGGTGCCCCAGATCCTCGCTGCAATCGTCACATGCGCCCTTCTCGAGGTCACGCTGACGTTTCGCAAGACCAAGCAGGTGGTCTGGCCGGCCAGCGCCATGCTCACCGGGAGCGGCGTCGCCCTGATCCTCCGGATCGTCGGCCAGGAACGAGGGGATCACTGGACCTGGGAGGGCTGGTATCTGTTTGCCGGGATCGCCGCGCTGTCACTGCTCACGAAGTACTGGATCCGATATCGAGGGACCCACGTCTTCAACCCATCCAACGTCGGGCTCGTCGCAGCATTCCTGGTGCTGGGCAGCGCGGTGATCGAGCCGCTCGACTTTTGGTGGGCGCCGCTCGACTTCTGGATGCTCACCGCCTACGCGGTCATCCTGGTCGGCGGCGTACTGATCACCTCCCGGCTCCGACTTCTCACCCTCGCCGCCATTTTCTGGCTGACACTCGCCGTTGGTCTGGGAGTCCTTGCTGCCTCGGGACATTGCATGACCGCGGCATGGGCCCTCGAGCCAGTGTGTGGGACCCACTTCTGGTCGGTGATCGTCGCCTCACCAGAGGTGCTCGTCTTCCTCTTCTTCATGATCACAGACCCCAAGACCATCCCGGAGGGACGGGCGGCGAGGATCGCGTTCGCCGTTTGCCTCGGTGTGATTTGTACGCTGCTGATGGCACCTCAGACGACGGAGTTCGGGGCCAAGGTCGGACTGCTTGCCGGCCTCGTCGTCATGACACCCCTCCGCTTCCTCCTCGACCGTGTCTTCAAGTCGGAGAGGATCGAATCGCTGGCGACGTCCTCGCAGACCCGACCTGCGCGTGCCTTCGTTCCGGGCGCGGTCGTTGGCGCCCTCCTTGTTGTGATCCCTCTGGCCATTGTCATCGCCGGGGCGCCGGCGCGAGAGACGGCGGAGGCAGCCACGGTCGCGGCTCCGCTGCCCGACATCGAGATCGACCCGACACAGCTCCCCGAGGTCACTGTCAGTGCCGACGCCGCAGCTCTGAGCGACGAATTCGATCCAGGCGCTCTCGCCCTGGGTCTCGCCCAGGCGCTTGCGGTAGAGGGGGAGGCGATTCGTCGCGCCGACACGTCGCTGTTGCGATCGGCCGATGACGCCGACCGGCTCATCGAAATGGAACGGCTGGTCGAGCAGGCAGCGACCAGTGGCCTGTATGTGGTTCCCACCTACACCTTCGACTCGCTGCACGTCGACGTCGCGCCCACCGACGAGACACAGAACGCGGCCAGCCTCGGGCTGGTGGCAGCGGGAACGGTCGAGACCGTCACCTACGATGCCGCCGGCGCCGAGCAGGGCCGGGTCAGCGAGCCCTTTTCCAAGACATTCGTGCTCATCCCGGCAGTAGGGGACAGATGGCTGATCGTGGACGAGGTGGAGGATGGCTGACAACCCGGTGATCAAGATGCTGGGACGCAGGCTGCGTCTCGCGGTCATAGGAGGCGGGCCGGGGAGCTTCATCGGGGATATGCATCGGTCGGCAGCGCGCCTCGATGACCGCTACGAGCTGGTGGCGAGCGCTCTATCTGCGGACCCGGATCGTTCCCGGGCTGCCGGCATTGGCCTCGGCCTGGCGGCAGACCGCGTCTATGGCTCGGCCATCGATCTCATCGAGACCGAGGCATCGCGGCCGGACGGCGCAGATGTGATCTCGATCATGACTCCCAACGACAGCCATCACGAATATGCAGCGGCGGCTCTCGAGCATGGCTTCGACGTGATCTGCGACAAGCCGATAACCAACACGCTGGACGAGGCTCTCGACCTGGTGAAGCGGGTGGACCAGACCGGTCTCGTCTTCTGCCTCACCCACAACTACACGGGTTATTCCTTGGTCCGTCAGGCGAAGGCGATGGTCGAGGACGGCCAGCTTGGGGAGATCAGGTTGGTGCAGGTGGAGTACGTCCAGGGTGGCAAAGCCGATGAGAACGACCCCGACCCTGGTGACGGGCTTCCGTGGCGGTACGACCCGGTGCGAGGTGGCCCGTCGCTGGTGATGGGAGACATCGGCACTCATGCCCACAATCTGGCCCGGTTCATCACGGGCCTGGAGGTTGCCGAGGTGGCTGCCGACGTCGGCGCCATCGTCCCCGGGCGTCTGGTCGATGACTACGCCGGGGCCCTGCTCCGCTTCGACAATGGCGCCCGAGGATCGTTTTGGGTCACGCAAGCGGCGGCAGGAGTCGAGAACGCACTTCGGATCCGGGTCTCCGGCACGCGTGGAAGTCTGGAATGGCATCAGGAGCAACCGATGCGTCTTCTCTTCACCCCGCTTGGCGGCCCGGCGGAGTGGCGAACCCCAAACGGGCCGGGGACCCTGCCCTTGGCCGCCCGCTCCACCCGGATCGTGGCCGGGCATCCCGAGGCATTCCTGGAGGCGTTCGCCAACATCTATTCCGACGCCGCCGAGGCGATCGCAGCCCGACGTAGCGGGATCGACCCCGACCCTCTCGCCATGTATTTCCCCAACGCCGTCGATGGTGCGATCGGGCTCCGCTTCGTCGAGGCAGTCATCGAGTCGAACCGCACCGGCGGCGCCTGGACCGACGCCACCCCGGACCTCTTCTAGCCGGTCATCATCATGACCCGGTTGGGCCGGAGCAGAAATGGGGGGAGGTAGGCGGGAATGTTGGAGAAGGGGAGCACATCCGGGTGCAGGTCGATGCCGAGCGAGTCCTTCATGAAATCTCGCCTTGCCGTGATTCGTTGCCAAGCGTCTGGATAGTGATCGGCCAGCGAATTACGTAGAGACTCGTCGGCTAGAGCGATCCCGTCCTCGATGTTGGTGGTGAAGTACTCGGTGCCCGTGGCCGGGATGATGTCGACCTGTAGGGCCATCCCCGAAGCGAGCTCGATGTCAGATCCCGGACCAACGGGCGAGTTGACCCACTCGTCTAGATGGATCTGATGACCAGGGTTGAGGAAGATGCCAAAGAAGGGGTCGCCCAGACGCCGATCGATGATCTCCTGGAGTGCGCCGCCCTTCTGCCCGACGTGGAGCGCTCCGTACCACTCAGCCACCGCCTCGAAATAGGGAGCCACCAGACGATCGACGTAGTCGCCGATTTCCCCGGGCAAATCCTCAGGGCCTTCGGCCACGAACCCGGCCCGGCAGTTGAGAGCCCCCCAGATCCCGAAGGCGACCGTGAACCGATCAGATCGCTCGATGGGCCGGTCGCCAGGGCTGAGCAACCCGAGCGACGCTCTTGGCCCGGCGGTCAGCATCAGGTGGCAAGAGAGCGGTGTCCCGTTCCACTCGAGCAGCCGAACCGCCTCTTGCTCGGTCAGGCCAGGACGCAGCCCCTGAAGCACCCGGCGGACGCCGCTCGAGGTGTGGCAGGCGGCCCACTCGTAGTAGGCGAGCTGTTCTACCTCGTTGATGACGCGCAGCCCGTCGGCGGCCCCGACCAGGATGTCAGTCGCGTTTTCCACCGAGCCGTCCGGCCCGGTTAGCCGGCGCAATTCGTCGACGATGAATGCGGGAAGGTCGATGACCGCGCCATCGTCGAACACCTTCCACCCCACCACGCCGACTCTGCTCCCGGCGCCGATGCCCTCCTCTCCCAGGATCTCCCCCAAAGGGAGGGATCGGTCGCGGGGCTGGCTGGGGAGACTGAAGTCTTGAAAGAGGTGGCGCCGCATCGTGAGGGGAGCGGCATCCGCCATTCCCCAGCACTCGTTGCCCACGAGGATGGCCGGCACCTCGTCAGGACCCACGACGAGGAGGGCCTCTTCGAAACGCGGATCGAAGCCGGTCAGGTAGGAGAGATTGGCACTGTGCTCACGATCGGCGTACACCACGATGCGGTCGAGCCCCCGCTCGGCCGACCGCTTGCGGAAACGCTCCATTCGGTCCTCGTAGACGAGGTCGGGGATGAGGGGCATCGCAGGCGGTATCCCGAAATCCGGCAGCTCCACCTCGGCGAGACGCGCCCCTGTCATGAGGTCATCGACTCGGATCCCAGACCAAGGCTTCGTCGGCATCCCGTTCGATGATCATGAATTGGTTCGAACCCACGTCGATCCACCGCCCCTTCTCGCCATCGGGCCACTGCACCCGCACCTCAACGCTATCCGCGTCACCGACGCCGAAGTGGGTCCAGCCGAGCTGCCCACCCGCGTGCCCTCCGCCGACGGTGATTTCGCGCTGTACGACGCGGTTGCCGATCTTCACCTCGATCCATGACCCAATGGCGTCGACGTTGGGCGCCGGCTGGTCGAGGCGCATGCCGATCCAGTTATCCATCGGGGACGGCGAGGCGGCGTCGCCCCATCCTGCGTTGCGGAAGAGTTTGATGTTCTCTCGCCGGGTCACCTCGACGAGATCGAGCATGCCGTCGAGATTGAAGTCGGCCAGGGCGGCGCCGCGAGAGCGTGCGAAGTCCACGATCCCTGCCTCATCTGCCATCTCGGTGAAAGTGCCATCCGGGTTGCCGATCATGAGATTGCTCGGATCCCTCGAGGCGTAGCCTTCCTGGGCCTCGACGTTGCCCTTGGACACGAACAGGTCGATCAGGCTGTCGTTGTTCACGTCCTGGAATTCGGGGTGCCAGGCAGTCGAGGGCGCAGCCCGGTCTCCCGCATAGGGGCGATGGGCGGTCACGCCCCGTTCGAAGGCGATGTCGGTGTAGTTCGGTTGAGTTGACCCGTCGGCGAGAGTCTGCAGCTTGTTGTCACCCTGGCTGGTGAGGAAGAACTCGGGCAACCCGTCCCCCGTGACGTCCTGGCCGGCGATGCCCATGCCCCAGATTTGCATGGGCTGCCAGCCGTCCTCCCGGGTGTAGAGGCGGGGAGGCTCACCCTCGGCCATCTGCCAGAGCTGCTCCTCGCCGTTCCTGTAGTAGTGACGGTCGTTGGTCATGCGCAGATCACGGCGACCCGATCGGTCCCAGTCGGAGAAGAGGATCGAGAGGGTGCAGTACCCCGGGCTGAGCGCTTGGGGCGGGCCGTAACCCCCCTCGTCCGGTCGGAAAAGACGGTGGTCCTCGCACTCCCCGGTCGTCTGCCCACCCTCTGCCAGGTAGTTGCCGAAGGCCAGAGTCGGCAGATCGGCGCCTCCCTCCCAGGTGGCACTGAACCCGACAGTCCAGTCGTTGGCGGCATCGAGACCCCATGTCTCGTTGGCCCGTTCGAAGGCGCAATCCCCTCGGCCGCGGAGCAGGACGTCCTCGCCGAACCGGAGCACGGCCAGGTCGGTGTGGGAGTCGCTGTCGATGTCGAGCGGGTAGGCGCCGGTCACTCCGGTGAGATTGCTCGACGTCGTGTCCAGAATCTGTCCGAATCGAAGGGCGCCGCCAATCGGGCTGTCGTTGCGATAGAGGGCGCTGGGATTGGTGCCGCCTGCCAGGTAGAGGTCGCTGCGCCCGTCCTCGTCACAGTCGAGCACGGCGACGCCGCCTCCAACGAAGTACTCGAACTCGCCCTCATAGACGTGGTCGATGCCTGCGCTCTCCGACTCGTCGACGTAGTGGGGTGGCGGTGACGCGGCCTCGGGCAGGTCGGGCCAGAAGGCGGCGATGGCGCCAGATGCGAGTGCGCCGGCCATCAAAGCTCCGGCCGCGACCCCGGCGATGAGCCACACCCAGGCCTTTCCGGTCACGTTTGCCCCGTTTGGGCCGTTTCGACAAAATGCCGCATGGGTCGATTGTGTCGAGTGGAGGAGGCTATGAGGTGACGGATCCAGTCCGATGGGGCGTCCTCGGGTGTGCGGACATCGCGGTGAGGAAGGTCATTCCCGCCATGAATGGATCGGATCTCAGTGAGGTCGCAGCCATCGCCTCCCGGTCGGCAGAGCGTTCCCGGGTCACGGCCGAGTCCCTCGGCATCCCCAAGTCGTACGGCAGCTACGAGGAATTGCTCGGTGACCGGGACATCGAGGCGGTCTACATCCCCCTGCCCAATCATCTCCACCCGGAGTGGACGATCGCGGCCGCCGAGGCGGGCAAACACGTCCTTTGTGAGAAACCACTCGCCACCAGCAGCGAATTGGCCAGCAAGATGATCGACGTGGCCGAGCGGTCCGGGGTGAAGCTCATGGAGGCATTCATGTACCGGCTTCACCCGCTTTGGGTCGAGGTGCGGCGTCTCATCGCCGACGGCGCCATCGGGGAGTTGAGGGCGGTCCAGGCGGCCTTCTCCTATTACAACGATGACCCGGGCGACATCCGCAATCAGGTCGAGGCGGGGGGCGGTTCCCTCTTCGACATCGGCTGCTATCCGGTCAACGTCGCCCGGATGCTCTTCGACGCCGAGCCCACCGATGTCCTGGCCTCGATCCGGCGTGACCCCGATTTCGGCACTGATGTGCTCACGTCGGTGGTGCTCGACTTCGACGGGAGACATGCCGGTTTCATCTGCTCGACGCAGCTGGAGAACGATCAGCACGTTCACATCTACGGGACCGGGGGGCGCCTTGTCGTCGAGATCCCCTTCAACATCCCTCCCGATCGCCCGACCCGCGTGCTCGCCGTGTCCGGGGGCGAGCCCCCGGTGGCGCCCGATGTGGTGGTTCATCAGGTTCCCGAGGCCGACCAATACCGGGTACAGGCCGACGCCTTCTCCCGCGCCATCCGGGATGACACGGCGGTGCCGACGCCACCCCAGGACGCCGTCGCCAATATCGAGGTCATGGAGCGAATCTTCGCGGACGCCGCCGCCCGCGCCTGAGCGGCGTTCACCCGGACCGGGCGCGAGTGTGTCCGGCCGGGTCGGCGATGACCTCCGAGATGGCCAGCTCCGCCGCGCCGATCAGCGGGGCATCGGGTCCCAAACCGCCGGCTGCGATATCGGCGATGTCACCCGGAGCATCGAGCGCGCCGAGACGAGCTCCTTCGAAGACGGCTTTCTCGAGAAACGGAAAGAGGGGGTGATAAAACCCCCCGAGCACGACGAGTTGCGGGTTGAACACGTTGATCAGGTTGCCGATGCCCAACCCGAGCCATCGACCGATCTCGGCAAGGGCGTCGAGAGTCTTCTGGTCGCCGTCATTCGCCCTGGCGAGGATGGTGTCGACCAGCCCCAGCCCGGTGACGCTCGACGGGATCCCGGCAAGACGAGCCAGAGCTCCCTCCCCGGCCTCGGTCTCCCAGCAGCCGGTCGCCCCGCAGCGACAGAGATGTCCGTCGGGGTTGATCAGGGTGTGCCCGGCCTCGCCCGCGTAGCCGGCAGCCCCCAACATTGGCTTCCCGTCGTGGATGATCCCGGCGCCGATTCCGGCCTCGCCCGATATGTAGATGAGATGGGGCACCCCGACACCGACTCCTCGCCGGTATTCGGCGAGGGCGCCGAGGTCGGCTTCGTTGGCGACGAGGACCGGATTGCTCAGCCCGAGGGCGGAAGCGAGCATCTCACCGAGTGCGACGTTCCTCCAGCCGAGGTTGGGGGCGAGCTGGACGAAGCCGTCTGATCTCCGGGTGACCCCGGCGACGCCCACGCCGACCCCGGTCCGGATCGCGTCGGCGGGCAGGCCCTCCAGCAGCTCGCCGGACAGGCCGGCGACGACCTCGACCGTGTCGGCCGCCGACTCGCCACGGGGCCTCGGCACCCGCACCTGTTCGTAGACATGACCACCAAGGCCAACCGTGGCTACTGCAACAGAGTCGACCGACAACTCGATCGATAGAACGACGGCGCCCTGGGGCCGGGTCCTCACCATCGGGGAGGGCCGCCCCGGCCCTGAGGGTGCGACCGCCGGGCCCTCCTCGACGAGGCCGAGGTTGGTCAGTTCACCGATGAGATCGGCGATGGTGGATCGGTTGAGCCCGGTGGTGGCGGTCAGCTCCGAGCGAGAGACGGGTCCGTGGAGGTGGAGGCTCTCCACCACCGCCCCCAGATTGTGGCGGCGCAGCTCGTCGGCAGCCACGCCCTTGGGCCGGTGATGGTCATCCCTCCCGGCCGTTATCTGGGTGCGGTTCAAGTGTCTCCCGGGAGGTCGATTGAGAGCGAGAACCTTATGCCGCAATTTGTTGCGGGGTCAAACATATGACGGTTATGCTCGCATTGGTCGGCGTGGGGTCGTCATGGCCCAATCGCGTTCGACTCGTACGGAATTTGCCAGCCCCCTTCGAGGGGTGGCAACCGGAGGAGGAAGGAAAACAAATGAAAAGACGCCTAATGGCGTTGGTAGCCGTCATCGCCCTTGTCATCGCCGCTTGTGGTGGTGAAGAAGGAGGCGACACCACCGAAGCTGGTGCCGATACGACGGAAGCCGGAGCGACCACGACGGTAGCTGCGGCGACGACCACGGCAGCCGGGGGAGCGAGCACGACGGCTGCTGCGGCGGGCGGCGATTGTGTCGTCGGCATGTCGTGGAACAACTACAACGAAGAGAGATGGGCCAAGCACGATGAGCCCGCAATCGTTGCGGCACTCGAGGCCGGCGGTTGCTCGTACATCCAGTCGGATGCGGGGTCATCGGAGGAACAGCAGATCACAGACGTGGAGAACCTGATCGCTGACGGCGCGACCGTCGTCATGATCCTGGCTCAGAACACGCAAGCGATCCTGCCCGCGGTTCAAAGCGCGACCGACCAGGGGATCCCAGTGATCGCCTATGACCGCCTCATCGAGGATGCGAACACCTTCTATGTCAGCTTCGACAACGTCCTCGTTGGGCAGCTGATGGCCGAGGTCGTCTTCGATCTGGTTCCGACAGGCAACTACTTCATAATCAAGGGCAACGGAGCCGACGCCAACTCCGACTTCCTTCGTGAGGGGATCGGTTCGGTGATCGATGCCGCAGCCGAAGCCGGTGACATCACCATTCTCGAGGAGGACTACACCGACAACTGGGACCCGGCGCTGGCCCAGACCACGACCGAGCAGTGGTTGAGCGCGGCATGACAATGACGTGCAAGCCATCGTGTCCGAGAACGATGGTATGGCCACCGGTGCGGCCGCGGCTCTCGACGGCCAGGGTCTTCTGGGCACTGTGGTGTTGTCCGGCCAGGACGCCGACGTCGCCGCTCTCCAGCGGGTAGCGGCCGGGACGCAGGCGGTGTCTGTCTGGAAGGACGCACGTGCCCTGGGGACCGCTGCCGGTGAGGCCGCTGTGCAGCTCGCCGGAGGCGCCTCGCTGGCCGACGTCGAGGGAACGAGCGAGTTCGTCTACACGAACAAGGAGACGCAGGCAGAAACGGTTCTGACCAGCATCCTGCTGACCCCGATCCCGATCACTCAGGAGAACCTCCAGGAAGTGGTCGACGCGGAATGGATCACGGCCGAGGATCTCTGCTCGACCGGCGGAACGGTCGGCCCCTGCGCCTCGTGACCAATCACTGAAGCGAAATCGATGAATGCATTTGCGCCCCCGGTCTCCGGGGGCGCAGTGCGATCTCTAGTGTGGTGATGCTATGAGCGTGGTAGAGGCCCCGCCCACCCAGACCGAGCCCCTCGAAGAGAGCCCGCGTCGGTTTCTCGGCGCCTTCCTGAGGGACAACGAGATCGATACCCGCATGGTGGGGATGATCGCCGTGCTCCTGGCCATCTGGGTCGTCTTTCACTTCATCTCGGGAGGCACCTTCATCACTCCGCGCAACTTGTGGAACCTCTCGGTCCAGACCTCGTCGATAGCGATCATGGCCACCGGGATGGTGCTGGTCATCGTCTCCCGCAACATCGACCTCTCGGTGGGCTCCATGGTCGGCACGGTAGGAATGGTCATGGCCGTCCTCCAGGTCGAGTGGCTCCCACCGGTGATGGGCCTGGGAAACTCTTGGATCTGGGTGATCACTCTGGCCGTCGGCATCGTGTTGGGGGCTGCGATCGGTGCATTCCAGGGATCCATAATCGCCTATGTCGGCGTTCCCTCTTTCATCGTCACGCTGGGTGGGCTGCTCGTGTGGCGGGGGTTTGCCTGGCTGACCGCCAGTGGCCGGACCATCGCCCCGATGGACGCCACTTTCCAGCTCCTCGGAGGTGGATCCAACGGGTCGCTCGGAGAGACTGGGAGCTGGATCGTCGGGGGAGTCGCCTGTGTCGGGATCATTGCCTTCCTCGTCATGGGTCGTCGTCGTCGTCGCAAGTTCGGCTTTCTTCTCCGCCCCACTTGGCTCGACGTCGTTCTCGGCGTCCTGGGCTGCGCCGTGGTGCTCGGCGCGGTGTGGGTGATGAACAGCTACTACCTGCCGGAGAACCTGGCCATCCAGTATGCCGAGGAGAACGACATCCCGATTCCCGAAGGCGGCCTTCAGATCCCGCTCGGAATCCCTTATCCAGTGCTCATCCTGGGCGGAGTCGCCCTCGCCATGACGTTTGTCACGAACCGTCTTCGCTTCGGGCGATATGTCTTCTCCATTGGAGGGAATCCAGAGGCCGCCAACTTGGCCGGGATCAAGACCAAGCGCACCATCGTCAAGACCTTCATGGTGATGGGCATCCTCGTGGCCATCTCCGCCGCCGTCTCCATCGCCCGTCTCAACGCGGCGGTGAGCGGTCTCGGCACCTTGAACGAGCTCTATGTGATTGCTGCCGCGGTCATCGGGGGCACATCACTCGCAGGAGGGATCGGGACCATTCCCGGTGCCATTCTCGGAGCACTCGTCATGCAATCGCTCCAGTCCGGCATGGTCCTCATCGGGGTCGGCGCTCCGGTGCAGGACGTGGCACTTGGCGTAGTCCTGGTGACCGCAGTTGCCATCGACGCCATCTACCGGAGGAGGGCAGCGCGGTGAATGGGAGCACGGCCAACGGTGCTGCCCTCGTCGAGATGAGGGATATGAGCGTCTCCTTCGGCGGCGTTCACGCGGTCAAGGACGTCACCATCGACCTCCGCCCCGGCGAGATCCTCGGTCTGGTCGGTGGCAATGGCGCCGGCAAGTCGACCCTGATCAAGACTCTTGCTGGAGCACAGAGGCCGGACTCGGGCGAGATCTTTGTCGATGGCGAAGAGGTGAGCATCACCACCCCCCGCGATGCGAAGGCATACGGGATCGAGACCATCTATCAGACTCTGGCGCTGGCCGACAACCAGGACGCTCCGAGCAACATGTTCCTGGGGCGGGAGCTGAGGACGCGTTGGGGCACTCTCGACGACTCGGCGATGGAGGACGCCACCAGGAAGATCATGGGGAGGCTCAACCCGAGGTTCCAGAAGTTCAAGGAACCGGTGGCCTCTCTGTCCGGTGGCCAGAGACAGTCAGTCGCCATCGCCCGGGCAGTCCATTTCAACGCCCGGATCCTGATCATGGACGAGCCGACCGCCGCCCTCGGTCCGGCGGAGACCGAGCAAGTCCGTGAGCTGATGCGTCAGCTCAAGTCGGAGGGCATCGGCATCATCATGATCAGCCACGACATCCACGACGTGTTCGATCTCGCCGATCGGATCTCCGTCATGCTCCAGGGCAAGCTCGTGGGGACGGTCAACAAGGATGACGTCACCATGGACGAGGTCCTAGCCATGATCATCATCGGCAAGATGCCGGAAGAGGTCACCACCAAGGAGCTGGAACAGCTACACGGCTGATTCCGATCGGGCTGAGCCGAGCCCTCCCGTCTTCACACCGTCGTCGTCCGAAGCACGAAGACGTGATGCTTGTGAACGTATCCCCGCATACGCTTGCAGGCCTACCATCTCATCGCTATCTTCCAGCATTCCGGGGCAACATGACTGCTCGACGAGGAGGAAACGTCATGCCACCAGAAACGCAACTGCTCAGCCCCTCGCGGAGGAACTTCCTCAAGGCGCTCGGGATGACTGCGGCGATAGGGCTCATCAACGCCTGCACCAACGACGGGGCCACCGCGACCACGGCCGCCGGTGGGACCGGAGGGACGGGGAGCACGGCGGCTACCGGCGGGTCAGGAGCGGGGAATTTCCCCGAGACGCCCGCGTGGGAGTTCGTCTTCGTCAACCACGTCACCACCAACCCCTTCTTCGTCCCGACCGTGTACGGGATCGAGGACGCCGCGGCCATCCTCGGCATCCCGACTCCCCAGTGGACCGGGTCGGAGGACGCCGACAACGGGGCGATGGTCAATGCGATGGAAGCCGCCATTGCCGGCGCAGCCGACGGGATCGGGGTGTGCCTGGTCGATCTCGAGGCGTTCAACGGTCCGACCGACGATGCCCTTGCCGCGGGGATCCCGGTCATTGCCTACAACGCCGACACCCCGCCCGACAACCCGAACAACCGTCTCTGCTATGTCGGTCAGGATCTGTACGGGTCCGGCTTCGAGATGGGAAACCGGATCGTCGAGCTGGTCGGCGAGGGACAGGTAGCGCTGTTCATCGCCACCCCGGGGCAGCTCAACATCCAGCCCCGCATCGACGGTGCCCTGGACGCCATCGCCGAGTCGGGAGCCCCTATCGAGGCGATCGACATCGCCACAGGCGCCTCCCTGGAAGAGGAGTTGAGCACGGTGGAGGCTTGGTACCTGGGTAATCAGGACGCCACCGGCATGTTCGCCGTAGACGCGGGCAGCACTCAGGCAGTTGGCCAGGTGGTCCGGGACCAGAGCGCCCGGGACAACGGCCTGGTCGGCGCCGGCGGGTACGACCTGTTGCCGGAGACGGTGGAATTGGTCTCCGAGGGAGTGCTCGACTTCACCATCGACCAGCAGCCCTATCTGCAGGGGTTCCTACCCACGCTCTACCTCTACATGTACAAGCTGTCCGGCGGCGTGGTCACCCCACCGGAGACCAACACCGGTCTGGTGTTCCTCGACTCGTCGTCTGCCCAGTTGTTCCTGGAGACGGCGAGCCGGTTCGAAGGCGATGCAGAGGAACAGGCGATAGTCGAGCCCGTAGGCTGACACGTATAGATGACTGACACTGCTGTCGCACCGCCCCGGCCCCAGAACATCTGGGGCCGGGTCGGTGACTTTCTGGTGCGACGGCCAGAGTCGACCATCGCCTTGGTGGCTTTGGCGCTCGGGGCCTACTTCGCATTGGTCAACCCGGCGTTTCTGACCACGGCCAACATCCGGGTCATCTCCCAGTACATGATCGCCACCGCGATCCTGGCCGCCGGCCAGGTCATGCTCCTGATCAGCGGGGAGATCGACCTGTCCATGGGGAACGTCTATTTCATGACCCCTTTCCTGGTCTTCTTCGCCAGCGAGGCAGGGCTCGTGCTTCCGCTGGCCATCCTCGTTGGCGTCCTCGGAGCCGGAGTGGTTGGCTATCTCAACGGGGCGATCAGCCTCGGGTTCGGGATCCCGTCTTTCATCGTCACCCTGGGCATGGGGTTCGTGATCAACGGGTTCACCCTCAACATCTCCGATGGGTTTCCCAAGCGCGTCCCCTCCACCGGGGTCGCCGCCGCGATCTTTGGAGACGCCAACTTCTCCGGGTTGATGTGGGTGATCATCATCGTGATCGCCATGCATCTGATCCTCAACCACTCTCGATGGGGGGTCTATACGGTCGCAGTCGGAGGAAACCCGCTGGGAGCTGCCGAGGCCGGTGTCCCCAGCCGAAGCATCAAGATGCGCAACTTCATCCTCGCCGCGATGCTCGCCGGCTTTGCCGGGGTGATCGAGGGGATCCGCGTGGGTTCGTTCGACCCCGGCGCAGGTGTCGCGGGGACCAAGGTGTTCCTATCGGTGGCCGCCGCGGTGATCGGTGGGACCCTTCTCTCCGGAGGGTCGGGGACCATCATCGGCGCCTTCTTCGGCGCCCTGGTGCTGGCCATCCTGCAGGACGGGTTCAATCTGCAGGGGGTCAGTGCCTTTACCTTCACCATGGTCCTGGGTGGCGCGATCATCCTGGCCATGATCCTCAACTCTCTGGCGAACAAGGCCCGGATCAGATCACAGAGCGCCCGATTATGAGCTCTGGATCCAACGGTGAAGCGATCAGGGCCGAGGGGATCGGGAAGACGTACGGGCCCGTCGTTGCTCTTCGTGACATCGACATCCACCTGGCCAAAGGCGAGGTGCTGGGGCTGATCGGAGACAACGGCGCCGGTAAGTCGACGTTGATCAAGATTCTCACCGGGTTCACCCAGCCCGACCAGGGGCAGATCTTCATCGACGGGGAAGAGGTGAGGCTGCGCTCCGTCTCGCACGCCCGTGAGCTGGGAATAGAGACCGTCTACCAGGACCTCGCCCTCGTCAATCAGCTCCCGGTGTACGCCAACATGAGTCTGAACAAGGAGTCGGTGCATCGCCCGATCCCATTCCTCGACAAGAAAGAGATGAGAGACCTGGCCAAGACACGTCTCGCCGACATGGGGGTCCGCATTCCGTCGGTCGACACCGAGGTGGGGTTCCTCTCCGGGGGCCAGCGCCAGGCGGTGGCGATCGCCCGGGCCGTCTACTCCGACGCCAAGGTGATTCTGCTCGACGAGCCGCTGGCGGCGATGGGCGCCAAGGAGAGCGCCATCATCATCGACCTGATCAAGGAGCTGAGACAGAGAGGCGATGTATCCGATCATCCTGATCGCCCACAACTTCGCCCAGGTCGTCGAGATGTGCGATCGGGTCAACCTGGTCCAGCACGGCCGGATCACCTTCGACACCCCGGTGGGAGAGACCTCGGTGAAGGAGCTAACCGATCTGGTCTCTGCCGAATACCGGACCCGGGGGATTGGCTGAGCTCGTCAGACAGTGGCGTGAAAAGTGGGGGTGAGCGCCGGGTACAGATCTGCGAAACGAGCATGTGCCGTGTCGTAGACCTCGCCGGCCGATGAAGGTGTGGCCACCGGCTTCACCTCGATGACATTGCCTGCCGCCTGATCGACGGTGTCGAACCACCCCGTCCCGACGGCCGCCAACAGAGAAGCGCCGTAGGCGGCCCCTTCCTCGGTGCCCACCTGGGCGATCTCGGCGTCGAGCACGTCGGCCAGGACCTGGCGCCACAGGGCACTTCGGATCCCTCCTCCTGACGCACGGATCTGCGAGGGAGCGGCCATCCCGGCATCGACCATCAGATCGAGGCCGTCCCGCAACCCGAAGGCGACACCCTCCATCACGGCACGGGTCATGTGGCGCAGGTCGTGACGCACCGTGAGCCCGACGAATGCGCCCCGGGCCAGTGGATCCGGGTGAGGAGTGCGCTCACCGGTGAGGTAGGGGAGGAAGAGCAGACCGTCGCTCCCGGGGGGACTTCGGCCGCCCCTGCGACAAGGTCGTCGAACGAGCTGTTGGGCGCGACGGCGTCCCGCAGCCATCGGAGACTGCCGGCAGCCGACAGCATGACGCCCATCATGTGCCAGCGACGGGGAACGGCATGGCAAAAGGCATGGACCCGTCCTTCAGGCTCGACTGCAGGGCCATCTGTTGTGGCAAACACCACGCCCGAAGTCCCGAGAGAGAGAGCCACCACCCCCGGTGCGATTGCCCCGACTCCGACGGCATTGGCGGATTGGTCGCCCCCGCCGGCCACGACTGGCGTGCCTGCCAGCAGTCCCGTGGCTTCGGATCCGTCGCCGCTCACCGTCCCGGTGACGTCGGGTCCCTCGTGAGCGGAGGGAAGGAGGTCTGCCGCGATGCCGAGGGCTTCGATCACCTCGGGTGACCATGTCCTCGATTTGAGGTCGAACAGGATCGTCCCCGACCCGTCGGCGACATCGACCGCGTATTCGTCGGTGAGGCGGAAGCGCACGTAATCCTTGGGGAGGAGCACATGACGCACCCGTGCCCAGTTCTCGGGCTCGTGCTCCTGCACCCACAACAATTTCGGGGCGGTGAACCCGGTCAGGGCGTCGTTGCCCGTGATCTCGATCAGCCGCCGCTTCCCGATCCGACGCCGGATCTCGTCGCACTGGGGTCCAGTCCTCTGGTCGTTCCAGAGGATGGCGGGTCTCACCACGGCGCCTACTCCGTCGAGGAGCACCGAGCCGTGCATCTGCCCGGTGAGCCCGACCGCCTCGATATCGCCGGGTGAGGCATTGGTCGCCTCCATCACATCTCGAATCGAGGATGCAGTGCCCTCCCACCAAGATTCGGGGCTTTGCTCAGACCAGAGCGGTTGGGGTGTCTCGTATTCGTAGGTGGCCGTGGCGACACCCTTCACCACTCCCGATCGGTCGACCAGGATCGCCTTGGTGGCGGTGGTAGAGGTATCGATTCCGAGGACGAGGCTCATGGGTCACCAGATAGCCGGTTCAATGCCGTCTCGACGACGTCCTCGGGCACCGACTATCAGCGCCCCGAGGACCAGATGACCCTATTGACCCGATTCTCGAGGAGCTCCTGGTTGCCGGACACAGGTGACGGGTCGATTTCTCCGGCTGCCACCCTCGCCTCGAGTGACTCGAGCGTTTCCTCACCCGCCAGGATCGACGAGCCGAGATCGGCCGACCACCCTTCGTACCGCTTCTCGAGGGGGCCCGAGAGCGTCTCCGACTCGATCATGTCGGCCGCCACCAGGAGTGCCCGGGCCACCGTGTCGATCCCGCCGATGTGACCGTGGAACAGATCGGTCCGGTCCATCGACTGGCGGCGCAACTTGGTGTCGAAGTTGAAGCCCCCGGTGGTGAATCCACCACCTCGCAGGACCTCGTAAATGGCGAGTGACAACTCGTCGACCGAGTTGGGGAACTGGTCGGTGTCCCAGCCGTTCTGATAGTCGCCCCGATTGGCGTCGATCGACCCGAAGATCCCGTTCGCCACTGCGTAGGCGACCTCGTGATGGAACGAGTGCCCGGCAAGCGTGGCGTGGTTTCCCTCGATGTTGACCTTGTACTCGTCGACCAGGTCGTAGCGCTCCAGGAACCCGTGCACGGACTGGCTGTCGTAGTCGTACTGGTGCTTGGTCGGCTCGGCTGGTTTTGGCTCGATGAGAAGGGTGCCGGTGAAGCCGATCTTGTGCTTGTGCTCGGCCACCATGGTCAGGAACCGGGCGAATTGCTCACCCTCCCGCTTCAAATCCGTGTTGAGCAGCGTCTCGTAACCCTCCCGGCCTCCCCACAGGACATAGTTGGCGCCGTCGAGGCGAAGGGTCGCCTCCAGAGCGTGTTTCACCTGGGCCGCGGCGTAGGCGAAAACCTCGGGGTCGGGGTTTGTCGAAGCCCCGGCCGCGTAGCGGGGGTGGGAGAACAAATTGGCCGTTCCCCACAGGAGACGCACCCCGGTGTCGGCCATCTTCTTCTCGGCGTAATCCACCATGACCTCGAGGTTGGCGGCCGACCCGGCAAATGTGTCGGCCTCTGGAGCGATGTCCACGTCGTGGAAGCAGAAGAAGGGAGTGCCCATCTTTGAGAAGAACTCGAATGCCGCGTCCATCTTCTGCCGGGCGGCGTCCATCGGGTCCCCCTGCCCACTGAGCCAGGGTCGATCGAGGGTGCCGGCACCGAACACATCGCTGCCGGGCCAATTGAACGAGTGCCAATAACAGACGGCTATCCGGAGGTGATCCTCCATCCGCTTACCAAGGACCACACGGTCGGGCTCGTAGACGTGGAAGGTGAGTGCGTCGTCGGAGTCGAGCCCTCCGAACCCGATCGGCCCGGGGACATCGGCAAAGAACTCATCCGGCACGGTCAACCTCCACTTCCACTCCCGTCGAGAACTCAGGAACACTATTTGTGTTGCATGCCGGGAGCAAAGATACGGGTTGCGGGTCCGTTCCACCGCGCTGGCACAATCAAGGGAAGTTGTCTGTGAGTCTCCGAATCGTCGCTGCTGGACTTCTGGTGTCGATGTGTGTCTGGATGCTCCCCGACGTGGCGGACGCTCAGGTTTCGGATCTCGGCCCGTTCACAGATGACGACGGGCACCCGGGTGAGCCATATCTCGAGTGGCTGGCCGAAAACGGCATCGTTCATGGGTGCAACCCACCAGCCAATACCAGGATTTGCCCGGATCGTGTCCTCAACCGGATCGAGGCGGTCAAGATCCTCGTTGGCGTTGGCCACCACGCTGGGTCACTTCCGACGTATCCCTCGATCGCTCACGACTACTTCGTCGACGATGATCCAATCTGGGGCGGAGCCGCCTCGGGCCTGGCGAATCTGCTGGCACACGCCGGTGTGATCAGTGGATGCGACCCACCGGTCAACCGGCACATCTGCCCGTCGGAGCCTCTTCAACGCGGCCAGATCGCCAAGATGCTGGTCAACACCTTGGCTCTGAATGCCCCCGAGTCGTTTCGCTCCCCTTGGACGGACACGGCTACGCGGTTTTATCACCGGGCAGCTCGAATTGCCGCCTACCACGGCCTGTGGGACTCGAGCAACGGCCTGTTCGGGGGCAGGTCGCCGGTGACTCGCGCCGAGTTCGCCAGAGTGGTGGTGACGGCACTGGGTTTGGACCCATGTCCTCCAGACCCGTTCACCGAGGCCCGAGCACAGTCTCTTTCCGCGCGGTATCCGGGCCAGGCGTTCGCTGCATATGCCTACGACACGAGAACGGGATGTGCCTACTGGATGAATCCGGAAGAGAGGCTGCGGACGGCCTCGGTATTCAAGGTCATGGTCATGGCGGGCACATTGTTGGAGGCTCGATCCAACGGGCGCGCCATCACGTCATGGGAACTGGGCCAACTGCGACCCATGATCACGCGTTCTGCCGACGGGCCGGTGAGGGCACTGTGGAGCAGATATGGGGGATCGCCCTGGTATTCCCGGCAGGCCAGGATCTTCGAACTCGCCCAGACCACGACCGTGGGTGACGATGGTGCCGCCTGGGGCCTGACCACCACCTCGGCGAAGGACCAGGGGGATCTCGTTCGCCAGGTCATCCTCGGCGACTGGGGCCCGCTCGAGAGAGCGGACCGTGAAATCGCCTGGGACCTCATGACCTCGGTGGTGTCCGGGCAGACATGGGGCATCACCCGTGGAGTTCCGGAGGGTTGGACGGTCGGCCAGAAGAACGGCTTCGCAGGCGGGGTGGCCAATTCGGTGGGCTACGTCGCCCGGCCGGGGCGCCAGGGGGGATACGTGATCGCGGTCCTGACCAACGGGTGGTCATCTTGGGAACGCGGTGTCCGGACTGTGGATGAGATCTCGTCGTGGGTGGCGGACAGCCTGGCAGCGCCCTGACCCACCCCTTCTTAGCCTGAGACTCTCTCAGTCGCCGGCGCGCGCCGATTCGACGATGGTGGCGGTGTAGGGCCCGCTGGGCGCTTCGATGGTCACTTCCTCCCCAACCCCATGGCCGAGGATTCCTGTGGCAAGGGGTGAGTCGGATGAGATTCGAATGGTGTCGAGACCGGCCTCGGCAGGGTCCACGATCAGGTGGCGGACCTCTTCCCCGTCATCGAGTCGGATCGTCACCCGGTCACCGATCTGGACTATCCCGGGATCCTCGGGGATGTCGTAGATATTGCCGGCGGTGGCAAGGACGTACTTCAGTTGCTCCAGCTCACGAAGAGCGAGGTCTTGCTCGAGTCTGGGCGCCATCTCATCGTCTTCTTCTTCGATCGCCTCGACGAGAGCAGGGATCGTTTCCTCTTCGAGACGACGGGCGCGCTCCTCGAGGAGCACACGGCCCTCTTGGGTCAGACGAGGTGGCTCACCTGTCGATGTCATCTCGTGTCCCTTCTTCCCGCGGCCACGGATCAGAATCCGTGGATTAGAGAAGAGCCCGATGAACGACTTTCGCCGCCCTTCGGGCCCTTCAGAGCCCAACCTTGGCACACGTCCTCGCATTTGTCCAGCGGGTTGAATGACGAGTCAGTACTCGCGGACGAGGATCTCACGAAGGGCGGCATCGGGCGCAGCGAAGGGATGCAAGCGCTCCGCTTCCTCCCCGACGGCCCTCACTTCGACGGGAGAGACGTCGCGCTGGAGATGAACCTCCAGCTGCGATTTCTTGCCGTCCCGGCCGATCTTCCACCATCCACTGAACACCCCGTCGACCAGGAGGTTGCCCGCCCAGCCCGGCGGCACGATCCCGGGAGTGAAGAATCGGGAGCGATCGGAATGCCCGAGGAGGACGTTGTCGTACTCGGGAAGGAATCGGGGCGGAGCAGGGGTGTCTTCATCGAGGATGGGGGCATTGGGGTGATCGAGCAGCTCGGAGCCGTCCTCGCCTTGAAGGGATCGAAGACGATCGCGCATCCCGTCGACCACCTGGCGTAGACCATTGAGTCTCGACCACACCCTCATGTCTGAGATCGTGGCCGGCCCGAACACGGCCAGGTACCGCATGACGATCTTCTCGAGATCACTCACGTCGGGCAAGCCGCTACCGACCCAGCTCTCGAGAGTTGTCCAAGTGGCGGCGCCGGATCGACCCCACAACCCCCGTGGTGGTACCTGGATCACCGGCAGCAGGTAGGTGACGACCTGGGCCATCGAGTTTCCTGGGATCCCGGGCCACCTTTCTTCGAGTGCCCGTGCCAGATCGGCACGGGTCATCGGACGCTCCTCCAGCAACGACCGGCCCCGGTCGAGAAGCATTTTCCGGTCCATGCCTGCGGTGTCTTTGGCGAATGAGGTGGATCCAAGGACGGCTGCCAGGGTCTCCTGGAGGTGTGAGCGCAGAAACATGAAGTCGGGGGTCGTGGAGATGTGCAGAGTGGCTCGCAGGAGAGCGCCGCGAAGCGCTTCGCGGCGCTCGATCATGCCGGAGAGGTCCTCGGGGGCGAACTCCTCGAGCCGGGACCACAGTGCGTAGTAGGGGTCCTGCGGATTTTGAGCCTGCATCCCCACCAGGAGCTCCATCGCGTCGCCCGGTGTGTGCTTCGCCCGCTCGAGCAACAGCTGGCGTCCCAGCGTGGTCCGGTTGAGGGCCCGTCTGCTGAGTCGGGCGGTCAATGCTTGATTTCGAGCCCGCCGAACAGGACGGTGGCGCTGACCGCCAGCGTGGGAGCGTCCGCCGGGACTGCCTCCTTGGCGGTCGCGTTTTCGATGCCCCCGAATAGAGGCAGGCCACGGATCACGACATTCCAGCCCTCGGGCACGGTTACCTCCACCCCACCGAACGCAGCGAACACGTCCAAACGTGCGTCGGGCGCGGGCAACGTGTCCCGGAGATCCACCTCCGCTCCGCCGAACACCGCGGAGATGCTCCCACCCTGGAACTGCTTCGAGTGCGATGCGATCTCGCTGCCGGAGAAGACGTTGAAACTGTTGACCCGATCGCCGGCCTCGGTTCTCGCCCCAAGGCCACGTCCGAAGAGCACGAGGAGTCCGACCAGGATGATGGCGGCCGGAATGATGAAATCACCGATGTCAACGATGCCGAGATTGGAAAGCAAGAAGGCGGCTCCGACTCCGGTGATGATCAGGGCAACAGGCCAGTGCCTCGGGTTGGCGGCGAAGGTGAGAACACCGGCGAGGATCAGAACCGCCGGCCACCAGGTGCTGAAGATCTCCCACGAATCGAGGATCCCTGCGTTGTCGAGCAGGAGGATGACGCCAACCGCCACCACCAGCAGGCCGAAGAAGACGCGTCCCCAATTCACCGGCGGCAAGTTACCAGCCGACCCTCAGTCGCCTGCGACGAAGAACCTCCACTCACCGGTCTCGGTGATGCCGATGCGCCAGAGGGCGTAAGAGCCGAATTCGGCGGACTGGTCGAGCTCCTCCTGGGTGTAGACCGTGAGAAGCGCTTCCATGTCGGCGGGGGGGATCTCTTCCCACGAGTCGTATACGAAGGCGGACGGCCAGTAATAGTGACGCGGCAGGTCTTCGTAGTCCTCGAAGGCATACGGAGTGTCGAACAGCTCCACAAGCAGGGCGAGCGCCGGATACGTGCCCTCTTCCTCCCACATCGGGATGTTCTCGAATCCGCCACCGCCAAAGCTGGTGACGAGATCGGGAGAGGCCAACGCCTCGAGCGCCTCGTAGTCGCATGCAATCGCAGCGGCGGCGATCGCTCGCCTTGCGTCGGCGACCGGCGCCGGCAGACCCTCCTGCTCCGCAGGCATCGGCAGCCCGGCAGCCGAGCAGCCGGCATCGGCTGACGGGACGGTCGTGACCGGTTCGGGCACGGTGGTCGATGCGACGGCCGGAGTTGTCGAGGGCGTGGACTCGCTGGCGGGCCCGGAATCTTCGGGGGTCGAGATCATCGGGAGCACACCGAGAGTCACGATCACCACACCGAAGGCGGCGGCGAAGATCAGCCATCCGCGGGGAAGGGTGCGGCGAGCCCCGGTTTCCAGCGGGGGCGGCACAGCGTGCTTGGCGGACTGGCGCACCTCCTGAGCGGCCTGTTCCATCCTCTGCTCGAATTCGTCGAGATGCTTCATATCGTCTCCTCGCCCCATGCCACCAGACGCTTGCTGAGGTGGGCCCTCGCCTTGTGCAGATGTGCCTTCACAGCACCCGGGCTAACACCCATGACCTCGCCTATCTCCTCGATCGAGAGCTGGTCGACGTAGTGCAATACCGTGGCCTGGGCCTGTCGTCTCGGGAGTTTCCTCACCTCATCCCACACCTCGAGGCCTCGCGGGGTCAGCTCAGGAATCGTGTCCTCAGCGTGGCCCCCGAGCCGGGTCAGAGCACGCAGCTCGGCGCCGGCCTTGCGATGAAGGGACGTTGCTCGATTGATCAGCACCCTTCGGACCCAGGCCCCGGGATCGTCGTATCCCGAGATCCGATCCCAATTGCGGTGGGCGGCCACGAACGATTCTTGGGCGAGATCCTCCGCCGAGGAGCCGGTTCGCATGAGGGCGCGCGCGATTGCCACCATCCGGGCGTATTCACGTCGGTAGAAGCTCTCGAAGGGCTCGACGTCGAGCGCACCGATCTCTGTCGAAGACACGTGTCTCCTCGATTCCTGAATCGTGTTCACCCACCTAACACGCACAACCGCGCTACTTGGTTTACCTGCGGCCGGCGGCCGGGTACGAAATAGGGCGGTGTGAAATAGATTGGGATTGGTCATGGATCTGAATCGACTCACCGAAAAATCGCAGCAGGCGCTTTCCGAAGCCCAGTCGATCGCGGTCCGGCTCGGTCACACCGAGGTCGACGGCGAGCACCTTCTCCTCGCCCTCTTGACGCAACCGGAAGGCCTGGTGCCTCGTCTCATCTCGCAAGCCGGCGGCGAGCCCGCTCGTCTCGCCGGCCATACGGAGGCGGATCTCGCCAAGCGCCCGAGTGTCAGTGGGTCCGGGGTTTCGCCCGGAGAGATCCGGGTGACGCAACGCCTGGCCAGGCTCCTTGACACGGCAGAGAGGGAGGCGACGCGTCTCAAGGACGAATACGTGTCGGTGGAGCATCTCATCATCGCCTTTCTCGGTGAGGCGGACACCGACGCCAAGCGCGCCCTCACCGAGCAGGGCATCACACGGGATCGGTTCCTCGAATCACTGACGGCCATCCGGGGCAACCAGCGGGTGACCTCGGCAACACCAGAGTCGGCGTACGAGTCGTTGGAGAAGTACGGCCGGGACCTGGTCGCCGACGCCCGGAGCGGGAAGCTCGACCCTGTGATCGGTCGCGACACCGAGATTCGCCGGGCCATCCAGATCCTGTCCAGGAAGACCAAGAACAACCCGGTCCTCATCGGTGACCCGGGAGTGGGCAAGACCGCCATTGTCGAAGGCCTGGCCCAGCGCATCATGCGAGGCGATGTCCCCGAAGGGCTCAAGGACAAGTCGGTGTTCGCCCTCGACATGGGATCTCTGATCGCCGGCGCCAAGTACCGGGGTGAATTCGAGGAGCGCCTCAAGGCCGTCCTCGGCGAGGTGAAGGCAGCGGAGGGCCGGATCCTTCTATTCGTTGACGAGCTCCACACGGTTGTCGGCGCCGGTGCGGCCGAGGGGGCGATGGATGCCGGGAACATGCTCAAGCCGATGCTGGCCCGTGGCGAGCTCCACATGATCGGGGCCACCACACTTGACGAGTACCGAAGGCACATCGAAAAGGATGCGGCGCTCGAGCGGCGTTTCCAGACCGTGCTGGTCGACGAGCCAACTGTGGAGGACGCCATCTCGATCCTCCGCGGTCTGCGCGAGCGCTTCGAGGTGTTCCACGGCGTGAAGATCCAGGACTCGGCGCTGGTCGCTGCCGCCGTCCTCAGTCACCGGTACATCACTGACCGATTCCTTCCCGACAAGGCGATCGACCTCGTCGACGAGGCATGCGCCATGCTTCGCACCGAGATCGACTCCATGCCCGCCGAGCTCGACGAGCTCACCCGGCGTGTGACCCGGCTCGAGATCGAGGAAGCGGCACTCAGCAAGGAGAAGGACGCGGCCAGCAAGAAGCGGCTGGAGGAACTGCGGAGGGAGCTGGCCGACCTGAAGACCGAGGCGGCGGCGATGCGGGGGCAGTGGGAGTCGGAGCGGCAGATCCTGAGGGACGTGCAGGAGCTTCGCGCCTCGATCGAACGTGTGCATCGGGAGACCGAGGAGGCCGAGCGGAACTACGACCTCGATCGGGCTGCCCAGCTGCGTCATGGGGACCTTCCCGACCTGGAACGCAAGCTGAAAGAGATGGAGGAGAAGCTGGCCTCCGAACAGGGTCAGCACCGTCTCCTGCGAGAGGTCGTGACCGAGGAGGAGATCGCCGGGATCGTGTCACGGTGGACAGGCATACCTGTCAGCCGACTCCAGGAGGGCGAGCGGGAGAAGCTCCTGCGACTCGATTCGATCCTCCACGAGAGGGTGGTCGGTCAGGACGAGGCGGTCGGCCTCGTGGCCGACGCCATCATCCGTGCCCGTTCAGGGATCAAGGACCCTCGCCGGCCCATCGGCTCCTTCGTGTTTCTCGGTCCTACCGGAGTTGGGAAGACCGAACTGGCCAAGGCATTGGCCTCAGCCCTGTTCGACAGCCAGGAGAACATGGTCCGCATCGACATGAGCGAATACCAGGAGCGGCACACCGTGAGCCGCCTGGTCGGGGCGCCTCCGGGGTATGTCGGGTACGAGGAGGGCGGGCAGCTCACCGAAGCGGTTCGGAGGAAGCCCTATTCGGTGGTGCTCTTCGATGAGATCGAGAAGGCCCATGCGGACGTGTTCAACACGCTGCTCCAGGTGCTCGACGACGGGAGGCTCACAGATGCGCAGGGGAGGACGGTCGATTTCCGGAACACGGTCATCATCATGACCTCGAATATCGGTTCCCAATATCTGCTGGAAGGGATCACGCCGGCGGGCGAGATCAAGCCGGAGGCGAGAGAGATGGTCACCGGCGAACTACGTCGCCATTTCAGACCCGAGTTTCTCAATCGGGTCGATGATGTGGTGCTGTTCAAGCCACTGACACTGGAGGAGATCGAGAGGGTCGTCGATCTGATGCTCGACGACGTGAGGAACCGGCTCGCCGAGAGGAACACGAAGCTAGAGGTGAGCGACGCCGCAATGAAGTTCATCGCCGAGCAGGGCTTCGACCCGGTCTATGGAGCTCGACCGTTGCGCCGCTTCATCTCCCACGAGCTCGAGACTCGCATCGGCCGTGCTCTGATCGGTGGTGAGATCCAGGATGGCGCCACCATCAGGGTCGAGCTCGTCGAAGACGACCTGGTCGTTGAGTTCGAGAACCCCCCCGAGCTCGCGGCCGATAGGCCCTGATCGCCCCAGGGTGGGTGGGCGCGATAGTGGCTTGGGCGGGATGACTGGTACGGTATGACTTCGACGCGGCCTCGGTGCCAGTCTTTCGTTATCCCGCAGGGCTCATGGAATGCAGCTCTCCGTAGCCGGCGAATTGCTGTGGATCATCAACAGCCGACGCATTCACCGGTCGTTCACATCACGGAGATCTCTATGAAACAAAGCCAAGCGAACCTTCCGTCGATCGGATTCGTCAGCACCTATCCACCTACCGTTTGCGGTCTGGCCACCTTCACAGCAGCCTTGCGCGGGGCGATGGCAGATGGGCGCGGATCTGAGGAGGGTCTCGAGGTGGTGAGTCTCGGAGACCGCAGGCTCGAGAATTCACGACCCGAAGTCATGCTGCAGCACGTCAACGGTGATCGATCCTCCTTGAAGCAGGCGATTCGAATCCTCAACCGCCACGACATCGTCTTCTTCCAACACGAATATGGGATCTATGGCGGGCCTGACGGCACCGAGGTACTCGACTTCATCTCCGAGGTAGAGGTCCCAACGATCGTCACCCTGCATACCGTGCTCGACCGGCCGACGCTGAGACAGAAGTGGATTCTTGAGAGGATCGTCGACCTGGCGGGGCAGACGATCGTCATGAGCGACACAGCCGTGCGCCGCTTGCGGGACAGGTACGACCTCGACCCCGACAGAGTGACCATGGTTCCCCATGGGGCGATGCCCGGACTGGCTGTTCCGAGCGAGGCCAGTGGGCCGCGACCGGTCGCCCTGACCTGGGGGCTGATCGGGCCGGGCAAAGGGCTGGAAACAGCTCTCGACGCCTTCGCCAGCGTGAAAGACCTGCAGCCACTCCCACGGTATGTGATCCTCGGCAAGACCCATCCCAAGGTGCAGGCCACCCAAGGTGATTCCTATCTGGATGGGTTGAAGGCGAAGGCGCACGCGCTGGGTCTGGAAGATGTCGTCGAGTTCGATAATCGTTATTTGGATACCGATTCCCTCGCTGCGGAGATCCGACAGGCCGACGCCGTGCTTCTGCCCTATGAGTCCACAGAACAGGTCACATCGGGGGTGTTGGTCGAGGCCCTGGCCGCCGGGAAGCCTGTGATCGCAACGGACTTCCCCCACGCGGTGGAAATGCTCGGCACCGGTGCCGGCGCCCTTGTCCCCCACTCCGATCCCGAAGCGATGGCGATCGCCTTGCGGAGGCTCTTTTCGGAGCCGGGGGTGGCGGCTCGAATGGCGGCGATGGCGACTTCAATCGGTTCGACCCTCCACTGGCCGGTAGTGGCCGATCGGTACGAAGCCATCGCCTCCACTCTCGTCGAGCGCCAAGCCTTGGTGGCCGGGTTCTCCTCCGGGCAGCGTGCCGGGGGGCTCGCCAAGGTCGGGTGAACATGTCAAGTCGGTCGTCGGTGTTCGCCGGCGCTGGCATCCTTCAAGTCATCGAGGCCCTCCCGGCACCGCGTTTCCAACACCTGCGGCGGATGACAGACCACGTGGGTCTCTGGGAGCACGCCCGGTACACGACCCCGCGACCCGAGCACGGTTACTGCACAGACGACAACGCTCGGGCACTCATCCTGCTCAGCCGTGAATTCGATCCCTCTGCCGAGCTCATCGGGTTGGCCCGCGTCTATTTTCGGTTTGTGGCCGACGCAGCACTTCCCCAAGGCGGTTTCCACAACAGGCGAGGAGCGGACGAGTCGTGGGCCGACGAGATCGGATCCGACGACTCACAGGGTCGGGCCATCTGGAGCCTGGGGTCAGCTGCCCGACTGGGACCGGAGGAATGGATGCGTAGGGCGGCGCTGGGATTGTTCCATCAGCAGGAGGGGTACGCGTCGACGTCGCCACGAGCCAACGCTTTCGCGATCCTGGGGGCGTCCGAGGTGCTCGCCGGAGATCCGGAGAATGCTGTGGCCAGGGCGGCACTCACACGGTGGGCCCGTGTTCTCCACGTCGCCGATGACCCCGGATGGCCCTGGCCCGAGCCGCGGCTTGCTTACGACAACGCGCGAATCCCCGAAGCCCTGATCGCGGCCGGCATCTCACTTGGAAACGACCAACTCGTCGAAGCCGGCCTTCGGCTGCTCGAATGGCTGGTGACGATCGAAACCCGCGACGACCACTACAGCTTCGCGCCTGTCGGCGGCTGGGAACCGGGCGAGCCCCGGCCCGGCTATGACCAGCAACCGGTGGAGGCGGCGGCCATGGCGGATGCCTGCACCCGGGCCTGGCTACTCACGGGTGACGGCAAGTGGAGAGACGCAGTGTTGAGAGCTGCCCGTTGGCTGCTCGCCGACAATGACGGCGATGTGGTGCTCTACGACTTCGAAACCGGCGGGTGCTGCGATGGCCTGGCCGTGAAAGGGCCGAACATGAACCAAGGTGCGGAGTCGACTCTCTCCGCCTTGAGCACCCTGCAACAGGCGCGAAGGGTCGTCTAGCCGTTGAATTGATCGGTCGGGCAGTTGTCCTCGACGGTGTACTCCTCGCCGGAGCGCTGGTAGGAGTAGAGGCAATCAGCTGCGCCGATCTGGATGTCGAGCGTGAAGATGTCCTCGTCCCAGTTGTACGAGCCGTCCCCGGTGAGGGTCAGGCCATCCATGAAGACGCATTCCTCGAGGATGAAACCGTCCGTCGCCTCCTGGGCGGTGAACGTGATGACTCCACCCTGGTTACAGCCGGCGGGCGTGTCGGTGACGGTGTCCCACCAGTAGTACTCGGGCATGTAGAAGATCTCGAACTCGACTGAGTCCAGCATCGTCTCGGCGCTGTCGAACTCATCGATGGAGATCGGGAGCAGGGTGATGTAGTACCCGACGACATCTCCCTCGCATTCAGTCACCTCGGGCGCGGTGCCCTCAAGAATGAAGTCGGTGACGGCGTCGTCCGGGCACTCGTTGCCCCGTCCGAAGATGACATGTGGCCCGCCTTGCTGGCTGATCAGGTACCCGTCCTCGAGACGGCCCGAGACGTCGACTCCCTGCTGGTACGGGGTGGCGGGGTCCGCGGTCGCTCCCAACACCACCGCGGGCGTTCCCGGCGCGACCAGAGCCTCCGGGCGCGTCGCATCCTCCCTGGCGTCGGGCCAGAAGGCACAGGGAAGATCCCCGAAGAACAGGATGCCCAGCCTTCCCGGGTTGAGATCGGCGCCTGCCGTGAAGAAGGCCTGCGCTTTCTCCTCCGGCGTGGAGCCGGGATAGTGATAGTCGAGGCATTCGACTGCATAGAAGATGGCGTCCGAGTAGGTCGGATCTTCGAGCACGGCCTCGGTCTCGGGGTCGATCCCCAGGTTGATATAGAGGAGCCGTAGCAGGGGCACCAGATCGCCCCGGCCGCTGTGGGCCGCCAGAGCGCGTAGAAACATCATT
The DNA here is from genome assembly GCA_963828465.1 of uncultured Acidobacteriota bacterium. GTDB lineage: Bacteria > Actinomycetota > Acidimicrobiia > Spongiisociales > ZC4RG35 > JARDZU01. The sequence continues at coordinate 98,070 of CAWHEU010000004.1, read as the reverse complement.
CGGTCGTCCTCGGAGTACATCTGCGCGCTGGCCACCACCTCGAGGTCTCCGAGCCCAAAGGTGCGCTCCTCGAATCCGCCGCTGGGCAAGGGGTATTGCGCCGTGAGCGGCCCCTCGGCCAGTAATGCGAGGAGCTGGTCGTAGGACGCGTCCGGGGCGACGCCGAGGTCGGATGCGCAGAACTCGTCCTCTGCGCAATAGTCCAGCGTCGATTGGAGTGTGTCCCCGAAGGCCGTTGCCTGCTCATCGAAGAAGTCGAACGCCTCCAAGGTGAGGTCGACCGTCCCGTCGAGGATCAATCGGGCGACTTGGTCTCCGTGGAAGGCGGCATAGGTCTGGGATACCTGGGTGCCGTAGCTCTCCCCGTAGAGGACGATCTGCTCGTAGCCGAACGTGTCCCGAAAGACCTCGAGGTCCTCGACGACTTGATCGGTCCCCAGATAGGGGAGCATCTCCGGATCGCCCATCTCTGCAACACAATCGTCGGCGAACGTCGAGGCGGCCGATGTGAGCTCCTCCTGGTCGAACCCGAGAGCCGTTGTGGCATCGACCCGGTAGTAGGCCGCGGCCGCCTGGGGGCAGCTGAGCCCACCAGACATGGCTATTCCCCGCTGATCGAAGAAGACGATGTCATACGACTCGGGAATCGCCGGGTCGAGGGCGTCGGTGTACGAGTCGGCCACGGCGATCCCGGAGCTACCCGGGCCACCGGTGGCGGTTACGAAAGCTCCGAGTCTTTCCCCGGTGGCAGGGAGCACGGCAAATGTCACGGGAATGGTCCGCACGTCGGCGGCATCGAAATGATTCATCGGCATGTCGAGCGTCACACAGCTGAACCGCGAGTCGGGGCAAAGGCTCGCGTCGAGGTCCTCGAGAAGTTGATCGGTAGCGGGTCGTGCGATCGTGGCGGTCGGGGTGGGCGCAGTCGTCGTGGCATTCGACTGGGTCGTCGTCGTGGTCCCGGACCCGGCATCCGACGTGCACGCAGCCAGGAGCAACAAAACCCCGACGCGACGCCACCTCCGCATCGGCGGCATCGTACGCCGCCCGATACGGTGTCAACCATCTCGTCAGATGGCCTCAAACGATTCGAAGAATGCCGGACATTTCACCGATAGATGACTGGCCCAGCCATATCTCAGGTAGCGACATGAGCGGCGAAGCGAGGCGTCGCCGGAAGTTCGATGCCCTGTTCGAGGCCCACCGACTCGACATCGCTTCGTATGCAACTGGCGAACCTCGTCGAGGGCCGACGCCGAGGACGCAGTGGCAGAGGTCTTCCTGGTGGCTTGGCGAAAGATCGATCTGGTCCCACCGGGCGGTGCTGCTCGGGCGTGGCTGTACGCCACAGCCCGCAGGGTCACGGCTAACACGAGGCGAAGGTTCAGCCCCTAACGAGAGCGAGCGAGAGAGAGAAGTGAAAGTCATGGTGCCTCGCTGCTCGTTGACCGAGTAGGGCATACTCCGGCGGTTGCCACAGCTCCTCGCCCGGTCACTCGTCTTCATCACCTCCGCCGCGGTCCTCATTCTCGAGATCCTCGCCGGGCGACTGCTTGCGCCCTACCTGGGGGTCAGCCTCGAGGTGTTCACTGGCATCATCGGTGTGATCCTCGCCGGGATCTCGGTGGGAGCTTGGGCCGGGGGGCGGGCGGCCGATCGCGGCGACCCCCGTCGCCTGATCGGCCCTCTCCTTGTTGCCGGCGGGTTGACGGCGGTGGCGTCTCCTCTGCTCGTCGACCTCGTTGGCCCGGCCGCTTCGACCGGGCCTCTCTCGATCGTTGGTCTCAGCCTCATCGGGTTCTTCGCCCCTGCCGCGATCCTGTCGGCGATCCCGCCGATCGTGGTCAAGATCAGGCTCGCCTCTTTGCAAGAGACTGGGTCCGTGGTCGGCACGTACTCCGCCATCGGGACCGCGGGGGCCTTATTCGGCACCTTCGTCACCGGATTCGTCCTGATCGCCGCCTTCCCCACCCGGCCGATCGTGATCGTCGTGGGGGTGGTGCTGGTCGCGTTCGGGGTGGCGGTGTGGGTCGGTCGGAGCGCCTGGACCGTCACCGCATCCATCGCTGCGCTGTTCCTCCTGAGCGGCTTTGCCCTCGTGTGGGAAGGACCGTGCCAATACGAGACCTCCTACCACTGCGCCGAAGTGGTTGCCGACACTGCGCGCCCGTCGGGGAGGTTGCTGATCCTGGATCGTGGCCACAACAGCTACGTCGACCTCGAGGACCCGACCCACCTCGAGTTTCGCTACATCCGGGTGATGGCCGATCTGATCGATGTCGAGATGCCCTCGGGCCCTCTCGATGTCGTCTCCATTGGTGGAGGGGGATTCACCTTGCCCGGGTATCTGGCTGCCACACGACCGGGCACCGAACACCGGGTTCTCGAGATCGATGCCTCGCTGGTCGATATCGGCCGGCGTCATCTCGGGTTCGAGGACGAGGCCGAGGTGATTGTCGATGACGCACGGAGATCGATCACAGAAGTTGCACCAGGCTCGGTCGATGTCGTAGTCGGTGACGCGTTCACCGGCCTCACAGTGCCGTGGCATCTCACCACGGTGGAGTTCGTCGAGATGATCGGTGACTCGCTGGCGCCGGGAGGGTTCTACACGGTCAACGTGATCGACCGGCCCGAGGCGCGTTTCGCCCGGGCCGAGGCTGCGACGCTCAAGGAGGTGTTCGGCCACGTGGCGGTGTTCGCCCCGGGGGACTACTTCACGGGGGACCGAGGTGGCAATTACGTCCTCGTTGGGTCGGACGATCCGATCGACATGGATCGGGTGCGATCGGCTCTCTCCTCCAGAGGCGGGGTGGAGGTCGGGCTGACCGGTGACGAGCTGGCCCGGTTCATCGACGACGCCCGCCCCTTGACCGACGACTTCGCGCCAGTAGACCAGATGCTGACCGGGCTATGACGCCGGGTTTGTAGGGTGGTGCCATGTTGCGGTTCAGACATGCCCGATCAGAGCAGGCGGTCGATGGCGCCAGTGGTGTCACTTTGACGTTTGCCGACAGTGGTTTCTACTGGACGACCTCGATTGGCGGCGGTGGCTTCACATATCACCGACCCGTCCTCGTCAGGCTCCCTGACAGCGGTGTGGTAATCCCGATCCGGGATCACGTGATGGAGGTCAGGCTGGCTGCTGTCGTGATGCTCGTGTTGGCCGGAATCTGGAGGTGGCTCGATGGCAAATGACGATCAGACGACTTCGGAGGCGATCGCCTCGCAGATCGGCGACGCCCTCACCGGGCTCTTCGGCGAGGCGTCCCCGAGTGCGTTGTTCTCCGAGCCGATCAAACACGGCGACGACCTCATCGTCACCGCGGTGGCATGGGAGCGGGCCGGTGGTTTCGGGTTCGGCGCCGGCCAGGGCCAGAGCGGCGAAGACGAGATTGGCACTGGAGAGGGTGGAGGTGGCGGAGGCTTCTCCCAGGGGCGTCCGGTGGCAATGATCAGGGTCACACCCAGCAGGGTCGAGGTGACGCCGGTGATCGATTTCACCAAGATCGGAGTCACGCTGCTTCTGGCCTCGGTCGGGATCTGGCGCGCCCTGAGTCGCTGAGATACCCGGACGGGCGGGCCCGCTCAGGGCTGACGCGCCTGTCCGGAGCCGGGATCGATCATCAACGACGAGACATCGACCGCCTCGAATGCGGACCCGGGGATCTCCTTCAACTCACGCAACAGATCGTTGTCCCACCTGGGGTCCGGGCTCCCGGAGATGTACCACGGGGAGCCATTGTCGGCGAGGATGATCCCGTACTCCTTGAAGGCCCGCAGGATCACCTGCACCTGAGGTGAGAAACCCGAGATGTCGAACTGGGCCGAGAGGCGAAACCTCTGCCCCATCGCCGGCAGGGCCAGGTTGGGCGAACTCGAGGCGTGGTGGCGGGCGGGCCAAACGTGCGCCGACCGCGTTTGCGGCGCCGTGAATCTGATGGCGTGATCGATGTGCCCGGAGGCAACTTCGTCGTATCGAACCAGACCCGGAAAGATCGGTAGGCCGGCAGCGTCGGCCGAAGTCCAACCATCGGGGCGAAGTCGAGACGAATCGAGCTGATACCGGGCTCCTGATGCTGCTCGCCAGGATGAGCCTGGTCCCGGATGGGCATCGAATAGCTCGAAGAGCTCGCATCGATATCGGTCGACGACGATGACGTGACGATCGCCCGACGAATCGGGCCCACCCTCGATCGGAGCGCCGGCGGGAATCGGCAACGGGCCCGGGTCCGACTCGCTGCCATAGGCGGTATAAGTGACGGTCACGGCAGGTGTGCCGGACGGCGCCTCGACATATGGGATCCCGATGGGGCTGTTGGATCCGGGCGGCCAGACACCCGATCCGAAGTCGGGGTGGAGATGGGCCAAGAGCCCGATCGACGACACGTATTGAGTCGAGCGTGTGTGCACCGGTAGATGATCGATCGGGGTGTTCCAGATGTCGTCCGCCGGGAGTGTGGGGCATCGCCCGGGTGGTCGGTTTGGGGTGAGGTGGTTGGCTCGGGTGAGGAGGGTGGCCATCTGGTCTCGTCTGATCGGATCGTTGGGACAGAACCGGTTGTTGGCCGGTGGATTGCAGCCGACGGTCACTCCAGCGGCGGCGATCTTCTGGATTGCCTGTTCGAAGATGTGACCGTTGTCGTCGTTGAACCGGTTGTGGTGTGACACCGGATAGTCGAAGGCTCTGGCCAGCATGGCTGCCATCTGGCCACGGGTCATTTCCTGTTCGGGACAGAACCGGTTGTTGGCCGGCGGATTGCAGCCCTGGGTAATCCCGGCGGCGGCGAGACGGTTGATCCCGGCTTCGAACAGGCTGGTTTCGTCGTCGATGAAATAGTCGTTGGAGGTGGGGCCGAGATCGAGGGCGCGGGCCAGGAACACCGCCATTTGGCCCCGAGTGACTGTCTTTTCCGGACAGTAACGGTCGTTGGCCGGTGGGTTGCAGCCACGGGTGATGCCTTCGGCGGCGATCGCCTCGATACCCCCCTCGTGGACGTTCCCGTCGTCATCGACGAACGAGCCTCCAGGAGGAAGCACAGCCATGAACACCGCCAACAACAGTGCATGCACGGCTGATGTCACCGTCAGTCCTCGATCACGCTGTCGGTCACCTGGATCGGCCCGTCGCCGAGATAGAAGATGCCCGGGAAGCCGGCCGTCTCGAACCCGTCGCTCGGGTTGTTCGACAGGACGGAGCTCTGGATCACGAGGTGTCCCGTCCTGTCATTGCTGACGAAGAAGATGCCGCCGCCACCTTCCTGTGCGTGGTTGCGCTCGATCCTCGTGCCCTGGATCCGCAGAGTCATGGTGTTCCCGTCCAGATAGATGGCCCCACCACTTCCGCCGCCCGGAGTGCCCCCTCGGGCCGGGTTGGCACCGCGGCCGGTGGCGTCGTTGTCGGTGAAGAGGCTGTTGATGATGGTCCAGGAGACCCCGATGCTGCTGATGCCACCGGCGTTGGAGCAGGTATTGGCAAATGACGTGCCGCCGCCGAATGTGCTGTTGACGACGTAGACCGGTTGGTTGTCATGCTGACTGAAGACCCTGACCGAGGCGCCTCCCACGTCGGGCCCGCTTGGCGCACAGGTGTTTCGGGCAAACACAGAGTTCACGATCTTGAAGCGACCGCCGCGCACCCAGATTGCGCCCCCACCACCCTCCAGGTCCTGACCATGGCTCGTGCTGTTCCCATCGATGAAACCCAGGTTTTGCACGGTCAGCCTCGGGTGGTCCTGGTTCTGGCAGTGGGCGGTGGTCCAGACCTGGGCCAGATCGCATGTGTTCATGTAGAGGATCCGTCGCACGCCGCCCCCGCTGAGCGTCACGAGGCCGCCGCCGTCGATGACGATTTCGGGCCCGGTGTCGTTGAAGACCTTGGCCGTGGCATTCATGACGATCGTCACCGGGTCCGGCCCGCAGTCGAATGTGATGATCCCCCCCTGCGCCACGGCGTTCACCACCGCCTGGGACGTGCAACCCTGTGGCGAGCCATTGCCGATCACGATGTCCGGGTTGGAGGTGTCCACCGCCCTGCCGGCGACAGGGACAGGCGAATTTCCGTCAGGGTTGCCCGGGGTGGGCAGCAGTCGCGCCGGTGGTCGGTTGGGGGTGAGGTGGTTGGCTCGGGTGAGGAGGGTGGCCATCTGGTCTCGTCTGATCGGATCGTTGGGACAGAACCGGTTGTTGGCCGGTGGATTGCAGCCGACGGTCACTCCAGCGGCGGCGAGCTTCTGGATTGCCTGTTCGAAGATGTGACCGTTGTCATCGTTGAACCGGTTGTGGTGTGACACCGGATAGTCGAAGGCTCTGGCCAGCATGGCTGCCATCTGGCCACGGGTCATTTCCTGTTCGGGACAGAACCGGTTGTTGGCCGGCGGATTGCAGCCCTGGGTAATCCCGGCGGCGGCGAGACGGTTGATCCCGGCTTCGAACAGGCTGGTTTCGTCGTCGTTGAAATAGTCGTTGGAGGTGGGGCCGAGATCGAGGGCGCGGGCCAGAAACACCGCCATTTGGCCCCGAGTGACTGTCTTTTCCGGACAGTAACGGTCGTTGGCTGGTGGGTTGCAGCCACGGGTGATGCCTTCGGCGGCGATCGCCTCGATACCCCCCTCGTGGACGTTCCCGTCGTCATCGACGAACGAGCCTCCAGGAGGAAGCACAGCCATGAACACCGCCAACAACAGTGCATGCACGGCTAGAGGATCGACCCGCCCGCCTGAAAACTCAAGGAGGCAGGCCTAGATGTCCGCACCAGGCTTGACAACGAGCACATCGCAAGGCGCAGTCTTGACCGCCTGGTCGGCGGTCGACCCGAGCAGCCATCGGCCCACTCGTCCCCGACCCCGCGGTCCAACCACCAGCACTGACCCGCCGGCTTCGTCGCAATATGCGATGAGCGTCTTGCCCGGGTTGCCGTCCCTCTCTACGCGTACCACCTCCGCTTTGGTGTCTTCGAGGATGGGCTCGGCCAGCTCCCAGATCCGGGCCCTGTCGCTCTCGGCGAGCTCGCGGGTGTTGACCGTTCGATCTCCCTCGAGGTGGAGAACAGCCGGGCTGACATCGAGCACGTGGACCGCGTGCAGAGGGACGTCTCGCCATTCGGCCTCCCGAACCGCATGTCGCAATGCCGTGAAGCCCGGCTCGGACCCGTCGATTCCCACAACCACAGGCCCAATTGGACCGGATTCTGCTGTCATGGCGGCATCCTAGGATCCCGGAAATGGCGGCAATCGAGGTCAGGGGCCTCAGGAAGTCCTATGGCGACGTGGTGGCCGTCGACGGCGTCGACATCTCGATCGAGACCGGTGAGGTGTTTGCGCTGCTCGGACCCAACGGGGCGGGCAAGACCACCACGGTAGAGATCCTCGAGGGGCATCGCTCGGCCGATGGCGGCAGCATCAGTGTGCTCGGCTTCGACCCCTCCACAGGCGGCCGCGCCTACCGGGAGCGAATCGGGATCGTGCTCCAGGAGGGCGCTGTGGAACGGGAGCTCTCGGTGCGTGAGGCGTTGTCCATATACGGGGGCATGTATCCCAGGCGGCTCGAGGCCGATCATTTGATCGACCTGGTCGGGCTCACCGAAAAGGCCGACGCCAGGATCAAGACCCTGTCGGGTGGCCAGCAGCGAAGACTCGAGCTGGCCCTCGGGCTGGTCGGCGATCCCGACCTTCTCTTCCTGGACGAGCCCACCACCGGATTCGACCCCTCGGCGCGCAGACAGGCCTGGGGGATCCTCGAGAACCTGGCTGACCTGGGCAAGACAATCCTGCTCACGACCCACTACATGGATGAGGCCCAGCATCTTGCGGATCGGATCGCCATCATCGACAGCGGCAAGATCGTGGCGGAGGGCACACCGGAGACGCTCGGCGGGCGGGCGGACGGGAAGAGCATGATCCGATTCGCGCTTCCTGAAGGGGTCAGCGTCGAGGAACTGCCGATCAGCGCCAGCACGGTGGACGGCGACATGATCGAGGTCAGCGCCGAGTCGGCCACCCGGGCGCTCCATGAGCTCACCACCTGGGCGATCGGCAAAGACCTGGAGCTGGAACAACTCCAGGTCGCCCGACCATCGTTGGAGGATGTCTATCTCGAGCTGACCGATGAGCACTGAAGCCCTACACAGACCCTCGGTATGGTCTTTGGTCTGGCAGCAGTTCCGCTATCAGAACAAGGTGTTCTGGCGCACGCCGATCGCAGCATTCTTCACCATCGTGTTCCCGTTGATGTTGCTCGTGCTGTTCACCGCCATCTTCGGCAACGATGAGATCGAAGGCTTGGGGATCACCACGGCCCAGTACTTCACCCCCGGCCTCGCCGTGTTCGCTGCCGTCTCGGCCACCTACACCAATCTCGCCATCGGCACGGCCATTGCCCGCGACAACGGGATACTCAAGCGTATCCGGGGCACGCCGATCCCGCCGTGGGCCTACATCGCAGGCCGCGTGGCTTCCTCGGTCTACCTCGCATTTCTCGCCATGGCCCTGATGATGGCGGCCGGAGTGGTCTTTTACGGGGTCCAGATCATCGCCCGCACCCTGCCGGCGGCCCTGCTCACGTTCGTCGTCGGGGTCAGCTGTTTCGCTGCTCTCGGGATGTTGGTAGCGGCGATCTCGCCCAATGGCGATGCCGCCCCCGCGATCACCAACGCCACTCTCCTCCCCGTCGCGTTCATCTCCAACATTTTCTTCCCGATACAGGACCCACCGCGGTGGATGGAGATCGCCGGCAACTTCTTCCCACTCAAAGCCTTCGCCGAGGCTTTCCGAGATGCCTTCGACCCCACCCTGACCGGGCCTCAGTTCCACTGGCCCCAGATCGGCTATCTCGCCCTCTGGGGTGTGGTGGCCGCTCTCCTCGCGATCCGGTTCTTCAGGTGGGAGCCATCGTCAGGGTCGACGTCGCGACGTCGACGGAAGGACGAGCCACAATTGGAAGCTGTCTGACCAGGAGGTGAGTCCGTTGCACAATCCAGACCCGGACCGATACAGCCGTATGCCCTATGCCCGATCGGGGCGGAGTGGTCTCGACCTGCCCCGGGTGTCTTTGGGGCTATGGCACAACTTCGGAGGCGACTCGCTGACCGAGGAGGGTCGGCGCATGATCCTGAACTCCTTCGACCAGGGGATCACACACTTCGACCTGGCCAACAACTACGGGCCACCACCCGGATCGGCGGAGCGGAACTTCGGGACGCTTCTTGCTTCGGACTTGGCGCCATATCGCGATGAGCTGATCATCTCCACCAAGGCGGGATACGACATGTGGGAGGGGCCCTATGGCGAATGGGGCTCACGGAAGTACCTGTTGGCCAGCTTGGACCAGAGCCTGACGCGTATGGGACTCGAATACGTCGACATCTTCTACTCCCATCGTTACGACCCGGACACGCCCCTCGAGGAGACCCTGGGCTCACTCGATACCGCGGTCCGCGCCGGGAAGGCCCTATATGCCGGGATCTCCTCATATAGCCCGGAGATGACACGGGAGGCGCACGCCATCCTCACCCGACTCGGGACGCCGTTCATCATCCATCAGCCCTCTTATTCAATGCTCAATCGGTGGGTCGAGGATGGGCTCCTCGATGTGCTCGGCGAGCTGGGTATCGGCTGCATCGCGTTCTCTCCCTTGGCCCAGGGGCTGCTGACCGATCGATACCTCGATGGTGTCCCGGCCGACTCCCGGGTGGCGACAGGAGGTGCGCTGGATCGCTCGATGCTGTCCGAAGACAACCTGGCCCGGGTGAGCGGGCTCAACGACGTCGCCCGAGATCGGGGCCAGACCCTGGCCCAGATGGCCGTGGCCTGGGTGCTACGAGACGAACGTGTCACGTCGGCTCTCATCGGGGCGAGTCGCTGGTCTCAGGTCGAAGACCTGCTGCGAGCCGTCGACAACACGCGTTTCAGTGAGGAGGAGTTGGCTGCCATCGACCGGTACGCGGTTGAGGGCGACATCAACTTGTGGGCCAGGTCCAGCGACGCCGGCTGAGGCCAGCACGGTGAGAGATTCGGGCGTCAAGCGGTGGTCAGCATTTCACCGCGTCCTCTACGAGGCGACGAACGGGGTGGTCGGCAGGCGGCTGGTCGGGAACGACATGCTCCTCCTCACCACGCGGGGGAGGCTGACCGGTCAGCCCCACACCGTTCCTCTGCTCTACCTGCGGGATGGCGACAAGTTTCTGGTGATCGCTTCCTACGGCGGGCGTGATCGTCATCCAGAGTGGTATCTCAATCTGCTCGCCGATCCCTCGGTCACCGCCCGGGTCGGCGATAGGAAGCTGGTGCTGACCGCACGGACCGCCTCGTCGGCGGATCGCGAGGTGTGGTGGCCGAAGGTGGTGGCGTCTTATGGCGACTACGCCGTTTACCAGACGAGAACCGACCGGGAGATCCCGATCGTCACCCTCGAGCGCCTGGGCTGAGGCGGCATAGTCTGACGGACATGTCGATCGCCGACCGTCTTGCCTCGTTCGGGGTCACCATCTTCAGCGAAATGACCGCCCTCGCCATGGAGTACGACGCCATCAATCTCGGACAGGGCTTCCCCAACTGGGAGGGGGCGGAGTTCGTGAAGGATGCCGCCGCTCGTTCGTTGGTCGAGGGCGGCAGCGACCAATATCCGCCGAGCCAGGGTGTGCCGGCGCTGCGACAAGCCATTGCCGATCGATACGGGCCGCTTCTCGGGAGGCAGGTCGACCCTGTTGGGGAGGTGACCATCACCTGTGGATGCACAGAAGCCCTCGCGGCATCGTTCCTCGGGCTCATCGATCCCGGCGACGAGGTGATCCTCATCGAGCCTTTCTACGACGCCTATCCGGTGTTCGTCTCGATGACCGGCGCTGTGCCGAGGTACGTGACCCTGAGGCCACCGGGCTTCGGCATCGACCTCGAGGAGCTTCGATCGACGTTCTCCCCGAAGACCAAGGCGATCGTGGTCAACAATCCCCACAACCCGACAGGTCGGGTGTTCAGCGACCATGAGCTGGCGGCCATCGCCTCTCTCTGTGTCGAATACAACGTCATCGCCATCACCGACGAGGTCTACGAGGAGATGGTCTACGACGGTGAGCACCGCCGGCTGGCCACGTATGAGGGGATGTGGGAGCGAACCCTCACCCTTTCCTCGATCGGGAAGACGTTCTCGCTCACCGGATGGAAGGTGGGCTGGGGTATCGCCCCACGGGCGCTGACCGCCGGGTTACGTGCCGCCCATCAGTTCCTCACCTTCACCACCCCGACCCCGGTGCAACACGGGGCGGTGGCCGCGATGGGCGCACCGGCTGGCTTCTATGAGGACCTTCGCTCGGATTATCTGAAGAAACGGGACCTACTCGCCAATGGCCTCGATGCTGTCGGCTTTCAGGTACACCGCCCGCAAGGGACGTATTTCATGATGGCCGGGTTCGACGGCTTCGGCTTCGACGACGACAGGACTTTCTGCCGTCACATGGTCGAGACTGCCCGAGTGGTGGCGATCCCGCCGAGTGTCTTCTATCACCGGCCCGATGATGGAGCTTCTCTGGTCCGCTTTGCCTTCTGCAAGGACGAGGAGATACTCACCGAGGCCCTCGACCGGCTCAGCGGTCTCAAGTGATATGTGTGTTCAGCCGGCGAAGGCGGGCATCACCTCGCGGGCGAACAGCTCCAGGCTCGACAAGTCGTAGGCGGGGTCGGGGAAATAGATGATGGCGTACGCCAGCCCGAGTGCCTCCCACTCCTTGAGGTAGCTGATGACCTGGTCCGGGGTGCCCGAGGCGTACTTGTAAAGCTTCGCCTGCTCGGCGGCGCGATCCTCCGAGACGTACTGCTGCATCCGGCTCTCGACGGCCCGGATCTTCTCCTGGACACCGGCCTCGGTCTCGTCGCAGACGATGTTGAAGTTGGCCGACCTCGTGATCGAGTCGAAGTCGCGGCCAATGTCTCGGCAATGCCCCGCCAGGGCCTCGGATTTCTGGACGAAGAGCTCGGGTTTGATCCCGAAGTTGGTGTACTGGGCGTGCCGGGCCGCCACTCGTAGCGTCAGCTGCTCCCCGCCGCCGGCGACCCAGAGCGGGATGTGGGGCGACTGGACAGGCTTGGGCTGACAGATCGCTCCCTTGAGCCGATAGTGCCTGCCCTCATAGTCGACCACCTCCTCGGTCCACATGGCTTTCATGATCTCGACGCCTTCCTCCAGCATCTTGATTCGCGGCGCCGGCTCGAGGAAGGGGTAGCCGTAGCCATCATGCTCGTGCCCGTACCAGCCGGCACCGATCCCCATCTCGAGACGGCCACCAGAGATCACGTCGATCGAGGCCGCCACCTTGGCCAGATAGGAGGGCGGGCGGTAGGTGTTGCAGGTGCACATCTGCCCGAGACGGACCGTGTTTGTCACGGCCGCGAGTGATGCCATCAGCGTCCATGCCTCGTAGGTGGCCTCCTGGGTCGGGGCGGGAGTGGTGTGGAAGTGGTCGTAGACCCAGAGCGACTCGAATCCGGTCTCCTCGATCCGCCGCGCCACGTCGGACATGGTCTTCCAATGCTCACTCTTGTCGATCCCGACCAGATCGAGACGCCATCCCTGTGGGACGAATGCTCCGAATCTCATGAGGCGAGGCTAACGAAACATGGTTGGACCTGGGTTTTCTGGGTTTACACTGCATCGCTCCCGAGACACCCATGGAGCGATGACGGCACCCTTCTTCGATCCTGGCCCTGACCGTGACGCCTGCGGCGTCGGGTTCATCGCGGCCCGGGATCTCGCACCCACCTTCCGGATGACACGTCTCGCCGTCGAGTGCCTGGTCAACCTGGACCACCGTGGGGCTCGGGCGGCAGATGGCACCGGTGACGGCGCCGGGCTCCTGACCCAGGTGCCCCATCGACTGATCAACCGCGAGTTGGCCACCCACGGGCTCGAAGTGTCGCCGTCGCGTCTCGGAGTGGTGATGTGCTTCCTCTCGCCGACCGACGCCGCGGCCTCCCGATCGGTGGTCACTGAGGCGATCGAGGCGGAGGGGATGCACCTCTTGTTCTGGCGCTCCGTCCCCACCGACCCCTCGGTCCTCGGCGATCACGCCCGACTCGTCTTGCCCCTCATCGAGCAGGCCATTGTCACCAGCGAGAGCGAAGGCGCCGATTTCGAGCGGGCCCTCTATCTGTCCCGGAAGCGCATCGAGAGGGCGGATGTCCCGGGATTGTCCATCCCGTCGGCCTCGAGCCGCACCGTGGTCTACAAAGGGCTGTTCACCGCCTCCAAGATCTCGGACTTCTACTGGGACCTGCGCGACCCCGATTTCGAGACGGCGTTCGCCATATTCCACCAGCGGTATTCGACCAACACCTTCCCGTCGTGGGACAACGCCCAGCCGTTCCGCACCCTTGCCCACAACGGTGAGATCAACACCATCCAGTCCAACCGATCGTGGATGCTGGCCAGGGAGAAGGCGGCGACGCCGGGGGTTTGGGGAGACCGCCTCCCCGATGTCTTCCCGTTCCTCCAGCCCGGGATCTCCGACTCGGGAAGCCTCGACAACGTGTTCGAGCTGCTTATGCAGAGCGGTCGCTCCCTTCCCCACGTCAAAGAGATGCTCATGCCGGCGGCCTGGGAGAACGTCCCTGACCTGGAGCCGGACCTGGCCTCCTTCTACGCCTATCACGCATTTCTCACCGAGCCGTGGGATGGTCCGGCCGCCATCGCAGCCACCGACGGGTCGTCTCTGCTGGCCGGCATGGACCGCAACGGTCTTCGCCCCGCCCGGTGGGCGGTGACGCCGGATGTGCTCCTGGTCGCGTCCGAGGCAGGTGTGTGCCCCGAGGAGGAGTCAAAAGCGACAGCTACTGGCCAACTCGGGCCCGGCGAGCTGATTCTCTTCGATGGCGAGACGGGCCAGGTGCTCCACACCGACGAGGTCAAGCGAGCGCTGGCCACGGCCCGGCCCTATGGCGACTGGGTCAATACCGAGACCCTGCGCATCCAGGCGTCCTTCGACAGCTTGGCCGACGACCGTTTCGATGCTGCTGCCCTGAGCCGGGTGTTTGGCTACACCGCAGAGGAGCGTCGGCTGGTCATTGCAGACATGGCTCAGGGCGACAATCCGCTCGGCTCCATGGGTGATGACACCGGGCTCGCCGTTCTGGCCACCAAGCCACGTCGTCTGACCCAGTTCTTCCACGAGCAGTTCGCCCAGGTGACCAACCCGCCCATGGACCCGATCCGGGAGAAGCTGGTCATGTCTCTCCGCATCCAGCTCGGGCGACGCGGTCCGCTCCTCGAGGACCGCCCGCAGCAAGCCCATCTCATCGAGCTGTCCAGCCCGATCCTGTCCGATGCCGAGCTGGAGTCGATCGTCCGCTCCGGGGACGCCCGCTTCTTCTCGCATTGGATCGCCACCACGTGGGCTGTGGCCGACGGGCCCGAGGGCATGGAGCGCCGGCTCGACGAGATCTGTGAGGAAGCCACCCAGGCGGTGAAGTTGGGGGCGACGATCATCGTGCTTTCCGATCGGGAGACGGAGGCCACCAGGGCGCCGATACCGATGCTCCTGGCTCTGGGAGCAGTCCATCACCGTTTGATCGACGAGGGGGTGCGGGGTTCGGTGTCGCTGGTGGTTGTGTCGGGGGAGCCACGAGACCCCCACGACCTGGCCTGCATGGTTGGGTTCGGGGCGTCGGCGGTGAACCCGTACCTGGCCATCGAGCACGCCCGGCGACCTCGCCGCCTCGGGCGCCATCGACGTCGACCCGGTGGCAGCCCAGGAGAACTTCCGGGCTGCCATGGAGGGTGGCCTGCTCAAGATCATGTCCAAGATGGGGATCTGCACGTTGTCTGCCTACCGCGGCTCTGAGCTCTTCGAGGCGATCGGGCTCTCCGAGCAGGTCTGCCGCAAGGCGTTCCGCAACGCTCCGCGCCGTCTCCGGGGCGTTGGGATCAAGGAACTGGCCCGGCAGGCGCTGTTGCGTCATGAGGGCTACACCGCGAGCGTCCCGGATCCAGGCGGGTTCTACAAGCACCGCCGCGGCTCGGACACCCACGTCACCAGCCCGATGGTCGTCCTCGGAGTGCAGAAGGCGGTCCGATCGGGTGACCCTGAGGACTGGGACAAGTACATCGAAATGATCTCGGATCGCGATCCTGCGTTGGTGCGCGATCTCCTCGCCTTCGTGCAGCGGAACCCGGTCCCGATGGAGGAGGTGGAGCCGGTCGAGGCGATCATGCGGCGGTTCACGACGGCTGCGATGTCGCACGGCGCTCTATCGGCCGAAGCCCACGTTGCACTGGCCGAGGCGATGAACCTGATCGGCGGGCACTCGAATTCCGGTGAGGGAGGGGAGGACCCCGCCCGGTTCGGCACGCCGATGAACTCGGCGATCAAACAGGTCGCATCAGGCCGATTCGGGGTCACTCCCGCCTATCTGCATTCCGCCGACGAGCTGCAGATCAAGATGGCCCAGGGCTCCAAGCCCGGCGAAGGGGGCCAGCTTCCCGGCCACAAGGTGTCTCCCGAGATCGCCCGTCTCCGTTATACCGAGCCGGGTGTCACCCTCATCTCGCCGCCCCCGCATCACGACATTTACTCGATCGAAGACCTCGCCGAGCTCATCTACGACCTGAAGGCGTTCAAGCCGACCGCGCTCGTCTCGGTGAAGCTGGTGAGCGAGCCCGGGGTGGGCACGATCGCCGTCGGAGTCGCCAAGGCTGACGCCGATGTGATCACCATCTCTGGGTCAGAGGGAGGCACCGGAGCCTCTCCACTCGTCTCGATCAAGCATGCCGGCTCGCCATGGGAGCTAGGTCTGGCCGAGGCGCACCAGGTGCTCACCGCCAACGGCCTTCGCTCTCGGGTGCTGCTGGAGACCGACGGAGGGCTGCGCACCGGGCGCGACATCATCGTTGCCGCGCTGCTCGGGGCGGAGCGCTTCGGCTTCGGGACCCTCCCGCTACTCGCCATGGGTTGCAAGATGGTCCGCCAGTGCCACCTCAACACCTGCCCGGTCGGCATCGCCACCCAACAGGAGGACCTGAGGGCGAAGTTCACCGGCTCGGCCGATCAGGTCGTCCTTCTCTTCCGCCGCCTGGCCGAAGAGGCACGCCGTCACATGGCTTCACTCGGGGCCCGATCGATCGCCGACCTGGTGGGTCGCGCCGACCTGCTGCGCCCGATCGATCCTCAGCATCCGCTCTCCGCCGATCTATCCGCCATGCTGATCGCATCCAAGGGTGGAAAGGTCCACGAGGGCTACCGGAAGCTACCGCTTTCACGTCTTTCCGTTCGCCTGGTGGCAGACAGCCAGGAGGCAATTGCTACTCAGCGACCTGTCGAGCTCTCCTACCCGATCCGCAATGTCGACCGGGCCATCGGCGCCCGGCTCTCGGGTGATATAACCGCCCGCCACGGGAGCGATGCCCTCCCTGAGAGCACGATCGTGGTCAAGTTCGCCGGGACCGCCGGGCAGAGCTTCGGTGCCTGGCTGTGCAACGGGGTGGAATTCCATCTCGAGGGAACCTCCAACGATTATCTGGGCAAAGGGATGGGCGGCGGCCTGATCTCGGTCTCGCCCCGGCGCCCGAGCGGGTCCGCCCCACACGCTGCCGGGAATGCGGTGCTCTATGGCGCTACCGGGGGCCGCGCCTTCCTGGCCGGACGGGTCGGACAGAGATTTGCAGTTCGCAACTCCGGTGCGACTGCGGTGATCGAGGGTTGCTCCGATCACGGTTGTGAGTACATGACCGGGGGCAAGGTGCTGGTGATCGGCGACGTCGGGCGCAACTTCGCCGCCGGGATGACCGGCGGGGTGGCGTATGTCTGGGACCCGGATCTCAGCCTCAAGGCCCTGTTGGCCGACACTGCTCCTTCCGCCCGACGGCCGCTGGACGCGGATCTGGCCGACATCCGCACTCTCATCGACACTCACCTGCGCTGCACGGCTAGTCCGGTCGCCGAGCAGATCCTCGACGACTGGAATCGCCAGCAAGGCGCCTTCTGGGTGATCTCGGCATCGGCGCCACCACGGAAGCCGGTTGGGATCGAAGTGACCGAGGTCCCAGCTGCCGGTTGAGCCCGCACGACGACCTCCTCGGCCGGATTGAGACGCACCTCCGTGGGCGTGGGGAACTGACCGAAGGAAGGGTGCTCGACGGTGACGGCTACTTCGTCGATGGCCAGCTCGTGGTCGCAGTGATGGACGACGATCTCTGTGTCAACGTTGGCAGGGATGAGTGGGAGGAGTTCTTGGCCGGAGATGGAGTCCGTCCGCTGCTGTTCGCCGATCTGCCCGTGCCAGGCTGGGTGATGGTCGATGGTGCCTCGGTTGCCGGCGAGGAGTCCCTCGTCGAGTGGATCGAGAGCGCCCTTGCCCGAGGCTGAGCACATCGTGGTCATTGGGGCCATGGGCTCTGGCAAGACCACGGTAGGCGAGAGGCTGGCCGTGGCCCTTGGCCGAATCTTCCACGACTCCGACCGATCGATCGAGACCCAAACCGGGCGGTCAGGTCGTGAGATCGCCGAGACCGATGGTGTCGATGCATTGCACCGCCGCGAGAAGGAAGTCCTCATCGATTCGCTCTCCGTTGAGCAGCCGGCAGTGATCGCCGCGGCGGCTTCTGTGATCGAAGACGCCCGACGTGCGTGACGACCTCGCCCGGGCGTTCTGTGTCTGGGTGACAGCCGACCCTCGCATCCTGGCCGAGCGATCGGCACGCGGATCGCATCGCCGACCGGTCCGGCAATCGGAGCATCTGGAGAATCGAGACCGACTGTTCAGGGAGATCGCTGATGTCGTGGTCGACACGGGTGATCGATCGGTGGAAGAGTCGGTGGCATTGGTCCTCGATGCGTTGCAGGACGAAGACAAATGAGCGGCGCAGATGGGCGACCCTTTCCCCCTCGGTGTCAACTACTGGCCGCGGGCCAAGGCGATGTACTGGTGGTCTGATTTCGACCGGGGCGAAGTGGCAGAAGAGTTCGATGTGATCGAGTCGCTGGGCATGTCCGTGGTGCGGATCTTCCTGCTCTGGGACGATTGGCAGCCTTCAGCCGACGCGGTCTCGCCCGAACGTCTTCGCGACCTCGGCGTGGTCTTGGACCTCGCTGCCGGGCGAGGGCTGGCTCTGGATGTGACCTTCTTCACCGGTCACATGAGCGGGCCCAACTGGTCGCCGGGATGGCTCCTGGATCCATCTGTGGCCGGGCACCCGTCCCCACACGTCCGTCAGGTGGTCAGCGGGGGAGTGGTCGTAGACACGTCGTATCGGAACATGTTCCACGACCGGGCCGCCCTCGATGCGGGTCGTCTGCTCCTCGAGACGGTCGTCGGCGAGTACCGCTCCCACGCCGGGGTCTGGATGTGGAACCTGGGGAACGAGCCCGATTTGTTTGCCCACCCCCGCGATGCTGCTGCGGGCCGATCCTGGGTCAGGGAGATGACTCAACTGGTCAAAGAGATCGACCCCGACCACCCGGTCACGACGGGCCTGCACACGGCCAGTCTCTTCGCCGACAACGGGCTCCGTGTCGACCATGTGTTCAGCGAGAGCGATGTCGCGGTGATGCACGGCTACCCGATGTATGTCGATTGGGCACGTGACCCACTCGACCCGGACTTCGTCCCCTATCTCTGTGCGCTGGTCACCGCGCTCACCGGTAAGCCGTGCCTGGCCGAGGAGTGGGGTGGCTGCACCTCACCCGACACTGCCGGCTCCACGACCTGGTCCTGGACTGCTTACGGATCGTCGAGGACCCAGTTCATGGCCGGGGAGGAGGCGTTCGCCGACTACGTCGAATCGGTGCTGCCCCGGTTGGTCGATGTCGGGGCGAGTGGCGCCTTCATGTGGTGTTTCGCCGATTATCACCCCGACCTCTGGGACCGGCCCCCGTGCGACGACGGCGGGGCCAAGCACGAGCGCCACTTCGGCCTGGTGCGACCCGATGGCACCCTCAAGCCGCACGCCGAGGTGATTCGGAGATTCGCCGCTACCGCTCCCACGATCCGGGCTCCGGTGAAGACCGTGACTCTCGACGTCACCCCCGACCAGTACTACGAGGACCCGGAGGCCTGTGCCCGGCGCCATTACCAGACCTGGAAGCCCTCGTCCTGAAAGCGCTTTCCAAACTTCTGGCAAATTGATCCCCACTTTTGATTGACAGCGCCTACTGATGGCCGGTATGTTTGAGAGCGCTCTCAGAGGGATGAGGCTCAACGGATGGCGCGGACGCTCGACGACTTGGCCGAACTCAGCGGTGTTTCGCGTGCCACCGTCTCCCGGGTAATCAACGGGGGATCGGTCTCCGAAGCGACCAGACGACGTGTCCTCGAGGTGATCGAGGGCACCAACTATCGACCAAACCTCGCCGCCCGCTCCCTGGCGTCGGGGCGCACCGGGGTGGTGGGCGTTGTCATGCATGTCGCCCCACCTGTCCTCTTCGAAGACTCCTATTTCGTGGCCCTGCTCCACGGAGTGAGTGACGTGCTCGCCGATCGGGCGAGCGGGATGATGTTGTGGCTGGGCAACCGGAGCAAGGAAGAGACCCTGGACCGGATCCTCGGCACCGGCCTCATGGATGGAGTCATCGTGTCTGCAGACAACCTCGATGATCCCCTGGTCGATGGCCTGCTCGCCTCGGACCTTCCCACCGTCCTCATCGGTCATCGGCGCTCTGATCTGACCGCCAGCTATGTCGATATCGACAACATTGGTGCCGCCGACACGGTCACGACCCACCTCATCGACCTCGGCCGGACCCGTGTCGGCCACATCACGGGCCGTCTGGGCAGTGTGGCCGGCGAGGACCGTCTGACCGGGTACCGACGGGCGATGCAGCGTGCCGGCCTCGACCCCGAACTCTTGGTGGTGGAGGGTGACTTCACCCGCCCAACCGGTATCGAGGCCGCAGCGAAGGTGCTCGAACTTGGGGTCGATGCCATCTTTTGCGCGAACGACGCCACGGCAAGTGGGGCAATGGAGGCGATCAGGGCAGCCGGTCTGATCGTTCCGAGGGACGTGGCGCTGGCCGGGTTCGATGATCTCCCCGGCGCATCTGAGCTCGATCCTCCGCTGACCACGATCCGTCAGGGCGTGCACGCCCAGGGCATCGAGTCGGCCTCTGCCCTCCTCAGCCTTCTGGAGAATCCTGAGGGTGGGCCGCGGCGAGTGCTTCTTCCAACCGAGTTGGTCATCAGGCAATCGACGGTTGGAGGTCTATCGGGATAGACCGAAGTAGCGGGGATAGCCCGAAGAAGGAGGTCCTGCCTGTCCCCGGTGCAGGACCACAACGGCCAGGCGGCCGTTGAAATAGCCGGGGCCGAAGGAGGAGAAGGAAAGCAATGAAGAAATCCAAGAGTACCGCCCTCGTGGTGGTGCTCCTCTTGATCCTTGCCGCGTGTGGTGGTACCGGTGAATCCGGTGAATCCGGTGGTTCCAGTACCACGGCGGCCGCTTCCGAGGAGCCCACTACCACGGCGGCTGCGGCGGCGACTACCGCGGCACCGTCCGGCGAGGCAGTTGAGATTAGGTGGTTCGTCGGGCTCGGCGCCGGGGATCAGCCGGAGCAGAAGGCGGCTCAAGAGGAGGTCGTTGCCGCTTTCAACGAGTCGCAGGATGAGATCGAGCTCGTGCTCGAGATCGTCGACTACGACGTCGCATACACGACCCTGGCAAACCAGATCGCGACGGGCGACGCCCCGGACATCATCGGTCCGGTAGGCCGCGACGGCTCGAATGGGTTCGCCGGGCTCTACCTGGACATCGAGCCGTTGATCGAGTCGACCGGGGTGGAGACCTCACAATGGGCGACCGCCGCCGTGGACAACCAGCGGGAAGCCGACGGGACCTTGGTGGGTCTCCCGTTCGGATCCTTCCCGTCGGCCATCTATTTCAACCGGGACCTCTTCGCGGAGGCCGGTCTGCCCGAACCGCCACAGGAGTATGGGCCGGATGGCGTGACTGTCTACGGTGAGGGCACGGAATACGAGGGAACCTGGGACTGGGCCAAGGTCCAGGAGATCGCCGAGATCCTGACCGTCGATGGCAACGGGGTGGACGCCACGGATCCCGCCTTCGACCGCACGACTGCGACCCAGTGGGGCTTCCACTGGCAGTTCACCACCGGTCTCTTCCAGAACGGGTCGTTCTGGGGCGCCGGTTACCCGATGGCGGATGACGGCACAGCCGACATCCCGGCGATCTGGGAAGAGGAGTGGAAGTGGTTCCACGCCAACGTGTGGGAGCGAGGCATCTCACCAGACCAGACCGTATTGGATGCGGGCGACAACCTGTTCCAGGGCGGGAACATAGCAATGGCGGCGACTCACCTCTGGTACACGTGCTGCATTCAGAGCGACACCATTGCCGGAGACTTCTGGGACTACGGGGTCATGCCTTCCAATGAGGGGGTGGTCACGGCCAACCTGCATGCGGACACCTTCCGCATCCTGGACTCGACCGAGCATCCTGAAGAGGCGTTCACGGCCATGTACTACCTCCTCACCGAGGCGGCTCTGGACCTGCTGACGGCCTACGGTGCAGCGCCGGCGGACCCGGCGCTGATGGACGCTTACCTGGCAGCCCAAGATGAGAGGTACCCGCAAGGGGTCAACTGGCAGACCATCCTCGATGGAGCCAACTATGCGGACAACCCGAGCCACGAGACCTTCCTCCCCGGATGGTCGGAGTACAAGATCCGGCTCAAGGAGCTCGAAACCGGGCTCCTGTCCAATCCAGATATCGATCTGGATGCCGAGATCGCCCAGGTGGAAAGCGACCTGAGCGCGATCTTCGCCGAGAACGCCGAAGGCTGACGGTTAGGGTCGATCGCATGACTGTGATCGTCGATGAGGGAGCGGCCGAGCACCCGGCCGCTCCCTCTCGGCCCAGGAGATCATCCCTGGCAAGGAGACGGGGCCGAGCCGGGATTTGGTTCGTCATGCCCTGGATACTCGGGTTCTTCCTCTGGTACGCGATCCCGATGGCGGCCTCCCTCTGGTTCTCGTTCACCGACTACGACCTGGTGAGTGACGAGCCGATGCAATTCATCGGGCTGGAGAACTGGGTCAGGATGTTCAACGACGCCGACGTTCACCAGTCGGTCTTGGTAACCCTCAAGTTCGGGGCGATCGCCCTCCCCTTCGCGATTCTGTTCCCGATGGCAATCGCATATCTCCTGGTCAGCAGGTCCCTCAAGGGGCGGGAGACATTCCGGGCCCTCTTCTACATGCCGTCGATCATCCCCTTCGTGGCCGCGGTCCTCATCTTCAACGGGGTCTTCAATGGGCAAATAGGCTGGGTGAACAAGATCCTCGCCATTTTCGGTATCGACGGGCCGGACTGGTTCCACGATGAGTTCTGGATCTACCCCTCCCTGGTGTTCATCGGTCTCTGGGCGGTGGGGAATGCCGTCCTCATCTTCATTGCCGCCATGAAAGGGGTCCCGGAAGACCTCTATGCCGCGGCCCGCATCGACGGCGCCGGGGAGTGGGGCTCCTTCCGGCACATCACCATCCCATTCATCACCCCGATCATCTTCTACAACCTGGTCATCACCCTGATCGGGATCTTCGGTTACTTCCTCGTCCCCTTCGTCCTCAACAACGGCAGCGGCGCCCCCAACGGGGCGACCCAGTTCTTTGCCCTCTATTTCTTCAGGACCGGGTTCCAGTTTTTCAACATGGGGTACGCGGCGACATTGGCTTGGGCGCTGTTCATCGTCGCGGTGTTGACGACGGGGGCCCTTTTCTGGTCGGCCAAGTACTGGGTCCACTACGAGTTCGAGGGATGAGACGATGACTGCGACCCTGGAGCGCGAGAGCACCTCGACCACCCCCACTGCCGGTCGTCCCCGGAAGAGGCGCCTCCAGGGCTGGATGTTGACCGGGATCACCGGGTTGGTCCTGTTCGTGTTCCTTCTTCCCCTCGGATACATGGCAGTCACTTCGCTCAAGTCCGAGCAGATGCTCTCCGACTTCGAGGGTCCGATCCTTCCCCAGTCGGCAGCCACCTTCGAGTACGAGGGCGAACAACTCGACATCTACACCGTTCCCATGCCCGATGGCACGGAACGAGAGCTGGCGATGCTCCAGCCGGGGCGGCAGACGTCGCAATTCATCGACCCCGCCGATCCATCGGCTGGGCCTATCGAGTGGGAAGGCAACTGGAGGTTGCTCGAGCCCGCGTACGCGTTCGACCCGCAATGGCAGAACTACAGCCAAGCCTGGGACTTGATGGACTTCCCGCTCCTGCTGAGGAACACGCTGGTCATCGCCGGACTGGGGACGATAGGGGCGGTCGGGTCCTCCATCCTGGTCGCCTACGGGTTGGCCCGCTTCCACGTGCCGTTCGGCAGGTCGATCATGGTGGTGCTGATCGCCACGATCATCCTCCCTCGTTACGCCACGCTTGTTCCCACCTACACGCTCTTCCTCCGCATCGGATGGGTGGGCACATGGCTGCCGTTGATCGTTCCCCACTTCTTCGCCAACGCCTTCAACGTGTTCCTGCTCAGACAGTATTTCCTCACCATCCCCAGAGAGCTCGACGAAGCAGCCACCATCGACGGGGCTGGGCCGTTTCGCACTCTGTGGTCGGTCCTCCTCCCGCAGATGAAGGCCCCGATCGTTGCTGTATCCCTCTTTCATTTCTACTTCGCCTGGAATGACTTCTTCGAGCCCTTGATCTATCTCTCGGCACGACCGGAATTGCAGCCGATTGCGGTGGGCCTGCGCACTTTCAACACGCTCTACGACGACACCCCCAGCCTCGTCCAGTCGGGCGCCATGCTGGCCCTGATCATCCCGGTGATGGTCTTCCTCTTCGCCCAAAGAGTGTTTCTGAAGGGCATCGATCTCTCCGGTGTCCAGAAGTAGGTAGAGAAAGGAAGCAGCGCCAGATGGCATCTTTGTCGCAGTTCCCCCCTGGGTTCCTGTGGGGTGTGGCCACGGCCTCGTATCAGATCGAGGGTGCCGTGGCCGAAGACGGACGGGCTCCGTCTATCTGGGACACATTCGCCCACACCCCGGGCAACACGAGCAACGGGGAAACCGGCGATCGTGCGGTGGATCATTACCACCGATACGCCGAGGACGTCGCCCTCATGTCTGAGCTCGGGGTCAATGCCTACAGGTTCTCGATCGCGTGGCCACGTCTGCTGCCCGATGGGACCGGTCGAGTAAATCAGGCCGGCGTCGACTTCTATCGCCGGCTTTGCAAGGAGTTGGCCGGGGCCGGGATCACTCCGGTTGCCACGCTCTATCACTGGGACCTGCCCCAGGCCCTGCAGGACCGGGGCGGCTGGCTCAACCCCGAGTCGGTTGCCTGGTTTACCGAGTACGCCCGCGTGGCCAAGGACGCCCTGGGTGACATGGTCAACACCTGGGTGACGCTCAACGAGCCCTGGTGCGTCGCCTTCCTCGGGCACAGCTCGGGGGAGCATGCCCCGGGGATCACCGACACCCCAGGATCTCTCAGGGTGGCTCATCACCTGATGCTGGCCCATCACTCGGCGATCAGGGCGATGCGGGAGACAGCTCCACGGGAGGACGACCGGCTAGGCATCGTGCTCAATCTCATCCCCGCCTGGCCCCAGAACGACACCGATGAGGATCGGGCGGCAGCCGCGGCTGTCGACCTGGTCCAGAACCGGCTGTTCGCGGATGCGGTGATCCACGCCCGCTATCCAGACGAGATCCTGTCGGTGTTCGAGCGGTACGGGGTGTCCCAGGCGATAGACATCGATGAGCTCGCCGCTCGCCGGCAGCCGATCGATTTCCTCGGGGTCAACTATTACAACGTCAACCACATCGAGCATGTGGGTGGGGCCGAGTCGATGGCTCCCTGGCCCGGATCTTGGGGGGCCAGGGTGGTTCGAGCGCCTGGGAAACTGACCGAGATGAACTGGGGAGTCGAGCCCGAAGGCCTGACCTGGATGCTGGAGCGCATCGGCAGCGAGAACCCCGGCTTGCCGCTGGTGATCTGTGAGAACGGCGCCGCCTATGTCGATGTGGTGGGTTCCGACGGATCGATCGACGACCCGGATCGCACCAACTACGTCCGGCAACATATCGACGCGATCAAGACCGCGGTCGATCGGGGTGTCGATGTGCGGGGCTATTTCCTCTGGTCCCTCATGGACAACTTCGAATGGGCCCGTGGCTATGACAAGCGTTTCGGGATCGTCAGGGTCGATTTCGAGACGATGAGCCGAACGATCAAAGCGAGCGGAGCCTGGTACCGCGACTTCCTCGCGGGCCAGGCAAGCACCTAGCGGTGGAGCACCTGGCGTCGCGGCTTGGGATCGTGCGCCGAGCCGGTCCTCGGGCCACGGCCCCGTGAGGCCACCTGGATCAGATCGCCGAGCATCGCGCTAGCCGTGGGCTGGCCCCCGGCCCCAGGTCCGGTGAAGAGGAGACGGCCCACCGACGGCCCCTCGATGAAGATGGCGTTGGTCACCCCGTTGACGCCGGCCAGCGGGTGGTCGTCGGGAAGGCTCAGCGGCTTCACCGTTGCCTCGACCCGCCCATCGATTCCCCTCTGCGCCGAGCCGATGAGCTTGATCACCTCGCCCTTTTCGGTGGCGGAGGCCACGTCGTCGGCGGTCACGCCTTCGATCCCTTCACATTCGACTTCCCACGGCGCGACCCGCTCACCGAAGGCGAGGCTGGCGAGGATCGAGGTCTTGAAGGCAGCATCGCGCCCGGAGACATCGTCCGCGGGGTCGGTCTCGGCGTAGCCGAGACGCTGGGCCTCAGCCAGGGCGTCGTCATAGCTGCGGCCCTCTTTTGCCATCGCGGTGAGGATGTAGTTGGTGGTCCCGTTCACGATGCCGCTCACCACGTCGATGTCCTCGCCGGCGAGGCTCTCGGCAAGGGGGCGGATCACCGGGATCCCACCTCCCACCGCCGCCTCGTACATGACGGATACCCCGGCCCGCTTTGCCGCCTCCACGATCTCCTGGCCCCTGGTGGCGATGAGCTCCTTGTTGGCGGTGACCACGGGCTTTCCCGAGCGCAAGGCGGCCAGGACCAGGGCACCCGCCGGCTCGAGGCCACCGATCACCTCGACGATCACGTCGATCGAAGGGTCGGTGACGACCGACACCGCGTCGTCGGTCAGCCGGTCTGCCTTGATGGCGAAGGGACGCTCCTTGGCCAGGTCCCTCACCGCGACACGCCGGACCTCTAGATCAACGCCTGATTTCAGTCTGATGGCGTCACGGTCGGTCAACAGCCGGTTGACCAGGGCGCCACCGACGGTTCCGGCACCGAGCACGCCGACGCGGACGGTCATGGCCTCCGCCTCGATTCTGTCTGCTCTCTCATGTGACCTTCGCTTCTCCGATGGCCGCTACCGGGTCGGGAATCAAAAAGATCCGCTCCCTGCCGGTGCGGATCTCGTGTTTCGTGTGGTGGTGTCGCTGGTTACACGGACGAGTCGCACGGCCTTTCGGTCGTGGTCGTCATACCGGTCGTGAGCCAGGCGCTCATGTGACAGGAAAGGTATCCAGGATCGGGGTTCAAGTCAATGCACGAAACGAAGGCGGGTTCGACAGGCAAGTAACGACTTGCCTATGATGACAGGGCCATGAGCGACATGTTCAAGGCTCTTGCCGACCCCACGCGGCGGGCGATCCTCGACGAGTTGAGCGACAAGGACGGTCAGACCCTGTTCGAGATATGCGCCCGACTGGCGATGAAACACGGTTTGAGCCCGTCCCGGCAAGCCATCTCCCAGCACCTGGATGTTCTGGAAGAGGCCGGTCTGCTCAGTACCCAGCGTGAGGGTCGGTACAAGTTCCATCACGTCAACACCTCGCCGTTGCAGAGCATCGTCGAGCGTTGGCCCCCTAGCGAGAGGGAAGAAGGATGATCCGAATCAACGTCACATCGGTCCTGGTGGACGATCAGGACAAGGCACTCGACTTCTACACGGAGAAGCTCGGGTTCGAGAAGAAGACCGAGATCCCTGCTGGGGAGTACAGATGGCTGACCGTCTGCTCACCAGCCGATCCCGATGGACCGGAACTCGTTCTGGAGCCGGACAACCATCCTGCGGCCGGGGTTTTCAAGAAGGCGCTGGTGGAGGACGGCATTCCCTTCGCGTCTTTCGCCGTGGATGACGCCCGTGCCGAATACGAGCGGCTCAGCGCAGCCGGCGTTCGTTTCACCCAGGAACCACTGGAGATGGGGGATATCACCACGACCGTGCTCGATGACACTTGCGGCAACCTCATTCAGCTCGCATCCTCCAGATGAACCCGGGGATGTTGCACAAATCCGCTGAAATCCAATAGTCTCAACACTGACGAAGCGCTCATCTTGAGCGGTTGAGGGATCAGGCCCGATGAAACCGCGGCAACCGGCGCAAGCACGGTGCCAATGCCTGGATCGATGAGTTGCCGGAGCCCTTGGCTCCCGGCGCTCTTCAAGCGTTTCGAGAAGAAACAGAGGAGTGACCGTTGAGCGAGGCTCGGCCGAGCGACTACATAGATTTCGTCCAATCCGGACTCGTCATTTTCGACGGGGCTACGGGCACCAACCTGCAGATGGTCGGCCTCACTGCCGACGACTTCGGGGGTCCGTCCTTGGAGGGATGTAACGAGCTGTTGAACCTGCGTCGTCCCGACGTGATCAGGGACCTTCATCGGTCCTTCCTCGAAGTCGGCGTCGATGTGGTCGAGACCAACACCTTCGGAGCCTTCTCTGTCCCGCTGGGTGAGTACGGGCTCGAGGACCAGTCGTATGAGATCGCCGCGTCCGGGGCGACGCTGGCCAGAGAGACTGTGGACGAGTTCGTCAAAGCAGACGGACGACCGCGATTCGTCGCAGGGTCGATCGGCCCCGGGACCAAGTTCGCCACCCTTGGCCAGATCTCCTATAGAGACCTCGCCGATGCGTATGAGGTCGAATCCTCCGGGCTGATCGACGGGGGCGCCGACCTCCTGATCATCGAGACCCAATTCGACCTCCTTGGTGCCAAAGCCGCTATCGAGGGCGCTCGACGGGCGATGAAGAGCGCCGGTGTCGAGATCCCGCTCCAGGTCCAGGTCACGATCGAGCTCACCGGGCGGATGCTGCCCGGGACCGAGATCGGCGCTGCCCTGACCACCCTGGAGGCGCTGGGACCCGATGTCATCGGCCTCAACTGTGCCACCGGCCCGGCCGAGATGTATGAGCCGCTGCGCCACCTGTCCCGTCACTCGAAATTGCCGGTGTCGGCGATACCAAACGCCGGTCTGCCCCATGTCGAGGACGGGCAGATGGCCTATGACCTTTCACCGGACGACCTCGCCCACCATCTGGGCCAGTTCGTCACCGAAATGGGGATCGGCGTGATCGGAGGTTGTTGCGGCACGAGTCCCGAGCATCTGGCTGCGGTCATCGAGAAGACCCGTCCTCTGCCTCTCCTCGAGCGCAGGCCAGAGACGATCCCATCGGCCGCCTCGATCTACAGTCAGGTCCCCTTCGACCAGGACACATCGTTCTTGATCATCGGGGAGCGCGCCAACGCCAACGGCTCTCGCGCCTTCAAAGATGCCCTTCTCGTCGACGACCTCGACAGTTGCGTCTCCGTCGGCCAGGATCAGGTGAAGGAAGGCGCCCACCTCGTCGACCTCTGTGTGGACTATGTCGGGCGGGACGGAGTGGCCGACATGACAAGGCTGGCCGCCGCCTTTGCCACCGACGTCGCCGCACCCGTGGTGCTCGACTCCACCGAGCCCGAGGTCATGGAGGCCGGTCTGGAGCGGCTCGGCGGCCGCAGCCTGCTCAACAGTGCCAACCTCGAGGATGGCGAAGAGCCGGGCTCACGGCTCGATCGGGTGTTCGGCCTGGCTCGGAAGCACGGCGCTGGTGCCATCTGCCTGCTCATCGACGAGGAGGGTCAAGCTCGCACCCTGGAGTGGAAGCTGCGGATCGCCCATCGCATCCACGACCTCGCCGTCGAGCGCTACGGACTTCGGTCCGAGGACCTGATCTTCGATGCCCTCACGTTCCCACTCACCACCGGTGGCGACGACCTGCGCAAAGACGCGATGATCACTCTCGACGCCATCAGGCAGATCAAGACCGAGCTGCCCGGGGTGAGGACCGTGCTCGGCGTGTCCAACGTCTCGTTCGGGCTGAACCCGGCGGCGCGGCGTGTCCTCAATTCGGTGTTCCTCCATGAGGCGGTCGAAGCAGGTCTCGACGCAGCCATCGTCCATGCCGGGAA
Source organism: uncultured Acidobacteriota bacterium (assembly GCA_963828465.1). Lineage (GTDB taxonomy): Bacteria > Actinomycetota > Acidimicrobiia > Spongiisociales > ZC4RG35 > JARDZU01. The sequence continues at coordinate 68,892 of CAWHEU010000004.1, read as the reverse complement.
GATCGAGCCGCTCAATCGGATCGACCCTGAACAGCGCCAGGTCTGCCTCGACCTCATCTACGACCGGCGTGCCGAGGGATACGACCCGTTGGAGAAACTCCTCGAGCTGTTCGCGGGAGTCGAGACAGTCGAGAGGTCGGAGAGCGACTACGAGGGTATGGAGGTGGGGGAGCGTCTCGCCAAGCGCATCATCGACGGCGACCAGAAGAACGTCATCGCTGACCTCGACGTCGCCTTGGGCGAAGGCACCACGCCGCTCGACATCATCAACAACTACCTCCTCGATGGGATGCGGACGGTGGGCGAGCTGTTCGCCAGCGGTGAAATGCAACTCCCGTTCGTCTTGAAGTCGGCCGAGACCATGAAGAAGGCGGTCGCCTACCTCGAGCCGATGATGGAGAAGGCCGAAGGGTCGACACGGGGCCGAATCGTGCTGGCCACCGTTTCCGGCGACGTCCACGACATCGGCAAGAACCTGGTCGACATCATCCTCACCAACAACGGCTATGAGGTACACAACCTCGGCATCAAGATCGGCATCTCAGAAATGATCGCCAAGTTCGAGGAGACTTCAGCGGACGCGATCGGGATGAGCGGTCTCCTGGTGAAGAGCACGCTGATCATGAGGGACAACCTCGAGGAGTTGGAGCGACGTGGCCTCGGCAAGGTGCCCGTCCTTCTCGGCGGTGCCGCCTTGACCAGGAACTACGTCGAAGCAGATCTCCGATCGCGCTATCAGGGCCCGCTGTATTACGGCAAGAACGCCTTCGCCGGCCTAGAGGCCATGGGAAAGATCGTCGCCGGCGAACCGGCCCCCGAGCCGATCGCGGCCCGGCAGTATCACGGACGGGAGGCCGAGGGAGGTGTGATCCCGGCCCGGTCCCCGGACGTCAAGCGGGACAACCAGATCTTCGTGCCCCCCTTCACCGGGTCGCGTGTGATCCGGGGCGTCTCGATCGACGAGATCGTCCCCTATCTCAACCTGACCGCCCTCTTCCGCAACCAATGGCAGTATCGGCCTGAGAAGGGTGAGCGGGACCTCGATTTCAAGGAGCGGCTGGCGCCGTTGCTTCGTGAACAGATCGCGCTGGCCCGGCACGACGACCTGCTGAACCCGAAGGTTGTCTACGGCTATTTCCCGGCGAATGGCGACGGCAACGACCTCGTCATCTGGGACGACGTGAGCGCCCAGAGGGAGTTGACTCGATTCAGCTTCCCCAGGCAGCGGGAGGATCCGTACATGTGCATCGCCGACTTCTTTCGCCCTGTCGGTGAGGAGGTCGATTACGCGGCCTTCCACATCGTCACCATGGGTGACAAGGTCTCCGACCGGACCAAGGAGTTGTTCGATCAGGATCGCTACACCGACTACTTGCTCCTCCACGGTCTGGGTGTGGAGATGGCGGAGGCCCTGGCCGAACACTGGCATCACAGGATCCGGGAGGAGTGGGGGTTCGTCGACGAGGACGGGCCATCGCTGCTCGGGTTGTTCCGTCAGCAATACCGGGGCGGGCGCTTCTCGTGGGGATACCCGGCCTGTCCCGACCTGGAGGACAACGAGAAGGTGGCCTATCTGCTCGGCGCCGATCGCATCGGGATCACCGTTGGCGAGGAGACCTTCTACCAGTACCAGCCGGAGCAGACCACGTCGGCGATCATCTGCCATCACCCCCAGGCGAAGTATTTCGTCGCCCGCAAACCGAGGGAGGACCGAGATGCTGACAAAGGCTGACGGCTGGCTCAGGATCGCCGAGATCAACCCACCTGAGCTCCCCAACCTCCAGCATCGGAGTCTGTCTCCGGCGTGGAGCCATGTGCTGGTCACCGACAACGTCTTTGGACGGATCCGGGTTTCGCCTTATGCGTTCTCAGCCCGCATCACGCACGACACCCCGGACGTGCACCCCACCGTGGTGGTGTCGACCCGAGACCGGAACATCCTGGCCATCGAATCAGAGGTGCGAGGGGCCCTCGGCAACGGCGTTGACTCTTTCCTCGTCGTCATTGGCGACACCGTTCCCCACGTCGACCATCTCGCCCATCATTACGAGATCGTCGAACACCTACGGGAGCTCCAGGAGAACCTGCCCGATTTCGAGGTGGGCATGCCCTCACGGTTCCGCGAATGGCAGTTCCGGAGGAGGATCGAGCTGGGCGCCCAATTCTTCGTCACCGGGCCGATCCTCGACCCCGAGGTGATGGAGCGGCACTTGGGCCTGCTCAACCTGAAGCCGGAGGATCCTCCCGTCTTCGTCATGATCATCCCTCCGTTCAGCCCGTCCTGGGTCGAGCAGATGGAGGCGATCGGGTCGGTCCCGTCTACCGATGGCCTCAAGGAGCGGTTGGCCGACCTCACGCCCGAGGTGGGCCGAAAACTGGCATGGGAGCTGACTACTGAGTTGGAGAAACGAGCCCAGGACGCGGGGGCGGCCGGGGTCATCCTCATGGGGCTCAAATTCGACTCGGTGGTGGGTGAGGCCGCAGATAACTGGCTGAACCGCGTGGAGTGACCGCCGTCAGGGTGGGTCGGGGCCGGTCGCATACTTGTGTCCAAGTGGGCTGGTCCACTGGTAGTGACCGGGTCTCGTCTGTTTCAGTTTCCATCCACGGTGGTGGTGGTTTTTGTGGTGGTGGCGGCAGAGTGGTCCTAGCTCTGGGCACGTCGTGTGGTGGGCTTCTGCCCAGGGGACCTCGTGATTGAGATCGCATTGAGCTGAGTCGATGCGACAACCGGGGTAGACACAGGTCGGATTCCTGGTCTCGACGATCCGCTTCTGGGTGGTCGTCGGTCGTCTCTTGGTGGTGACCACACCGACCGGGTGCCCGTTGTCGTCGGTGGTGACGATCCGCCATTCGGAATCGGGTTGTTCGTCCACGATCTGACGGGCGACATCGGCGATGACAGGTCCCCATCCCGGTATTTCTCCGGGTTTGTCGTCGATCCCGGCCAGGGTGGTCATCTCCACCCTCACGTCGACCACTCCCCGGTCGACGCCTTGGCTCTGACCCTGATTGCGGCCGGTGAGAAGGTCCAAGAGGATGTCGGCTCGGATCTGGTCGATCGGTCGTTTGTCACCTTTGGCCTTGAGGTACCGGGCCATCCGGTTGATCCTTCGCATCGCGGCATGGGCGTCGGCCGGAGGCAGGTCGAGACCGTGGAGGTTGGCCGTACCTTCATCGGTCATCTCGGATATCACCCGTCGCTCCTTCAGCTTCTCCTCGTACCGGTCCCGGGCCGAGGCCGGATCGATCGAGATGATCAACCTTTGGATCCGGGCGCGGAGTTGCCCCGTGGTCTGGTCCGGCGCCCGCTCTAGCGCGGCATCACATACCTGTTGGGCGAGGTCCTGGGGGAGATGACAGGTCTGGTCGGAGAGGACTCGAGCCCTGGCCAGGTCGATGAAACCATCATGAAGCGCCTCCCACACACCGGGCAGACGGTCGCGGAGTTGGAAGGCGAGATCAGTGTGCATCTCCCCGGCCCGACGGGTCAGAGTGAGCGCTGCCTGGACTTCGGAGGCGGTGATACAGAACCCGTCCCGATGTTCGAAGCGGTCCAGGTCCGAGACCGCCTCGGAGACGGAATGGATGTCGGCGTACAGCTCGGCTTGAAGATGAGAAATCAGCCGGCTCCGAGCCTTCAACAATTCCACCCGGTCAAACCCCGACAATTCATCCCGGTCCACGCTGGACAGGATCACTGCCAGCAGCAGACCCGGTGGGATCGTTTCTAGATCAGCAGGCAGCCCGTGGTCGTCCACCTGCTCCGAATCGAGAAGGTCGAGATCAGGTGGCAGAATCTCGGTATCGAACATACGTTCGACACTACAACAGGACCCCGACAGAATCCATACCCTCGTCGAGGTTTTTCGACGAGCACGAGTTGGTGCCCCGGGGACCGACCTTGAGGCCCGCGCAAGGGTCCACCGGCCCCTAAAGAAAAATGCGCGAAATCTCCGATAACCAATCATCATGGGGACGGAGCGCCTGTCCAGTCCAACAGCGCGGCGACGCGCGGTTGGGATCGCCATCGGGGCAACGCTGGTGCTCGTCGTCCTCGTCGTTGGTCTCACCTTCGCCAACTCGGTCGGCGCAGCCCGCGTGGCGGGGAACGCCTCCGACCTGCATTGGACCAATGCCACCCTCGGCACCGGTGCCCTGACCCGAGCGGCAGTGGTCCAGGCCACCACCTTCTCGGAACTGGCGGGCAGCGGGCTCGTCACACAGGACGACCTGGCAGCTGCAATGGGCGAGGCCCACGATGCGCGGGAACGGCTGGCCGAGCTCCTCGATGCCTCGGGGTCGAGCGTCTCTACCGCGGCACTGACCCATTTCCTGGCCCGGATGGACGAGGCTCTGGCCCACCTCGACAACGGTGACTTCAGCGCATCCAAAGCAATGTTGATGAACGATGGGGAGCGGGCCTACACCGGCCTGGTCGACTCCCTCCAGACCGAGCAGACCGAGATTCAGGCCCAGATCGACGCCAACACGGCGGGTTCCCGCCGTACCACCGAGTTCATCCAGTTCTTCCTCATGCTGGCCATTCCCGCATCGGCAGTGCTCATCTACCGCTTCGTGGCCCGCCGCCAGATGCGTGAGCTCCGTCTCAAGGTCGATCTAGAACTGGAGAAGGAGAGGGAGATCGGGCGGGCCAAGGACGAATTCATCGCCGGCCTCTCCCACGAGCTGCGTACCCCGCTCACTTCGATCTACGGGTTCGCGGAGATCCTCACAGACGGTGGAGCCGAGGACCAGGCGACTGCCGTCGAGGTCTCCCAGATAATCGCCAACGAGGCGGCCGAGATGACCCGTATGGTCGACGATCTCCTTGCTGTGGCCCGGCTCGAGAGCACCGGGGTCCAAATCGAGTTGAGCCCGACCCATGTCACCGACGTGGTCGACTCGGCCATCCTTCCCTTCGAACGTGCGGGTCTCAAGATCAAGAAGGCCGGTGTGGACGCCATCGTGTCTACCGACGCTGCACGTCTCCGCCACGTTCTGATCAATCTCATCTCCAACGCTGCCCGCCACGGCGGCCCCAATATCGGGGTCGAAGTGTCGACCGGAGACGACGTGGTCGACATCGAAGTCTGGGACGACGGCGAAGGTGTGCCCGACGTCCAGTTGGAGAGGCTCTTCGACACCTTCATCCACAACGGCGCAGCAACGCTGATGACGGGGACGCTAGGTCTGGGTCTCGGGGTGGCCTCGCGTCTCATGGAGTTGCTCGGTGGAAAGCTCGTCTACCAGCGCTTCGCCCAGAAGAGCTACTTCATCGTGTCGCTTCCCGTTCTCGCCGAAGCGGTCGACGGTCCGAAGGCCGACGACACGACCGTGGCCCATCTGATCCGGGCGATGTCGGCTTGAGACGTCTGACCGCAGCTCTGGTGACGTTCGCTCTGATGGGTCTGGCGGTCACCGCCTCGGCGCATGACACGGAGGAATACAAAGACAAGTTCACTTCGATCAGCTGGCATGGCTCGGACGGATCGTTGCCCTGGCCTGGGCCGTGGAGCGAGATTGGGGACGACGGGGACGAGAAGAAAGGCAACGTGCGGGTCGTGTCGTCGGGGAACTGCTCGGGCACCTGCATGCGGATGAGCGCTCTCACGACCCTGCTCGGCCCGATCGGTGCGGTGCGGTCTGCCGATACCAGCCTTTTCGAGGAGGCAACACTCAGTTTCGATGTCAGGAGCACGTCGTCGCTCCTCGCCTCCACCCTAGAGGTGCAGGTCAACGGTGGTAGCGGCTGGGTCGAGGTCGCCGAGTATCAACTGTCCTCCGGCATCAACGAACACGCCAGCATCGACGTGAGCGACTTCAGTTCCGAGAACTTCCGGGTTCGCTTCCGCTTCTCAGGTCTCCTCCTCAGCAGTGAGGTGTTCGTCGACACCGTTGAGATCCTCGGCACATATACCGAGTCGACGACCACCACGACAACCACTCTCCCTCCGGCCACCACAACGACAGTTCCCACCACGACGACTACCCAGCCCACTACCACCACAACATCCAGCACTACCACCACCACTTCGAGGCTTGACGCCACGACGACCACGACGATCCCCGGCTCAGGCTCACCGGCTCCGACTACGACGTCAGAGCCTGGAAGCGACACGTCGACCACTACGACCGTCCCGGGTGGTGGAGACGGGAGCACGACTTCCACCGCACCCGACTCGTCGACGACCACCACGCTCATCGCCGGAGGCCCCGGCGGGCCGGGTCAGGCCGGTGGGCCCGATAGGGGTGGCCCAGATCACGAGGGGACGGGCGGCGATGGTTCGATCCAGACGTTCGCCCCGGGCGGGAGCGGGATCCGAGCTGCCGCCCGTGGGCTCCAAGCCAACTTCCAGGGCGACATCTATGGAGAGGTGCGGTCGGCTTCCGCACTCAACGGGATCGATTTCCAGGCCGACTTCAACCTGGCAGTGGAGGTGATCGAGGCTTCGTGGGCCTGGATCGTATTGCTCGGGCTGATCATCGCCTACTCGATCATCTCCGGGCTCGACAGGCGACGACCCGTCCTCGACAGCTAGCTCTCGGTCTGTAGGTATCGTCCTCGTCGTGCCCGGCTCCCGCGACGCCAAGCCAAAGCAACGCAGCATGGGGATGGGTGTTGCCCTGTCCAATGCGATGGCCGAGCTCGAGGTCTTGCTCAGCCCTGCCGCCGAGCACCGGATCGAAGAGGAGCGCAAGGCTGAGATCCTCCGGGATCAGGTTGGAGTGGTCCTCGATGAGACCAGTGGCAAGGTGATCGTCCTCGAGCCGGGAGAGATCTCCCAGGCGGCCCGCTGAGCACGTTCTACCGTGGCGGGCGTGCAGCTCGCTCTCGATCTGTTCCTGATATTCACGCTGCGCCTTCTCGACGTGGGCATGTCCACCGTGCGCATCGTCCTGATCAGCCGAGGCCGGCGGGGGCCTGCCGCTCTGCTCGGATTCTTCGAAGCCCTTGTCTGGGTCATCGCCATCTCCAGAGTCCTGGCCGGTCTCGAGGACCCGGCACGGATGATCGCGTTCGCTCTCGGCTTCGCCGCCGGCACCTACGCCGGTTCGATGGTCGAAGAGTGGCTCGCACTGGGCCAATCCCTCATCAGGGTGGTGGCGCCCGTCCACACCGACCCGGTTGCGCCCTTGCTTCGGGAACAGGGGTACGGTGCGACGGTGCTCAATGGTGACGGTCTGTCCGGCGAGGTGCGGGTCACCTTCTGCGTCGTCCCGAGGAAAGAGGTGTGGTCAGTGACCCATCTGATTCACGAGGCGAACCCTGAAGCTTTCGTCACCGTCGAGCAGACCTCTACCGTCGATCTGGCTGCGAAACATGGGGGCGACGTCCAGCGATAGCCGCGTTCGCGGTCCGATCCAGCGCTTCTTCGAGGACGTGCGATCGCGCGTCGTTTCCTCGGCAACCGCACCCTTTCGCCACGCCCCCTACCCCCTGGCCCGCAGTCTCTTCTATCGCGGCGATCCGGGCCTGTTCGGTCCCGAATCGGTGTCCTGGCACGTCATCGGCGATGCCGCCTCCTTCGTCGGCGGAGTCCGTGCTCTGCTGATTCAGGCGGCCCATCCCGAGGTCGTAGCCGGTGTGGGCGACCACTCACGCTATCGGGAGGATCCGCTCGGCCGGCTGTCACGCACCTCCGCCTATGTGACCGCCACCACATATGGCGCCGTGCCCGAGGTCGAGCAGGCGGTGGCCCAGGTTCGTCGCATCCATCGGGTCGTGTCGGGGACCTCCAGCCGTGGCATCGCTTATGACGCCGATGACCCGGGGTTCTCGGCCTGGGTCCACAACGCCCTCACGGATTCGTTCCTCGTGGCCTATCAGACCTTCGGGACCGATCGGCTCAGCCCAGAGAATGCTGACCGGTTCGTCCTGGAGCAGACACGTGTGGGCGCCCTCCTCGGCGCCGACCCGATGCCGACGACTGCCGCCGAGCTGTCCCGATGGATCGAGCGGCATCCGGGGGTGGCGCCCTCACCCGAAATGGATGATGCGGTGGATTTCCTCACCGACCCACCCCTGGAGCCCGGTCTGATGATCGGTTACAAACTCCTGATGGAGGCAGCGGTCGCCACGCTCCCCGGTCGTCTGCGGGACGTGCTCGGACTGACCAAGACACCTGGGGCAGCGAGGGTGGGGAAGGGAGTCGTGGCCGGTTTGCGCTGGGCCCTCGGTGCGTCTCCATCGTGGCAGCTGGCGCTGGTGCGGACCGGAACGCCGATTCCGGAAGGCCGGTTCAAGCAGCCGTTGCCTGTTCCAACGCCGGTCAGTCAGGGTTGAGGTAGCTCCGCAGCACATCGAGCTCCCTCTGCAATCCATCCGCCCTCTCCGTCTGGCCGATCTGCCGGTATTCCGCAACGGATCCCTCGAACTCCTCGATCTCGCGGATGATGATCTCGAGGACGTCGTCGTCGGTCAACGACCGGCGCTGCACGTCGCTGTAGCCAACGACTCCCTCGACCGAGGCGACACCTTCGACGGCCTCTGCGTTCTGAATGGCCGACATCGTGGTGCGGAGGACCTTGACCCTCGCCATGTCGCGATCCCTCATTGCCTCGGCCAGATCTTCCCGAACGCGGACTTGGAGGGAGGTCATGCTTTTACGATAAGCGAGCGCAGTCAGCGAGCCGACAGCTCGCGGTCCAGCGGGGAAGCGAAGCGGGCGATGACTCTCTTGTCGCTGAGCCAGGTCTCCACTTCCGCCGCCTGACGCTCGACTTCGGCGAGGCTCTCGCGGCCGATGTCCTCGAGCACCTCCCACACCACCTCACCGGAGTTCCGTTGCCCCCAGGCACCGACGATCTTCCCATCTACCCAAATCGTCTGCCCGGCGTTCCCGTTGCTGTCGAACAACCGGGGGGCGTGAGGTCCTAGGTACCACTCCCGTTCCTTCCAGCCCATCGTGGTCGGATCGAGTGACGGGAGCAGCGCTACCCACGGGTCAACCGGTTGCACCCGATCCAGGTCATCGGGTAGGAGATATCCCGTACCCGGTTCCAGGTCGACCTCGACCGCGCCGATCGTCGCCAAGGCCGCACGCACCTGGGTAACCGGCCATCCTGTCCACCATTTCATGTCGACCTCGCTCCCGGGGCCGAATGTGGTCAGCCACTTCCGTAGGACTCCAACCTGCGCTTCGAGTTTTGAGACCTCGGGAATCGGCCCCCCCAGCCACTCGTCCATCGGTGCCCAGCGGTACATGCCGCTGACCCAGGTCCCCTTCGGTCGCACCCGTATCACTTTTCCCTCGGTGGCGAGGAGAAAGAGGATTCGGGTCGTCATCCCCACGGTGGTTTGGACCGAGCCATCGGCCTTGTAGAAGGTGATCTTCTCTTTCAGCTCGGGGACGTCCTTGCTCAGCTCGCCGGCGACGGCCTCCCCCCGTCCCCGCAATGCCGCCACTGTCTTCTTTGAGACGGCTTCGATCCACGTCGCGCCGTCTTTGGCGATGCCGGAACTCTCCAACCATCCCGCCAGTCGTTTCCGCTCCGGACCGATCAGTGCCACTGTCGAAGAGTGATGGAGCATCGAGACCATCCCGACCGGCACCACGAACAGGGTGCGTCTCATGGCATGGATCCGCGCCAGCGACTTTTCCTCATAGAGGGCGTGCTCCAGGTCGCCCTGCTTGAACCCCTGTACCCGGGCGCGGGCAGACAGGTAGACCGTGGCAGGGTCTGAAGAGTGGAGGCAGGTCATCGAATCGGCGGCCTCGACGACACCGTCGGCCGGGGCAACGAGCCGATGCCTGATCGCCAGGCGTGCTCGTCGTTCGTCATTAGAGACGGTGCGCACCCCGGTCAATGCCTGGCTACGACCAATCCGAGGCCTGCCTGGGTAGCGATGACGACACCGGCGATCATGGTGCCGGGGAGGACGCTGGAACCGATCGCGATGATCGAACCGACGATCAAGGCGACCGCCTCGCCGGCCACGAAGACAGCCCTGGCGTTCTTCTCCCAGTGGTCGAGCGCATGACTCAGCCAGAGCAAAGTGAACACACCTTGCAACACGAGGGCCATCGCCGTGATCGGGAACAGAATCGGTACGTCGCCGTACTCATCGATGGAGATCCACCCGAGGAACATCCCGAGAGCGATTGGGCCAAGCGAGGCGATGCCGAGGGCGATGCGGGTGGTGCGATCAGGCAATCGGACACTGGTCTGTCTGATGACCGTGATCAGGTCAGGGAGCGCCCGCATCCACAATCGGAGGGGGTTTTCTCCCTTGCTGAGGAGATCCCCAAACAGGACGACTTGCGCCTCTCCGTGTCGCGAGCGATGCGCCTCTGGCGTGACGGCTACCAGCCGTCGATACATCCCCTGATGGCGGCGGATTGATGCGGGGCTCATGTCGGGCTCCATCCGAGGTCAGCCCGTCTGGCGTGCTCCATGACCCGATGTAGACGCTGCAACTCGCCGCCCAACGCTGCCCTGCCATCATCGGTGATCCGGTAATACCGGCGACGCGCGTCATCGAGATCGGGGGCGGGTCGTTCTTCGCTCTCCTCGATGAGGCCCTGGTCGGCGAGCTTCCCGAGAGCGACGTAGAGGGCTCCCGGCCCTAGACGGACGTCTCCTTGCGTCAGCTCCTCGGTTTCCTTCATGATCGAATAGCCGTGCCGATCCTCCTCGGCAAGAGCGAACAGGATGTGGAAATGAGAGGTAGGGAGGGCCATTTGCGATGACTATATCTACTTGAACTATATCGTGTTTTGATATATGGTACCGACCATGGCGAAGGTAAAACTCCTCCTTTTCCTGATTTTTCTGGCGGGCTGTGCCGGAGCCACGGCCGATCCGATCGACCCAGGCGATGGTGGCGACTATTCGGTCACCATCGATCCCGCGGATTTCGTGCCGGAGATCGACAACGATCGACTCCCGTTTCGTCCCGGTAGCAAGTGGGTTTACGAGTCGATCGGCGGAGAAGAGGTCGAGCGAATCGAAGTGGTCGTGACCGAAGAGAAGCGAACGGTCATGGGAGTCTCCACCACAGTCGTCCGAGACACGGTGACGGTCGATGGGGAGCTGGTGGAGGACACGTACGACTGGTATGCCCAGGATCAGGAGGGCAACGTCTGGTATTTCGGTGAGGAAACGGCTGAATACGAGGACGGCGAGATCGTGTCGACGGCCGGCGCCTGGGAAGCAGGCGTCGACGGGGCGATGCCCGGAATCGTTATGGGAATGGAGCCGACTGTCGGCGACAGCTATCGGCAGGAGTACTACCCGGGCGAGGCCGAAGACATGGCAGAGGTGGTCCAAACTGGTGTGAGCGAGGAGGTGGCGTTCGGGGCATTCGATGACCTCATCGTCATCGAGGAGTGGACACCGCTGGAACCGGACGTGGTCGAGGAGAAGTATTACGCCTCGGGGGTGGGCGTAGTGCTCGAGACCACAGTCGTGGGTGGCAGTGGCCGAATCGAGCTGATCTCCTTCACGCCGGACAGTTAGGGCTTCCCACCGGAAAATGCGGGAAAGAGCGTCCGAGGCCCCGGGTACCGTCACACTTCATGTGGGCGGATCGTGATGTCAGACGGGTTGTCCTGGCTCGATTCATCTCCCGCAGCGGGGGAGAAGCGGCTTTCTTCGTCGGCATCTGGGGCAAGGCAGCATTTGAGTTGAACGCCACGGCTGCGGGCGTGGCTGCCGTCATGGCGGCCCTCGGCGTCGCCTCCCTGATCGGCTCTGCGGTGGCCGGGGTGTTGGTCGATCGTTTCGACCCACGCCGAGTCCTAATTGCTGCTGAGATCGTGTTCATCCCGGTGGCGCTCGGAATGGTTTTCGCAGACACCCTTCCCGCATTGGTAGTGGCGACCTTCCTCCTCGGTCTGGTTGGCATGCCGGTGTTCACCGCCATCTCTTCGTTCGGCCCCTTCCTGACCGACGACCCCGATCGTTTGGCCCGCATCAACGGGTACATCGAGGGTGCGGCGTGGGCCGCCTTCGTCGCTGGGCCCCGCCCTCGGTGCGATCATCGCCAGCACTGTTGGGCTCGATGGCATCTTCGTCCTCGACGCCGCCACCTCGGCGATTGCGGCCTTGATTGTGATCCCAGTCTCGGTGCGGAAAATGGCCCGGGAGGAGAAGGAGAAGGAGGGTCTGCGTGAGCTACGCGAGGGATTCACCTACGCGTACAGCCACCATCGGCTTCGCTTCTACATCTTGATCGGTTCCTCGGTTTGGGTCCTGTTCGGGACCTTCAGCGCCTTGGAGCCTCTGTTCTACCGGGACATCCTCAAGGTGGAGCCGGCGACATTGGGCTGGGTCAACTCGATCTTCGGGCTCGGCCTGGTGGCTGGCACATGGATCGCATCCCGTCTCCCGGCGAGATACCGCACCGCCCGTTCGCTGGTACTGATCGTCGCCCTCAACTCGGTTGGGGTGCTCGCCTACGTCGGGACCGATCAACTACGGGTGGTGGTGGTGGCCGGTGTGTTCTGGGGTCTGATCATCGGGGTCATGGCGCCGCTGCTGCGCACCCTCATCCAGCTCAACAGCCCCGAATCCCTGATGGGGAGGATCACCGGGGTTACCCAGGTCCATTCCGAGGTGGGCCATCTGCTGCCCCTCGCCATCGCCCCCGTACTCGCCGGAATCTTCGGCGTCCAACGAACCCTCATCCTTTCCGGTCTCGCCCTTGCCGCCTTCGCCCTTCTGTTCTTCCCGACGGCGAAGCGGCTCGATCGCACACGTGCCGTCGAGGTCCCGCGCACCGGGTTTCCCGATCCGAACGACGAGCCTCGCTCGGTGGGGCACTGACCGATCGAGCCTGGCGGTCCCTCGTTAGAGTCTCGCCGCCATGGGAGGAGCGAATCGACGGGTTGCTCGGGCCGGTATCTCGATCCTGGCTGTCGTCGTCGTGTTCGTCTTGCTCTGGGAGGGCTACAAGCTGATCTGGACCGCGATGGGTTGGGAGAACCCTGTGCGGCCCGACAATCGCACGATGCCTCACACGTGGGACATCTTCCTGGCGCTCTTCCAGCCGGCCCAGCGCAACGGCCCGCCGTTCATCTTCGTGGAGCTGAGGGCGGCTCTGATGACGCTGCGTGAGGCGTTTGTCGGGTTTCTGATCGGCGGAGCCGTGGGATTTGGACTCGGGTGTCCTGTTCGTCAGGTCGACCATGTCCGGAGCGGCGCCTTCATGCCCTATGTCGTCGCCTCCCAGACCGTTCCCATCATTGCCATCGCCCCGATGGTGGTGGTTTGGGGCGGCCGCGCGAACCTGCCCCAGTGGTTGAGCGTCTCGCTCATCGCCGCCTATCTGACCTTCTTCCCGGTGGCCATCAACACCCTGCGAGGGTTGCGCTCGCCACACCCGACCTCGATGGAGTTGATGAGGTCATATGCCAGCACGCCTGGCGAAGTCCTCTGGAAGCTCCAGGTCCCGGCAGCGATGCCATACATTTTCACTGCTCTCAAGGTCTCGGCGGCAGCCAGCGTCATCGGGGCGATCGTCGGTGAGCTCCCCGCCGGGCTGCGCGGCGGCCTTGGGCGGGACCTGCTCCAGTTCTCCCAGCAATTCACCGCGGCGCCTGAGAAGCTGTTTGCCGCGGTATTGATTGCCGGGCTGGCCGGAATCGCCTTCGTCGGCCTCATCACCGCGCTCGAGCACCGCTGGATCGGGGCCAATCGGAGGCTGGCCGCTTGAGCGCGCCGGTCGTGGAAGCGCGGGGTCTGGGCAAGGTCTTCGGCACAGGAGACGCGGAAACCGAGGCTCTGCGGGGCATCGACCTCGAGATAGCGGGCGGCGACTTCGTCTCCTTGATCGGCCCCTCGGGTTGTGGCAAGTCCACCCTCCTCCGACTCATCGGCGATCTGGTCAGCCCGACCACCGGGACTCTCGTGGTCAACGGGAAAGATCCGGGCCAGGCCCGTCTCGATCGTGATTACGGCATCGTGTTCCAGTCGGCGACATTGCTGGACTGGCGCAACGTCCAAAAGAACGTCGAGCTGCCCCTCGAGATCATGGACTTCCCCGACGCCGAGCGACCGACCCGGGCCAAGGAGATGCTCGACCTGGTCCAACTCGGGGGGTTCGCCGACCACTACCCGTGGCAACTCTCCGGCGGCATGCAGCAAAGGGTGGCCATCGCCAGGGCGCTGGCCTTCCGACCGGCCCTGCTCCTGATGGACGAGCCGTTCGGCGCCCTCGACGAAATGACCCGGGAAGCGATGCAGCAAGAGGTGCTTCGGGTGTGGGGGGAGACCGGGACCAGTGTCGTCTTTGTCACTCACTCCATCCCCGAGGCCGTGTTCCTCTCGACGAGGGTGGTGGTGATGTCACCCCGGCCGGGCCGGATCAGCGACGAGATCGTGGTCGACCTCCCTCCGAAGCGTGACCTGGACACGCGCGAGGACCCGAGATACTTCGAGCTGGTGATCGAGGTGAGGGAAGCTCTGCGCCGCGGCGAATCGGGGAGCAGCGGGTCATGACCGAGCGTGACGACCAGATCCAGGAGACGTCGATCACCGATGTATTCGCCTCATTCGAAGGCGATGTCCCGGCAAGCGGCCGGCGGTCGTCTCCGGCACGGCTGGTGCGGCGCTATCTGCCGGCCGTCTTCGCCTTTCTTGCTGTGCTCCTCGTCTGGGAAGGGCTCACGAGGCTGTTCGGAGTGGAGTCATTCGTCCTCTCCAAGCCAAGCGAGATCCTGACCAGCTTCTCGGAGACCTTCGGCGTGATCTGGGGTGCCGGGATGAGGACCCTGTTCGAGGCGGCCGGCGGTCTTCGTCATAGGCACCAGTCTGGCCGTCGCTACCTCACTAGCGGCGGCCCATTGGGTCGGGTTCCGGCAAGGCGTGCTCCCTCTTGCCATCGTCCTCAACGCAACCCCGATCGCGGCTCTGGCGCCGATTTTCAACAACTGGTTCGGATTGACCAACCCGTTCTCCAAGATGGCCGTCGTGGCGGTGGTGGTCTATTTCCCCGTGATGATCAACACCACACGAGGGCTCCTCGAGGTCGACCCCGCCGAGCTCGAGCTGATGCGATCGCTGGCGGCGAGCCCGTCGGAGGTGACACGCAGGATCCGCATCCCTAGGGCCTTGCCCTATTTCTTCTCATCCCTCAAGGTGGCCAGCGTGCTGTCGCTGATCGCCGCAATCATCGCCGAGTACTTCGGCGGCCCTCAGGACGTGCTCGGCCAGTACATCGTCAACCGGGCACAACTGTTTCAGTTCCCTGATGCGTGGGCGGCGATCCTCGTGGCCTCGATCCTGGGCGTCGCCTTCTATCTGCTGATCCTGGCCGCAGAGCGGTGGCTCATGCCCTGGCACGTCTCGTTCCGCACCAGCGAGTAGCGCAACCGATTGGCACAGCGCGGGCATCTGCCAGGCCGGATAACGTGCGCAGACATCAGAGATGGAGGAATTCCGATGAACACGAGTAGATGGCGCCGCCATGTCATGTGGCTGTCCGTGCTGGCGATCGTGCTGGCCGCGTGTGGTGACGGAGGCGAGACGGGTGGCGAGGGGGATGGGACGACCGTTGCGGCCGAGGAATGCACCGAGCCCGATGTTGTCCGGCTCCAGCTGCAATGGTTCGCCCAGTCGCAATTCGCCGGCTATTACGTCGCCCTCGACAACGGCTTCTACGAGGCGCAATGCCTGGATGTCGAGATCCTCGAGGGGGCGGTGGAGATCGTTCCGCAGCAAGTCCTGGCCACCGGTGGCGCCGAGTTCGGCATCGCCTGGGTCCCCAAGGCCCTCGTCTCACGTGAAGGCGGCGCAGACATCATCAACATCGCCCAAGTGTTCGAGCGCTCGGGCACGCTCCAGGTTTCCTGGGCCGACTCCGGGATCGAGACCCCGGCAGACTGGGAGGGCAAGAGCGTAGGCAACTGGGGTTTTGGCAACGAATACGAGGTGCTCGCTGCCATCGAGAAGTTCGATGTGACGGTCGGCGAGCTGGTGGCGCAGGACTTCACGATGAACGCCCTGCTCAACGACGAGATCGACGCCGCCGAGGCGATGATCTACAACGAGTACGCACAGGTCCTGGAGGCGGTCAACCCCGACACCGGTGAGCTGTACCAACCCGATGACCTGAGCGTCATCGACTACAACGACGAGTCGGTTGCCACGGCGATGCTGCAGGACGGGCTGTGGGTCACCGCCGATTGGATCGCCGAAGAAGGCAACGCGGACATCGCCACCCGATTCCTCACTGCAACCTTCCAGGGCTGGATCCACTGTCTCGACGCCTTCGATGAGTGTGTCGACGTGGTCCTCAACAACGGCTCGACGCTGGGCCAGAGTCATCAGGAGTGGCAGCTCAACGAGATCCTCGGTCTCATCTTCCCCGCAACGAACGGCATCGGGGTCATGAACGAGGAACTCTGGGATCAGACCATCTCCATCGCCAACGAGCAGGTCGTCGAGCTCCAAGGTGTTGAGATCCCAGCAGACGTGTTCCGGACGGATCTGGCCCAGGCCGCGGTCGATGCCCTCGGTGACGCCGATGTGAACGGCGAGAGCTACGAGCGTCGTGAGATCGAGTTGCAGGAGGGCGGGAGCTAGAACCCCCCTCCCCGGCTACGCCGGTACTCCCCCCAACGCTCACTCTGTTCGCTGGGGGGAGAAACGGCCGTGGCGCGCTAGGTTTCGTCGAAAAGGAGTCGACAAATGCCCAACATCGTCAGGGCCGCCATCGTCCAGACCGAGTGGACCGGCGACAAGGACACGATGATCAAGAAGAACGCCGACTATGCCCGCGAGGCGGCGAAGCAAGGCGCCAAGGTCATGTGTTTCCAGGAGCTCTTCTATGGCCCCTACTTCTGCCAGGTGCAGGAGGACGAGCATTTCGAATACGCCGAGCCGATACCGGATGGGCCCACTACCAAGCTGATGCAGGACCTCGCTCAGGAGACCGGAATGGTCCTGGTGGTGCCCATCTTCGAGATGGAGCAAGAGGGCTTCTACTACAACACGGCGGCGGTGATCGACGCCGACGGCACCTATCTGGGCAAGTACCGCAAGACCCACATCCCCCACGTGAAGGGTTTCTTCGAGAAGTTCTATTTCCGGCCGGGCAACACCGGATACCCGGTTTTCGATACCGCGGTGGGCCGCATCGGGGTCTACATCTGTTACGACCGGCATTTCCCGGAGGGATGGCGCGCCCTGGGCTTGAACGGGGCGAAGATCGTTTTCAACCCTTCTGCCACCAGCCGCGGGCTGTCGATGTATCTGTGGAATCTCGAGCAGCCGGCATCTGCTGTCGCCAACGAGTACTTCGTCGGCGCCATCAACCGGGTCGGGCAGGAGCCGTTCGGCGACAACGACTTCTACGGGTCCTCGTACTTTGTCGACCCGAGGGGTCAGATCGTCGGCGAGTCGGCGTCGGACACCGAGGAGGAGCTGGTGATCCGCGACTTGGACCTCGACATGATCGAGGAGGTTCGTCAGCAGTGGGCTTTCTATCGGGACCGGCGCCCGGATGCGTATGGAGACTTGGTAGCACCGTAGAGGAGGGGTGATGGGACGGACCGTTATCAAGGGAGGGACGGTTGTCACCGCGACCGAGACGATGGGTGCTGATGTCCTGGTCGACGGGGAGAAGGTGGTCGCCCTGGCCGCAGCAGGCTCACACGACTGGGAGTCAGGCGCCCAGAGGGTGATCGATGCCTCGGGCAAATACGTTCTCCCGGGGGGGATCGACGTCCACACCCACATGGAGCTCCCCTTCGGCGGGACCTTCGCCTCGGACAATTTCGAGACCGGGACCCGGGCCGCGGCCTGGGGCGGTACCACCACGATCATCGACTTCGCCGTCCAGACCAAGGGCGGCTCGGCCATGGAGGGTTACGAGTCCTGGCGGGAGAAGGCCGACGGCAACGTGGCCATCGACTACGGCCTCCACATGATCACCGGCGACATCAACGAGCAGACTCTCAAAGAGATGGACGTGCTCGTGGACGAGGGTGTGACCTCGTTCAAGCTGTTCATGGCCTACCCCGGCGTCTTCTACTCCGACGACGGCGAGATCCTCCTCGCCATGCAGAAAGCAGCGGAGAACGGATCAACCATCTGCATGCATGCCGAGAATGGGATCGCCATCGACGTCTACGTCGAGCAGGCATTGAAGCGAGGCCAGACCGACCCCCTCCACCACGGGCTCGTGCGCAAGGCCCTGCTCGAGGGAGAGGCGGCTCATCGCGCCATCGTTCTCGCCGAGCTCACCGGTGCTCCGCTCTACATCGTCCACACGTCGGCCAAAGAGGCGGTGAACGAGGTCATCCAGGCTCGGGACCGCGGTCTCAACGTGTTCGCCGAGACCTGCCCCCAATACCTCTTCTTCGATCTCGACAATCTGGGAAACGGGTTCGAGGGAGCCAAGTACGTCTGCTCACCCCCGATGCGAGACCGGGCCGCGGGTCACCAGGACGCCCTATGGCAAGGGCTGCGGACCAACGATCTCCAGGTGGTTTCCACCGACCACTGCCCGTTCTGCTTCAACGATCATCCCGAATTGGGTCGGCAGAAGCGACTCGGCGAAGAAGATTTCTCCAAGATCCCCAACGGCATGCCCGGCGTCGAGCCCCGGATGGAGGTGCTCTTCGACGGTGGCGTCAACCAGGGGCGAATAGGTGTCAACCGGTTCGTGGAGATCACGGCGACGACCCCGGCCAAGATGTTCGGGTTGTACCCGCAGAAGGGGACGATCGCAGTGGGGTCTGACGCCGACATCGTGATCTTCGATCCCAACGAGAAGCACGTCATCTCGGTGGACAACCAACACATGCGGGTCGACTACTCCGTCTACGAGGGCCTCGAGATCACCGGAAAGGTCAAGTGCGTGCTCACCCGGGGTCGGATCATCATCGAGAACGGTGAGTACCTGGGAAATCCAGGGGATGGCCGGTACCTCAGGCGGGGCACCAATCAGTATCTGATCTGAGATTTCTCCCCCAGGAGCGAAGCGACGTTGGGGGGAGTGGCCCGAAGGGCCGAGGGGGCTAGGCGGCCATCTCCAGCGCGGGTACCGGTGCGACCTTGGTCCTGGTCGCTAGCCGTGCGAATGCGGCGAGAGTCATGTTGACCCCGGCGTGAACCGCCACCGGGACCCAGATCGATCCGGTCTCGATGCGAAGCCAGACCAGGAAGGCGCCCGCGGCGGTTGTGGCGACCACGGTGATGGCGACGTGGGCGAAACGGGCCATGCTGCGTCTTTCGTTGGCGTGAGCTTGGTCGAGCCCGGGGCCGATGTGCCAGAGCCCGAACAACACGGCTCCTCCCCAGAGAGCCATCGGCTCGGGATAGACGGCGATGAGGGCCGCATGAAGGACCCCACGAAACACAGCCTCTTCGATCACGACAGTGATCAGCGGGATCCTGACGAGGATGTGGGCTGCGGCGGTGCGACTGGACATCGCCCCCATCCGGGGGTCGGCGAGATGGCCCCGCAGCTGGGGCCGGCTCATCATCACCACTCCGACCGTGCACATCGCCACCAGGGTCGCCGATCCCCAGGATGCGAGGAGCCCGCCGTCAGGGCCGGCGAGACCGATCGAGGTCGGGCCGAACCACAAGGCCGCGACCACCACTACCGCCGCCCCCACCGAGCTGGTGGCGAGGGGCGCCCATGTGGGACGGAAGCGGATTGGCAGAAGCAAGTAGACGATTGTCTGGAACGCGACCGCGTAGATGATCAGGGGGATGGCGGTGGCGAGTAGTGACATGATTTTTGGCGACCCGGGCGAGAGCGACCTGGTCAGCCGCTCACGATGCCAAGGTATCGGTTTAGAGGGTGTAAAGGAACAGACCCAAATATCTGAATTCGCCCTGGCACTAGGACGAGGCGAAGGTGTCGCAACTGCCCGGTGAGCCGGAGGTGAATCCCTGGTTCAGCCACTGATAGCGCTGCTCCGAGCTTCCATGGGTCCACGACTCCGGGTTCACCTGGCCGGTGGTCTGCCGCTGGATGGCGTCGTCACCGACCGCAGCCGCCGCGTTCAAGGCTTCCTGGAGGTCGCCCGATTCGAGAAGGGCGGCCGATTCCCCTGATTTCAAGGTGGAGAGCCAGACACCGGCAAAGCAGTCGGCCTGGAGCTCCAAGGCGACACTGGCTTCATTGGTGCCCGCGCTCTGGACCTGCTCGGTAATGCCGAGCTGATGCTGGACGTGGTGGCCGACCTCGTGGGCGAGGATATAGGCCTGGGCGGTGTCACCGGCTGCGCCAAACCGGCGCTGGAGTTCGGCCAGGAAGTCCAGGTCGGTGTAGACCAGCTCGTCGATCGGGCAGTAGTGAGGCCCCGACTGTGCCTGCGCCCCACCACACTCCGACTGGGTGAAACCGTTGAACAGAACCAGGTTCGTGGGTCTGTAATCGAGTCCGGACTCCTCAAAGACGCCCACCCACATCCCTTGAGTGTCCTGCAGGACTTCCTCGAGGAACGCAGCTAGATCGGTCTCTGGATCGACCGACGGGTCGAGTGTGTTTCCCGTTTCGGGCTGCACCCCACCTGCCGGTTGCAGGACTTCGGTGAGACCGCTCAGATCGCTTCCACCACCCAAAAGAGTGAGGAGCAAGACGATGATGATGCCAACGGCACCTCCGCCGACACCAAGCGTTCCCATTCCTGGCCGGTAGCCCCCACCAGCCCCACGGCGATCGATCACCTGGCCGGGGCCAGTGGCATCTCTTTTGAACTTGACCACGTCGCCAACTTACCCAGGACAGGGTCGGCCCAACCATTGCAGCGGCTGGACTCGGTCTCGGCGTATCGCCCCTCCCGGTGTAGATTCGCCCGATGAGGCAGATCCAGCACTGGATTGACGGCCAGCTGACCGGGGGGACCAGCGGACGGGTCGGGGAGGTGTTCAACCCGGCTACCGGCGAGCAGACCGGCGAGGTGGAGCTGGGCTCGGCGGCCGATGTGGATCGCGCCGTGCAGACTGCGCGCAGCGCCTTCGACACCTGGCGTTTCTCCTCTTTGACCCAGCGGCAGAACATCATGTTCGCCTTCCGCGAGCTCGTCGCTGGGCGAAAGATGGATTTTGCAAAGCTCCTCACGGCGGAGCACGGGAAGACCATCGATGACGCACTGGGAGAGGTGCAACGTGGCTTGGAGGTGGTCGAGTTCGCCTGCAACATCGCGCACCTCCTCAAGGGAGATTTCTCAGAACAGGTCTCGACGGGGGTCGACACCTACACGATTCGCCAACCGCTCGGTGTCGTTGCCGGGATCACCCCGTTCAACTTCCCGGCGATGGTCCCGATGTGGATGTACCCCATTGCCATCGCCTGTGGCAACACTTTCGTGCTCAAGCCCTCGGAAAAGGATCCTTCGTGCTCCCTCTTCGCTGCCGAGTTGCTCGCCGAGGCAGGGCTCCCCGAGGGCGTGTTCAACGTGGTCAACGGTGACAAGGAGGCAGTCGACGCCCTCCTCACCCACCCGATGGTGGCCGCGCGTCTCGTTTGTCGGCTCGACCCCGATTGCCCGCTACATCTATGAGACCGGGACCAGTCACGGCAAGCGGGTTCAGGCGCTTGGCGGCGCCAAGAACCACATGATCGTCCTTCCAGACGCTGACATGGACCTTGCGGCGGACGCCGCGGTCTCGGCGGGCTACGGCTCGGCCGGTGAGCGGTGTATGGCGATTTCGGCAGTTGTGGCGGTAGGCGACGCCGGCGACTCGCTGATAGATGGGGTGAGGACACGCATCGAGAAGTTGAAGGTAGGCCCGGGTCACGAGACCGGAGTCGAGATGGGCCCCCTCGTGACGAGACAACACTTGGAGAAGGTCAGGGGGTACGTCGATGCCGGTGAGAAGGCGGGAGCCCTCCTCGTTGCCGATGGCCGGGATCTGGTCGTCGAAGGTCACGAGAATGGCTTCTTCCTCGGCCCAACCTTGTTCGACAACGTGACTACGGAGATGTCGATCTACACCGACGAGATCTTCGGCCCCGTTCTCTCCACGGTGCGGATGGAGCATTTCGAGGAGGCCATCAGGCTCATCAACGAGAACCCGTACGGGAACGGAACCGCGGTGTTCACCAACGACGGCGGGGCGGCTCGCAAGTTCCAATCCGAGATCGAGGTGGGCATGGTCGGGATCAATGTCCCCATCCCGGTGCCGCTCTCCTTCTACAGCTTCGGTGGTTGGAAACACTCCATCTTCGGCAGCCATGCCATCTATGGCCCGGAAGGCGTGCACTTCTACAGCAGGCAGAAGGTGGTGATCTCTCGCTGGGCCGACCCGATCCACCGGGGCGTGGATCTCGGGTTCCCCACTCACGGGTGAGACGCCGTCCGCATCGGGCCTGGCCCTTGCTCGCCGTTTCGGCCCTCATCGCGGCGTCATGCGGCGAGACACCGGCGGTCGAGACGACGACATCATCATCGGCCGTCACCACGGTTACCACCATCGACACGACCATCCCGTCGACCACCGCGCCACCCGCCGAGCAGCCTGTCGCGCTGTCCGATCTGGTCGGTCGTTGGGAGAGTGAGGCCAATTCCATCGTCTTCGACGAGGGCGGCTCGTACGAGCTCTTCGAGCTCGATGCCGAGGCCACCGAATCGCCCACGGGGGTAATCGGTTTCGTCGCCCTCCAGGACGGCCAGCTCATATTCGCCACCAGCGCCAACCCCAATCCCTGCCCCGGCGAGACCGGTGTCTATGACGGTGCGCTCGTCGGCGAGCTCCTCCATCTGTCGGTCGTCGAAGACCCGTGTGCATTTCGGGAGGAGGCCTTCGCCGCTCCGTTCTCCCCGGACTCACCGACGACGACTACCGGACCGGACGCCGTCATCTCGGACCTGTCCGGGAGCTGGGAGAACGAGAGATCCGTTCTGAGGGTCAACGATGCGGGGGACTACGTCGTCCTCGGTCCGGATGCCGACCCTGACCGGCCGCTCACCGGAGGCTTCGTGGCGAGGGAGGAAGGCAATTTCATATTCGTCTCAGGTGTGGCCGGCGAATGTCCCGGGCAGACCGGCGTCTACAGCGCCGAGTTCGAGGACGACCTGCTCACGCTCACCGTGGTCGATGACCCATGCGCGGCGCGGGTGGCCTGGTTCGAGCCGGCCTACACGTTGGCAAACGGCTAGCCGGGAGATCCGGCGACCAGGTCGCGGGCCAGCAGGTCGTCGTCGGTCTCCCTTCTGACGACGAGGCGGGCGTTTCCGCCCTCGACGAAGACCACCGCGGGACGCCGAGCCATGTTGTAGTTGGATCCCATCGAATGCCCGTAGGCCCCGGTCACAGGGGTGGCGAGCAGATCGCCAACACTCACGACTTCGGGGATATGGGCGGTCCATGCCAGCACATCTCCCGACTCGCAGTGCTTCCCCACGAGCCGAATGGGCCGGGTGCGGTCGACGTTGGTCGCCAACGGGGCGAACACCTCGTACCCGCTGCCATAGAGCACCGGGCGCGGGTTGTCACTCATCCCCCCGTCGACCGAGACATAGGTCCTGACACCCGGGAT
The DNA here is from genome assembly GCA_963828465.1 of uncultured Acidobacteriota bacterium. GTDB lineage: Bacteria > Actinomycetota > Acidimicrobiia > Spongiisociales > ZC4RG35 > JARDZU01. The sequence goes on along the minus strand of CAWHEU010000004.1, from coordinate 45,446 downwards.
CTCCTTGATGGTCCCGACGGTGTAGATCGTCAGCGCCGCCTGGGCCACGATGGCCCTCCCCGGCTCGGCCATGATTCGCGCCTGTACCCCGGCGGCGGTGGCGGCATCGATAACGGCCTTGCCCCATTCCGGGATGGTTGGTGCCGTCTCACCTTCCACATAGGCCACGCCCAGGCCCCCGCCGATCGATAGCTCTTCGATGTCGAGCGGTGCGGCGAAACGGGCGATGACCTCGATCGCCCTCTCGAAAGAGGCAACGTCGAAGACCTGGCTCCCTACGTGGGCATGAATGCCGATCAGGTCCATCGCCGAAGAGCCCCGGGCCCGCTCCACCGCCGTCTCGGCCGCACCCCCTTCGGTGGTGATCCCGAACTTGGAGTCGGCGGCACCGGTGCGGAGATACTCGTGGGTATGGGCCTCGATGCCCGGATTGATCCGGATGAGGACTGTGGGAGCCGGTGCTCCGGCGGCGACCAGCGTCTCGATCCTGTCCATCTCGACCATGGAGTCGATGACGACTCGGCCCACCCCCACTTCGAGGGCCCTGCTCAGCTCGTTGGGCGACTTGTTGTTCCCGTGGAAGACGAGCCGGTCGGCAGGGACACCGGCCGCCAGCGCGATGTGGATCTCGCCACCGGTCGCCACATCGAGCAGCAGGCCCTCCTCGTGGGCGAGCCGGGCCATGGCCCCACACAGAAAGGCCTTGGTGGCATAAGCAACCCCGTCGGGGAATGCCGCAACAGCCTCACGGCAGCGGGAGCGGAGGTGTGCCTCGTCATACACGAAAAGGGGCGTCCCGAATTCGGCGGCCAGCTCGCCCACATCGCACCCTCCAACGCTGAGTGCACCGCTAGGGGAGATCTGAGCCGTATCCGGGAGCAGTTGAAGCGGCAGAACACTCACGACCTACCACCTACAACCTATGACCTACCACCTAAAACGCCCACGACGAGCCCCGCCCGGCGCCCGTGGCGAAGTCGTCGGCTGGGGTGATCCCACGGGCCAGGTCGTGTTTGAAGCGGCTCACGATGCCATCGAGGTTGGCCATGTCGATGAGGAAGGAATCGTGGCCCTGTGGGGCATGCAACATCTGATAGCGGGCATTGGGCAAGGCGGTGGCGAGCTCTTCCACCTCGGTAGCCGGGTAGAGGATGTCACTGGAGATGCCGACGGTGAGGAACGGTGTCTTCAATCCGGCCAGGACCTGGTCCATCTCGCCGCGGCCCCGCGCCAGGTCATGGCTGTCCATGGCGTCGACGAGGCGAAGATAGGTGTTGGCGTCGAAGCGACCGACCAGCTTCTGGCCCTGGTAGCGGAGGTAGGACTGGATCTCGAACTCGTCTTCCAGGGTCTTTCTCCCGAAGCGGGACTCGAAGTTGGCCTTCCCCCGGTACGAGATCATCGCGATCATCCGGGCCACTGAAAGACCGTTGTCAGGGCCCAGCCCCGGCTCGTAGTCGCCGTCCAGGAACTTCGGGTCCGCCCAGATGGCGGCCCTCTGTGCCTCGGAGAAGGCGACACTCCAGGCGGAGTGATGGGAACCGACTCCGATGGCAACCCCACCTCCCACTCGGTCGGGGTACATCGCCGCCCATTCCAGGGCCTGCATGCCGCCCATCGACCCTCCGATGACGAGTCCTAGCGTCTCGACCTCGAGGTGGTCGAGCAAGCCCGCCTGAAGATCGACCATGTCCCGGATCGTGACCCGGGGGAATTCATGCCCGTACCAGCGTTCCGTGCCCGGTCGTAACGAGGTGGGCCCGGTGGTTCCATAACAGCCGCCGAGGACGTTGCTGGCGATGATGAAGTCCTGCTCGGGGTCGAACGACCGGTTCGGGCCGAACAGGCCTTCCCACCATTCGTCGGCGTCGGCGCTTCCGGTGAGGGCGTGACAGATCAGGATGGCCTCGGGACGGGGCTCACCCCAGGTGCGGTAGCCGACCTGGACATCCTCGAGGTCTCGCACCGCTCTCGAGGTGGAAGACACCGGGATGGTGGTAGAAGCTCGTTTCGTCCGAGAGTGGATATTGCAACGGCCCTGCCCGTGATTGGAACCCATAGTTTCACATACGGGCCTGGATGTCTCAATACGGGCCTCGAATCGAGAGAGGATGGGGTCCCACCCGTGCCCCATCCCCGCTCGTGCCAGCCAGGGAATCAGGCTTCCGCAGGCTGTGTCCCCCGTCTGGCGGAGGCGGCCACAACGCCGATGCCGAGAGCGCCCACTGCCAGATGCAGGACGTTGTCGGCCTGGTTGATGGCCAGGATGTTGGCGCTGGTGTCGATCAGGATCAGACCGAGCACACCAACCAGCAGATAGGCCGAGGAGAGCACCAAAACGACGGCGCGGGCGCCTGCCTCGGTCGCCCTGGCACCGATCAGATAAGTGACGCCGAGGATCAGATGGACCAGGTTGTGAGCGGGGTTGATCCCGAAGAGGATCAGAGTCTCGCCGTCCATCCCGAAGAACCCGCCGAAACCGGTGAGGAAGAACCCCACCAATCCGACGGCGACAAATGTCCAGCCCAGGATCCTGGCGTAAGTCTTGACATAGCTCATCGAGCCTCCTTTCGAAGACCGTTCGTCGCGACCGGCTCTCCGGATTGGTCCAAATCAGAACAAATCGTCCGTTACCTTTCGTGGCATGAGTGGGCCGCTTTGAACTTTGGCGTGGTGTTGCAGACCGATCCGCCCGCCACCAGGGTGATCGAGCTGGCGAAACGCGCCGAGAGCCTCGGCTTCAGCCATGCCTGGACATTCGACTCCCACGTCCTATGGCAGGAGCCATTCGTCATCTATTCGCGAATCCTGGCGGAGACCCGGCAATTGATCGTCGGCCCGATGGTCACCAACCCGGGCACCCGTGATTGGACCGTGCTCGCCTCGTTGTTTGCCACCCTGAACGACATGTACGGGCCACGCACGATCTGTGGAATGGGCCGCGGTGACTCGGCCCTTCGCTACATAGGGCGCCAGCCCAAGACCCTCCAGACGATGGTCGAGTCGATGGAGGTGGTCAAAGCGCTCGTGGCCGGTAAGGAGGTCGACTACAACGGGAAGCAGTTGCGAATCCCGTGGATCACCGATGGGTGGGATCTCCCGATCTGGGTCGCCGGATACGGGCCCAAGGCACTGGCCACGGCGGGGGAGCACGCCGACGGCTACATCCTCCAGCTTGCTGACCCCCAGATCCTCGAATGGACGGTGGGCGCCGTTCGATCAGCCGCAGAGTCGGCCGGACGCGATCCCAACGAGGTCGAGATCTGCGTGGTGGCGCCGGCGTATGTCGGCGATGACGTCGCGCATCAGAGAGACCAACTGCGGTGGTTCGGTGGAATGGTCGGCAATCACGTGGTCGACATGGTGAACCGGTATGGCGAAGATCGTGACAAGGTGCCGCAGGTTCTCTCTGACTACATAAAGGCCCGGGAGTCCTACGACTACGACCATCACGGCAAGTCGGGCAACCCCTCCACGGAATTCGTGCCCGATGACATCGTCGACCGATTCTGTGTGACCGGACCCGTGGACGCCCACATCGAGAAGCTCGACCTCCTGAAGTCGCTCGGTGTCGGCCACTTCGGGATCTACCTCATGCACGACGACATGGAGGGCACGCTGGAGGCATACGGCGACCAGGTGATACCCGCTATCGGGTAGGGCTGCGGGGCGTCGGCGAACTAACGTCTCGGGTGGTGTCTCCATCCACTCGTCAATCGCTTCCGACGGGGACGGTCACCTTCCTCTTCACCGATATCGAGGGCTCGACGAGGTTGGTGCAATCCCTGGGTGATGGCTGGGTCCCTGTCCTCGAGTCACACAACCATCTGATCGAGAAGGCCATCACCGGGAACAACGGTGTCGTCGTCAAGACCGAAGGCGATTCGTTCTTTGCCGTATTCGCCGCTGCAGTCGATGCGCTGCAGGCATCGGTGCAGGCTCAGCACGCCTTGATGGATCATCCTTGGCCGGCCGACGGCGTCGTCAGGTCCCGGATGGGGCTTCACACCGGGATCGGCGCCCTCGGCGCCTCCGACTACGTCGGTATCGACGTGCATCGGGCTGCCCGGATCGCCGATTCGGCCCACGGGGGTCAGGTGGTGCTGTCGGAGCCAACGGCCGTCCTGGTGGAGCGGAGCCTTCCGGAAGGTGTTTCGCTGCGGGACCTCGGCAAGCACCGGCTCAAGGACCTCGCAGATCCGGAGGCAATCCTCCAGGTCGTGTCGCCGGGGCTGCAGTCGGAGTTTCCGCTGCTCCGCACCCTGGATGCCATCCCGAACAACCTCCCCAAGCTGCTCACCAGCTTCGTGGGGCGGGACCTGGAGTTGGCCGAGGCGGTGCGGTTGCTCGGCGCGACCCGGCTCCTTACGTTCACCGGCCCCGGAGGGACCGGCAAGACCCGGCTTTCGCTGCAACTGGCGGCGGAGGTGGCAGATGGGTATCCCGATGGGGTGTTCTTCGTCGATCTTGCCCCGATCAACGATGTGGAAGTCATCCCATCGCGGATCCTGGAGACGTTGGGCATTCAAGTCTCGACCCGGGAGGAGCCGCCGGCGATTCGCCTCAACAGCCAACTGTCCGACAAGGGCATCCTGCTCATCCTCGACAACTTCGAGCAGCTGCTCGACGGGGCGCCGCTGGTTGCCGAACTGCTGCGAGCCTCGCCACGAACCAAGGTGTTGGTCACGTCTCGGGCACCGCTTCGGATCAGCGGGGAGCAGGAGCTCCCGGTGCCCCCCCTTGGCATCTCCGGAGTCGATCCAGGCGCGGATCTCGAGACACTCATGCAGTCCGAGGCGATCCGTCTCTTCACCGATCGAGCGATGGCGGTGCGCCCGGATTTCAGGCTGACGGTCGACATCGCGCCGGCGGTTGCCGAGCTGGTGGGCCGTCTCGATGGCCTGCCCCTTGCCATAGAGCTGGTGGCCTCGAGGCTTCGCCTGCTGCCTGTCGACCAGATCCTGTCCCGTCTGAGCTCCCGCATGTTGAGCTCGGGTTCGGTCGACCTCCCTGCCCGGCAACGAACCATCGAGAGCGCGATCACCTGGAGCTATGAGTTGCTCGCCGAGCCGGAGCGGAAACTCTTCGCTCGGTTCGCCATTTTCAGCGCCGGTGCGCGGCTGGAAGAGGTCGAGGCGGTGTGCGGGCCAACGGAGGAGCTGGGAGAGGAAGTGATCGACTCCTTGTCCACGCTCGTGGAGCAGAGCCTCATCCGGAGGCTCGATGCCGAGGGACGGCTCCGCTTCCGGATGCTCCACGTGATCCAGGAGTTCGCCTTGGAGCGACTGACCGAGTCGGGTGAGGCTGCGGCGATTGCCCGGCGGCATCTGGAGACATATGCCGCATATGTCGAGAGTGTCGCCCCGGAGTTGCTGGGCAGGGATCGCCGGATGTGGCTCGATCTCCTCGAGCAGGATCAGGACAATCTTCGAGCAGCGCTGGATTGGGCCGTCGAGTCAGGTGAGGCGGATCTCGCCTTCCGCCTCTCCTCCGCCGCCTGGAGACTGTGGCAGGCGAGGGGTCATCTTCACGAGGCACGTCGGAGACTGGATGAGGTGCTGGCACTCGAGGGCGGTGATCCGAGGTACAGGGCCAAGGCCCTCGAGGCTCTGGGGGGCATCCTGTGGTGGCAGTCCGACCTCGAGAAGGCTTTGGAGGTCTACCGGGAGACGGTTCGAATGCACCGAAGGCTCGGTGACCCCAAGGAGCTCGCCAACGCCCTCTACAACGTCTCGCTCGCCACGGTGTTCGTCCAGGACGCGAATGCATCCAGGGATGCCCTCGATGAGGCTGAAGTCCTCTACCGGGAGTTGGGTGACGTCGGGGGGCTCGGCGATGTCGAGTGGGGGCGAGGCAACTTCACCGCGTACGTCGATGACGATGCCCCCGGGGCGATGGCGCACATGAAGAAGAGCATCGAGTACTACGAGGCGGCAGGAAACGAGTTCGGGATGGGCTGGGGACACTTCGAGGTCGGACATTTGAGCCGCCAGATCGGTGACTACGACCAGGCCTGGAAATACCTCTCGCGCGGGCTCGAGCTGTTCTCCGCGCATCAGGACGTAAGCGGCGTGGTGTTGCTCCTCGCCGCGTGCGCCGGGCTTGCACTCATCCTCGGAGACCGAGACCGTGCTCACCGGCTGGCTGGGGCGTTTCACGGCCTGCGCATCTCTTCGGGGACCGAGATCGTGCTCAACGAGCTGAACCGGATCGAAGCACTCGACTACGAGACAATGGAAGCGCAAACTGGCGAGGCGGCCATCCCGTACCGTGAGGGGCGGGCGATGAGCCTCGAGGCTGCGGTTGCCTACGCCCTCACCGGCCCGGCCGACGTTTGAGCTCTACTCGAAGTTGAGAATCGCCCAGATGAACAGACCGAGGAACCCGGCGGAGAGGATCAGCAGGAGCCAGCTGACCACGACGATCCCGCTGAGGAACCGCCGGGATTCCCGATGATTCTGAATCAGGACGTAGATCCCGGCGGCGGCGCCGAGGATGGCGCAGACCAGCACCACGACGTTGTTCTCCACCAACCGATTCAGGAATAGCCCGGCCACGGTTCCCACTCCGAAACCAAAGAGCAGGCCGACCGCGATGTCGTGGAGCCACCACCAGATCGGGCGGCTTGCTCGTGGCGTGATGGCGGTCGCCATCCGCGCAATCTAGGGCTGAGCCCGGAGTTGTTGGAATGGGAGTGTGGTCAGAGGGTCGCTTGACGCTTCCGGTAGGCCGCCACGGCCTCTCGGGTGGAACAGTTGTGGCAGCAGTGGACGCGCGACCGATTACGGGTGGTGTCGACGAACACGTCGCGACAGTTGCTGGCGCTGCAGGTCCCAAAACGGCTGATCCCGTGCTCGACGATCACGCCGGCGAGACCCATCGCCGCGATCGCCCCGACTCTGGATGCGATCGGGGCGTCTACCGGCTCGTAGTGGAGATGTGGCTCACCGTCGTGCATCGAGACACGGGGGGTGGCGCTGTTCTTCGCGAGCACCTCGTTGAGATGGGAGACGGCTGTGCCGACGTCCGGGGCGATGAAAATCGCCCGCAATTCGTCACGCAGTCTGTGAAGCTTCCTCAGGTCCTTCTCGGTGACCGGCTGCTCATCGGTCGGGAGAAGTGACTCGTAACTGGTCAGGAAAGTGACCAACTCGTCCAGGGTGCCGATCTCGTCACCGGTCAGCTCATCGGTGTTGACGAGGTCCACGGCGAGTTCCACGGTTTGATCCGAGTAATGAGAGAAATTCATTTGACTTATTACACCCCGTCCAATATGGTAACAAGTGTACGGATGAACGGTTATTACGTCAAGAGGAGGTTCCCAAGATGATTGGGCATCCCGCCATCGCATACATAGTGGCGCAACGAATCCTCGACGATAGGCGCGAGGAAGCGAACGCATACCGACGGGCGAAGACCGTCATGAAGCCTCGCAGTCTGAAGCTGGGCTCCTACCGGCTCACCTTGAGCAAGGAGGTTCGTGGTGTTCCTCGCCCAGTGTGACATCATCGGTCAGGAGGCCCTGATCTGGGCCTCGGACCTGCAAGGCATCGTCAACACCGAAGCCGGCATGGTGGTGCGCTACCGCTGTGCATGTGGGCAGCCTGCCGAGATGCTGACCGGTTCGGGATCCGATGTCCGAGTCAGTGTGCATCTCGGGCTGGCGGCCTGACAGCTCAGCTCTTCCTTGGGCTCAGCTCTTCTTGCCGTATCGGCGACGCTCGGCATCACTCAGGTAGCGCTTGCGTGCCCGGATCGCGGTCGGGGTCACCTCGACGAGCTCATCGTCGGCGATCCACTCGATCGCCGTCTCGAGCGTCAATTCCCGGGGAGGCCTGAGATTGATCGCCTCGTCGGAGGCGTGGGTCCGGATGTTGGTCAGTTGCTTGGGCCGTGCCGCGTTGACCACCATCTCGTCGGGGCGGGATGCTTCCCCGATGATCATGCCTTCGTAGACCACCTCGCCGGCACCGATGAAGAGGTCTCCTCTCTTCTGCAGGTTGTCGAGGGCGAAGGCGGTACTGGTCCCGGCACGGTCCGAAATCATGGCTCCGCCGATCCGGTGGGGCAGCTCACCCACCCATGGCATCCACCCGTCGTGGTGTTGATGGATGAGCGCCGTGCCTCTGGTGGTGGTCATGAGCAGCGAGCGGAACCCGAGGAGACCCCGGGCCGGGGCGACGATGGTGACTATGGATCGGCCCGGGTCGCCGGGGGAGAGCTCGACGATCATGCCCTTCCTCGGTGCGGCCGCCTGGGTTACCGCCCCCACGTACTCGTCGGGAACATCGACCACCGCTCGCTCCACGGGCTCGTTTGGCTGATCGTCGATCACCCTTATCACGACCTCAGGCCGGCTCACCTGGAGCTCGAAGCCCTCCCGGCGCATGGATTCGATGAGCACGGCGAGTTGGAGCTCGCCCCTACCCGCTACCTCGACCACCTCGGGTGACGAGGTGGCGCCGAGCCGGATCGAGACGTTCCCCAGTATCTCTCGCTTGAGACGGTCCTGGATCTGCCTGGAGGTCAAGAACTTCCCATCCTGGCCCGACAGTGGCGAGGTGTTCACCCCGAACGTCATCTTGAGCACCGGCTCGTCGACGATGAGCCGGGGGAGGGGCTCAGGGTTGGCCGGGTCCGCGAAGGTGTCGCCGATCTCGACTTCGGGGAAGCCGGCGACGACGAAGAGATCGCCTGCCTTCACATCCTCGATCTCGGCTCGGCCCAACCCGGAGAACCCCATCAGGTGGGTCAGCCTGCGTTTGATCGGGGGCTCTTCCTCGTTCCCGTGGCAGAGAGCGATGGTGCTTCCCTGCCGCAGCGTCCCTTCGAAGACTCGGCCGATGGCAAGGCGGCCGAGGTAATCCGATGCGTCGAGATTCGTGACCAGAGCCTGGATCGGTGCCTCCGGGTTTCCCGACGGTGCCGGAATGGTGTCCACGATCGCGTCGAGCAGAGCGGTCAGGTCCGCATCTTCGTCCGGGATGCCGATCCCGGTGACAGCGCGGCCCATGCGGGCCACCGTGGAGACGATCGGGAAGTCAATGTGGTGATCCTTGGCATCGAGGTCGAAGAAGAGCTCGTAGACCTCGTCGGCGACTTCGTCAGGCCGGGCGTCGGCCCGGTCGACCTTGTTGATCACCACCACCGCCGGTAGATGGCGCTCCAGGGCTTTGCTCAGCACATATCGGGTCTGCGGCATGGGCCCGTCGGCGGCATCGACCAGCAGGAGGATCCCGTCGACCATGGCCAACGCTCGCTCCACCTCGCCACCGAAGTCTGCGTGACCCGGGGTGTCGACCAGGTTGATCTTCGTGTCGCGCCACTGGATCGAGGCTGCCTTTGCCAGAATGGTGATTCCACGTTCCCGTTCCTGGTCGGTCGAGTCCATCACCCGCTCCACCCTCTCCTGATGGGCAGCGAACACGCCGGCCGCAGACAGCATGGAGTCGACGAGGGTCGTCTTGCCGTGGTCGACGTGGGCGACGAGCGCGACATTACGGACCGAGTGGGTGGGCACGGTCTTCGATGGTATCGGCACGAGGACGATCGGGATTGGTTGGAGAGGTAGGCTCCCGCGCCCCGACCGAAAGGACAGCACATGGCCGTGGACAGCACCGGTCGCGCCCATTGGGAGGGCGATCTCACCAGCGGATCCGGAACTGCGACCCTCGACACCGGCGCCGTTGGCCCGATGCAGGTGACCTGGGATGCCCGGAGCGAGGAGCATGCCGGCATGACCAGCCCCGAAGAGCTGATCGCCGCCGCTCATGCCGCTTGTTTTTCGATGGCTTTCTCTGCTCGTTTGGGCAAAGCCGGAGGCGCGTCGATCGTCCTCGACACCGAGGCCACCGCCACATTTGTGCCCGGCGAGGGCATCACCGGGATCGTCCTGTCGGTCAAGGGCTCAGCCGACGGCGTGAGCGAAGCGGATTTCATGAGTCTGGCGGAGGACGCCAAGGAGAACTGCCCCGTTTCGCAGGCGCTGACCAGGGGTGTGCCGATATCCCTCGACGCCTCCATGTCCTGAGATCCCAGATCTGAAAGTGAGAGAGAACCGGCTCCAGCCGGCTCTCTCTTCGAAGAAACTCAGTACCTGATTAGAAGATCAATATGAGGATGAGGATCAGCAGGATCAGGCCTCCGATGCTGATATACATGACTCACCTCCTGGGTTGATTGATTTTCGGTGGGCGGGGCTGGTCACCGTCTCGCTTCGTCGACCAGCGCCGCATCGACTTTGCGGTTGTAGGAGTCACCGATGCGCCCGCCGAGATACCCGCCGAGCAAGGTAACCACCACTGCGACCGCCGACGCGATGATCGCCGCCGTCGTGATCTCTTCCACGTCGACCTGTGCCGCCCAGTTGGGCAGCCCGGCCAACGCGAAGGCGTTGTACTCCTCACCAACCCAGGCACCGAGTGCGGCGAAGACCGTCACCAAAAGAAGGAACCAAAGGGCAGTTCCCATCCCGTTGATTCCCCCGTCGTAGCGTGACATGCGCCCGGCGGCGATGCCTCCCACGAGGAACGAGACGAACAGGACGACTCCCGCGGCGATGGCGCCCACGGTCTCGACCTCACTGAGAGTCCCATCCTGGTTCAGCAGGTTGATTTGTGGCTCAACGTTGGCAGCGCCCGCTGCAAAGAGAGCCGTCAGGAAAACCAGGGTCCCAATGGCGGCGAGCATCCCGAGAACGGAAGCCACCAAGTCGGCCTTCCCGTAGCGCTCGCGCACGATCGCAGCCTCGGGCTCGATATCGGGCCTGGTCTCGGTCGAATATTCCCGGACAGTGTGTGCCTGATGGGTCATGTTCCACCTCCAATCGGAACTGCTGGTCGCTTACCAGAAGGTCTACTTACCCGAGATCGAACCGCCGCAAAACCGGTCAATGGCGGCGGAAGCTCACCAACGGGATGTAGAACCACGACCACGCCAAAACGGCGGCGACGGCCATGGTCGCGCCGACGGCGACGCTGTCCGTAAGCGTGAGTGTGGAAATGAGCAAGACCGCCGCCGACAGGGCGACGGCAAAGATGATGGTTCCGGCGATGGTCAGGCTGACCGCGATCTGCAGGTGCCTCTCTGAGCGACGCTCGACACCGGATACCGGAGCGCGGAGTCGCTGATGGGCGCTGGGGGCGATGAGCAGGACCGACGCCATCGCCGACCCGAAGAAGGACACGTAGTAGGCGATCCGCTCCAGGTCGGTGATCTCCGCGAAGGACGCTTGCAGTGGAAGCACCAGAAGGAACGCGAAGAGAACCTGGACTCCGGGCAATGTGGTCCTGAGACCCTCCATCAACGATCTGAACTGATCGTCTACGTCGTTCTCGGTCCTGTCCATCGTTGACTCCTAGGCCGTATCTCGGTGTAGCTGGCACGTTCCCGGGGTATGGGAACGATGAAACATGACGATACGAGGCAGGTGACGTCAATGGGCAAGGACCATGGGCCCACGATTCATGACGACGACAGGTATGAGGCTCTGCGCGGGGAGGGGATGAGCAAAGAGAAGGCCGCCCGGATCGCGAACACGCCTCCCCGGGAGATCGAGGAAAAGGGCGGACCCGGCTCTTACGAGGATTGGACCAAGGACCAGCTCTACGACAAGGCGAAAGAAGTGGGAGTCGATGGGCGATCGGGGATGACCAAGAGAGAGTTGATCCACGCCTTGCGGCGATGATCGAATCACATGAGGTGGATCACGCTGTGAGCCAGTTGACCGTCGAGGCGCGACCTACGGCCGGCGCTGCTGTGCGCCATGCTGTCGTCGACTGGATCGACGGCCATCCCCGCCTCGACGATGTCCTGCTCGCCATAACCGAACTCGTCAACAACGCCGTCATGCATGGTGGGCTCGAGCCCGACGACGGCCTCACAGTCACCGTTGGGCCGGATGGGGCCCTGACCCGGTTCACGGTCGGACACGCCGGGGTACTCTTCGAGGTGGATGAGTTGCCACCCTCCTCCCAGGAGCCGGGGGCGAGCCGGGGTCTGGCGATCGTCGATAAGATCGCCGATGTCTGGGGCGTCGATTCCGATGGTGTCGAGGTGACCGCGTGGTTTGAGGTCGGCTCTAGATGACCGGGCTTCAAAGCGATTTTGGGTACGACGCTGGATCGAGAAAGGTATACGGCGATGGGGCTAGGCCCGCAGCTTGTTCTCGAGACGACGCGCATCGGCGAACTCGATGTCGTGGTAGCGACAGGAGAGATCGATCTCGCCTCGGCTTCGCGCGTTGAGATCGCCCTAGAGCCCTTCGTCGGCCTGCCAGTCGTGCTCGACTTGCGTCGCGTGGAGTTCATGGATTCGGCAGGGCTGAAAGTGCTGCTACATCAACGTTCCCGGATCCAGGAGTCGGGGGAGATCTGAGGCTGGTCGTCGGCAACGGCGCCGTTGGGCGCCTACTCGAGCTCACCGGTGTCAGCGAAGCGTTTTCCATCAGCGATTCGATCGAATAGTGGCCTTGCGGGCGGGTAAAGGGCACAGCCGATGGTGACCACGACCGGAGATTCGAAAGCGACCCTGGTTGCGGAGATTCAGCTACCCGAAGGGCCACGCGCCCCATTCATCGCTCGCAGAGTCGTACGAGCCATCATCACCGATGCCCCTGCCAGCAGGTCGGTTGATGCGGCGCTGCTGGTGAGCGAGGTCGTCACTCTCATGTACGAGCCGAATGTCACCCTATCGGTGCGGGTGGAGGAGATCGGTCGTAGTGCCCGAGTCACCGCCTCCAGCAGCGCGTCAGCCGATGCGCCAACCGACGAGATAGTGACCAAGCTGCTCGACCGATTGTCCGACGGTTGGGGTCATCGAGGAAGCGAGGTCTGGTTCGACCTCGAGCTGGTGCGCCGTCAGACGCTGTCGCACCTTTCAGACGAAGAGTTGTTCGAGCTGGTTCCTGCCGACCGGGACGCTCGTGACGAGATCTTCTCCAGATATGAAGGCTGGGCGGCATCGGTCGCCAACCGGTATCGCAGGGGAGGCGCGCACGCTGATGACGTGGGACAAGCCGCCTCGATCGCCCTGGTCAATGCCATCGACCGCTTCGACCCGGACTTCGGGGTCAAGTTCACCACGTATGCCCGGAAGACCATCATTGGGACCCTGAAGAGATATCTCCGTGACACCACCTGGTCGGTCCGGGTTCCCCGATCCCTGAGCGACACCACGGTGGAGCTCAACCGTGCCGTGGCCGAATTGTCCCAGAAGCTGGGGCGGGCACCACTCCCGGCCGAGATGGCCGAGGAGCTCGGCCGTCCCATCGAGGAGGTCGAGGACGCCATGGAGGCGGCTCTCGCCTACAACGCCAAGTCGGTCGACGCTCCTTTCTCGGAGGACGAAGAGACCAGTCTGATCCGGGTCTTGGGCAGCGACGACGAGCAGTTCGATCTGGCCGACATCTGGCATTCCCTGGAGCCCCTCATCTCGGACCTCGAGCCTCAGGAGCAAGAGGTCCTGTTTCTTCGATTCTTCGAGGATATGACCCAGTCCGACATCGCAGAGGTGGTTGGCGTTTCCCAAATGCAGGTGTCACGCCTCATTACCCGGGCACTCGACACACTCCGGGCCCGGCTCGCCCCTGACACTGCCTGACCGTTTCGCCTTGTGCCCTCGGGGTCTCCCAGACCAGCGGTGTCGTGTATTCAACCGTCGGGATTGTCGCTGCGATCGCGGGGATCGCCTCGCCGACCATGGTCACGAGGCGCGGCGTCGCCGAGCGCAAGATCGAAGACGATGAGGTGATTCACGTCACCTGATTTGGCGGGTTCCAGGTGATGAGGAGAGCGGCGGCGTCGTCGATCGGTTCTTCCTCCTTCATCCCGAAGAGTTGATCGAGCATTGCCTCCGTCGACGAATCTGCCTCGGCCAAGGCTTTGGCAATCTGATCGAGCGCTTCATCGATGTCGCGGTTCAGCCCCTCCACCAGACCGTCGGTGATGAGGATGAGCACGTCGCCCGGGTGGAGGTGGGTTCGCTTGATCTCACGTTTCAGGTCGACTTCGCCGCCCACCGGCGGGCCCTGCGCCTCCTCCTCGATCCGGACGTCTCCGGCCGCACTCCGAACCAACAACGGAACGTGTCCGGCGCGGGTGTATACGAACTCCCCAGTAGAGACATCGAGCAGTCCATAGGTGACTGTGGCGACGATCCCCGAGCCGGTCATCGTCTTATCGAGGAGGTCGATCTGGGCGGCCGGGTCCAGGGTGCGAGCAGTGGATTGCCCGCGCAATATGTTCCTCAGTTGGGCCATCTGGGCCGTCGCATTGGCGCCGTGGCCGGCGACGTCACCGATGACGACCGCCAGCGAATTCCCGACCTCGTATACGTCGTACCAGTCCCCACCCGACTGGGTTCTGACTGAAGCCGGTATGTACCGTGCTGTGATCTCGACACTTTCGGGGTCGGGGAAGTTGGTCGGGGCGAACCACTGGCGCAGCCCGTCGCTGAGCTGGCCGTACTCGGCCAGCGCCTCCTGACGCTCCCTGGTTGCGAACACCGCGTTGCCGCCGACCAAGACGGTGAGGAGAAATAGTGCACTGAGGAGGATCGAGCCAGTCCACAACGCGATCTCGGCGCTGTCGAGTTCTTCACCGGCCACTGTGGATACCCGCTCGTGGACCGTCGGGATGAGCGCATCGACTTGCTCGATTCGCACCGTACTGGCCTCGAACCATTGCTGCGGGCTGATCGATTCGACCGCTGCCCCAAGGTCGGTGATCTGTTCCACCATCCTGGACACCTCCTGGGAGGCCTCGCCGGTCCTGATCCCCTCGATGACCGCGAGGTCCTCACCGTCGGCGAGCGATCTCGCTTCGAAAAAGCTCTGGTTGAGGTTGTCGGACTCGACTTCGAGTTGAAGCAACATTTCCTCAGACACCGGGCCGCCCGTGACCAGAGCTTCCTGGATGAGGAAGCGCTGGGTGTTGAGACTTTCGGCCAGGCCGAGCAGGGCAACGAGAAGGCTGCGATCCTTGAGCGTCGTCGCGTCCGATGACTGCTGGATGAGCTCGCTCGTGGCGGCGACTGACGTGGCGACCATCTCGCTGTACAAGGGGTAGGTCGACTCACCGCTGGTCGACAAGGCTGCCTCCCTGAAGTCAGCGAGAGACCCGTCCGCCGAGAGGACATCGCCGATCGATGGTGTCGCCGTTTCCGATATCTCGGACCGGTGCTCTGCCCAGGATGCCCGGAGTGCCTGCATTCCCCGATCGGTGTCGGCGATGGAGGCGTCAAATCCCGAGTGATACATGTAGAGGTCGGCGTCGGCCAGGCTCGACGCGAGTGCCCGCTCGTTTTGCAATGCAGCCGTTGCCACGATGGAGTCCTCGGTCGTCTCCGCGGCGGCGACCGCCTCGACGGCACCGGCGTAGGCCCGCTGCGATGACGTGACAGTGATGATCAGAACGGCCAGTACTCCGAGAACGATCAGCGATGCCAGGGCGGCAGCGACGACGACCGATCCCTGACGCTTCCGAGGCCGCGTCGAGACCCGTGTGAACCAAGCGCTCATGGCTCCGGGCCCAATCCCCGGGGATCGCAGGTGCGAACCATTTGAGTCCCCTCGACGAACAACGCGAGGGGATGGTAGTTCTGGCCCGGAGCGAAAGAACATGGCGTATCTGGGAACGGCCCACGCACTCTTTGTGGGCGGAGGTGAGACAAATGAGCATTCACATAGAGCCAGAAGAAGGGGCCGAAGCCGCAGCGCAGATCCCCGATGAGGAATTTCAGGTTCTGGTCAGGATCGTGGTTTGGGAGCTTGCGATGAGGACCAACCCCGAGCAGTTCGAGGAGCACGTCAAGCAGCTCTCCGCATTCCGCGACAGGTTCGAGCCCGATCTCGACACGGCCCGCAAGGAAAGGGACGCCCGGCGCTTTGTGGCCGCGGTCCTGGCCGACATCGAGTCGCTCCCGACAACCGAGACCCACCAAAATCGGTCTGCATCTGAGCCGACGACCGGTCTCTATCTGTAATTCATTTTGATTCCCGGGGCGGCTCCAGCCGATCAAGCCCGTCGAGTTTCCGCCGATAAATACTCCGTGACCACGCTACGAGGGAGTCGCCGGATCGTGGCCGGCCGTGGGACGGCGGTGCTCCTGGTGATTACGTTGCTCGGGCTGAGTGCACTCGGCGTCTATTCGTCGAGCCGATTCGGGCCCGCTATGACCGCACAGATCGCGGTCAGCTTCGCCGTTCCCGCCCTAGTCATGGTCTTCTTCTGGCGTGCGGCTCGGGCTCGCCTCAGCGCCCGCGAGGACGAGATCCAACTCGAGCTGGGGCTGGAACGCGTCACGAACCGGGCCACCGGCCAATTCCTCGCCGGCGTGTCCCATGAGCTCGTCCCGCACGTCGAACAGTGCAATGTGAAGGCAGAGGCTCTCGTCGTCGCCGTCGAGTACCAGGACCTTGGCGCCGATATCAAGATCGCCGTGCCGGAGATCGTCATCGAGACCGATCCCAGCATCTTCCGCGAGATCCTCCATCTCTTGGTTGGCAATGCCGTCCGCCACGGGGGCAAGAGAGTTGCCATCTGGGCAGTGGCCGAGGGCCAGGACATGAGGATCAGCGTCTCCGACGACGGTCCCGGGCTCCCGGAGGGGACCGGCACTCAGGTGTTCCGACGCTACGTGGATCTCGCAGCGGAAGCCCGGAGCCCGGTGCGCTCTGGATCGGGCCTCGCTGTCGTCCGTGGGCTCGCCGAGCAGATCGGCGCGGAGTTGGGCTATAAGAGAGATCCGAGTTGGACTCATTTCTCGGTGAGCCTGCCGATGGCCTCCGCCCCGGCTGGTTCGCCTGCGGATCTGGTTCCGCTCGAAGCAGGGGTGCGTTGAGACATGCGAGGACCCGGCGTGAAATGGGGCGTGCTGGTCGCCCTCACCCTGGTGCTTCTCGCTCCGGGCGTCGCCCTCGCTGAGCAGGAGAACTACTACCTGGGCCCGGATGGCGTCCCCCGTGCCCAATTGATGTTCAACCCGCTCGGGGGAGAGATGCCCAACTACGACCGGGGTAGGGACGTCGAGCCCGGATTGCTCCTTCAACGCTCCAGTCGGGGGTTGGAAGAGGATGACGAAACCCGCTTTCAGCACTGGCAGATCGAGACGAGCGGGCAGCGGCTGACGGGTTACCCCACGATGGTGGTGTGGAGTGCGGCCGACATGTTCGAGGCAGGGAGACAGGGTGTCTTCACCGTGTATCTCCTCGACTGTGACACGACAAGCTCCGACTGTGACAACCTCGGATCGAAGGCAGCGACGATCGACAGCGGCACCGGTGCGACGTGGATCGAGACCACGGTCGATTTCCCCGCCCTCGACCACCAATTCGGAGAGGGTCGGCACCTCGGCGTGAGGATCGTTGTCTCGTCCGCTTCTGAGACGGACATGATCTTCGCCTATGGCTACGCCTCCCAGCGGAGCCGTCTAACGATTCACTCAGAGCAGCCGGTGCGAGCAGTCGGGACTACGGCCGCAGCGGCACCCATCACGGCAGGAGCCGCCGACTTCGCTGCTGAGCCGCCGGCGGTGACATTGGAGCCCACGGATCCGATTGTCGTTGATGCTCCAGTTGCGGCGGCGTCGTTCTGGCCGTGGTTGACGACCCTGTTGGTGTCCACCGTGGGGCTCGTCGCGGTTGGCGGCTTGCTCCTTGCCTCGTTGACCAAACCGGGTCGGCATGAGCGGCATCAGGATGGCGAGCATCCTTCGACGCGTCAGACCAGCCGGATTTCCGTCTCCGCTCCCTGATCGACGATCCGGTCACAGCTGGCGCAGTACCAGTGAGCCTCGAGCGGCGTGCCGCAGAGCTGGTGCCTGATCGTCTCTCCTTCGTCTGACTGACGGTCACCCCAATGGGCGAGCAACCGGAGGGCGCCGGCCAGGTCGCGACCGGCCCCGGTCAGCTCGTAGACATGGCGGGGAGGCTTCTCCGAGTAGGGCCTGGACAGGATCACGCCCTCTTCCTCGAGACGGCTAAGACGGCTGGAGAGGATGTTGGGCGCGATCCCGGTGACTCGGTCGGCGAGGTCTGAGAACCTCAGCGGCGCGCCTTGCAAGGCGTCGATGATCAGGAGAGACCAGCGGTCACCGATCCGCTCCAATGCCCGACTCAGCGGTCCGCGGTCTTCCTTCATCTGCTCCATGTTATGTCGCTCAGCCTTGCCGACCGGCTTACAAGTGGTGATATACTTGCAAATTGCAAGTCGCTAGTGACCAGGAGGCGCATGATGATTCTCACCGAGATAGGGGAAGCGGTGGCCTCGGTGGCGGACTCCGTCGGCCCGTCGGTGGTCGGGCTCGGAGGCCGTTGGGGCATGGGCTCCGGAGTCCTGCTGGAAGACGGCCTGGTCCTCACCAATGCCCACAACGTGAGCCCCGAGACGGGCGACTGTCACGTTCTTCGACCGGCGGGTGGAACAGGCGAGCGTCCTGGGGATCGATGTGGACGCTGATCTGGCCTTGCTCGAAGTCAGCAAAGATGCGGCCGGGACCATCACATGGCAGCCGGACGAAGTAGAACCTGCTATCGGTGCGCCGGTCGTCGGGCTGGCCAACCCGGGGGGGCGTGGTCTCAGGGCGACTCTGGGCTGGATCGCTGCCGCCGATCGATCGTTCCGCGGGCCTCGGGGCCGACGGGTGGCCGGTGGATTCGAGCACACGGCCCTAGCCCCTCCCGGGGCATCGGGTGGCCCTGTGGTCGACCTGGACGGGCTGTTGGTGGGAATCAACACCCGCCGCCTGGGTAGGGGGTTCTATCTGGCGCAGGCCGCCACCGGCGACCTGAGGTCCACGGTGACGGCGCTTCGCAGCGGTGACCGCCCCGAGCCGCGCCATCTCGGCATCGGTCTCGCTCCCGTCGAGGTGACCCGGCGTCTTCGTCGGACCATGGGCCTCGACGAAGCGGATGGCCTTCTCATAAGGCTGGTCGAGGAGGGCTCGCCTGCAGATGTCGCTGGTGTGCGGGAGGGAGACGTGTTGGTCAGCGCAGGAGACCAGGCGACCTCCGACGTCGACGACCTTCATCGTGTCCTGTCTGCCTCTGGCGAGTCATTGGACCTTGTATTGGTTCGTGTCAACGACAGGCTCTCCGTGACCGCCCGGTTCTCGTGACCCTGGATCCCTCCGTCGACATTGCCCGGGGTCAGATCGCCCTCGACGCCTACTCAGCAGTAGTCACGTCTGTGGCGCGGACGCTCCTGCCAACCGTTGTTGCCCTGACCACGCGTCGTCGGGGTCGCAGGGGTGAGTGGCAAGACGGCTCGGGCTCGGGCGTAGTCATCAGCGGCGACGGGTTCATGCTGACATCGGCCCATGTGGTGGAGGGAAGCACCAGGGGTGGCGCCTCGTTCGTGGACGGCTGGGAGACAGGGTTCGACGTCGTGGGCCGCGACCGACTCTCCGATCTCGCAGTTCTCAAGCTCGAAGGTTCAGAGGCGCCTGCTGCCGAGCTGGGAGACGCCTCGAGCCTGGAGGTGGGCCAGCTCGTCGTCGCACTGGGCAACCCCCTCGGTTTCTCGGGATCGGTGACGGCGGGGGTGGTCAGCGCATTGGGACGGTCGATCGCGGCCAATAGTCAGGGGCATTCACGCCTCGTCGAGAACGTGATCCAGACCGACGCCGCCCTTCACCCCGGGAACTCCGGCGGGCCACTATCCGACGCCGGAGGCAGGGTGGTCGGGGTCAACACTGCCGTCGTCGGGCCGATGATCGGCCAGGGCCTTGGTCTGGCGGTGCCAATCGACGAGGCGACCAAGGCAATCGTCGCAGAGCTGATCAAGAGCGGGAAGGTCCGTCGCGCCTATCTCGGCGTTGCCGGGGGGACCCGCCCTCTGCCGCCGCTGCTGGCTGACCGGTTGGGCCAAGAGCGAGGCATCGAGGTCGTGGAAGTAGTGGAGGGCAGCCCGGCGCAAAGGGCGGGGATCCGCCCGGGTGACATCCTGGTGGCCGGTGACGGAGTGCCCCTACGAGACGCCAGGGACCTTCAGCGCATGATGACCGGAGACCGTGTCGGCGGATCGGTCGATCTCACTGTGATCCGGGGTGGCGCCATCTCGACAGTCGCCACTCGGCCGGTCGAATTGGAGGCGGGCCAGATCTAGGGCTTCTAACTCCGGAAGACCGGTTCGGCTGTTGCCGTCGCGCTGTTACCCCGCGCGTCGGTCCCGGTCACGGTCAGGGTGAAGCTTTCGTCCTTCATGAAGAGCACTGGCCCGAGACGCAGCGTGATCGGCTGGCCCGGCGCCTCGACCAGATGGGTGATCTGACCGTCGGTGACCGGCACCCCGTTTAGATCGGCCGCGCATTCCGGATCGGGATCGACATTGTCAACGCAAGAGAAGTCGACAACGAACAGCCCGGTATTGCGTGTGACGGTGATCCGATCCAGCTCGGCAGCGACCACCGGTGGCGTCTGGTCCAGGGCGAGTCCGACCACCACCGCGTCGTGATCAGCTGAGCGGTACTGGTCGGGGGCGTAGATGGCATCTTGGGCGTCCTGCTTGAACTCGGTGTCGTAGTCGATCAGATCGGGCTCGTCTGCGTTGATGTGCCATTCCGTCGCCCCCGTGACCTGTCCCAGCAGTGTCCGGTTCGCCAGCGCATAGTCGAGATAGCCGAGTTGGCCGTCGAACAGGAAGCTGTACGCGTCCTCGCCCTCGAACTGGAGAATGAGATCGGTGAAGTCGTCACCGGTGCCGGCGGTGTCGTCGGATCCCGCGGTCAGCGCGTCGATTGGATCCTCTTTGTCGTATGAATTCAGATCACCGATGACGAGGAAGTCGGAGTCTCCGCTTCCGGTCGGATCGGTGGCGAGCCAGTCGGCCAGGACGGCCGCCGACAATGTCCGGGTCAGGTTGCAGTTCCCCTGCACCGGATCGTCATCGCCGGGCCCGCATTCCGAGCCTTTCGACTTCAGGTGGTTGACGACCACCGTCAATCGCTCACCGGTGGTGTTCTCCTCGAAGGTCTGAGCCTGGGCCGGCCGGTTCTGGGCCCGCCCGAGGTTGTTCGGGTCGAGGAACTCGTCGCTGTCGAGCACCGCGTCGGTTCCAACCGGGGTCACCCTCGACGGTTTGTAGATGAGTGCGATCCTGATCGCGTCCGGCCCGATCGACCCCGATCCGATGTATTCATAGGTCCCGGCGCCCATCTCAGCGTTGAGCCCGGCGACAAGATCGGCCAAGGCCTCGTCCGTGGGATGGTTTTCGATCTCCATCAAACCGACCACGTCGGCATCGATCTCCGCCAGGGCCGTGATGATCTTGTCCTTTTGCCGGGTGAACTCATCCGGATCGTCGGCCCCACGGCACTCCTGGTTCTCCAACGGTCCGCAGATGAAGACACCGGTGTCGATCGTGGAGAAGTAGTTCAGCACATTGGATGCCGCTACCTCGAGGCTGCCCCCCACTGCGGCATGCTCTTCCGGACGCGGATTCTGGACCGCGAAATCGGCCCCCTGTGTCGGATGAATCCTGTAGAGGTTGAATGCGAAGTCGAGCACTCCGACCACATTCGCCACGGTGTCGCCGCCGCGGAACAGGTTGTCCAGGTTGAACTCGTCGCCGTTCGGGTGAATCGCCGGGTCCGGGTTCTGGGCGGTCCGACCGTCGTCGAGGGTGATCCGGCTCAGGGCATTGGCTGCCGCGAGCTCGCTGGCTTCTGGCGACTCGGGCTCGAACAGGGCGGTTGGCTGAAATTGTCGCGCTGTGGACAGGACGATCTCGCCGAAGCGGTCGTAATTGAAGAACTCGGAGATCGTCAGGGTCTGAGACACATGGACCGACATGCCCTCGTACGCCTCGAGGTCTGTGATCTCCGTCACTGGAAGGGTGACGGTGGAGGGGGTGACGACGTTCCCCGCCGAGATCACCGTCACCGAGGTCACTGTGCCGATCTGGGTGGAGCCGTTGAACTCGTCCACCGTGCCGGTCACCTCGACGAGGTCACCAACGGCGACGTTCACGCCGAAGGAGCCGTCAAACACGAAGATGCCTTCAGAGGTCAATGGATCGCTGTCGGCCTGTGCGTCCTCCTCCTGCAGGTAGAAGCCGCGGAGTGCCCCGGTGCCCTGGAAGTCACCGACGACAACCGCCTCGACCACGACGCCAGTGCCGTCGTGTGGGCTGGCCGGTCCGGCTCCCTGGATGTCATGGATGAGACGGGCAACCGGGTCCGGCGGCACAATCGCACACACATTGGCCACCCCAACTGTCGGGATGAATTGGGCATAAGTGTCGGTGTTTCGGACTCCGCCACTCCCGTTCGGGCACCGTTGGATGGAATGGCCCGGCCCATCCCCGGCCGCGTTCTCGTCCACCTGCGGCTGGCCGGCGTTCAACAAGGCGATCAATCCGGGGTCGTCCGGGTCGGCGGTCTCGTGGACCACGGCGTCGACCAGGCCTTCGAGAATGATTGGGCTGTTCACAGGGAAGTTCGTGGCATCGGCTGCATAGAGGGCGACCGCGTCCTGCCCGTTCTGGATGGGGACCGGTGAGTCGAGATCACAGTTGACGGCGAAAGCAGCATCGACATCGCCACAGACCACGGCATGTCCATCGGAGTCGGTGGTCAAGCCGTCGAGGTCCACCGACCCGTAGCTGAGGTCGTTGCTCCCGTTGTAGAAGACCAGGGCAAACCCATCCAGAGAGGTGTTCCCCGTGCCGCCGTCGTAGATCTCGACGAATTCGGCAGCGTCGGTGCCGGGCGTGTCGGCGTCGACTTCATTGATGATCACGGACGTCGGCGGCGGTGTCTCGTCCGCGGTAAAGGTGCCGATGGGAAATGGCGCCGCCGCGGTGGCGTTGCTCGTCTCGTTGTCCAGGGCGTTTGGTCCGCTGAATGACCAATTGTCCATGGTGAAGGTGGTCCCGTCCTGGCCAGTCCCGTCTACGCGGTAAGCCCACCCGTCCGTGTACTCCCAGGGCTGGCCGGTCCCGGACATGCCAACGGTGCCAAACACATCGACGACATCGGTGCCCAGGAAGAGCTCGATGGCATCGTCCCCGTTGATGTTGGTGGCCTGACCATGGATGAAGTCGGGGGCGAAGCCAAAGAAGCTGGTGAATCCAGGGCCTTCTGTCGCCAGGTAGATGAAATCACCGGCCGTTGCAGCGACGGCAGGGAAGGTGAACTCCGGACCGGTGCTCGGGTTCCCGTTGTTGGCCGAGCCCACCCCGTAGATGCTCAGATCGGGGATGTCATTGGCGATATAGAGCTCGACCGCCTTGGGCAGACCTCCGGTCAATGGGCCGTCGACGACGCCGGTGATGACCAGGTCGCCGGTGGTTGCGGCCGCCGGCAGGGCGGTGATGGGGAGCAGGGAGCCGAGCATGCCGATCACGATCAGCGCGCCCGTCATCGAGCGGTTGCGAGTCACTTCGTCCTCCTGTGATGCGCCTCCCGCCCCGAGTTCAGCCTTTGTCGGCCAGCCCGACGCTATTGCACCACATCTCGGTCGCAAAGTGAGTTCGTCGAAGGTTCCCCAAGGTTTGGCCCAAGGGCCACCGGTCGGACTCAGTTCGCAGCGCCGTAACGTTCAGCGTTCCATGCTCCTCAAGCACGACGTCCTGGCAGGGATCGAGACCGGACGGATCGAGTCGGTGTACCGGCGATGGGACCGAGCACGGGTCAAAGTCGGTTCGAACCTTCGTACCGCCATCGGTGTCATCGAGGTTCTCGCCGTCGACCCCGTCGACCCGGTGGTGCTGACTCGGCAAGACGCGGTCGAAGGCGGATTCGAGAGTGTGCCCCAGCTCATCGCTTCAGCTGGGAACCGTGGGGAAAGGCTCTATCGCATCCGACTTCGCCACGTTGGGCCGGACCCGCGGGTGTTACTCCGGGAGACGATCCCCGATGAGGCCGGGATGACTGAGATCGACCGCCGTCTGCAACGCCTCGATTCCATCAGCAAGCACGGTCCATGGACACGGGAGACTCTGAGCCTGATCGCGGCCAATCCCGGGGTGCGAGCCGAAGACCTGGCCGCATTGGTGGGCCGGGAGAAGATTCCCTTCAAGCTGGATGTCCGCAAGCTGAAGGAGATGGGGCTCACCGAGAGCCTCCTCACCGGGTATCGGTTGTCACCGCGCGGTGAATCCGTCCTGAGATACCTGGCCTAGGGCTTGTTTTCCTTGCCGGGGGCGGTCGCGGCAGGCGAATCTTCCGTGTTGGTCCCGCCGCTAGGCGCGGTCACGGATGGTGATTCGGCGGGTGGGCCGTTGTCCTGGCTGGGCGCGGTCACGGATGGTGATTCGGCGGGTGGGCCGTTGTCCCGGCCGGGCGCGGTCACGGATGGTGATTCGGCGGGTGGGCCGTTGTCCTGGCCGTTGCCATTCGAACCAACCCCCGGGTTGTTCGACCCCTGATTCCCGGCACCAGCACCCGGGTTGTTCGACTGTCCCTGGCCGGGGGCCGGGGCGACGGACGGGTCTTGGGCCCCGTTTGGATCGTCGCCCCCGCCGATGTCCCGAGCGAGTTGGGCGACCCCTTGACCGAACTCGCGGCCGTCCGTTCCTCTATCGGGGCCGATGTTCTCAGCGATGTATGTGAGCAGGGCCGAGACACGAATATTCGCGGTAGCGGCCGCGTGACCGGTGTCCTGTGTGTGAACGAGATTCTCGGAGGCCACGGTGAGCGCACTGAGGGCCATGGCGGAGGAATCCCCTGAATGTCGGCTGAGCGCTTCGATGGCATGCCCGACGGCTTCGTCCGACCGACCTTGAGCTGCTATCACCACTGCTTCGTCGAGCCGTTCGTCTGTTGAGCCCGAGCCGATGCCTACCCGCTCCAATGCGCGATCGAGACCGTAGAGAGCATCGCCGGGAGCGGCGCCATTGGCGGCCAGGGCCATGCCGGCTGTCCCGGACATCAGAAGTACGGCAAGTCCGACTGTTGCCAGACGCGGGGCTAAACCGTGCCGGGATGTCAACCGCGGGCGCCGAAGAGTGGTGGCGGCTGCGGTAGCGGCCTGAGGCACTTTGACTTCCGCCCCGGCAATTCTGGCGAAGTGCGCAATTTCTGACTCAGATGGCGCTGTCACCCATTGAGCGCGGATCATCTCCATCACGGGGGCCAGCCCAGACAGTCGCCCGCCCTCGATAGGCGTGCCGGCGAGCAGCAGTTCGATCTCCCGATCTAAGACGTTCGTGGTCGGCATCTCACCCAAGTAATCGCCGTAAGGTCTCATCGGGTTACACCGCTGAGGTCGAGATGCTCGCTGAGGGCGAGCAGGCCCCTTCTTTGGGCAGCCTTGACGGCGCCAACCCGCTTCCCCAGAACGGAAGCCGTTTCCTCGAGTGTCAGTTGACCGATGATCCGGAGACTGAGCACATCGGATTGGCTCTCCGACAGCTTCTCGAAAGCGGACTTCAGCTCGTCAGTGGTCAGTCGATTGAGCGCCTCCACCTCCACGTCTCCTCCCACGCCACCACCCGTGGGGTCTGGAAGCGTGATGGTTTCGGGGCGACGTTGCCGCGCCCTACGTGAATCGATCAGCCGGCGGTGGGCGATTACGAAAACCCAGGAGCGAAACGCCGACTCGTCGCCTTCGAAGCTCGAGATGTTCCTCGCAACCTGGAGGAAGGTCTCCGACGTCAAGTCTTCTG
This sequence comes from uncultured Acidobacteriota bacterium, assembly GCA_963828465.1. GTDB lineage: Bacteria > Actinomycetota > Acidimicrobiia > Spongiisociales > ZC4RG35 > JARDZU01. The sequence continues at coordinate 19,842 of CAWHEU010000004.1, read as the reverse complement.
GCTCCGCCGCCCCCCGATTGGCGAGATACCCGGTCACGGTCCCGGCGAGGTCGCGGTAGATTGCGCCCCAGGCCCATTCCGCCCCGTTCTTGGCGGCGCGAAGCCTCGTCTCGAAATCGTGGTCTCGAGGGTTGGCGATTGTGGCGTGAGGTGCGGACATGAGTTCGTGATTGGTGGACCGGTCGATTCCACGTAGTGGCTATACCGAGTGCAGAATTTTTTGTTCCTTATGTATCGACAGTCCCGGCCGATATCTGAGTAATCATCGCTCGGCGGGGAATTTCTCGTAACCCTCTGTCGATCGCGGACGATAACTACCTGTAAGGGTCACGGGTGAAATCCGTGAGGGGGGTACTCGGTGTTGTTCAACAAGGGCAGGGCGAATGATCGAGGCGCGAGCCTGGTCGAATTCGCCGTGGTCGCGCCGCTCCTCTTTCTTCTCCTTTTCGGCGTTATCGAGTTCGCACGGTTGGGGCACGGGTTCACGACGGTTTGGACCGCGGCTCGTGAAGGAGCTCGGTACGCCACCACAGTCGGTGACAGCGACAGCGATGGGCTGCCCAACTACCTCGATTGCGCCTCGATCACCGAAGCCGCCCTGGACAAGGTCATCGGTATGAGCCTCGCCACCAGCGACGTCAGTATCACCTTCTCCGACGTGGCGGGTGCGCCGGTCGCCGACTGCGACCCGGCGACTCCTTTGCCGGCGCCCTCACCATCAGGGTCGACCAACATCGACAACGGGTTCGGCGTCCAGGTCGAAGTGGAGGGCACCTTCAACGCCATCGTTCCCCTCTTGTCGTCGTTCCTCGACGGGATCGATTTGACCTCGAGCCAAAATCGCTCGGTATTCAAGGGAGTCGTCGGTGGGTAGACATCGCTCTTCCGATCGGGGTGCTGCCGCCGTGGAAATGGCATTCGTGAGCATGTTCCTTCTCGTCCTCCTCCTCGGAATCGTCGACGTCGGCAGGGCAATCGTCGCCAACATCTCAGTTCGTGACGCAGTCCAGGACGGTGCCAGCTACGGCGCCTATACCGAGAACGCCACCGCGGCAAGTATCGAGGCCAGGGTGCGGGCGGCTGTGTCCTCGCCCGATCTGAGCACATCCGCCACCACCGTCGCCGTTTACTGCGAGCCCGACCCGCGTGACCTCCTCGACGGATCACGGATACGGATCGATGTCACCCACGACGTCGACATGATCACCCCGATCGTGGGGCCCTTTCTCGGTGGAGAGATAACCCTGAGCCCGAGTTCCGAGGCAGATCGATTCTTCGACAACTGCCCCACAGGCGCATTGGCATTCCCCGGACCATGACCACCAACGAAAAGCATCACGACCCCAAGGGTCCAGACCCAAGAAGGAACAGAGAATTGCAGCCGCGAATCCGAGACGAAAAAGGCGCCGCCGCCATCCTGGTAGCCATCTCCCTCTTCGTGTTGGTGGGGTTCGCCGCCCTCGCCATCGATGGGGGCCTCGGATTCGACCAACGACGCGGAACGCAGAACGCAGCCGACAACGCCGCCCTGGCCGCCGCGTGGGAGTCGTGCAACCCCCGCGACGCCGCCGACCCCGACCCGGAGGGATCGGCCCTCGCCGTCGCTGCCGAGAACGGCTACGACGACAACGACCCCGAGGTCGTGGTGACCGTGAACGAACTCGACGACACCGAGTATGAGGTGATCATTCAGAGGGTCAACGACACCACGTTCGCCGGGCCCGGAGTTGGGGCCGAGAGTCTCACCGTGGTCTCGCAAGGCGTGGCCACCTGTGAACAGGAGCCGTTCCTCGGGGGCTATGCCATCTTCGCCGGTGCCGAGACTTGCGCTACCGGTGGTGCCGTCGAGCTGGACCTGAGTGGGTCGACCAAGACGGTCAACGGCGGGATCTTCTCCAACGGTGATCTGAAGATCACCGGTTCGGACGCGAATGTCACTGGGTCGATCGAATACCGCGGAAATCTCAACACCAACGAAGCGGATGTCGCCGCAGACGCCGAGAAATACTTCGGTTCACCCAAGGAATATCCACTGGACCTGGAAATCGACGAGTTCGCGCCCGGCGGTCCCCGGGCCACAGGCGCCTACTTCAACGCTGCTCCGGGCGTCAGCATCGACAACGGCTGGATGGTCTCCAACGGTCATGCCACCGGGAACAACGCGAGCATCGTTATCACCCAATCGGGGATCTATTACACGGATAAGACCGGCAACAAGGCGATCGATCTCAAGGGTGTCACCACGGCGCCGGGTGTGACGGTTACCTTTGTCGCCGAGGGGCAGATCGAACTGAACGGCGCTGCCAGCATCACGGGTCACGCACCGGTTGCAACGGGTGGTTATTCCCCATTGCTCATGTTCTCCAATGCCGGCAGTCCGCCGGCCTGCAATGTCAACGCCATCCAGTACAGCGGTAACGGCATCAGCTGGACCGGCCTCATGTACGCCCCGAAGGGCGAGATCCAGATGTCGTCCTCGTCGAATGTCTCAGTGTTCGGAAGCATCATCGCCCATTCGGTCGACGTGTCGGGCTCGGACTTCTCGATCAATTGGCAGGACGACACGTCCGGAGAGCCCCGCTTCATCGTCGAACTCCAGAGCTGACCGCCCGAGTCACCGGGCCCAGTAGAGGAAAGCGATCTGCTGGGTGGTGAGAGCCGTTCCCGAGTAGACGGTGATCTCGTCGAGTGGGGCAAGGAACGGCCGGTTCTGGGCGATGGCCGAATCGTTGCCCGGGTCGTTAGCGCCTCCCCACTGGTCGCCCCAACCGGAGAGGTTGCCGCAGCCAGCCCGCCACCATGATGGGCCTTCGGACCCAAGTCGCCATAAGCCATTTGACCTATACACTCGACGTGGTGCCCCAACGTCCCCTGGCTCCGACCAGCCTACTGAGTGAGGACGACCTCCATCTCTGGAACGAGGGAACCCACTACCGCCTCTACGAGAAACTGGGCTCCCATCGGGTAGAGGGGGGCGTCCAATTCGCGGTCTGGGCCCCCAACGCCGACTCGGTTTCCGTAGTCGGTGATTGGAACGGCTGGGATCCTGTCACCGACAGGCTCAACCCTCGAGGCGTTTCCGGGATATGGGAGGGATTCGTCGAGGGAGTGGGTCAGGGCGCTGCCTACAAGTACCGAATTGGCAACGGGCGCATCGTCGGGGAGAAAGCCGACCCGTTTGCGGTCCACACCGAGACCCCTCCCAAGACTGCCTCCAAGGTCTGGGACCTGGACTACGAATGGGACGACGCGGAGTGGATGGGGAACCGTGCTGGGCGAAACACTCTCGATGCCCCGATGGCCGTATACGAGATGCATCTCGGTTCGTGGCGTCGGGGGGAAGGCGGACGCCATCTCACGTATTTAGAGCTGGCCGAGCAACTCCCGGCATACCTCGTGGATCTCGGCTTCACCCACGTCGAGCTGATGCCGGTGATGGAGCACCCGTTCTACGGCTCGTGGGGCTATCAGACCACCGGCTATTTCGCGCCGACCAGTCGATACGGCGCCCCTCAGGACTTCATGACTCTGATCGACGCCCTCCACCGGGCGGGAATCGGAGTGATCCTCGACTGGGTGCCCTCGCATTTCCCGACCGATGGGCATGGCCTTGGTCTCTTCGACGGGACCCATCTGTATGAACACGCCGATCCGAAGATGGGTTTCCATCCCGACTGGGACACGTACATCTTCAACTACGGACGGGCCGAGGTGCCCGCCTTCCTCATCAGCAATGCCCTGTTCTGGCTCGACCGCTACCACGCCGACGGGCTCAGAGTCGACGCGGTGGCTTCGATGCTCTACCTCGACTACTCGCGCCGGACGGGGCAGTGGATCCCGAACCGGCATGGGGGCCGAGAGAACCTGGAGGCGATTGCATTCATCCGGCGGCTGAACGAGGTCGTCTATCAGGAGTATCCGGCCGTTCAGACCGTTGCCGAGGAATCGACCTCATGGCCCCTGGTATCGCGGCCGACATTTCTCGGCGGCCTCGGATTCGGGCTCAAGTGGGATATGGGATGGATGCACGACACCCTGGTCCATCTCTCACGCGAGCCGGTGCATCGCTCCTTTCATCACCACGAGTTGACCTTTCGGGCGGTGTACGCCTTCAGTGAGAACTTCATGCTCCCCATCTCTCATGACGAGGTCGTCTATGGCAAGCGCGCCTTGCTCGAGAAGTTCCCCGGGGACGACTGGCAGAAGTTCGCCACCCTTCGCCTTCTTCTTGCCTACATGTGGTCCCAGCCGGGAAAGAAGCTCCTGTTCATGGGCTCCGAGATCGCCCAGCGCTCGGAATGGTCCCATGACGACCAAGTGGACTGGTCTGTCCTCGAGGTGCCGCCCCACCGCGGGATCCACCGGCTCGTCGCCGATCTCAATCGGATCTATGCCGGGGAGCCGGCCCTCCATGAGTTGGACTGCGATCCGGCGGGTTTCGAATGGGCGGTGCCCAATGACGCGGCCAACAGTGTCCTCGCATACTTTCGACGGTCATCGGCCGGCGATGCCCTGCTCGTGGCGGTCAATCTCACACCCGTGCCCCGGCATGCCTATCGCGTCGGCGTGCCCGGTCCCGGTCGATGGGTCGAGATCCTGAATACCGACGCAGACCTATATGGAGGCAGTGGGCAAGGCAACCTGGGGGGCGTCGACACCGGTCCACTGGCAGTGCCCCACCACGGCCTCCCTCAGAGCATCGACCTCACACTCCCACCGCTCGGCGTGGTCATCCTCCGTCATGAACCGATGCCGGGGAAGACCGGCTAGTCCCTTGGCGTTCTTAGGTTGACTCCGCTTTGAGCAAGTTCGTCTGCATTCACGGGCACTTCTACCAGCCACCCCGGGAGAACCCTTTCACCGGGAAGGTGCCGGAACAGCCATCGGCCGCGCCCTGGCACGACTGGAACAAGCGCATCACCGAGGAGTCTTACGCCGCCAACACTCGCGCGCCCATCCTCGACGGCAATGGCGAAGTCACCAGGACAGTCAGCACCTACGAGTCGATCAGCTTCGACTTCGGCCCGACCCTGCTCAGCTGGCTCGAGGAGGCCGACCCGGAGACTTACCGGGCGATCATCGACTCGGATGACGCTTCGGCTCGGAGGTTCGCCGGTCACGGCTCGGCAATGGCCCAGGCCTACAACCACTCCATCCTCCCTCTGTCCAACCGACGGGACAAAATGACCCAGGTACGTTGGGGCATCGCCGACTTCGAGCATCGGTTCGGTCGGCGTCCGGAAGGGATGTGGCTACCGGAGACGGCGGTCGACACAGAGAGCCTCGACATCCTGGCCCGGGAGGGGATCAAGTTCACCGTGCTTTCCCCGTACCAGGCCGCCGCGGTCGAGGGCATCGACCGGTCATGGTCGGATGTCGACGGGGGGAGAATCGACACCCGCATCCCCTATCGCATCGATCTGGGCGACGGTCGATCGGTCGTCGTCTTCTTCTACGACGGGCCGCTCTCCCGCGAGATCGCCTTCGATGGTCTCCTCAAAGACGGCAAAGCGCTGGCGCACCGATTGATTTCGGCGGTGGGGGAGCTCGGGATCGGCCCTCGGTTGGCCCATGTCGCGACCGACGGTGAGACTTACGGCCATCATCACCGGCACGGGGAAATGGCTCTCGCGGTCGCTCTGGAAACGATCGACGCCGATCCTGAGGCGCGACTGACGAACTATCCGGAGTTCCTCTCTCTCGCCCCACCCACCTTGCGCGCCGCCATCGTCGAGGACTCCTCGTGGAGCTGTGCTCACGGTGTCGAACGTTGGAGAGCCGACTGTGGCTGCCACACCGGGCGTGAGCCGACCGGGCATCAGCGTTGGCGTGGCCCGCTCCGCTCCGCCCTCGACTGGCTGCGTGACGAGTTGATCGGCCCTTTCGAGTCCATCGGCGCCGAGCTGCTCGAGGACCCGTGGCAGGCACGAGACGATTACATCGCGGTCGTTCTCGGCGGCTCGGTCGAGGACTTCCTGGAGAAGCACGCCAGACCGGGCTTGGACATGGATCAGCGGGCAAGGGCGATCGGGCACCTCCAGATCCAGGAGCATGCGATGTTGATGTACACGTCCTGCGGATGGTTTTTCGACGACATCTCTGGATTGGAGGCCGTCTTTGTCCTCCGTCACGCCGGGCGGGTATGCGAGCTGGCTCGACAGGTGCTCGCAGTCGATCTGGAACCGGAGTTGAAGGCCCGTCTCGAGGCGGCGCCTTCCAATCTCGAAGGGGTGAACGGCCGGGTGGTCTACGAACGTGAGGTGAGCCCGTTCGTGAAGAGCCACTGATTCACTCTTGACCCTCAGCCTCTGACCGCGTAGGGTTAGTTCGGTCGATCGACCGAGTAGACCGGTACCAGCCATGACACAGCAAATCGCTCGCACCGACACCGCCAACTCGATCCTCGCCGCGGCCAAGCAGGTGCTGCTCGAGGTCGGTTATGCCAGATTCTCGACACGCATCATCGCCGAGCGGGCCGGTGTGCCGCTGAGTCAGATCCACTACCACTTCGGCTCCAAGCAGAGGTTGGTGTTGGCAGTCCTCGAAGTCGAGAACCAGAGGCTGCTCGACCGTCAGGAGCGAATGTTCGAATCGGGAATTCCGATCTGGATGCAGTGGGAACGTGCCTGCGATTTCCTGGAAGAAGACCTGGCATCCGGGTATGTCCGCGTGCTCCACGAGATGATCGCCGCAGGTTGGTCTGACCGCGAGATCGCCGAGGCGGTCTGGGAGCAGTTGAAGGGCTGGCAACGCATCCTTGCCTCGGTGGCGGAGCGGGCCGAGCGTCAGCTGGGTGGCCTCGGCCCTTTCACCGCGGCTGAGGTGGGCGCCCTGGCCGGCCTCCCCTTCATCGGGGCCGAGGCCTACATCCTGCTCGGGGTGGGCGAGTCCGATCTCCCTGCTCGCAGTGCTCTGTGGAAGGTCGGGCAGGTGATCAGGGCATTGGAGGAGGGTGCTCACCATGAGAGCTAGGCACCCTGACTCCGAGGGCTTCGTGGAGAGGGGCGGACTGAGCATCGGGTATGAGGTGTTCGGCGAGGGCGACGTCACTCTCCTTCTCCTGCCGACCTGGACCATCATCCACTCCCGATTCTGGAAGTTGCAGGTTCCCTATCTGGCCAGACATTTCCGGGTGATCACCTACGACGGGCCTGGCAACGGGCGCTCGGATCGAACCGTTGACCCGCAGATCTATTCACTGGCGGCACAGGCTTCGCATGCGATCGAAGTCATGGATGAGACGCGCACGGACGAGGCGGTTCTGGTTTCGCTGTCCAAGGGATCGATGTGGTCGCTGAGTGTTGCGGCGGAACATCCGGATCGAGTCCTCGGCCAGGTGTTCATCGGCCCTTCGCTCCCCATCACCCCACCCGCGGCCGCGCGGGCGGGGATCGAAGACGCCTTCTGGGCCGAGCACGTCGACCCCCAGGGGTGGGAGAAGTACAACGCTCACTACTGGCAGACGAACTACGAGGATTTCGCAGAGTTCTTCTTCTCCGAGTGCTTCCCCGAGCCCCACTCCACCAAGCAGCGCGAGGACTGTGTCGGGTGGGCGCTGGAAACCCAAGCAGAGGTCCTGGTCGCCGAAGCGAAGGTCGACGATGTAGACCATGAGAAGGTTCTCGAGTTGTGCAGCCGGGTCACCAGCCCGGTCCTGGTGATCCACGGTGACCACGATCGAATCAGTCCCCTCTCTCGGGCCCGTCGACTCGCCGAGGCCACCGGAGGAAGTCTCGTCACGGTCCAGGACGGCGGCCATATCCCATTGGCCCGGGACCCTGTGGTGGTGAATCAACTAATCAGGGAGTTCGCCGGTCGAATCTCTGGCCCGATGGGGAGCCCGATCCGCTGGGGTCGCGGCCTCAACCGGAGGAAGCGTGTCCTTTATGTCTCCTCACCGATCGGGCTGGGTCACGCCCGGCGGGACGTTGCCATCGCCAAGGAGCTGAAGAAGCTGCGCCCGGATCTGGAGATCGATTGGCTCGCGCAAGACCCGGTGACCCGTGTCCTCGAAGCCGAAGGGGAGGCCATTCACCCCGCCAGTGAGTGGCTGGCCAGTGAGTCGGCCCACATCGCCTCCGAGGCATCCGGTCATGATCTGCATTGCTTCCAGGCATTGCGCCGCATGGACGAGATCCTGGTGGCCAACTTCATGATCTTCCAGGAGGTCATGGAAGAAGGCCTGTACGACCTCTCCCTGGGGGATGAGGCGTGGGACATCGATCATTTCTGGCACGAGAACCCGGAGCTCAAGCGGGGTGACCATGTCTGGATGACCGACTTCGTCGGATTCCTCCCCATGCCATCAGGTGGTAGTCACGAGGAGTACCTCACCGCCGATTACAACGCCGAGATGATCGAGCACATCGCCCGCTATCCCCGGATCCGCGACCTCGCACTGTTCGTCGGCAACCCCGACGACATCGTGCCCGAGACGTTCGGTCCAGGCCTTCCCAAGATCCGGGACTGGACCGAAGAGCACTTCCAGTTCACCGGCTACATCACCGGGTTCGAGCCACCCACCGATGATGAGATGGCCTCATGGCGGTCCGAGCTCGGCTACGGAGAGGACGAGAAGGTGTGTGTGGTCACAGTCGGCGGGTCGGGGGTGGGGCGTGACTTGCTGGAGAAGGTGATCGCCGCGTACCCGCTGGCAAAGCAGTCAATGCCAGAGTTGCGCATGGTCGTAGTGGCGGGGCCCCGCATCGACCCGGCCGGCCTCCCCGTACATGGCGGTCTCGAGTACCACGGCTATGTCCATGGCCTCTACAGGCACCTGGCCGTCTGCGATCTGGCCATTGTGCAAGGAGGCCTCACTACCACTATGGAGCTGGCTGCGGCGAGGACCCCGTTTCTCTATTTCCCGCTGCGGAACCATTTCGAGCAGAACTACCACGTTCGTCATCGGCTCGACCGCTACGGAGCGGGGCAATACATGGACTACGCGGTGACCGATCCTGCGGCAATCGCAACAGAGATCATTTCTCGCGCCGGCGCGCCCGTCGACTACCTCGGAGTGGAGTCGAATGGCGCCGCCAAGGCCGCGAAAATGATCGCTGATCTCATCTGATTGGTGGATGAAGACCGAGGGTGCTGCGGCGACGGTGTGCGCTGATTCCCGCCACATGTTCGGGCGCGCTGATGGTTTAGTCGGTTCGCAGATCGAGTGATCAAGGAGCATCCCAGTGCCCACCATCCGTCCACCCAACGTGAGGCTGAACAACGGTGTCGAGATGCCGATCGTCGGTTTCGGCGTCTTTCAGATTCCCCCGGGCGAGACCGAGCAGGCCGTCGATACCGCGCTCGAGGTCGGCTACCGGCACATCGACACCGCAGCCTCATACGACAACGAAGGGGCTGTCGGTCGGGCGGTAGCCAACAGCGGCATACCACGGAGCGAGCTGTTCATCACCACCAAGCTGTGGATCCAGAACCCGGGGGAGGCCAACGTCAATGCTGCCTTCGAACGGTCCCTCGAGCGGCTGGGCCTCGACCACGTCGACTTGTACCTGATCCACCAACCCCTCGGCGACTACTACAGCTTCTGGCGTGCGATGCAGCAGCTCCTCGCCGACGGGCTCACCCGAGCGATCGGCGTCTCGAACTTCTATCCCGATCGGTTAGTCGACCTGATCGAGCACAACGCGATAGCGCCGATGGTGAACCAGATCGAGACGCACCCGTTCTTCCAACGCCACGCTGACCACGAGCTCATGCGCTCGCACGGGGTTCAGATGGAGGCTTGGGGCGGGTTTGCCGAGGGCCGCAACAGCCTGTTCACCGAACCGACGTTGTCCGCGATAGGTGACGCCCACGACAAGTCCGTCGCCCAGGTCGTGCTCCGATGGCTCATCCAGCGCGACGTCGTAGTCATCCCGAAATCGGTCCGTCGGGAACGCATGGAGCAGAACCTCGACGTTTTCGACTTCACGCTGACGGTCGAGCAGATGACCCGGATCGCGGCAATAGACACCGGCGCATCCCTGTTCTTCGACCACCGCGATCCGGCCATGGTCAGCTGGCTGAATGGGCGACGCGACAAATGAGGCCCGGCTTGTTGTGCTCGGGTGCAAGATCGAACACTTGTTGACACCTACCGGTTCCGGACGTACGCTTCGCCAGCGAGGGTCTGAAACGTTTAAATCAAACGTTTCAGCGGCGTGAGAGACGCACACGAGGAGGATGGATGAGACAGTTTTCCAAGCGTGTTCCACTGATGCTGGCCGTGATGGCACTGGTGGTCGCGGCCTGTGGTGGAGGGGGAGGAGGTGCGACGACAACGGCAGCGCCCGACGAGGGTGGCTCGACCACAGCACCTGCCGGCACGGAGGCGCCGGCGACGACGGCGGCCCCGTCTGAGGACGCCGTCACTCTGTCGTTCCTGTACGACGACAACCCGGTCACCATCGCTACCGCGGAGGCGTTGGTAGCGGCGTTCACCGCCACCCATCCCAACGTCACGTTTGAGACCGAGACTCGCCCCGGTGGCGGCGAGGGTGACAACCTCGTCAAGACTCGACTCGCAACCGGTGAGATGACCGACGTCTTCTGGTACAACACCGGGTCGCTGTTCCAGGCGCTCAACCCGACCGAGACCATCGTCCCGGTCACGGATGAGCCCTTTGTCGAGAACATCGTCGACTCGTTCCTGCCCACGGTCACTGCCGAGGGGGACGTGTACGGGGTGCCCAGCCAAACCGCCATGGGAGGCGGTGTCCTCTATAACAAGGCGATCTACGAAGACCTCGGTCTGACTGTGCCCACCACCTGGGAGGAGTTCGCGGCCAACAACGACGCAATCCTCGCCGCTGGGATAGCCCCGATCGGCCAGACCTACACCGACACCTGGACTTCTCAGTTGTTCGTGTTGGCCGACTACTACAACATCCATACCCAGGACCCGGACTGGGCCGAGAAGTACACGAACAATCAGGCGAAGTACGTCGACCAGCCGGCCCTGGCGGGTTTCGAACACCTTCAGGAAGGTTTCGAGAAGGGGTGGTATCAGGAGGACTTCGGGTCTACGACGTTTGACGATGGACTCGTCCTGCTGGCGAACGGCGAAGTTGCTCACTACCCGATGCTCACCTTCGCCCTCGATGCCATAAACCAGGCCAATCCCGACGCCATACAGGACATCGGGTTCTTCGGCCAGCCCGGCAATGACGCTGCCACCCATGGGACCACGATTTGGATGCCGGCAGGCATCTACATCGCGTCCACCAGTGAGCAGCAGGAGGTGGCGAAGGAATTCCTCGCATTCGTCGCCTCCCTGGAGGGCGTGGACGCGATGACTGCGGCCGTGGCGCCTCAAGGCCCCTACATGATCGAAGGGTCTTCGCTTCCGGACGATGTCATGCCGGCCGTGCTCGACATCCAGGCGTACATCGATGCCGGGGCGGTCGCACCGGCTCTGGAGTTCCTGTCGCCGATCAAGGGCCCCAACCTGGAGTTCCTCACCGTGGAGGTCGGGTCCGGCCTGTCCAATGCTGCCGACGCGGCGGCCCTCTACGACGAGGACGTCGTCGCTCAGGCCCAGCAACTTGGCCTGCCTGGTTGGTGAGCCAGCGCACTGAAACCACATCCGAAGTCGATAGTTCGAGTGCCGACGGGACAGCTACTGTCCCGTCGGCGCTCGGCTTGAGACATCGACCCCCCAAAACGCGCTTACTGGCCCACAAGGCCTACCCGCACACCTTCTACCTACCCGCCGCCATCGTCTACGCCGTCTTGTTCATCGTCCCCACCGGGATGGCCTTCTTCTTCAGCCTCACTCGTTGGTCGTTGTTCGATTGGGAGTTCATCGGACTCGACAACTACCTGCTTTTCTTCAGCCGACCCGCCCTGATCACGAGCATGCGAAACACGCTGGTCTATGCGGTGGTGACCAGCGGCCTGAAGGTCGTCCTCGGGCTATCGCTCGCCGTTCTCTTCACTTCCATGATCCGGCTCAAGACCGTCATGAGATCGATGGTGTTCTTTCCGGTGATCGTCAGCATCGTCGCCGTTGGCATCACCTTCAAGATCTTGATGCACCCCTCGGAGGGCTTGATCAACAAGGCGATCGAATTGCTCGGTGGTGTCGGCCCTGCATGGCTCACCGATCCCCAGATCGCCCTGCTCTCGGTGGCTCTGGTCGATGTCTGGAGGGGCGTCGGCATCGCCCTGGTGATCTTCATCGCCGGCATCGTCTCCATCCCCGAGGAGTACATGGATGCGGTCCGGATCGATGGTGGTGCCTGGGCCCGGTTCCGCCACGTCATCGTTCCCTTGAGCCGCAACGCCACCTTCACCGTGATCCTGCTCTCCCTGATTGGCGGGCTTCGCAGCTTCGACCTGATCTGGACCATGACCGGGGGTGGCCCGGGGTTCACCACGGATGTGATCGCATCGGCGATCTTCAAGCAGTACCAGGCTGGGTTCTACGGGCTATCGACTGCGGGGAACGTGATCCTCTTCATCGCCGTCAGCATCATCGTCTTTCCGTTGATGCGGTACTTCAACCGCAAGGAGCTCGACCTGTGAGGCTGGTGCGCAGGTGGTGGGTCGATGTTGTGGCGTTGGCGATCGGCACCGTGGTGTTCCTGGTCCCCTTCGCCTTCATCGTCCTCACCGCGGGCAAAGAACAGGCAGAAGCTGCGTTGCTCGACTTCACCTGGCCCACCGAGTGGCACCTCTGGGACAACCTGCAGGGGGTGTTGACCGCACGAGATGGCATCGTCGTCACCTCACTCAGGAACAGCTTCATACTCACGATCGCCTCCGTGGCGCTCATCGTCTTCGTGTCCTCGATGGTGGCTTTTGTGCATCAGCGTCGGAAGGATCGGGTGAGCTCCCTGGTCAGCGTTCTGGTGCTGGCCGGTCTCATCATTCCTCCGGCAGTGGTGCCCACCATCTTCGTCCTGCAGGCCCTCGGGCTGTTCAAGACAATGACTGGACTGATCTTGATCCACCTGGCTTTTGCCATGCCCTTTGCAGTCATCGTCCTGCGCGCCTTCGTCGGCACGATCCCACGCGAGATCGATGAGGCTGCCATCGTCGACGGAGCCTCACCGATGACCCTTTTCTTCAGGGTCATCTTCCCCCTGATCCGCCCTGCGGTTATCACCGTGATCGTGGTGAACGCGGTCCTCATCTACAACGACTTCGTCTACGCCCTCTACTTCCTGCCCGGTGACGAGAACGCCACCGTCCAGCTCACGCTGTTCAATTTCCAGAGCCAGTTCCTGACCCAGTGGAACCTGCTCTTCATGCAAGTGGTGTTGATCACCATCCCGCCTCTGATCATGTTCATCCTCTTCAGCCGCAAGATCGTTTCCGGGCTAGCCGCGGGCGCGGTCAAGGGCTGAGGCGAGAGTCGCATTGCAGACGCCAACTCTGAAGAGCCAGCTGCCCGTCGGGATCCTGGGGATCGGCCCCGAGCCTGTGCGGCTCACTTGGCGACTATCCGAAGTCCGGCAGACTCCGGCCAACTGGCCTACGAGATTCAGAGCTCCGGATCGACTGCCTTCGAGCAGGTGCTCGATTCGACCGGCGAAGTGCGGGGCGATGAGCAGAGCGGGGTGCTGGCACCCGGAGAGCCGCTAGAGAGTCGCGAAATCCGTCACTATCGGGTGCGAATCGAAACAGGTGCGGGGTGGGGGAAGTGGAGTTCCGTTCTGACGGTCGAAGCCGGCCTTCACGAGGCTGCGGATTGGACGGCCGAGGCGGTCACACTCCCGGATGACCCCGGATCCGAGCGGCAGTCACCGTCACCATTGCTGCGTCATGAGTTCGATCTTCCCGCCGCAGTCGAGAAGGCCCGGTTGTATGTGACATCGCTCGGCGTCCACCGGGTGGCGCTCAACGGCCAACCCATAACCGATGAGCTTCTCAACCCGGGATGGTCCAGCTACGACCATCGGCTCCTTGCGGCGACCTATGACGTCACTGCCCTGCTCTCCTCCGGGCGCAACGTGGTGTCCGGCGCACTTGGTGACGGCTGGTACCGGGGCCGGCTCGGCTGGGACCCGACTGGCGGCGACAGAGCTCGCTACGGAACCGATCTCGGGCTCATCGCCCAGCTCGAGATCGAGCTCACCGATGGATCCTCGATGCGCGTCGTCACCAATGAGGAATGGCTGGCATCGACCGGTGAGATCCGCTCGGCCGACCTCTATGACGGGTCGGTCATCGACTTCAGGGCGCGGCAGGCGGGATGGGAGCGGGCCGGGTTCGACGCCGCCGGGTGGGCACCGGTTGCGGTCATCCCCTATGACAGGTCGCTAATCCGGGCCCGGATGGTGTCCCCGGTAAGGGAAGTGGAGACGCTTCCGACCACCATCCTCAGCCAACCAGGGAGTCCGATCATTCTCGACGGTGGGCAAAACCTGGCCGGTTTCGTCCGGCTCAGGGTGAAGGGGAAGAGCGGCGATCAGATCACGGTGCGCCACGCCGAGGTACTGGAGTCGGACGGCGCGCTCCACACCCGCTCATTGAGATCGGCCAAGGCGACCGATGTCTACATCCTCGCCGATGAGGCAGAGGTGGATCTGGAACCGATCTTCACCTTCCACGGATTCAGGTACGCCGAAGTCGAGAGCGAAGCAGAATTGGTTTCGTCCGAGATCGTCGCCATCAGCTCGGCCCTCCCCAAACGCGGTTGGTTCGAGTGCTCGGAACCGGCTCTCAACAAGCTGCACGAAAACGTGGTCTGGTCGCAACGGGGAAACTTCGTCTCGGTACCCACTGACTGCCCGCAACGGGACGAGCGATTGGGCTGGACCGGCGACGCCCAGGCATTCGCCCCTACGGCCTGCAGCCTCTTCGAGTCCGAGCAGTTCTGGGCGAGCTGGCTGGAGGATCTTGCCCTGGATCAGGACGATGTGCTTGGTGTGCCCAGCGTGGTTCCTGATGTGGTCCTCGGTGGCGAGGCTCGATTCGGGCGGGCTGGGTGGGCCGATGCCGCCACTTTCGTTCCTTGGGCGGTCTACGAGTCCTACGGCGACGCCGAGATCCTGCGGCGCCAGTTCGACAGCATGAGACGGTGGGTGGACTCGCTGGTCAATCGGCGCGACGACGACCGGTTGCTTGTCTCTTCGTTCCAGTTCGGGGATTGGCTGGATCCCGATGCCCCTTCTGACCGGCCCTGGGAAGCGAAGGCGGACTCGACGTTCCTTGCCAACGCCTTCTTCTCCCGGAGCGCCCGTCTGACGGGCGAGGCGGCAGATCTCTTGGGCGACCCGCCGTCGGGCTCTCGCTACCGCCTGTTGGCCGATGCCCTGGCCGACGCCACCTGGGCCCGCTGGCAGGAGCACATCATCGAGACACAGACCGGGTGCGCCGTCGCTCTCAGCTTCGGAATCGTGCCCGAAGTAGAACGGCAACGCATCGAGGACGCCCTGGCCGATTTGGTTAGGCAATCCGAGGGAAGGGTCGCCACCGGGTTCCTCGGAACACCCTTGGTCTTACACGCACTCGCAGGCGGAGACCGTTTCGACGAGGCATATCAGATGCTGCTCAGACGACAACATCCGTCATGGCTGTACCAAATCGAGATGGGGGCGACCACGGTGTGGGAGCGTTGGGATGCGATACGTCCTGACGGCTCGATACACCCTGGAGATATGGCGCCACCGCCCGGCATGGACGACCAGGAAGGCGCCGGCGGGCACATGCTCAGCTTCAACCATTATGCCTATGGCGCGGTCGTCGATTGGATCTACCGCCATCTGGCCGGGATCGCTCCTGATCGTTCTCGGCCGGGATATCGGCATGTGGTCTTCGCCCCCCGGCCTCCAGCCGGAATCGAATGGGCTCACGCCTCGATAGACGGATCGCTGGGGCAGAGCTCGATCGAATGGCAGATCGAGACTGGCGGCGATCTCTCAGTCGACATCGTCTTGCCCTTCGGCGCTTCGGGCAGCTTCATCGCCCCGGCCACCGAGGGGTCAAAGATCGTCTGCGACGGGATCCCATCAGACGAAGAGGTGACCCTGGGGCCGGGGAGCCACCGGCTCTCCGTGACGAACCCGCGAATCTCGGGGGTGGGCTAGCCGGAGGCCGGGGGTGGGCCGGAGCTGGACCGGACCACCAACTCCGATGGCAGCAGCACTTGTCGATGGGTGTGATCCGCAGCACCGCAGCCCTCCACCAGCAGGTCGATGGCGCTCGACCCGATGGCCACGGCATGTCTCGCAACAGTGGTCAGCGGGACGACGGCCGCAGCGGCGAACTCGATGTCGTCGTAGCCGACAATCGAGACGTCTTCTGGTACCGAATATCCGAGAGCTGCCAGCTGCATCTCCATCCCCACCGCCATGGAGTCGTTGCCGCAGATCACCGCGGTCGGCATGCCGGTCGCGTGCAGTTCCAGTGCGGCGAGCTGACCGGCCTGAACGTTGGTCTTCTGCGAGGTGGCGATCTCGATTACATGCATGTCCAGATCAGAGGCGGCGGAGCGCACACCTTCGGCTCGCTTGACCAACTGGGGAACGTCAGGCGGGCCAACCCAGGCTATGCGTCGGTGTCCTAATTCGTGGAGATGGCGCACGGCATCCACGCTGCCGTGCAGATCATCAACGGAACTCGAGCAGTGATCGAGCAATCCGCTCTCTAGGTCGACGAATATCACCGGCACATGTCGGGGGAACGTCTGCCCTGGCTGCTGGAACACCTCTGACGCCCTGGTGAGGAGGATCCCTCGCACCCGCTGCTCCATGAAAACACGGAGATAGCTTTCCTCTTTGATGGGGTCATCCGAGGTGGCACAAGCGAACACGACCAGTCCGTGCTCGGCTGCCCGCTCTTCCACGCCCCTTATCAACTCGTCGTAGAAAGGGGTGAAGCCCGGCACGGTCACGCAAACGACCTCGGACGTACCGGCACGAAGCTGGCGAGCCGTCCCGTTGCGAACAAAACCCAGCTCATCCATCGCCGCACGTACCCGCTGTTGGGTCGTTTCGGTGACGACCTGGGGCCGATTGAGGACGTTGGACACGGTGGCGATCGACACACCGGCCTTTTCGGCTACCTCACGCATTCCTGGCGCCATATGGCAAGTCTAAGACTGCAGGCCCCCGGCTCTTGACGCCGTCGTCAGCCGATTACGAGCTCTGTCACGAGTCGAAGGTCGGACACGGAGCGGCCGGCGGACAGGGTCCAGACCCCCGGCTCCGCCATCCACGCGCGAGTTTCCTGATCCCAGTGCTCGAAGGCGCGACGTGGTATCCGTATCTGAGCGGTCCCTGTCTCGCCTGATCCGAGGCGGATCTTGCCGAATCCGGCGAGAGTGGTTGGAGGTCGATCGATCGCCGAGGCATCACGCGAGGCGTAGATCTGGACCACCTCCGACCCCTCCCGCGCTCCGATGTTCCGGATCGTCACCGCTACTGACACGTTCCCGTTGTCCTCAGCGGTCGCATCCATGGCTTGGTATTCCCACTCGGTATATCCAAGACCGTGCCCGAATGGCACCAGGACCTGGCTGTAGGCGCCCCGCCGGTAGCCAATGGCCTTTTCGGTGTAATGAAGTGTCCCCCCATTCGGCCGCACCGAGGGCAAGCCGTCTCGGTCCCGCCACCATGTGGTCGGCATCCTTCCCCCGGGCTCGGACCTGCCGAACAGCACGTCGGCGAGCGCGTTCCCGTACTCCTGGCCGGGGAACCAGGTGATGAGTACCGCCGGCACATAGTCCTCCCACGGCATCAGGACCGGCGCTCCCGCATTGACTACGACCACGGTAGAAGCGTTGACCGCGGCCACCGCACGGACTAAGTCGTCTTGATGCCCGGGCAGAGCCAAGCTCGTTCGGTCATAACCCTCGCTTTCGACGACATCATTCGTGCCCACGACCACCACCGCCACATCGGCGACCTTCGCCGCCTCGACCGCATGCTTCAGGGCGAACACAGAGTTCGGGGCCGGGGGCTCCGCGTACAGCTGTAGCACCGTTGGCCACGATGGGTCCCGTTCATGTTTGAGCTTGAGATGCGCCGATCGCCCGAGCTCCAGGCTGACGGTTGTCATCGCCTGCTCCGGGCGTAGCGCCTGCTCCAGATGGTCGGCGTCGGGGTCGGCGCTGAGCTCTTTCTCCAGGATCTTTTGGCCGTCGAGCTCGAGGGAGTAACGCCCGATCCCACCGAAGCCCACCTCATATTCGCCGCTCAAAGGAACGACGACGTCAGCCAGCATCTCTATGGCGGCGACCGATCCGCCGTCGATGCCCGGGCCGAAATCACCAAATGAGAAGACCTTGCCCGACTTCATGTGGCGTCGGCCGAGTTCCCTGTCTGAGGCATCGAGCAGACGCACTGCGACACCGGGCTCATCGGTGAAGGGATCGGTGCCGAGGCGCCCGTCGAGCACCATGTGCGTCTCACCGACGGTGCCCGGCGCATGGATGACGCTTGCGGAACCCCCGAGAATGTCGCGGATCCCATCCAACGGGGAGATGGTGTACGGAGCGTCGACATATGCGCTTCCCCCGCCGAGGGTGCGAGCCACCGCCGCGTTTGGGCCGATGACGGCGACGGTCGTCAGCTTTTCCGGATCGAAGGGGAGGATCCCCCCCTGATTCCGGATCAGCACGAAGCTCGCTGCGGCTGCCTCTCGGGTGAGGGCCGGCGCCTCCTCACCGGCGCCATTCTGACTCGGATTCGCATCGGCCGGATCCAGCTTCCCTACCCGCCAGGCCAGGCGGAGGAGTCGCTCCAGTTTGTCGTCGATCGTGTCGGGAGACACCCGGCCGTCCTCGACGGCGGCGATCAAGGGAGCTTCCCAGAAGCGATTGGGCCCGGGCATGGCCAGGTCGGTGCCGGCGTTTGCTGCCTGCACCGTCGACCGAACCGCCGTCCAGTCCGACACGACCAGGCCGTCGAACCCCCACTCCTCTCTCAGCACCGAGTCGAGCAGCGGGCTCTCAGTCATGGTGTGGCCGTTGACCCCGTTATATGCCGCCATGGTCGTCCAGACGCCCTGTGCCACCAACCGTTCGAATGGCGCGAGATACAGCTCACGGAGTGTCCGCTCGTCGATGACGACGTCGTAGCTCATGCGGTCGGTCTCGGTTTCATTGGCCACGAAGTGCTTGGCGCAGGCGCCGACCCCTTGGGACTGGATGCCTTCCACCAGCGCCGCGGCCAGCTCCCCCGTCAACAGGGGATCCTCGCTCCAGCATTCGAAGTGACGGCCTCCGAACGGAGTCCTGTGGAGGTTCACCGTCGGGGCCAGCAACAGGTCCACGCCCTTGCTTCGCGCCTCGGCCCCCAGCAGCCGACCGACACGCTCGACCAAGTCGTAATCCCAGGTAGCGGCAAGAGCGGTCGTCGACGGGATGTTGACGGAGGTGTCACCCACCCATCGGTCACCTCTAACGCCGGCAGGGCCGTCCGACATCGTGATCGAGGACAAACCGATTGCCGGCTCCGCCTGGGTGGTCCAGGGTCCCGAACCGGACAGGAGGGCGACCTTTGTTTGCAGGGTGAGGCCCTTCAGCTTGCGCCGGAGCGACAATGGGGACGGAACCCGACGCTGAGGCATTGATCGATCACCTCGCTGAAACGTTTCAATAGTGAGGCACGCAAAGGTAGTCCACCTATCTAAACGTTTCAACCCCAGAAACTGGACGTGGGATGGGTGGAAAGGAGACCAGGGTCCCCGTCCACACCACTAGGTTCTCCTCATGGCGAAGATGCCCGCCACCACCGGCCGAGTCGTGATCGAGGCCGAGTCCCCCCAGGTGGACGGTGGCCGCTTTGCGGCAAAGAGGGTGGTTGGAGAACCGGTGATGGTCGAGGCCGACGTCTTCGGCGATGGTCACGACGCCATCGGAGCTCTACTCAGGCATCGAAGGGCCGGCGCGCG
>CAWHEU010000003.1:0-31624 GCA_963828465.1 uncultured Acidobacteriota bacterium | reverse complement strand
CCGGATGGCGGCGAGCCGGTCGTCTTCGAGATCTGACACCCGGTCCCACGCTGCGGGATCGCCATCGGCCCACTTCCGGGCCGAGGGCGTCGTCGAAGGCGCTTCTGTCTGTCGAGCCGGGCCCAGGTCCGCGCGCTTGCGCCGACCCTGGTGATCGATCGTGATCTCGTCCCCGATCCCCGTCCCGGCCAAGAGGCAGCGGCTCACCTCGCCGTGCAGCTTGGAGACCCCGTTGGCGTGACTTCACCGGGGCGAAGGGCCGGTGCGGCCATGTTGAAGTGGCTGTCGCGGCCCAGGTCCTGTCCCAGCGCGCCGGCAGACTTCTCTCCGGGGGCTGCCCACCGTTCGGCCCAAGGCTTCGAGATAGGGGATCATCAAATCACGGTGGAGAACAATCGATACCGGCGGGCGCCGGGGTGTCGGTGATGAACACCACACAGGGGCGGATCCGTTTGACGGCCACAGGTCGTGGAACACCGCCTCCCTCCGATCACCCGGTCAATCACGTCGAAGCACGATGAATCCGGCATGGTCCCATTCAAGTGATGCACGGGGGTCAGCTCCCCAGCGAGGCCAGGCCCGGGCGCCACCGACCCCCAATACCATCTCCTGATCGAGACGATGATGGCGGTCACCACCGTAGAGACGGTCGGTGATCCCACGGTCGTGCTCACTGTTCGCTCGACGTTCGTGTCCAGGACGAGTAGCGGGACCTGCCATCGATTCGCCATACCCGTGCGGCGACGTCTCGACCCGAAAGTCGGACGCTCCCCACCAGGCCTGTGTCCATGGCTCCTAGCTGGAGAGGGTCAACGGTCGGGTAGTGCTCCGTCTGCCCGCCATCGGCGATCTCCTGATCGAAGTAGCCATGTCTATACAAAAGCCCGACACCGGCCAACGGGAGTCGCCGATCGCTGGCCGCCTTGAGATGATCACCGGCGAGGACCCCGAGGCCACCTGCGTATTGGGGAACGAGCGCATCGATGCCGAACTCGGGGGAGCAGTAGGCGATCTCCGGAGTCACCGGATCGGCCAGCAGGGCGTCGAGGTCGGAGATCTCCACGGAGACGCTCTCTACCAGGGCACTGTCACCGAGGAGATCGTCGAGCTGTTCGGAAGTGAGGTCGGATACGACCGAGACCGGGTGTCGCGCCGGAGCTGCACCGGGCAGCGAGAAGAGAAGCTGTCGACAAGACGGTGTCCACGTCCAGCGATGATTGGCGGCGAGGCGGTGCAGTGCCTCATGGAGCGCCGGCGAATCCAAGTTGTCCCTCCTCATGAACAGCCACGGCCCTCGAAAGCCCGCGAGGCCGGACCGTTCAGTGTAAATCCCCGTACGCCGGATACTTAGTCGTCTTCCAACGCCTCGATCTGGTCGAGCACCTGGAGCGACTCCATCGCGGCCGTCGCCACCGCGCCGGTTTCGCCGGAGAGCTCGGTGAGGAGGGCTCGGGACCGGGGACCGCCGATGTCGGCGAGCAAACGCACGACCTCCGGTGTGAGCCGACCGGTCTTGCCTGCCTTCTCGATCAGATCGACCGAGCGCTCGCCCGCCTTGACCAGGGAGATGCCGGCCAGCATCTTCTCCTGTTCGTCGTCGCCGGAGAACGCATCGAGGAGCTTGTATCCGGCTCCGTCGGTGCCTGCCGAGCGGAAGGCGAGTCCCGCCCCGATCACCTTCAGCGATCCCCCGAGGCTCACGCGGCTTCGCGATCGGTCAGATCGTGACCCACAGGCCGTGCTCGTCCCAATATGGAGGCTCATGCGGGGCCGGATGGTCGAACCATCCGTTCCGATGCTCCTCCACCTTGGGGTGGCCGGGAAAGCGCTGTCCGCCACGGTCCAGAGTGATGACCAAATCGAGCCTCACCCTGATGTCGATGATCCGATCGACCTTGGAGAAGTCGGGCAGCCACTGGGTGTGGACCGGCCATGCGAGCAGCACCAGATTCTTGAACTCCACGCCTTGCTTTGTGGCCAGATTGGCCACCGTGCCCCCATGGCTGTGGGCGAAGAAATCGGGGGTGTCGAGCCCCTGGTCACCGATCCACTGCTTCAAGGCGAGGGCAGCCGCCCGGCGCCCGGCGTCCGTATAAGACCCTGTCCACTTGAAGCTCTTGTCGTGGACGTGGAGGGCGGGCTTCTTCCGCTTCAGCGCCTCGTAGAAATCACCCCGAGGCTGGTACCAGAGCTGTTCGCTGGCCCAGGTGCCGTGGGTGAGAGCTGCGGTCTTCGACTTGCGGCTCCGCTTCTTCGACGGTGGCTGGGGTTTGACTGCCTCCTGGACCTTGGGATCCTTCGGATCGATCTGACGCAGAGCTTCGAGGGCGAGACGCGAGACGAGGGGGTCTTCGTCGACGGCTCCTTCTTCGAGAATGAGCCGGATCTGGGGTCGGAGTCTCGTCGTCTCCCTTGCGCCTGCCGCCGCGGCGACACGGACCAGGGGATGGGGGCTTTGCATCCCGGCCTCGAACAGAGCCGCTGCATCCTCGAATGATGGGCTCCGATACAGGTCGTCGACTGTCCGCGCCATCTGTTCTTGCACTGCCGGCGCCGACTCGGTCCTGAGCTCGGTCTGTGACATGCTGAGCGGGCGTGTTGCCTCCTCGACCGGGATGCGCTGCGATCTCTCCAACGGCCTCAGGTCGGGAAGATCGAAGTTGGGTTCCTCCGCCACCTCCCGCTCCAGTTCCTCGATCTCGTCTTCCTGACCAAGGACGCCCGCCCGAGCAGCCAGGAGAAGTGCCGCCTGTGAGGCAGCAGTGGATCGGGTCTCGACCGCTTCAGGCCCGGGGGTGACTCCGAACGCCTCCCGGGGGTCTATGGGCTCGAGTGATTGGTATTCGGGCATGACTCCCTAGGTATACACCCCGGGGGTGACATGTCAGTCGGCCCGGTTGATCCGGTCCAGGGCGGCCTGATCGATCAGGTCCTGGTAATCGGGGTGACGTGCGAGCCAGGCGGTGACGAAGGGGCAGAGGGGGACGATGGTTTCCCCACGGGCCCGAACGTCGTCGAGGGCACCCTGGACCAGGACCGAGCCCAGACCCTCACCCCCGTGACCAGCGTTGATCTCGGTGTGGACGAAGTAATGCCGACCGCCACGGACGTGATAGACCGTGAGGCCGGCGGGTTCCCCATCCAATTCGAGGACATATCGGTGATTGTCGGCATCGTTGCGTACGACGACGTCGTGATCGTGAGTCATCGGCTCCTCTTCTGGTCCTGTTTCTTGCGCACCCGACCTGATTCTCGCACCGCCCGGGTGAGGAGAAACTCGATCTGGGCGTTGACACTGCGCAGCTCGTCCGCCGCCCATTTCTCCAGGGCGGCGTGCAGGTCCGGGCTCACCCGCAGCAGGAAGCTCTTGCGCTCTGCCACGGTCCTTCCTACTGGTAGAGAGTCCCGGCGTTGAGCACCGGCTGGGCATGGTGCTCACTGCAAAGGACTACCAGGAGATTCGAGACCATGGCCGCCTTCCGTTCCTCGTCGAGTTCGACGATGTGCTTCTCACTGAGCATCTCGAGGGCGTGGTCGACCATCCCCACCGCACCTTCGACGATCCGCGTGCGTGCCGCCACCACCGCCTCTGCCTGCTGGCGGCGGAGCATGTCGGCTGCGATCTCGGGGGCATAGGCGAGCCGGCGTAACTGTGTGCGCAGCACCTCGACCCCGGCCAGGGTGAGCTGGGTCTGGAGCTCCTGATGGAGCGAGGTGGTCACCTCGTCGGCATTGGCCCGCAGCGAGAACTGCCCTTCCTCGTAGTTGTCGTAGGGATACTCCGATGCCATATGGCGTACCGCTGTCTCGGTCTGGATCCTGACGAAGTCCTCGTAGTCCTCCACATCGAACACCGCTTGCGCCGTGTCCACCACCCGCCACACGATGACCGCCGCCACCTCGACCGGGTTCCCGTTGGCATCATTCACTTTGAGGATCTCGCTGTCGAAGTTCTGGATACGGAGGCTGACCTGCTCCCGGTTGGTGAGCGGGACGGTCCAGCTCAGGCCATTCCGGCGCACGGTGCCGAGATAGCGGCCGAAGAAGGTGACCACCTTGGCGATGTTGGGGGGGTTGATTACGAAGCCGCTCGCCAGCACGCCACCGACGAGGACGAGGACGATACCGGTCCAGAAGGTCGAGGCCTGGCTGTTTCCTGTGGCCTCCCAGATGAGCCAGCCACCCCCGAGGAATAGGGCGATCACGATCACGAGCATCAACCATCCGTTGATGCCGAGACCCTTGCGCTCGTTCACTTGCTACCTCCATGTGATAGCTGTCTGATATCACAACGATAGCACAGCCCAGAGAGCTGGGAACAGATGCGTAGGTTCTCAGTCGATGACCATCGCCGCAGTGGTAGCCGCATGCCTGCTCGGGCTGATCGCCGTGTTCCAGCTCGCCCTCGCTCTCGGCATGCCGGCCAGACGGATGGCCTGGGGTGGCCAATATGAGGGCAAGCTTCCAGTCGGGCTGAGAGTCGCCAGTGCAGTGGCCGGTGTGGTGATCTACCCGCTCGCCACCCTCCTCATCCTCGAAGCGGGTGGCGTGACTGATTTCGAGGTCGTCCCCAATGTCGGCCCGATCGGTATGTGGGTGTTCACGGGGCTGTTCGCCCTCGGTGGCCTTCTCAACCTCGTGTCTCGTTCCAAGGCGGAGCGGGTCTGGGCGCCGGTGTCGATGGGTATCGCTGTCTGCTGCGGGATCATTGCTGCCAGTCTCTAGACGGGCAACACGATGGTGAACACCGCCCCGCCCCCGGACCGATTGGCGGCGGCGATGGTCCCTCCATGTGCCTTCACCAGGTCGCGGGCGATGGAGAGACCGAGCCCACTCCCGGTCGAATCCCCCGACTTCACGAACCGCTCGAACACATGCTCCAGCCGGTCAGGCGGGATCCCCGGCCCGGTGTCGGCGACCTCGATCCGGGCGGTGGCTTCGTCGAGCTGAGCTGAAACCTCCAAGCTGCCTCCGTCCTGCATCTGGTTGAGGGCATTGGAGACGAGGTTGGACAAAACCTGACGCAGCCGGTACGGGTCAACGTCGATCTCGCCCATCCCCGTGTCGACCTCCACCCGTGATGTGACATGGCGCGCCTCCAAAGCGGTGGCGAAAGAGGCGATGACGTCCCCGATCACGGCTTCGATGTCGGTCGGTTCCCGATGCAGTTGGAGACGGCCCGCTTCGGTCAGGGTGAGCACCCGCAGGTCCTCGAGGAGACGCTCCATCAGATCGACTTCGTCGATGACGTTGGACAGGCTCTCTGGCTCATGAAGCCCGTCGAGCACGGCCTCGATCTCTCCGCGAATCACGGTGAGTGGAGTGCGGAGCTCGTGGCCGAGGTCGGCGAGCAGCCGGCGTCTTCGCTCGTCCTCATCCTCGAGACGGGCGGCCATCCGGTTGAACGAGCCGCTGACCGCGGCCAGAGGACCCGGCTCATTGATCGGGATGCGCACCCCGGTCTCACCGTCGCCGAGTCGCTTTGTGGCGTCGATCAGGGCGCCGATCGGGGCCCAGGTCCGACCAAAGCGGTTGCGGGCGAAGGCGACCAGGCCAACCAGGGCCAGGATGGCGAGGCCGCCGAGCACGAAGCGACCCGGCCCGCGGAAGACCCCGAAGAGATTGGCAAAGATCAGCCCGAGAAAGGGGCCGACGATGATCAGGAACAGGGCGAACCCGATGATGGGTCGGAGCATCCGGGGCGGGCCGCGGCCGTCCTGGGACCAGGGCGGTCCCTGCCATCTCGGGTCAGGCATCGCTGAACTTGTAGCCGACGCCGTAGACGGTCAAGACGTATCTCGGACGTCGGGGATCGGGCTCCAACTTCTTCCGGAGATTCTTGATGTGGGCGTCGATGGCCCGCTCGTACGACTCGAAGGACACTCCACGGATCGAATCGAGCAGTTGACCTCGGGTGAACACTCTCCCCGGGCTCGACGCCAGGGTCCTCAGCAGTTCGAATTCGGTGGCGGTCAACTCGATGCGAGATCCGTCACGCTCGACGCTGCGGTTGGGGAGGCTGACCACCAGGTCCATCACCCGGATGGTCTCGGTGGCCACCTCGCCGCCGGTTCGTCGCAGGACCGCCTTGACCCGAGCCACGAGCTCTCTCGGGCTGAATGGCTTGACCACATAGTCGTCCGCGCCCAGCTCGAGCCCGACGATGCGATCCGTCTCCTCGCTCCTGGCGGTGAGCATGATGATCGGGATCGTCGATTGTCCTCGGATGTTTCGGGTCACGTTATACCCGTCCATCCCGGGGAGGCCAAGGTCGAGGACGACGAGGTCGGGACGGTCCGAGCGGACCGCGGCCACCGCCGCCGGCCCGGTCGAGGCCAGGGCGACGTCGAAGCCCGCCTCGGTCAGGTAGTCCCTGACGAGGCGGGCAATCTTCATCTCGTCGTCGACGACGAGGACCTTGGGCACGCCGTTCATTGTCGCCGCTCGTGGGCTACGTGTCCTGTTGGGTCTCGGGCTTCGGATTCGCCTGGTTGCCGTGAGCCCGATCGTGCCATTCGGTCATGCGCTGTTCAGGCGGACCCTCCCCTTCGTGCCAGTCGCGGCCCCAGTACGGTCCTGGCCCCCAGCGGCGCGGCCCGAAGAAGAACCGAGCGATCAGACCGAAGAGCAGGAAGAAGAGCAGCACCTTGAAGATCAAGCCGAAGAATCCGAAGCCGTAGCCCCAGCCTGCACCCCACCAGCCTTGGACTCCGTTGACGGTGCGGGTCACGACCTCGGCCCCCGTCTCTACCAGGCCCCGTTGGTAGCCCATCTGCCACAGACCGAAGCCGATCGCGCCCAGGGCTCCCACGATGAGCAGGGTGATGAGCACCGTCCCAACCACGTTCCTTCTCATGTCTCAGACTCCTTTCATTCGAGACTCACCTCAGGATCGGTCTCGAATGTGGAGACGATGTGAAGAAGGAGTGGAGATTCAGCGGGTGGAGCGTCGTCGGATATGTGCCCGGATGGCGGGCAGGGTGCGGAGGTCCTTGGGACGACCCGCAGCCTCCTTGGATCGCGCCACATCTTCGAGAGAGGCCGTCGGTACCGCGATTCCCTCGTATTCGATCTCGGTTGCGCTTCGGATGAGGTCCGGGTATCCCTCGGTGCCGTCAGGCATGATCGTCAGGTCGAGAGGCCCGGCCACCGTATAGAGATTGAGCACATTCATGTCCAAGATGTTCTCTGCAGTGAATCCCCCGGGTATGGCCACGCCCTCGTCGCCATAGCGAAGCACGGCTTCGAGCTCATCGAGGGCGGTCGCCAACCGGGTTAGGTTCTCCGTGGACCGCTCTGGCGTGATGTCGACGTCGACGGTTGGCAGCACCGCCACATCCCAAAGCTCCACGGCGAAGCCACCGACCACCACGTAGAGCACTCCGTGATCGTTGAGGGTGTCGATCATTCGCGCCGCATCGACTCCGGGAAGGGGCATCAGTGACCTCTGATACGACGCAGTCGGGCCTCCTCGACCCTGCGACGTTGCAACTCCTCTAGCTCAGCCCGGTCGCCGACCGGAAGCGACTCGAGGAGGGCATCCAGGGTTCGATCGTGGTCGTCGATCGGCTCGAGTCTGATCCGCATCTCGAAGCCGGCAGCGGCGGCCAGTCGCTGGAGTGTTGGAAGCGTTGGCTCTTTGCGTCCCGTCTCGTAGGCTGAAATGGCCTGCTGGCTCGCCCCTGCCCGCTCGGCGAGCTCGTTCTGGGTCAATCCCGCCTTGTCCCTGGCTAGGCGTATGAGGCCTGCGGCAACCGTCGGTGCGGTGTCGTACTTGCCCATGGGTCTCAACCTACTACATCCGATAGACTGTTTACAACCTATAGACTGTTATAGAGGATTCGATAGCTTTCCTGCCCGTGACCACGCCACCGAGATTCCGCCTCTGGCAGCCTCCGCGCCGATTCGAGGATCGCCCGACGGAGCGCCGGATCAGCTTCCTCGAGTTGTTCTTCGACTTGGTGTTCGTGGTGGTCGTGGCCCAGCTCTCTCACCGGCTGGCCGAGCACCCAACGTGGGAGGGAGTCGGTTGGTTCGTCTTTCTCTTCTACGCGGTCTGGTCGTCGTGGGCCAACGGGACCCTCTATTACGACCTGCACGGAACGAACGACGTCAGTGTCAGGGTGTTCACGTTCGCCCAGATGCTGGCCGTGGCGATGATGGGTGTTTTTGTCGGGAGTGTCCCGGGCGATGGCGAGGCCGGTTTTGCCCTTGCCTATGCGTTGAACGTCCTCATCCTCGTCCTGATCTGGTTTCGGACCGGGGTCTACGACCCCGCACATCGAGCCGCCTCCATTCCCTATTCCGGCTTCTATCTCCTGTCGGCACTCACGTTCGCCGGGAGCATCTGGGTATCGCCACCGGGGCGGTACTGGCTCTGGGTTCTGGGTCTGGCGCTCCAGATCATCGGCCAGATCGTTGCGTTCCGTCGCTGGACTCCGCCGGAGAGCCAGGGGGGCGACGCTGTCATCGCGGTGACGGGATCTCTCGTCGAACGTCTCGACCTGTTCGTGATCATCGTCCTCGGTGAGGTGATAGTTGGCTCGGTGACCGGGATGGCAGAAGTCGAAGTGCTCGACCTGGACGCTGCTTCGGCAGGAATGCTGGGGGTGCTGGTCGCCATCGGGTTGTGGTGGATCTACTTCGATCTGGTCTCACTCCGCGAGCCGATCTCCCGGTACAGCCAGCTCTGGCTGAACCTCCATTTCCCTCTTGTCGTCGCCATAACCGCCGGAGGGGCGGGCGTGCTCAATACCGTGGAACGACCGTCCGGGGATCTGCCCGATGAGGTCAGATGGCTGCTCGTTGGAGCCATGTCTGTCGCCATGGTCACGGTGGCGCTTCTCACCCGCACCCTCGAGGCGCGGGCCCGAGCACCCGAGATCTATCTCAGGGCGGAGCTCACCATGTATGGCAGTGCGCTTCTCGCCCTTGCGGTGGGATTCACCGGTTGGGACGCCAACCCGACTCTGATGGCCATGGTTGTGCTCTTGCTCGCGCCAGTGCTCGTGGCGCTGCTCGTTCTGAAACAGCGACTGGCAGCTCCGCGTGGAACCGTCGCTGGCTAGGCCGGCGCCCACTCCCCACAGCCGACCGAATTGAAGGCGAAGTCGCCTGGATCGATCTCGACCACCGCTTCTCCCGCGGGTTGGTCGGTGGCGATGACCTCTTCCGGCGTTCCCGAGACACCGGAAAGACGCTCCCAGGTGCAATCGCTGCCTCCCGGAGCCTGATACGTGCCCGGACCGATATGCGTTCCCAGGATCCACTTCCCCTCGGGGATGTCGGTCATCGGCTCGGGAGGCTCGGTGGGCGTGTACCAGGCCTCGCAGTTGGTGTCGAAGACTGCATCCGTGCCCATGATTTCCACCACGTCGTGGTTGGACACCTCGTTGCCGGCGATGACTTCTTCGGGCGTTCCGGAGACACCGGAGAGACGCTCCCAGAGCACGCGAGCAGACTGGTGACGATCCCGGTCTCATAGACGCCGGGCTCTACTTCCTCGCCGACGACGTGGTTCCCGGCGCCGAACGCAGGCTCGGGTGGCGGAACCGAAGTCGTGGTGGCGGCGGGGGTCGTGGTGGTGGTCGCCGGCGCGCTCGTTGTTGTGGCTGCGGTCGTCGACGTCGTGGGCGGGACGGTGGTCGTGGTGGCGGGCACCGTCGTGACAGAGGTGGTCCCGGCGACCGATGTCGTCACCGCCGGCGCCAGCGTGGTCGTGGTGCTCGTACCCGTCCCGGCATCGTCGTTGCAATAAGCCAGGAACAGGATCAGGAGCAGCAGGAGAATGCCGACGATCACCCACCATTGCTGCCACCACGGGGTGGGAGCCTCCTCGACCGGCTCGGCATCGATCGGCTCCTCGGTCGGCTCGTCGATCGGCGGCTCGTCCATCGGTTCCATGATGAGGGTCGCGTCATCGGGCGGAGCCGACGCCGCGGCGATCAGTTCGGCCGTGCTCATCGGCGGCGCCACCGTCTCCCCGAACGCAGTCGGGTCCCGGGGACGGAAGTAGAGGGGCTGGTCGGCCCCCTCGAGCAGGAAGACATCGGGCTGCTCGGTACGGGTGATGACAGCCTCGGGGAGGCGGGCGACCTCTCTCTGATTCACCGTGAGGATTACTTCGTCGCCGACCTGGGTGAAAACCGCCTCGGCCCACGGGTTGTCCAACTCCTGGCTACCGGCCCGGATTTGTCCCTCGAAGTGCCTGTCCCTGGCTGGTCATGTGACCGCAACCTAATCGGGGGAATCACCCCCAGGGGACTGATCCCCATTCCAGAACCGGCCCCGGTCGGGCACGGTTCAGGTCATGGTGGGGATCGACCTTCAATTGGTGTCAGACGAACGCGACGACCACCGCGTAGGCGTAGACAGCGAGCACCAGCATCAGCATGGCCCAGCCGCGAAGTCCACGGTTGCCGAAATCCTCCGAGATCTTGGAACCGGACAGGCCCAAGGCGCTGAGGAACAGGACGCTCCCAATCCATTCAGGCATATCGCCTCCAGCCCCCTCGCGAAACATCCCCGTCTAAATGTAGCGGATCTGACAAAGGCGGGAGGCGTCTGACCGGCCGCTCCGGTTGGGAGAGTTTCCGATGCCTGAGCTGCTCGCGATCGTGGCCACCCTTCTCACTGCGACCTTCCTCGTCCCCCAGATCGTCCGCCTCATCTCGAGGGGGGACACGGCAGGTCTTTCGGCGGTTTGGGCCGGATTCGGGGTGGTCACCAACCTGGCATGGGTGGCGTATGTCGGGGCCCAGGACCTCTGGGTCGCCTCCTTCGCCCCGGCCATGGCGGTCGTGGCGTACACGATCACGCTGGTCCTCATCGTGCGCCGTGCCCCGGGCATCGTGTGGTGGCGGCCTTCGTTCTGGTACTCGACGAGCTTGCTGGCGGCCGAAGCTCTCATGGGCCCAGCCGGTCTCGGGCTGCTGCTGGCGATGACGCCAGTTGTGCAGCTCATGCCCGGTGTGATCGCGGTCTATGGCACCCGCCGCCCCACAGGAGTTGCCCCGGCGACGTGGGTGATCGCCGCCGCCGAGGCGCTCTTGTGGGGTGGCTATGGATGGCTGGTGGCCGATCTCCCTCTCATCGGGTACGGGATCGTCACCGTGATCGGCTCCGCCCTGATCCTGGCCAGGTGTTGGGCCACCCGTCACCGGGTCCGGTTTGTCCGCGCGTTGGTCGAGGTCTGACCCGGATCGCGCCAGAATGGGTGGTGACATGAGAACCTCTCCCAGCCGGTCGTCCCGACCGGACACGAGAGCGCATCGCACCACCTGGGGTGAAGACCTGATCACCGTGGTCCTCGGCTCCTGGCTCACCCTTGGCGGATTCGTGGATGGGTATGCCCACCGCAACCTCGATACCCCGGAGACGTTCTTCACACCGTGGCATGCCGTCCTCTACTCGGGGTTCCTGGCCGTGGCCTTCTGGCTCACCTGGCTGGTGATCAGAGATCGGTCCCGTGCGTCGTCGCTGACCGGGGCGATCCCGATCGGTTACGGGACTTCTGTCGCCGGTGTCGTCGTATTCATGGCCGGCGCGATCGGCGACATGTTTTGGCACATCATCTTCGGGATCGAGGTTTCGATCGATGCCCTGCTCTCGCCGACGCATCTGTTGTTGTTGATGGGAGCGCTGCTGATCCTCTCCGGGCCCTTTCGGGCCGCATGGTTCGACGATGATCCACCGCCGGGTCTCCGCCCCCTGCTGCCCGCGGTGTTGGCGGCGACGATGGCGGCGGCGCAGCTCGGGTTCTTCTTCCAGTACATGGACGGGACCAGCGTTCGTCTCATGGAGACTCCCTACATCCCGGGTGTGGAGACCGGCTACTTCGCCGTGGTGGCCGGGGTTGGATCGGTCCTCATCACCACGATGATCCTGATGGGGGCCCTGCTCCTGCTGATGCGTAGATGGACACTGCCCTTCGGCGTCGGGCTGGTCTTGTTCGGAGGCTTCGGGCTGCTGATGGAGCTGCTCGAGGGCTTCGACTACCGACAGGAGTTGATCGCCCCGCTCGTGGCGGGTCTCGCCGTCGATTTGCTGGTCCGGGCGCTCCGACCGGGCGCCGAGCGTCCCGCCTCGCTGCGGATCCTGGCGTTTGCAGTCCCTGTCGTGATGTGGATCGTCCATTTCGGCATCTTCTCGGTATTCGCGGAGATCAACTGGCCGGTGTCGGTGTGGACGGGTCTCATCTTCTTCGCCGGGCTGGCCGGTGTCGGGCTCAGCTTGCTGGCATTCCCCTTTGCGAGGCGTCCCTCCACGTAATTGGGAGCCACAGGTGTCACATCCGGCACTGTGCAACCCAATTTCGCCAGGCTCGTACCATCTTCGGCAGTTGTGAGAGACACCGAGCCCGAACGTCTCGGGGGACCACTGCCCATTCTCGACTCGTCGACCCCTGTGCCGGTGCCCGAGCCGGCCCCGAGGGAACGTCGGCCGATGATCTGGCTCTGGGCATTGGGCGCCGTCATCGTGTCCCTGGTGACGGTGGCCGCGATCCGGGGCGATGCCCCCAGAACCGCCGATGTCGCCGCCGGCTCGGTCTCGCCCCTCCCGGCCGCCGAGGAGACAGCGATCCCGCCCGATTCCGCCGCATATAGGGAGATCGATCCCGCAGACGAAGACCTCGAGGTGTGTCAGTGGGATTACTGCATCGTGCACGACCACATTGGGACAGAGCGGATCGAAAACTTCCTATACGAGATATCGCCGGCGGAGGCCCAGGCCATCGCCGACGAGGTCGTGGCGGACTGGGATGTCCCCTCGGTCTCGGTTTCTTCGACTGTGCTGGAAGGCGATCTCGGCGGGCTATACGACCCGAACACCGGCTCGATCACGCTCGACGAGCCCCTCATCGCCTGGTCCCTGATACATGAGCTGGCCCATCACATTGTCGTCGTGACCGACTCGCCAGCGGTCGAGGGACACGGCGACGAATTCCTCGAGACCCTGGACACCCTGGCTGGTGGCTCGTGAGCTCCAACGTCCCCATTCCCGGCGGCGGTAGCGCCGGTGCCCGCCCCGGTCACCCGAGAGCCCGGGCCAGGGTCACGGCCTCCCGTCGCTGGTTCTACGTCTCCGTGGCCATGCTCGCCGTTTCTGCCCTCGTCATCGCGCTGCTGGCCGTTGGCGAGCCATGGAACCTGGCGCCGGGAATGACCGCATCGTTCAGGAAGTCGGTGGCGGCTTTGGTGATCACCTTCCTCCTGGTATTGCCAGCCTTTGCGGTCTTCCGCTACGAGCGGCAGAGCGTTGGTGGGCGCTGGCACGAGCCGGCTTGGCGGCCGAGTCTGATCGGATGGGTGGGCCTCCTGGTGTCGCTGGGACTCGCCATCGGCTGGCACGGTCTCCGTCTCGCCTTCTACGTCGCCCGTATCTGGACCGGTCAGCTGTGATGCGCCGCTTTCTCACGGTGGTCTCGGCGGCCCTGATCGGGTTTTCGCTCCTACCCGGTGTCGCTGGCGCCCAGACCACGGCGGTCCCCGGGGACTGCGTTCTCGACGAGAACGCGGTTTTACAGGTTCTGCTCCTAATCGATCAGTCCGGCTCGCTGCGACAGACCGATCCCGACGATCAACGGATCACCGGGGCCAGGGCGGTGGTCCGCTCCTATGTGGCCTTGGCCGACCAAGTGCGACAGATCGAGTTCCAGGTGGCCGGATTCGGCGAGGTCTATCGGCCCGGCGAGTGGGAATTCCTTAATCAGGACACGCTCGGCGACTTTCTAGAGCAGGTGGAGACGGTGGGGTCCGTAGATGATCAGGATCACACCGACTATGTCTACGCATTGGATGGGGCGAGCCAAGCTTTCAACGACTCACCATCAGTGACGTGTCAGATCCTGTTCTGGTTCACCGACGGCCAGCACGACCTGGACGAGGATCTCATCCCATCCGGAGGGCTGGAGCGTTTCTATTTCGCCGAACCTGTGACAGCGGACAACGTGGTCGAGGCAGAGGCCCTCATGCCCGCCCTCGTCTGTGACCCCGGCGGCTACGCGGACCAGTTAGGCGAGTTGGGGGTGAGCTCGCAGATAGTGCTGCTCGGCGACGAGAGCGGAGTGGACGAGGCCAGTCGCCGGGTCCTCCGTGGCATGGGTGGCGATCCGTCTCTCGACTGCGGCCCCGGCAACGGATCCTTTCAGCCGGTGGACGATGTCAGCCGGCTGCCGTTCATCATGGCCTGCTCCTCACAGCTCGGTGCTACCGAGCTTGCCGATCTGGCCCCCGACGCCAACGGGAATCTGGTCGTCAACGAGGGTGTGGTCGATGCCGGTCCGGTTCCGTATCAGCTGGCCACCGAGGTCCGGCTGATCACTCGGGGCAGTGCGGGAAGTCCGCCCAGCCTCACCGGGTCCTCCCTGACAGATACGACCGAAACCACAGACGGCGACTCGGGAACGAATGTCGCACTCGCTCGCCCGGTGGGAGCCCCGTTCAGCATCGAGATGTCGGGAGTGGCCGAGGTCTGCGGCTTCGTCGTCGCCCAGCCTGCAGTCCCGGTGGTGCAAGGTGCTGCCCCCACGCTCTATCAGAACGAGCCGGGGGAATTCGTCGTGGTCGCCGACGGGCCCCATGGCCGGCTCGAAGGCGAGGCGTTGGGCCGGATCCAGGTCACTGCCGACTCGGGCCAGGTCGGCTCGCCCGACGGGACCGGCTGGCCGGTCACCGTCCCGACCCTTCCGGCGGCGGAGAGTTTCGACCTGACCGTGGAGATGACCTCCGGCCCCGGACTGGTCGACTCTGCCACTCAGAATTTCACCCTCAACGAACCGATCAATGCCCCCGCCATCGTGGACCAGCCTCCCCCGATCAGCGGGGAGGGGGTGGGCCCGTTCCTGATCGATCTCCAGGTCGATCCGAAGGACGGCGGGGAGTTGTGCCTGGTCGGGCCGCCGGCGGGGATGACCGACGCCAACGAAGAGGTGATCACCGCCACCGCCGATCTCGCCGGGTCCGACTGCATCCAGGTCGAGCCAGGCGGGATTCAGACGGTGACCATGGGGGTCACCCTCGACCGCGCCGGTTTCGCCCAGGGTGTGCTCGAGTTCCAGACCCAGTCCACGCCGCAAACCAGCCCGGAGCGAGTCGAGGAGGGCTCGCTGGCCATTGATCTCGAGGTCACCCCGAAGGCGAACCCCGCACTCGTCGCCCTGGTCGTGGCAGGTCTGATGCTGCTGATGCTGGGGCTGCTCTGGGCGATCCTCTACGGCGTCAACCGTCTCATCGCCCGAATTCCCGACCCCCGCCGGAATCGTGTCCGATACGCCAACTTCGTGGCCGAGCTCACGCCGACCGAATACGGGGAGTTGGAGATAGGGATCGTCGAGGCGCCGGTCGACAGCGCGTTCCGGCTTCCCAAGCGCACCCCCGCCCGTCTCGACGCCGGCAGCCTGCGCATGGAGCGCATCGTCTCCGTCATTCCTTGGGTCGCCCCGTATGCGCGGATCGGCCTTGGCACCGACTGGGTGGGCGCCCATCAAGGCCCGGGATTGCCTGGGAGGACGCTCGTTGCCGAGAAGGTCTACCGGGGAAGGGCGCGTGATGCCCTCGGCCCCTTGGTTACGATCGGCTTGACCAATTCCCAAATGGAGCGGCTGGCGGAGGGAACCGCGCAGAAGGCACCAGGCGTTCTCCTGTTCGACATCCGAACCGCCCGCGGCGCCGATGCGAGCCGGGTTGCCGCCGACATGATCAGCGACTCGCTGGGGCTTATCGCAGCCGAGATCTCGACCAGGAACCTGGTCGTGGAAATGGAAAGGACTGGGGACTCATGAGATCGTTTCTGGTGATAGGGCTCGGTGGGTCCGGCGGGAAGACCATCCGCTATCTGAAGCAGTCCCTCGGCGAGTGGCTGAATGAGATCGGCTGGGCGTCGGGCATGCCCCAGGGCTGGCAGTTCCTCCACATCGACACCCCTTCGACCCAGGAGGCCCCGATCCTGCCCGGCCGTCCGGAGTTGCTGCCTCCGATCGAGTACATGTCGCTGCACCGGGACGGAGTGCCCTTCGGGACCGTGGTCGACCGGCTCACCCGGAAACAGACAAACTTCGACGGCTGGTGGGTGGACCCCGACTTCATGAACGTCCCTATCGCCCATGGCGCCGGGCAGTACCGGGCGATAGGGCGAGTTCTCGGGCTCGATCAGCAGGACCGAATCCACTCTCATCTTCAGGGCAAGATCACCGCCCTTCGCACTGCTGACGCCATCGGCGAGCTGCAACGACTCCGGGCATCGGCCGACGAGGAGGGCTCGGGCACCTACGAGGAACGCGGTGAGCCGGTTCTGATGATCGTCTCCTCTCTAGCCGGAGGTACCGGGGCCGGGTTGTTCCTCGACGTGGCCGACATGCTCCGTGCCGAAGGCGAGCAATGGCTCGACAACTCCTTCGGCATCCTCTACGCCGCCGATGTCTTCCAGAGCCTCGCCGCCGGGGCCAGGGCCGGGGTCCATCCCAATTCGGCAGCGGCGCTGGCCGAGCTTCTCAGCGGTGTCTATGCCGGGGGACGGGTCGCCGTCGCCGGCGAAGAGCGGGAGATCTCCCGCAGCGGGCCCGCCTTCTCCTTCCTCGTGGGTCACGCCAACACGAGCGGAGTCGTGTTCGGCGACCAGACCGAGGTGTACCGGGTGATGGGCCGCTGTCTCTCCGCGGTGATGACCGACCCCCAGGTACAGGACGATTTCGTCGTTTACACCGCCGCCAACTGGCAGAACAGCGCCGGTACCTACGGCGACTCGGGCGGCCCGATGCACATGCTCATGGAGCCCCCTTACGTGGGCACGCTCCAGGGGCTCGGCTATGCCGAGGTCGATCTCGGCGTCGACCGGTTCAAGACCTACTCCGAGCGCCGGATCGTCCGTGACGCCGTTGACACGCTGGTCAACGGGCACCGGCTCATCACCGAAGGACTTGAGCGATACGAGGGGCTCACCCCGGATGTCATCGCCCAGGAGCTGGCCGACGATCGCCTGACCGGTTTCCTCAACAACGTCGGGATCAACGAGCGCGGCCAGGAGCATCAGGTAGTCGAGGCGATTGCCCTGCCGTTGCGCGAGCGCCAGGTGATCACCGGCTCCCTGGCCGAAGAGGTCTACCGGGCCGCGGTTGAGAACGTCGGGCCCAAGGGCCGGATAGACGAGTGGCTCACCGCCGTCGTCGAGGAGGCCGAGCTGCTCGCCCCCGGTGAGAACGAGCGCTACGACGCCAAGATCAGGGAGCGGGCCCGGGTCTGGACCAAAGAGGTCACCGGCCGGCTGCTTCACGAGACCGGCGGGATCGCCTCGGGCTACGGGTTGCCGGTCGTCAACGAGCTCCTCGAATTGGCTCGCGGCGAGATCCGCACCGCATGTGACGACCTCGAGCAGGAGCGGATCGAATTCGAGAGCTTCTCTGCCCATGTCCGCTCCAACGTGCAGGCAGCCTTCGGCGAGCTCGGCGGCCAGCTCGGCTCCGAGCACGAAGCGGTGAGGATGGCCGCAGCTCAGGCCGTCGACACGCTCGTCTTCCAGCGCATGGAGGAGAAGTCACGGTTCATCGCTCGTGCCCTGCTTCTCGACTTCGACGAGTCCGTTGTGTTGCCCCTGATGGAGGCAGTCCGTCTCGCCCTCGGCGAGTTGCAGCGAAAGCTCGACCCTGCCGATGTAGAGGCTGCGCCCGTCGATGGCTGGCCCCGGCACAACCCCCGTCGCGATCAGGCTGTCTCCGACGACCTCATTCCGGGCAAGACGGTGGCATTGGTCATCGATCCAAAGGCGTTCCCCACGCTCTTCGACGAGCTGTTGACAGCGACCCTCGGTGTGAACTACGGGGCGCCGGCGGAGAGATGGCGCTCAGTTCGACATGAGGTGGTCACCGGCAACTATTTGGAGGACTCGCAGCCGACCGACCGTCGTCTGGCCTCCCAGGTGCGGGGCCTTTTCGAAGTGATCGACCAGTGGCAGCCGAGTGAGGCCATCCTCCTCGGCGGCGAGCCCGATCGCCCAGCCCGGTTCCGGCTCCACACCGAGCGTGACGAGCTGGTGTTGCGGGCCCGGGCCTGGCTGACCCGGGATGGCACCGATTTCGACGATTTTCTCTCCCAGGGTTTGCGCGCCTATCTCCAGGAGCCGGACAAGAAGGTTCCCGCCTCGGTGGCCCGCGATCGGGAGCGAGCATTCCAGTCGGCTCTCGAGTCGGCGTTCGAGGCGGCGGAGCCGTTGGTCCATGTGGACCCGGTGCTGCTCGCCGAGGTCCATGACCGGGTGATCACCACCCATGCCGTGCCGGGGGAGATCCCCTTGAAGAACCATCGTCTCGAGCGCTGGGTCAACCAGTTCCTCGACTCCAAGCTGGCCGATCGGACCGACGGAACACACGACAACGTCACCCAGAGCGATCGGGTGAAGCGGATCTCCATCTACAGCATGCTGGAAGGAGCGCTGCACCCGGCCGTGTTCCGCTCGCTGATCGACCCCATCGCCGACGGCTATGCCGCCGCGGCCAGAGCGGGACGCCTCCGTGATTTTTGGAAATGGCGCCGGAGCCGGCCCCTTGGCCCAGTCGATCCCGTTGCCAACACCGATGGTGCGGGCTCTGGTCCGAGGGTGGTTCATTGCCCGGGTCCTCGGTCTTCTCACCGTGGGCCAGGACAACGGAGCAACAGTGGTTCGCTTCGAGAAGGGGAAGGGCGGCCCTGTCATCGAATCACCGCCGCTGGTGACGACACCGGGGGAGAACCGTCCCCGTCAGTTCGGGGCTTTCCTCGAGACGCTGGCGCTGGCCATCCCCTATTCGGCCGACGCCGGCAAGCCCGATGAGATGCTCGGGATTTTTCACACGCTCGTCGAGCTGGGCCGCAACCCCGGGTCCATGGGGGCTGAGATGGGCGAGTTCCGTGAGCTGAGCCCGATCCTCGAGGAGTGGGTCTCGTCCGGTACTGCTTTCGGCCGGGAGGCAGGTGTCACCCAGATCGAGTTCGAGGAGGCAGGCAAGCGGGCAACCGCTCTGGCCGATCTGATCACCAAGCTGGATGAGGATTACGCCCGCCACGCCGATGAGGAGCGCCGCGAGGGGAGGATCGGTCCGGAGAACGCCTGGTTGGGCGCTACCGATCTGATCCATGAGGAGCTGCATCGCATGGCCGTCGCCCTCCAGGTGAGGGCATCGCAGACCACGCCCGAATTCTGAGATTACATTATATCATGACGACGGTTTCCACCGTCCTGGTCGGGGATCGGGCCGGCCCGGCATGGGGAGCGGCCTCGATGCTCGGTGGCATGGTGGAACAGGGGCTGATCGGGCCTTTCTGGTTCGTCGATTCCAGGATGGCCCGCACCCAACCCTGGCCCGGGGTGAGGTTCGACCGCTATGGCCCCGAGGAGGTACCGCTCTTCCCCTCGATCGGAGAGCGTGCTGCCGACGAGATCAGGGTCGGCGCGATCGCCACACCAGGTGACGGGGTGCCCGCCACGCAGGTGGCCGAAATCTCCAAAGTGGTTCATCGCCAACTGACCTCGCTGGCACCAGGGGAGTCGTCGGTCCGGTTGGCACGGCTCTGGTTCCCCGACTGGGACACACTGGAGGCCCCGGAGGAGGGGTTCTTCTCGACCCATGTCCACGCCAATTTGGTGGTGGTACCTGAGGACCGGAGGTCTGACCAGCATTTCGCCGCCCCGCTCTCCCCGGAGACTTCGACGTTCGTTGGTCACATCGCAGCCGAGACGGCGGTCATGTTGGGAATGTTCGCCGGGATGGAAGGCTCCGTCCTCGACGGTATGGGCCCCGGCGTGATCTTCGGCGACAGCCCGAAGCTTCGTCTCTCCCGTTCCTACGTTCGAGTCGGCCGCAGCCCGGCCCTGCCGTTGCAGGAGATCGTCGATCACGAGGGCCGTCTCCCCGTTCCCCCCGGCACCATCGAGGCACCGTCCCCGACGGCGGCCGTGTCCGATCTGGCGGACCGGTCCATCCCGCTCTTCGACCGTCTCGCCTTCGAGGTCAAGGACCCCGAGGCCCCTCAACGCCATCAGCTACGGCCGCTCCGGGCGCTGCTCCTGATCCTGAAGGAGATGGGTCGGTTCATCATTTCTCTGCCCCGTAGGGCGGTGGAGGGCCTGTTCGAGGACTTCTCCGAGCTGGCTGGGCGGACGATGCAGGACCTGGTGGGCAGCTCGTCGGTAGTCGAAGTGGTGTGGAAGGGAAAGTTCAGTCCGAGCGGCCACGGGGAGGACTTCGATGCTCTCATCGCCGACCTCAAACGTCAGGCGGAGCGCCGACTCGACCTCCAGGGAGGGCCGTCGATCGACCAGGCGGTGTGGCGGGACCTGAGGAGTCTGGTGCTCTCCACCGCCGATGGCAGCGACCCGCCGCCGGGTGTGGACCCGATCGAGGTCCACGGCCAACGCGCCGTGGTCAACGACGCCGCATCGCTGGCCCCACGCCCCGGGGACTCGCTCGTGGGGACGGCCAAGGACATCCTCGACGAGTCGGAGTCGGGCTCCCCGGTCAGCCTCCTCGGTCGGCTCGGAGCCCGGATCGAGCGGATCGCCCGATCCAATCGGACCGCCGTCTCCCGTCTCCTGGAGACACTCGACGTCCAGATGGCGGCGCTGCACAACTACCGGCCACCGGGCTATGCCTTCTGGCACATCGCGGGGAGCGTCCTCTTCGCCGCCCTGGTGGTGAGCCTGCTCCTGCTCACCGGCGCCGTTCGGGGATGGGGGATCACCGAGATCGACAGCTTCACGAGGAACATCCTGTTCGGCGCGCTCACCCTGGCCTGTGTCGCCGGTTTGGTCCTGCTCAGGTCGTACGGGGTCCAGGCGCTGGCCGAGGGCCAGACGACGGATGGTGAGCGGCTGTCGAAACTCGGAGCGGGCCCGACCTGGATTGGTGTACTGATCGGGGGAGTCGTGGGTGCCCTGTTTGCCGGTCTCGCCATCACGTTCCTCGATTACCCGTCGACCGAGCCGGCCACCTATGCCGCGGTCCTGGCCGGGATAGTCACCGGTGCCGGGCTGGGTCAGGCCTTTTCGCTGGCCACCTACCAGGACCATTTGCCTGCCTTGGGCCGTATGTCACGTCTCACCATCCTCACCGTCCTCGTCTACGTGTCGCTCATGGTCATCGGCGCTGTCTCCCAGCCGAACGGGTGGTACGCCACGGTCTCGGGGGAGGAGCTCCGAAGCCTGGTGTGGCCGATATGCGGGACGATCGGGTTCTGGCTGCTCTTCGTGCTGGTCGTCGTCTCCTGGCGTCGAGTCCAGGAGCGGCTGGCGCTGCGCAGCTACAGCCAGTCGATCCGTCAATTGGCCGAGCAAGTCGACGCCGCCTTCACCGCCGATCGGGTAGCCGACGCTGCCCGGGAGCAGTTCCTCGGGCTATCGGCGGTGCTGTCCCGCCTGATCTGGTACCCGTTCGGAAAGGGCGGGTCGATCCCCGAGACCGGGATCGACCTGGTCCAGTTCGGGGTGAACAAGGCAGCGGTGTGCCAGTTCGGTCTCTCCACGCGGGGGAGAAGCTCTTCGAGACCCGAACTGTCCGTCTCGCCTCGGAGCGGGGCTGGCTGACATCTCAGTACGAAGGGTCGATCCAGACCTATCGGAGCGAGCAGGCGGTGCTGGTCGGCTCCGATGACCCGACGACCGTCGGCCGGCCCGACCAAGACCCGAAGACGGTCGCCCAGTTCGAGGCGGAGACCCGGCCCGAGAAGGGAGACCGGTGGCGCTGGGCGGACCTGTTCTTCGACGGTGTCTACGACCCGGCGTTCCTCCAGGCGCTGGAGACACATGGTGAGAAGGAGGTCTTTGGCCCGATCCTCGCCGACGCCGGAAACTTCGAGCCGATCGGAGGAGACGCGGGTGGGCGTTCCCTCCTCGACTTCATGTCGGAGGTGTCACCACAGGGCAACGGGGATGCCGATCCTCGGTATTTCGATCCGGAGCACCTCGCCAGCGGTGCCTTCGAGAGGACCTGGCACCATCGGACCTGGTGGCCTCACGAGGAGCTGTTCGACGGCGGCTCGAAGGGCGCCGACGGCTCGATCGAGCCGGTCGGCTCCCTGGCCCGGGGGGCTGTCTGGGTGGCAGTCCGTGCCGACACGACTGAGGACCTCGAGCCCGCCGCCATCTTCGGAAGCCCGGGCGGACCGGAGTCCCCTGACGGAGGTCCGGCGGGGCCCGAGTACTAGCTCTAGCTTCTCATCCCTCGGTTCCCCGGGGATAAAACCGCTCGGGAACCGTTGCGCCCCTTCGCGGCATCCCAATGGGGACAAACCCGCAGGAGGAGAATCATGCGCAGCCGGATCATCCCGTCCATCGCAACGCTCGTTGCCTTCGCCCTCCTTCTCACCGCATGCACCTTCGCCGCGCGCAACGACGACACGATCCCCGCTCGACCCGATCGGCGCGTCGAGTCCGGGACCCCTCGGGGACGCCTGGCCTCCAACGCACTCGTCCCCTTCGACGCCTGCGACACCTTCCTCAACTATGTGATTGCCCACGGCGTGGAGCTGGTCGGTCCCTACGGGCTGGGCGACGGCTTCTTCGGGTGGCCGGTCGAAGAAAGCGCCACCACCACGATGGCCGCCGAAGCGGTCGCCCCGGCAGTCAGGCAGGACACCGACCATTCGACGACCAATGTCCAGGTGCTGGGAGTCGACGAGCCCGACATGGTGAAGACCGACGGGGATAACATCGTCGTCCTCTCGGAGGGAATGCTGATCGTGGCCGACGTCACCGGGCCCGAGCCCGTGGAGATCGGACGGCTCGAGGTCGGCGACTTCATGGTGCAGAGCATGTTCCTCACCGGGGACACCGTGTTGTTGTTCGGCTCGAGTTGGACGCCGGTCGTCCCCCTCGAGCAAGGGGATGCCATGATCGCTCCTGTCCCCGAGTCGCCGACCGTCCAGCTCATCGAGGTGGACATCGCCGGCGATCCCGAGATCGTCCGCACAATGACCATCGACGGCGGTTTCGTCTCCGCCCGCATGATCGACGACACCGTCCGCCTGGTGGTCAGCTCGGCTCCGGTCGGATTCGAATGGAGTTACCCCGCCGGTTCCGGGCTCCGAGCCGAGCGCCAGGCGGTAGAGGAGAACAGGGAGATCATCCGCAACTCCAGCGTCGACAACTGGATCCCCTTCTATGTGGTCGCCGACGTCGACGGTGAGGTCACCGCCGAAGGCACGCTCTTCGACTGCGAGCGCGCCGCGCACCCCGAGGACTTCTCCGGTCTCGACATGTTGTCCGTGGTCACCATCGACGCCAGTTCCGGGCTCGACGTGGTGGACGCCACCGGCTTGCTCGCTACCGGCGACACCGTCTACGCGTCCGCCGAGAGCCTCTATGTGGCCACCCAGAACTGGCAAACGTGGGAGTGGGCCCGGACCGGGATCGAAGAAGATCGACCCGACGAGATCAGCACCGAGATCCACAAGTTCGACATCAGTAGCACCGAGGCAGCCACCTATCGCGCCACAGGCCGGGTCTCCGGATATCTGCTCAACCAGTTCGCGATGGATGAACACGACGGGCGGCTCCGGGTGGCCTCGACCACCAGTCCCCCGTGGTGGGGCAGCGGTTTCGACTCCGAGTCTCGGGTGACGGTGCTCGAAGAGGGCGAGGGCGAGCTGGTCGATATCGGGATGGTGGACGGTCTCGGCGAGGGGGAGCAGATCTACTCGGTGCGGTTCATCGACGAGGTCGCCTACGTCGTGACGTTCCGCCAGACCGACCCTCTCTACACCATCGACCTGACCGACCCGACACGGCCGCGAGTGGTGGGCGAGTTGAAGATCCTCGGTTACTCGGCCTATCTGCACCCGGTGGGGGACGGTCTGCTCATGGGCATCGGGCAAGACGCCACCGAGACCGGACAAGTCCAGGGCACTCAGGTCTCGGTGTTCGATGTGCGTGATCCAGCCAATCCGACCAAGGTCGACCAGTTCACCTTGAGCGAGGGATCGTCGTCACAGGTGGAATACGACCATCACGCCTTCCTCTACTGGGAGCAGACCGGTCTGGCCATGGTCCCGGTCGAGCAATGGTGGTGGGACGGGAAGACCGACAACATGTTCTTCGGAGCCGTTGGTCTCACCGTCGACGACCATGGGAACCTGGCAGAGGTCGAACGTCTCGTCCATCCGGGCGGCGATGACAATCTTGGGGACTATCGGGCCCAGATCATGCGCTCACTGGTGATCGGCGACGATCTGTACACGGTGTCGGCGAAGGGGATCATGACGAGCGACCTCGGTTCCTTGGAAGAAACGGCCTGGCTCGAGTTCTGAGTTGGAGCCGGCGAGACCGGTCGAATCTGTCCCCCGCCACTCGTAATCTCGGTCGGGTGACGGCACCGGGAC
Source organism: uncultured Acidobacteriota bacterium (assembly GCA_963828465.1). GTDB lineage: Bacteria > Actinomycetota > Acidimicrobiia > Spongiisociales > ZC4RG35 > JARDZU01. The sequence continues at coordinate 7,283 of CAWHEU010000003.1, read as the reverse complement.
CTGCCCTTCTGGGTCGGTCGGTGGTGGTGGGTCCCGATTCGCCTGCCCCTCCGGCCTGGTCCGACGCCGACCGGATCCGGATCGACGCGGCCCTGCTCGCCGACCCGGACAAACTCCTCTCAATGGTGAACGACGCCCAGCGTCGGTACGTGAAGCGTCTCCCCACGGTCTACGAGCTCGACGTCACGCCGGACGAGCTGAGCCGGGTTGAGACAACCGACGCCGCTCCCTACGAGTTGGGCAGCCGATTCACCTTTCTCCGGGAACGTCTCGCCAAAGTGGTCTGGCACAACTCCTACGACGCCCGCACCGATCCGCCGGTGTGGTGGTGGGGTCACAAGGCGGCCTCCCGGCTCGATGTCACTGTCGGTGGCCCTGCCGATGTCATCAGAGCCGATGGGACCCCGGCCTGGATCGACGGCGGTCCTCGTCAGCCGCTCGATCTCGATGAGACGGTCATTCACCACGAGACGGTCGACCTGGGCCGGGCCACGCCGGTGCCGCCCTTCATCGAGCCCTCGGTCGATCTGGCCCCGGACCAGCACGAAGCGGTGTCCCACCGGGTCGGCCCAGCCCGGATCATCGCCCCGGCCGGCTCGGGGAAGACCAGGGTGCTCACTGCCCGGGTCCGTCATCTCATCGAGGACAGGGAATCGAGCCGGAGATCCTTACCGCCCTCGCCTACAACCGGCGAGCCGCCGCCGAAATGGTCGAACGGCTCCCGGGTGGGAGTCGGCTCAACGTGCGCACCATCCACTCCCTGGGTTGGGAGATCCTGCGCATGGCCAAGCCAGGTATTCGCCTCATCGAGGAGCGAGAGCAACGTCGGAGGCTGGAGCCGATATCCGCCGCTCCGCCCCGTGCCAACACCGACACCATCGGTCCCTATCTCGAAGCTCTCGACGAGGTGCGCATCGGGCTTCGTGACCCCGAGCTAGTCGAAGCAGAGCGAGACGACGTACCCGGCTTCACCGAGACCTTTCGTCGTTACCGAGAGGGGCTAGAGCGTGCCGGTGAGGCCGATCATTCCGAGCAGATCTACGGCGCCATCGAGGCCTTGTGCCGGCTGCCCGATCTGCGCGCCCGCTGGCAGGCCCAGTGCCGGCATCTCCTAGTCGACGAGTTCCAGGACCTGACTCCTGCGTATCTCCTCCTGATCCGGTTGGTGGCATCGCCTGGTCTCGATGTCTATGGGGTCGGCGACGACGACCAGGTCATCTACGGGTACGCCGGCGCCGACCCCGGATTCCTCATCGATTTCGAGGATCTCTTCCCCGGTGCGACGTCCCACGCCCTCGAGGTCAACTACCGCTCGCCGGCCGACGTCGTCGAGTCGGCGATCAACCTGCTCGGCTACAACAAGCGCCGGGTGGACAAGACCATCCGTGGTGTCAGCGAGCGCCAGGGTCTCGAGATCGTCAACATGCCGGGCAACGAGCTGGGGATGACCGCGGCACACCACATCGCCAAGGCGATCGAGGGAGGGGCAGAGCCGGAGACAATTGCCGTCCTCTCTCGGGTGAACTCCAGCTTGTTGCCAGTTCATGTCGCTCTCAGCGAGGCTGAAGTTCCGTTTCACAGCCCGCTCACCAGCGCCACTCTCGATCGAACCGTGCTCCGGGCCGCGTTGGCCTGGATCCGGATCGCCCTCGACCCCGAGCAGATGGGCCGCAACGACCTGTTCGAGATAATCCGCCGCCCGGGGCGGGGGATCACCCGGTTGTTCGGGGAGATGATTGGGCGACGACGGGGGCCGTTCTCGCTGGGTGAGCTGGCGGAGTTGGGTGAGACTCTCGACGGGCGCCGCGCGGATCGGTGGGGCGAGCTCTGCGACGACATCGCCCATGCGGCCCAGTCCACGGACTCCACTCCCCGGCTGCTCGAAGTGCTGACCCACGGCGTCGGCCTGGACCGGGCGGCGGCGGCGCTGGATGCAGGTCGGACCCGGGCCGACCGGGCGGCTCAGGGCGACGACCTCACCGCGCTCCGCCGGGTGGCGCCGCTCGGCCCGGAGCCTGACCGGTTCGAGCCGTGGCTCCGGGAGCAGTTGGCCACTCCTATCAACCCCGGCGGGGTGACCCTGTCCACAGTGCACCGGGTGAAAGGGCTGGAGTGGGATCACGTCGTGGTTTTCGGCGCCGACCGGGGCTCGATGCCCCACGAGCTGTCCGATGACATCGAGGAGGAGCGCCGGGTATTCCACGTCGCCATGACCCGGGGGCGGCAGACGGTCACCATCCTGGCTGACGAGGCGCGGCCCTCGAGATTCCTGGCCGAGCTCGACGGGTCGGCCCCGATCGAGACGGAGGCACCACCGGCCCGGAGGGATCTGGCGCCGGCCCGGATCCCCTCCGATGCCGTCTTCGTCGAGGTCGGCGACGAGATCACGATCATGGGTGGGCAACGGGGTGTGGTGGACGAGATCCTCACCATCAGGGGTGTTGGTGAAATCGGCCGGGACGGGGGCCATGTTGTCAGGTGCCCTTCGGGGAGAAGGTGGGGAAGGTGGGCAATGCCGGGGTCTACGGACGACTCACCCCGGGAGGGGATAGGGCAGACCCGGGTCTCGTCGATCGCCTCAAGGCGTGGCGGCTCGGCCAAGCCCGCTCCCAGGGTGTGCCTGCCTATGTCATCTTTAATGACCGGACCTTGGAAGCGCTCGCCGCCCTACGCCCCGGCACCGAGGAGGCCTTGCTCGAGATCCCCGGGATAGGGCCCGCCAAGCTCGAGGCATATGGCGACCAGCTCCTCGACGTGCTGGGCGGCGAGTAAGGCGGAGTCCCGGCCCGAAGCTCCAACGGGGATGCCGTTCCTCGTTATTTCGCCGCCCTGCTTCTAGTTCCGACCCTCGTTCAGCTGCAATTCACACTCGGATTCCAGTCTGCGAACATTCCCGCCGGGTTGTGCATCCAGACCCAGGCGTGAGCCACGTACCAACCCAATGCCGGATTCAAGATGTGCATCTCATGTCCGAGGACAGTGGGTGGAGGCGCCCCCACACCATGCTCGGCCTCCCATAGGCCCTTGGGCACGACCCATTCGACGGCGGCGAGTCTGAGTGTCCCGTTCTGTCGAGGGGCGTACACCATGGCCTCGGGGCTCAGCGGGTCGATCACCGTGTCGTGGATCTTGTCGTGGTTGAACCAATGGAATCCCATGGCGCCAGCCGTTGGGTGGGCGATGCAGGTATCGAGCAGAAAGGGCGGGATGTACCCCAACTGGTAGCCGGCTTCTTCCACCGAGCTGATCCGAATGGAATTGAACCGTCGCGGCCCTCAAGCCTGGCCAGATCCCGATGTTCGTCTTGGTGATGGCCATCGTCTTGGGCCACGGCCGATACGGCCAGTGTTGCCAAGACCCCCAAGAGAACCAACAGACCCAAGTAGTCGTCGCATAGTGACCTCCTCGCCTTCGCTGCGACTTCCACCCGACCCCTACCAGGGCGGTGTCAACAACTTGCAAAAGGCGAACGGAGACCGGGACAACGCCCAAATATAGGTGACCGCCGTCTCAGATGGTGATGACCAGCTTCCCTCGAGCGTGTCCCGTGCCGAGGTAGGCCATCGCCTCCGAGACCTGTTCGAGGGGATAGGTCTGCTCGACGAAAGGGGTGACCTTTCCCGATTCGATGAGACCGGTCAGTGTGGACAGGTCGTCTGTGTTCTCCTTGGAGATGAAGAAGGTCGTCTTCTGGCTGGCGAAGAGGGAGCCCACCGTCATCTGAAGCATGTGGCCCAATGGCCCGAGCATTCGGTTGGTCTTGGGGCCGCCGACGATGACGACTCGTGCGCCGGGTCGGAGGATGCGCTTGACCTCGGACCATGGTCGGCTGCCCGCCACGTCGATCATCAGGTCGTATCGTCGCGGTCCCTGGGTGAAGTCCTCCCTGGTGTAGTCGACCACCTCGTCGGCACCCAGCGCCGCCACCATCTCCACGTTCCGGCTGCTGCACACAGCCGTCACTTCGGCCCCCAGGGCTTTGGCGATCTGGACCGTGAAGGTGCCCACTCCGCCTGCCGCCCCGTTCACCAAGACCTGTTGGCCCGCCTCGACCGAGCCCTTGTCCCGCAGAGCCTGAAGGGCGGTGAGCGCCGCCACCGGGACGGCGGCCGCCTGCTCGAATGAGAGCTGGGTGGGCTTGGGAGACAGCGAGACGTCTTCGCCGACCGACACCAGCTCGGCGAACGAACCGGTGGTGGTGCCGTAGACCTCGTCCCCTGGCTGAAAACGGGTGACGCTGCTGCCGATTCTCTCGACCACGCCGGCGAAGTCCGCGCCGAGCCTCTTGCCGGTTGGCTTTGTCAGTCCGAATCCGGGTCGGGCGATGTAGGGAGTCCCGGTGAAGGCGAACCAGTCGAGCGGGTTGGCCGCCGCCGCTCGAACCCGGACCAGGACATCGGTCTCACCGACCTCGGGCTCTTCGACGTTCCGGAGCTCGAGGACGTCTGGCGGGCCATATTGGTCGTAGACGATCGCCTGCATCGGAACAGGGTATTTCGACCGCCCCGGGCCGTGTCAGAGCTCTGGAGCCCCAACTTCCCCGACCAGACGGCGTAGTGTCGGAGGGTCCTGTCGGCGGGGGTTCCATTGATGGGCGGGTTCTGGCTTGCTTTGTCGGTCCTGATCGGGTTGTTCCCCGCCGTCCCATCCACTCCGAGCCCGAACCTGGTTGCTGCTGTGTCGACGACGTGTGACGCACTTCCGGACACGCCGGTGCCCGCCGACGCCGTCATCGGAGGGTTCGGCCCGTCGCAGTTCCTGGCTGATGTCGACGGAGATGGCCACAAGGATGTCGTCACCGGTTATTGGACCGGGAATGCCGACCCTGAACTGGCCGACCATTTCCTGCATGTCGAGTTGGCCTCGGGTTGGGGCACGGCGATCTTGATCGACGATCTGGCTCAGTTCTCCACTTTCCCGATGGCCACTCCAGCCCGCGTCGTGGATATGGCCGGCCAGCGTCTCATCGTGGCCGGTGTCGAGAGAAATGCCGACGGCGCCAGCTTCGCCTTCTTCTCCTTCCGGGACTGTGCCCTCGCCCCGGTTCCGTTGGCGTCAGGTGGTTATCCAGTGATGCGAGTCAGCAGGGGGTCCTCGCCCATTCGACCTGGTTCGCCTGCCGCTCGGACGGAATGGTCTCTCTTGATCTGTTCCGAGGTCTCGATGATCAGGGTGAGTTGATACCGGGCGTTCTGATAGGTGGGGAAGCCCTGTCCTACCGGCTCAACCCGAACGGGTTCGGCCCGCCAACTGCTATTGAATTGGGTCTGCCCCGGACCGATGTGGACCTTCACGGCGAGTACCCCAATTGTTCGGGTTTCGTGGGCTCGTTCGTCGATGACGATGACTCGGTGTTCCAAACTGCCATCGAGTGGCTTGCCCTCGAAGGCATAACGAAAGGGTGCAACCCACCGGTGAACGACCGCTTCTGTCCTGAGCGCAGCGTGACCAGAGGGGAGATGGCTGCGTTCCTGGTCCGGGCGATGGGCTATGTCGATGATGGGGGTGGGGACCGGTTCGTGGACGACGATGACAGTGTCTTCGAGTCGGCGATCGACAAGCTGGCGGCCGCCGGCGTCACTGAGGGATGCAACCCACCGGTCAACGATCGCTTCTGTCCCGAGCGCAGCGTGACCAGAGGGGAGATGGCTGCGTTCTTGGTCCGGGCGATGGCCTACGTCGATGATGGGGGTGGCAACTGGTTCGTCGACGACGATGACAGTGTTTTCGAATCGGCGATCGACAAGCTGGCGACAGCCGGGGTCACTCAGGGGTGCAATCCTCCGGTGAACGACCGATTCTGCCCCGACGACAACGTTATCCGCGGCCAGATGGCCGCCTTCCTCAATCGGGCCTTGGGGTCGTACGCACAGGGCGTGTGGCCGCCAAGCCGGAAACTCCGCACACCCCTGTCGCCGCTTCGTCCATAATTAGTCGAGCGGAGGCGACCCATGGGAACAGCATGAGCATCCCGGCACCTACGCTGGACGTGTCGGCGCATCATGGCTTCGACGCGGCTGGGCGAAGCGGATCGGCCGGATCGCTCTGGTCCTGGCCGCGATCGTGGGCGTGCCCGTGCTAGTCGTGTGGTTCACCGGGGGGCAGTCGTCGGTGATCTATTGGATCGACGTCGCCATGTTCTCCTTGTTCGCCTACACGATCGGCTTCTGGCCGCTCTGGGTGGTGCTGGTCGTCCCCCTCGGTCTGGTGACGTGGGTGGTGGGCAAGTTCTCGACGGTGGCGGCGGAGCGGATCGGGCGCTATTTCACGCCGGTCATCTGGATACTGGGTGGCACCAGCGCGTTCCTGGTGATGGGCCCGACCCCCGGCGAGGGGGTGGCCCTTCCCACGGGTCTGCCTAGAGTCGGCGCCTTGTTGGTGATGCTGGGTGCAAGTCTTCTCTCGGCTGGTCTGCTCATAGCGGTCCGGCGGATCCAGATGCCGACCCAGGACCTGGCGCCGATCGCCATCTCCCGCTCTCTGGCCCCGCTGCCGTGGCACGCGATGCCGGAGACCGACGAGCCCACGGAAGAATTCTGGTCGCCCGAGGCGATGGTGGGCTGGCGCGCCTGGCAATGGACCGGCTCTGTGTTGCGGGGTGTCGTCAGCGAGTGGACCACCCAGCGTTTCGTCGCCTGGTGTGACTACTGCGATGAGCCACCGGGATGGGACCACCCCTGCGGGATTACGCCGTGCCCCGGCCCAGCGAGGTGGGCTCCATGTTCCCGGGCAAGCCCGACGTGGTGGGACGGGTCGAGCTGTCCGGCCTCGTGATCGAACACGAGAGCGGTTACCGCGCTTCCAACGCCCGAATCCTCGACCTCTGGACGGAATCGCCGATCATCGCCGACTGGCTCTCGAAGCTCTATCCGGATGTGAGCGTCCACCGTGGTGACCCACCCGACGACCTGGAGGCGATGTCGTGGCCAACATAGGTAAACCCTTGCGCAAGATCAGGATCGAGCCGGAGCCGAATCGACAGCCACGTCGTGAGGAGGCGCCGGCACGGCCCAAGGAACCGGGGGGAACCGGTGCCAGTGCCCAAGAAGGCGGGCGACGAGTCAGTCAATAGATGATGTCGAGCGAGTAGCGAAGGGCACGATCTAGCTCGGCTCGGGTTCCCGGGTCGAGATGCCGGTTCGCGCTACCACTCGGGGAGGGTCTCGGCGGCAAGCCTTTCAGACGTAGCAAGCAGTTCTGGATGTGGCGGGATCTTGGTGTACCCGTCCACAAAGTCGCTCGTCTGCTCGGGCCCACTCGTCGCCCTGGAGCACGGCCGAAAA
>CAWHEU010000002.1:0-215272 GCA_963828465.1 uncultured Acidobacteriota bacterium | reverse complement strand
AGCGGAGCCGGGGCAGGGTGGCCCTGATCCAGAAGAACAGGAAGATCAGGAAGTAGGTCTTGGCCAGGAACCACACGGTGGGCAGGATCCCGGAGACGATCGCGGGGACCGAGCCCTCGAACGTGGGCCCGTTCCAGCCGCCCAGGAACAAGGAAGCGGCGATGGCGCACATCGAGAAGATGTTCACGTATTCGGCGAGGAAGAACATGGCGAACCTCATCCCCGAATACTCGGTGTGGAAGCCGACGATCTCCTGCTCTGCCTCGACGAGGTCGAATGGGGCGCGATTGGTCTCGGCGACGATGGCGATGAAGAAGATGATGAATGCCACGATCTGGGGAACACGTTCCAGCGAGGGATGAACTGCAACACCGGCTCGAGGGCCGGGATGATGTCGCCCCAGGTCCCGGCCTGGCGTTCGACGATCTCCGCCAACGACAAGGTGCCACCGTCTCCTTGGGTGGCCGTGAACATGACCACGGCCACCATGGCCAGCCCCATAGCCGCCTCGTAGGAGATCGCCTGGGCCGTGGCGCGCACGCCACCGAGCAACGGGTACTTGGACCCGGACGCCCATCCCGCCAGCACCACCGAATACACAGCCAGCGAAGACATGGCGAGGATGAAGAGCAGCCCGATGTTCAGATCGGCGCCCTGCAGGGTCACCTCGTTGCCCGCGATGGTGAACGGCTTGCCCCAGGGGACCATCATGAATATGAGGAAGGCGGGGACCACGGCCAGGAACGGCGCCAACAAGTACATCCCCAGCTCCACCTTGCGTGGAGTGATCGCCTCTTTGAAGAACAGCTTCAGCCCGTCTGCGACCGTCTGCAGGATGCCCCAGGGGCCGGCCCGCTTGGGGCCGATCCGGTTCTGCATGTCGGCGAGGATCTTTCGCTCTGCCCACACGTTGATCAATGTGGCCACCAACAACAGGCCGAAGGTGAGGATCACCCGGAGGACGACGATCCAGAACTCGGGCCAGGTCATTTGCCGACCGCCGTCACCCGGACCACGGCCTCGGTGCCGAGGGAACCCGCCCCCGGCTGATTGAAGGGGACGTAGACGACACCGGGTGGCGTCCCTTCGTCGACGACGGCGGAGAACTCGCCCTCCCCGTGTTTGGTGACCACCTTGACCAGATGACCCTCCTGGGCCCCAGCTCTCTTGGCATCCTCGGGGTTGAGATGGGCCACCGCTCCAGGAGCCAGCGGGTGCAGCGATTGGCTGTGCCTCATCATCACCCCATCGTCATAGAGCGTCCTCGCCACGTGGAGGATCAGCGGGGCCGATGGGGCCTTGTCCCCTTTGAGGGCAACCGGGATGTGGCTGAGCGGCTGAGCACCCGACAGCGGGACCACCGCCCCGTCTCGGGCCTCCCACTCGAGGAGATCCCAGCTGATCCCGGCATAGGCGGGGGCGACCTCGGAGATCTCTTTGGCAATCGATTCGCCGTTGGAGAGGCCGATCGGCCGCCCGGCTCGCTCGGCCAGGTCGTCGAGGATCTCCCACTCGGGCCGGGCCTGACCCGGCACCGGCGCGATGGAGTTCACCTTTTGCACCCGACCCTCGAGATTGGTGACTGTGCCCTCCTTCTCGGCGAAGCCGGCCGCCGGGAAGATCACGTCGGCATCCCGATTGGAGTCGTTGAGCAAGAGATCGATGGAGACCACGTACTCGGCCGACTCCAGGGCAAGCGTCGCTTGCCTCGGATCCGGAACATCACGGGCCGGATCGGCACCGACGAGGAGGAGGAAGCGGATCTCTCCCGAGTCGAGGCCCTCGAGCATCGATCTCGTGTCCTTTCCCCTCACCGCAGGCATGTCGCCCCAGGACGTGGCCAGGGCCGCCCGTCCGGCATCCTCGTCGGCGACCCGGCCGGGAAGAAGGTCGGGGGCGAGGCCCATGTCGAGGGCGCCGAAGATGTTGCCCCGCCTGGCGAGAGGGAGGATGCGGGCGGAGCCGGCTTTGTTGCGCACGTAGGCCGCCACCGACTCGGCCAGCTTGGGGCCGTCCGCAAATGAGGCCTGGCCGACCAGGGCCACCACCCGTTCGGCGCTCAGAGCCTGGCGGACATCGGGGTGTTTGCCGCCAGCAATCTCGTCGAGGAGCTCGAAGCCGCCACCGGGCCGGTAAGCGAGCTTGATCGCCGCCCGGTCGTCGAGCCCGGTGGCTCGAGGATGCACGACGACGAGGCGGACGCCGAGCTCCTGGGCCGCCCGACGGACTCGCAGATAGAGGGTGGGATGCTCCTCTTTCAGATCCGGTCCCCAGATCACGATGGTGTCGGCGGTGTCGATATCCGAGATGAGCGCCCGATCGGCCGTGGCTGCCAGGAAATGCGAAGCCAGCGCATCGTCGACCCGGGCATCGACGTTGGTCGTACCCAGCACCACTCTGGCGAACTTGGATAGGGCGTATGCGTCCTCGTTGGTCCCATGGGCGCCACCGATCACGGCAAAGGCGCCTCCTCCGTCTTCGTCCCGGATGAGACCGATCCTCTCGGCGACGCGGTCGAGAGCATCCGCCCATGTCGTTTCGACCAGTTCTCCGTCACGCCGCACCAACGGCGTGGTGAGACGCCCCTCCGAGCCAAGGTATTGGAAGCCAAAGCGCTCCTTGTCGGACAGCCAGCCGTGATTTGTCGCGTCGTTGTCCACGCCAACCAGGCGAAGGATCTCGTTCTGGCTGACCTGGACCGAGAGCCGGGGGTGGGCGGTGTCGTGAAGGCCGGAGCTCTCCACCATCTGGAGGTCCCACGGCCGGGCACGGAACCGGTATTGGGCGGCAGTGAGAGCACCCACGGGGCAGAGCTGGATGGTGTTCCCGGAGAAGTAGGAGGAGAACGGGAGGTCGGGGAAGGTGTTGACCTCGGTGACGTTGGCCCTCGACTTGAACTCGATGAGCGGATCGCCGCTGATCTCGTCGGCGAAGCGGGTGCATCGAGCGCAAAGGATGCACCGCTCACGGTCGAGGAGGACAAGGTCCGAGATGGCGATCGGCTTCTCGTAGTTGCGCTTGATCTCGACGAAGCGGCTCTCGCCCGGGCCATGGGAGAAAGCCTGATCCTGGAGTGGGCATTCCCCACCCTTGTCGCACACCGGGCAATCGAGGGGGTGATTGGCCAGAAGGAACTCGAGGACCCCCTCCTGTGCCTTCTTCACCGTGTCGTTCCTGGTGTCGACCACCATCCCGTCGGCGACGTTGTTGGTGCACGCCGTCACCAACAACGGGCCACGCGGCCCTTGCACCTCGACCAGGCACATCCGGCACATCCCGACCGGGTTCATCCGCTCGTGCCAGCAGAAACGCGGGATGTAGGTCCCGTTGTCCTGTGCAGCCTTGATCAACAACGAGCCGGCGGGGACCTGATGGGCCACCCCGTCGATGGTGATGGACACGACATCGGGAGCCGGCTGCTCGGTCATGCGTGAACCTCTACCGGTCTCAGCGGGCAGCCTCCGAGCTCCACATGGGCGTTGACCTCTTCCCGGAAGTAATCGCGGAGGGCGAGGACGGGTGACACCGCCGAAGGGCCGAGCGGGCAGATCGTGGTCATCTTCGGGGGCCAGCCCAGACCGACGCTGATGTTGTCGGAGACGTCGAGCAAGAGGTCGAGGTCGATCGCCCGCCCCTGGCCCTCCTCGATGCGCCGCAGGATCATCTCCATCCAGGTGGTGCCTTCACGGCAAGGGGTGCATTGCCCGCAGGACTCGTGGGCGAAGAAACGGACGATTCGCTCGGCGGCTCGGACCATGCAGGTCGTGTCGTCCATAACGATCACCGCACCCGACCCGAGCATCGACCCCGCCTCGGCACACACGTCCTTTGTGATCTGGTGATCGAGATGGATCTGGGGGACGAACCACGGCGAGGATGCGCCGCCGGGGATGATCGCCTTCAGCTCCCGGTCGTTCGGGATGCCGCCGGCGACGTCGTAGATGAGATCACGCCAGGTGATCCCATGGGGTAGCTCGTAGTTGCCCGGCTTCTTGACATGGCCCGAGACCGAGAGCATGAACGTCCCGGTGTCGAGAGGATGGCCGAGCTCGATGAACTCCTCCGCCCCCATGGCCAGGATGTGGGGCAGGTTGGAGACCGTCTCCACGTTGTTGACGATCGTTGGCTGCATGTAGAGACCCTTGGCAGCGGGGAAATAAGGCGGCTTGAGGCGGGGCTCGCCGCGCAGGCCTTCGAGGCTGTTGATGAGGGCGGTCTCTTCGCCACAGATGTAGGCGCCTGCACCCAAATGCACCGTGACGTCCAGGTCGTAGTCGGAGCCAAGGATGCCCTTGCCCAGATGCCCCTTGGCGTACGCCTCGTCGACCGCAGCCTGCACCCGCCGCGCCGGTTTGGGGTACTCGCCTCGGATATAGATGAAGGCGTCATGCACCTCGTTGGCGATGGCCGTGATGATGATGCCCTCCAGCATCTGATGCGGGTCCCGCTCGAGAAGCTGGCGGTCCTTGAAGGTGCCGGGCTCGGATTCGTCGGCGTTGATGACGAGATAGGACGGGCGGGGCGGGGCGAGAAAGCTCCATTTGAGGCCGGCGGAGAATGCGGCGCCTCCGCGGCCGAGCAATCCAGACGACTTGATCTCCTCGACCAGCTCGTCACGGGTCATGCCAGTGGCGCGACGGGCCTGCTCGTAGCCGCCGGTCTCCTCGTAACGGTCGATGGTGTGCGAGTCGGCAGGGAACTCGGTCATCCGCTTGGTGACAACGAGGGGTGTCGTCAAGCGTTGCCCTCGCTGCCGACCGTTCCCAAGGGCTGGAACGCCGGGTAGGGCCCCACCGCTCCATTCTCATCCCTGATGGCCCAGTCGAAGCTCCGCACCCCTCCAAACAGCTCTTGCATCTCGTCGGTGTTGACCACCTCTGGCTGGGCGCTCCCCAACCATCTCACCAGGTCCCGGGCTTTGTCCGGGGTCACGCCTTCGATCAACTCGTAGTTGACCTGGACCGCGGGTGCTCCCCCGCAGGCCCCGATGCACTCGACGTGCTCGACCGAGAGGAGCCCGTCGGCTCCGGTCTCTCCGTGGGGAACTCCAGACTCGTCCTCGACCGCGTGCAGGACGTCGTCACCCCCGAGGAGCATGCATGAGATCGAGGTACAGCAGGAAATGAGGTACTTGCCAGTGGGCTTGCGCTTGTACATCGTGTAGAAGGAGGCGACTGCCTGCACTTGGGCCGGGGTGATGCCCACCCAATCGGCGACTTCCTGCATGCCCTCGTTGGTCAGATACCCCTCTTCGGCCATCGCCAGATAGAGCAAAGGCATCACCGCCGACCGCTTCTGGGGATACCTGGAGATGATCTCCCGGGCCCGCTCCTGGGTGGCCTCCGACCAGTGGCTCATCGACGCCGGAGATTAGGTATCACCGTTAGATCGGGCGAAACCGCGTACCGGCGTGGGCCTACCGGTCGACGTCCCCCATCACCGGGTCGAGGGAGGCGATGGTGGCGACGGTGTCGGCCATCAGAGAGTCCGCCATGGCAATTGGAAGGGCCTGGAGGTTGGCGAACGAAGGTGCGCGAGTATGCATCCGGTAAGGGTGGGCCCCGCCGTCGGACACCAGGTAACAGCCCAGCTCGCCTCGGGGTGACTCGACGGCTACATAGGTCTCCCCCGCAGGGACCTTGTACCCCTCGGTGAACAACTTGAAATGGTGGATCAGCGCCTCCATCGATTCGTCGATCCGGGCCCTCGGTGGCGGCGTGACCTTCCGGTCGTCGACCCGGAAGTCGCCCTTAGGGATGGTGTCCATGACCTGCTCGACGATTGACAGCGACTGCTTGATCTCCTCGACCCTGATCCGGTAGCGGTCGTAGACATCGCCATGCTCGCCGAGCGGCACCTCGAACTCATACTGCTCGATGCCGCTGTACGGGAAAGCCTTGCGGATGTCCCAATCGACACCGGTGGAGCGCAACGTCGGCCCGGTGATCCCGTAAGCGGTGGCCTCCTCGGCCGAGAGGACACCGACGCCCTTGGTGCGGGCCACCCAGATCGGATTGTGCTCGAGGAGGTCGTCGTACTGACCCAGCCGCCTCGGGAGCTCTTCGATGATGGCGGCTACGTCGTCCTTCCAGCCGGGCGGCAGGTCCGCAGCCACGCCACCCGGCCGGATGAAGTTGTGGTTCATGCGCAGCCCGGTCGTCTTCTCGAAGAAGGCGAGAATCTGCTCCCGGTCCCGGAACCCGTACATCATCATGGAGATGGCCCCGATGTCCATCCCGTTGGTTGCCAGCGCGACGAGATGCGACGAGCATCGGTTCAACTCCGTGAGAAGGACCCTGATCGCGGCAGCACGAGGCGGGACCTCGATCCCGAGGAGTCTCTCCACAGCCAGCGAGTAGGCGAGCTCGTTGTGGAGTGGGGCCAGGTAATCCATACGGGTCACGTTGGTGCCGCCCTGGGAGAAGTTGAGCTGCTCCCCGGTCTTCTCCATCCCGGTGTGGAGGTAGCCGATGATGGGCTTGGTGCGCCGGATGATCTCCCCCTCCAGCTCGATCTGGAGTCGGAGCACGCCATGTGTGGACGGATGCTGGGGGCCCATGTTGAGGATCATCCGCTCGTCCTCTTCGGCCTCGTCGTCGAAGACGTAATCGTCCTCGACCACCCGCCCGAACTGCTCGTCGAGACGCCGACCCGACTCGTCGATCGATATCTCCTGGGCGCCCTCGTCCGTCGGTGTCAATTCCGGCTCCTCGGTGCCGGCCACCCATACGTCGAGGGTCTTGGCGTCGTCGCTCATCTCAGCTCACCTTGTGGCTTTCCTTGAACTGCACCGGCACCGCGCCCACGCCGAAATCCTTGCGCAGCGGGTGGCCCTCCCACTCGTCGGGCATGAGGATGCGGGTCAGATCCGGGTGCCCTTCGAAGACGATCCCGAACATGTCATACGCCTCGCGCTCGGCGAAGTTCGCCCCGGGCCAGACCGGGACGAGCGAGGCGACGGTTGGCTCGAGACGAGGGGCGGTGGTGCTCATGCGAAGCCGAAGACGATGCTGCATCGAGAGGAGGTTGGCCACCACCTCGAAACGGTCGGAGCGAGAGCGCATCCAATCCACCGCCGTGACGTCGACACAAACCTCGAACCCGGCCTCCTTCGCAGCGGTGGCGAAGTCCAGCCAGCGCTCATTGGGCACCCGCGCCACGTCCTGGCCGAGCGAATCCTCCCAAGACACGTCCTCGAATGGCTCGAACAAGCCTTTCAGGACCTCGTTGTCGGGGAGTGGCCGCTCGGGGACCTCGACGGCTTCCTCGGTCTCGACGGCGCCGGTGTCGTCGGTCAACTGGCGATCTCACCCTTCATGATCTTGTCGTGCAGAGTCAGGATGCCGTGCATCAGGCTCTGCGGTCCTGGCGGGCAGCCCGGCACGTAGATGTCGACGGGGACCACCTGATCGACACCCTGGACCAGGGCGTAGTTGTTGAACATGCCCCCGGTGGATGCGCAGGCACCCATCGAGATCACCCATTTCGGGTCGGGCATCTGGTCGTAGACCTGTCGCAGCACGGGGGCCATCTTCTGACTGACCCGCCCCGCCACCACCATGAGATCGGACTGCCGTGGCGAGGCACGGAACACCTCCATCCCGAACCGGCTCAGGTCGTAGTGGGCCGTCCCGGTGGCCATCATCTCGATGGCGCAACACGCCAGTCCGAACGAGGCGGGAAACATCGAGCGGGTCTTGGCCCACCGCGCTGCCTTGTCGATCGTCGTCATGAGCAGGTTTCCCGGAGCGGTGGTGGCCATCAGGCGGCCTCGTCGGTGGCGTCGGTTGGGATGTAGCGGGCCCGACGATGGACGTTCCAGTCGAGTGCGCCCCGCTTCCAGACATAGGCGAGGGTCTCGGCGACGAAGAAGGTGAAGATGAAGATCGCCGCCACCCCGTACCAGCCGAGGCTGTCGTAGATCGAGGCCCAGGCGAAGAGGAAGATGATCTCGACGTCGAAGATGACGAAGAGCATCGCCACCAGATAGAACTTGACCGGGAACCGCTGCACGGGCTCCATCTCCGGGACGATGCCGCTCTCGTAGGGGTCGAGCTTGGCCTCGGTGGGGTTGTTGGGGCGAACCAGGCTGGAGGCGATGAGGGAAACGGCGACGAAAGCTGCGGCCAGGACGAGCATGATCCCGATCGGCAGATAGTCGGCCAGAGTCACCCTCTGAGGATAGGACCGGCTCGAGAGTGGGGTAAATCAGCCCTCGGGCCGGTACGTGGCCAGGATCACTCCGGTCGTGGAGGTCTTCGAATCGACGAGGCTCAACGGGCGCATCGCACCCTTCTCATCGAAGAGTCGCTTGCCGGACCCGAGCGTCAGCGGGTGGATCGTCAATCCGTACTCGTCGACGAGGTCGTGCTCCATGAGGGTCCGAGCCAACTGACCGCTGCCCAGCACGACGATGTTCCCGTCCAGCTCCTCTTTGAGCGCGGCCACCGCCTCCGGCGACCTCACCCTTATCAGAAGACTGGAGCCTGACCAGGCCAAGGGCTCGTCGAGGGTGGTTGACGCCACGTACTTGGGCAAGCTGTTGAGAACGTTGGAGAAAATGTCATTGTCAGGATGATTGGGCCAATAGGCGGCCATGATCTCGTAGGTCTTGCGTCCGAAGAGGAATGCGGCCGTCTCCGCCATCGACTTGCCGGCCTCCTCACCGGCGACCTCGTCGAAATAGGGCATCGCCCATCCACCATGCTCGAACCCGCCACTTCGGTCCTCATCCGGGCCACCTGGCCCCTGCATTACTCCGTCCAGGGAGAGCTGTTCGACAACTACGAGCTTTGCCATGCGGTCCTCCTCTCTGGGGCTGTATGACACTGACGGCGGAACCTCGAGACTACGTGTCAGACACCGGCAGGATTAATGGCAGACCCCGATCCCGACGTCGGTGAACCCGGAGCCGCCTTCACTGACGAACTCCCACTCGTATCCATCGGAGTAGAGGCTCAGCTTGAGGATGCCGAATGCGTCGGTGAAACGTGACTCACTGTTGGCCGCGATCAGAGCGATCGGCCGGTTTCCGGTTCCTCCTGTGCCCGCCACGAACTCCCTGACTCCAGCAACCGGGTCGTGGGTTCCGTTGGCGTCTTGGGGAGCGAATCTCTCGTAGTGGTGATCGTGCCCGCTCACGACGACTTCGGCTCCGTCGTCGTAGAGCGCCTGGAAGAGAGGCTGAACCGAGCGTTCGCCGCCGTGAAGGCCTGAGCTGAACAGAGGATGGTGCCAGTAAGCCAAAGTGCACAGCGCGTCGGAGGACGCCAATTCCCCACTTAGCCACTGCTGCTGGGGTGAACCCAGATCGCAGCCCCCGATCTCGTCGCAGTTGGAGTTCAGAGCGAGCACCTGCCATTCGCCGGCCTCGTACCCGTAATAGCCCTCGCTCTGGTTGCCGGCCGCCTCCTCGAAGTAACCGAAGTAGCCGGAAGCATCGGGGGTGATGTAGTCGTGATTGCCCGGTGACGGCCGCGTCCTGTGCCTTAAAGCGACCCCAGGTTTCTGCATAACACGACGCAAACTCCTCCGATGTGCCGTCCGGGTAGACGTTGTCGCGGCGGTGAAGACGATGGCCTCGGGGCACTCGGCGATGACCTCGTCGATCAGTTGGCGGTAATGATGTCGCCGTCATTGCCGCAGTCCGAGATGTCCCCAGCGCCGACGAGCACCGCCGGCTCGCCAGAGAGTTCGCTGATCAGATCCGTAATCGATGCGTCGGTCGTAACCGCGTTGGGGTCTGCCGGCTGACCCGGGATGGTCGTCACCGGCGGCTGGGTCGTCACTAGGGATGCTGTGCCCTGTGGAGCGGTCCCGCTGTTCGCCTCTGTGGTGCTTGGTCCAGCGGAGGGCGCGTCCGATAGGCCCGCGGCCACGATGAATCCAATGATGAGGCCGACGAGGAGCCCGAAGATCGCCCCGAGCACGACGATCGCACTCGTCTTGCGATCTCTCTGCGGCGGGGCCTCGTTCTCATTCATACCTTGTCTTCCCTCCTCAGCCTTGTCCGTCATCAATCGTCGGTAGAAACCTGGAGACGACCCTATGGAATCTGTCGGATTTCTCACCCACCTGCTCGAGGACCAGGACCGCGCACCCCCGACCCAGACCTAACCTGCCTCCATGTCCCTCGGATTCGGCCTTCTCAGCGCACAATTGAAACCCGGCGAGACCGATTGGTCCCGGGCTTATCAAGAAACCATCTCAATCGCCGTCGAAGCGGAGCGTCTTGGCCTCTCCTCGGTCTGGACCACTGAGCACCATTTCGTCGACGACGGCTACATGCCATCCCTTGCCGTGGTCAGCGGTGCCATCGCTGCCGCGACCTCCACCATCGAGATCGGCACCGGTGTGATCCTCGCCCCTCTCCACCACCCCCTTCGACTCGCTGAGGACGCAGCCACCGTCAGTCTTCTCAGTGGAGGGAGATTCACGCTCGGCCTGGGTCTTGGCTGGAGCGAGGTCGAGTTCGACCGTCTCGGCGCCCGGATCGACCAGCGGGGCCGGGCCATGGAGGAGATCCTGACGATCCTCCCGCAGGCCTGGACCGCCCAGCCGTTCACCCATCAGGGCGAGGTGTACCAATTCGGGGAGCTCGCGGTCCGGCCCGCCCCGTCGAAGCGCATCCCGATCCTGATCGGGGGTGGCGCCGAACCGGCGATCAGACGGGCCGCACGTCTCGCCGACGGGATCTACTCCAACGCCTCTGCCAACGGCTTCCTCCGCCAACTGGAGTGGATCAGGAACGAGTGTGAGCGAATCGGACGGGACCCGGCTGAGCTGCGCATCGTCCACTATTCGGTGATCCTCCCCGGGGCGTCCACCGACGAGGCATGGGCCCGGTACACCGAACACCTGTGGCAGATGACATGGAAGTACTCCGACATGGAGGCCTCCGCCAACAGGCCCGGGCCACCACCCGCGGCTCCGGGAATGACCGAGGACGATCGCGAGGCACTATTCCGCCGCGCCACCATCGCAGGGTCCAGCGACCAGATCGTGGAGACCCTGCTCGAGCTGAGGGAAAAGGCTGGTGTACCGGTGGAATTCGCCGCCCGCAGCTACTTCACAACCCTCGAATACGGGGCCCAGGTCGACCTGATGACACAGCTCGCCGAGGAGGTTGCTCCCCGGGTCTGATCATCCGATCAGCTGGTCCGCGATCTCCTTGAGGTCGGTCCCAATCGTCTCGGGCATGGGGTCGGGCAGACTCCACACGTAACCGGGCCGCCGCACGAAGGCGGCCGCGGCACCGGCACCCACTGCCCCGGCCACATCCCAGTCGTGGGCCGAGATGAGCATCGACTTGGAGACATGCACGTCCATCGCCTGGGCGGCGTGGCGATAAGTGGCCGGGTCAGGCTTGAACCGCCCCACTTCCTCGACGGAGATCACCCGTTGGATGAAGGTGTGGAGGCCCGCGTTCTCGATCTGAACGTTGGCCGCCTTGGTGCTGCCGTTGGTCAGGGCAGCGGTGCGGAAGCCGGCATCTAGAAGCTGCTCGAGGGCCGGGATCACGTCGAGATGAGCGGGAAGGATGGCGAGTCGGGTGACGACTTCGGTGGCGGTCGCCTCATCGAGGTCCACCCCGCGCCGCTCAGCCACCAGCAAGAGTGCCTCGACGCCGATCACCCCGAACGCTCGGTATTCGTCGAGCTCGTTCGACACCAAGGACCCGTGGAGGAGACGTGCGAACCACTCGCCTATCGCGTCAGGGTCGCCGAAGACGTCCTCGAAGTCGATCCGCAGCGGCGACATGTCGAGCAATGTCTCGTTGACGTCGAAGACGAGCAGCTCTGGCTTCACGATGTCGGCAGGGTCCGGACCACCGCAGCCAGGGCATCGTAAGTCCTCTCCCCCATGTGCTTGTCGTCTTCGTCGAGCAAGTTCGCCATGACCTTCAAAGTCCACTCCATCAACGATCGGCTGTTCAGCCCGGTGTGGGCCAGAGTCCGCATCACCGGCGGGTGACCGATCAGCTTCACGAAGATGCGGGCCATCTTGTAGTAGAGCCCGTACTCATCCTCGAGTTGTTGTGGATATCGGCGCAACAGCCCGAAATCTGCAGTCCCCAATGCCCGGCCTACGTGCTCGGCGGCGATGCGACCGGTCTCGTAGGCGTAGGAGATGCCCTCTCCGTTCCACGGGTTGATGGCCCCTGCCGCGTCTCCGATCGTTATCCAGTTGGCGCCCACCAGCGGTCCCTTGGAGAAGGACATTGCCAGCTTGCCGCCGACCGGGTTGGTCAGCTTCGACTCCTCCGACAGCTCCCAGTAGTCGGGGGCCGTGGCCACGTAGTCGGCCATCATGTGGGTGGTGTTGACGTGCTTCCAGCGGGTGAACGTGGAGAGCAGGCCGACCCCCACGTTGACCGTTCCGTCGCCGAGGGGGAACACCCACCCGTAGCCGGGCATGGTTGCCCCAGACGAGTCCCTCAGATCGAGCTGGCTCTCGAGGAAGGGGTCTTTCGAGCGAGGCGATGCGTAATAGCCGCGGGCCGCCATGCCCATCGGGTAATCCCTGCGCCGCTCGTTCCCAAGCTCCCGCCCAAATCGATTCATGGAGCCATCGGCGATGACGCTGATCATCGGTGTGACCACTTCCTGGGATCCGTTGTGGTCC
Organism: uncultured Acidobacteriota bacterium; assembly: GCA_963828465.1. GTDB lineage: Bacteria > Actinomycetota > Acidimicrobiia > Spongiisociales > ZC4RG35 > JARDZU01. The sequence goes on along the minus strand of CAWHEU010000002.1, from coordinate 202,648 downwards.
AGCGTGACACCGGAGAGGAAACCGTCCTCGATCACGGGCGTGGCCGTGGTCTTCTCCATGATCCTCACGCCCTGCTTCTCGGCGAGGGTGGCCACCTGGGAATCGAGGTCGCTCCGTCGTATCACACCCCCCCAGCTAGGGAAGCGTGAATGCTCCGGCCATTCGAGCTCGACGTACTCGTCACCGGCATAGGAGCGAAGACCGGTGATGCGATGGAACTCGGGCACGTCGAACTCGAATCCCATTTCCTGGAGCTGGAGGACCGCCCTGGGCGTTAGACCATCGCCGCAGGTCTTGTCCCGGGGGTATTCCTTCTTCTCGACCAGAGTCACGTCGTGGCCGTCCCGGGCGAGCCAATAGGCGGCCGCCGAGCCGGCGGGGCCGCCACCGACGACGAGGACCGAGGGCGAAGACATTGGCGGTGAGGTTAGATAGCGGCGCCGGAAGCCGGGATTCCAAGCACGCCGCGCAGGTTTATCGTGAGCTTGTGAATGAAATCCCAAAGGCCACGGTCCAACGTCTACCCCGCTACCTCCGACTGCTGGAAGACCTGGCTACCTCCAAGGACGTGGTCAGCTCCGAGGAGCTGGCGGCGGCGGCAGGCGCCAATGCCGCCAACGTGCGAAGGGATCTCTCCCACCTCGACTTCCACGGCGTCAGGGGCATCGGCTACTCGGTCGCTGAGCTCAAAGCCCGTATACGCCAAGAGCTCGGGATCGCCGAGCGGCAGCGCGTAGCGATCCTCGGGGCCGGGAACCTAGGCCGGGCCCTGGCCAACTACGCCGGGCTCAGTCGCCGGGGCTTCGATGTCGTGGCCCTGTACGACACCGACGTCCGCAAGGTCGGGTCGAAGGTGGGCAGCATCACTATCCAGGACCTGGACCTCCTCGACGGCGATTGCACATCGAAGAGCTTCGAAATCGCCATCCTCGCCGTGCCCGCGGTCGCGGCACAACAGGTGGCCGATCGTCTGGTCGAGCACGGAATCCGCTCCATCCTCAATTTCGCACCGGTCCGGGTGAATGTGCCGGACAAGGTCTCCGTGCGTCAGGTCGACCTGTCGATGGAGCTACAGGTCCTCAGCTACTACGGCAGCAGGCTCTAGGCAGAGGATTTCTCTTGAACCTCCTCGTACTGGTGTAGCGCCACCAGGAAGGCGAGGAAGAGCACCAGCGATACGAGCAGGTAGGTGATCGGGATGATCCTGATCTCGAATGCGTTGAGCCCCTCGATGTCGGCCGGCTTGGGGCCACGTGGGGCGTAGACCACGAACAACATCGAGGTGATCGTCAGCCACCCGAACACCGCGGCGCCGGTGACCAGGAACCCCAGCCGCTTCCCGAGGTTTGTGTAGTTGAAGAGGTAAATCGAGCCATAGAACAAGACCACCGCGGCAATAGTGAGGATGACCCCGGTGACGAAGAGGTTGGCCGAGAACAAAGACCGGAAGAACTCACGGAAGAACAACGGCGGCCTCCTTCCCGTCCATGTTCCCACCCCGCAGATATCGGGCGAGCAACTCGATGTCCTCCATGCTGAGGCTGGCACCGAAGGCCGGCATCCGGCCGGTGCCGAACCCGTTGAGACCATAGGGCGTCTCGGCCTCGGAGCCCCTGATCAGGAACTGGACCAACAGGTCCTGCGCCGGGTCCTGGTTCGCGTCGCCGAATTGCACCGTCGGGCGGCCGTCCCACAGCGCCGGCCCGAAGCCTCCGGAGCCCGCCTCCTGGGTGTAGGGGACGCCAGCGCTGTAACCGGCGGTGTGACACCGGGCGCAGTTGGAGTTGAACAGACCAACCGCCCTTTCTGCCTCCTCGGGCGAAGACGCCATCGCCTCCGCCACGCCGGCGAAATCGATCGAATAGAGCTCGGCCTGTTGGGATTCCTCGAGATAGACCAGACCGCCCTCTGCGGTCTCGAGGACAGCGTCCTGGTTCTGCTCGGTGACCGAGAGAGTGGTAGATAGCGACTCCAGATTGCCCACCAATGTGTTGGCAGTCGTGGCGTCAGGCTCCCCGCCGACCGAGGCCGGGTTGGTCGGATCGAGAGTGACCAAAGTGATCGCGGCCGGCGTGGTGGCCGTGATGGCGGCCTCGATCTGACCGTTGATTGCGTTCTCGGCGCCAGTCGACAATCCGTCGCCATCGGGGTCGGAGCCTTCCTCGATCGCCGCCGTCGCCTCGGCCGCCAGGTCGGCCGCACCCTCGACAGCTGGATCTGCAGCTGCGGCGGCCTCCAGCGCGGCGACCAACTCATTTGCACCAGCCAGATCCTCGATCGGGCCTGCGGCTTCGACGCCGGCCTCTTCCGCCGCGGCACGTGTCTCTTCTAGGGCCGGCCAATGAGGCCGGGCTGAGCCCGATGGCCGGGTCGAGTGTCCCTTCCTCGATGGCGGTCTCGATGGCCCCGATGTTCGTCCTGACAATGGGGTCGGTCTCCGATGCGACCTCGAGGGCCGCGAGGGCCTCGTCAGCCAGCTCGGCGTCGGCTGTCTCCGGGTCGAGAGCGATCGGCTCCATGATTTGGAACGCCGCGACCGCCTCGGCCGAGATCTCACTGAGCTCGGTCTCGGCGGCATCGGAGATGCCGTCAGCATCGGTATCGATGCCGCTGCCGGCTCCGTCCAGCGCCTCCCTCGCCTGTGTCGCCAGTGGAGCCACCAGAGCGACATCCGCCGGCGCCGACTCGATCTGAGCCACCACCTGCTCTTGGTCGAGGATGGCGAGCTCGACCGTGGCGTCGGCATTGGCCAGTCTGTCCAGGGCGCTGCTGATCCCGGGCTCGACGTCGGACAGGTTCACGTCCTGGGTGACCTGAATGGTCGCCAGATAGTTGACCACGTCTTCGACCTGTTGGTCGTTGAGCGGCCCACCGCCGGGGATGCCCCATGCCGGCATGGGCGTGTTGCCGCGGCCGTACGTGACCCAGAAATTGACCTCGTCCTGTTCGTATCTGAAGAAGACGTCGTTGAGCGATGGAGCCGCCCACTCGACCGCAATACCAGAGCGCTTCTCGACATATGGGGCCACCCCACCGGTGCCCTCCGGGCCGTGGCAGTTGAAACAGCCGAACTCTTCCACGAGGTGGCGGCCACGCTCGATCGAGCCCTCGGCGAACTCCACGACGAAGCCTTCTTGTCGCTGCTGCTCGGTGAGAAAATAGAGCGGGAGCGAAATGGCGAGGAACGCGGAGAAGGCGATGGCCGCCTTCTGTCCTCCCTCCAACCGCCGGGTCTCGATCTTCTCGTCGTCGATACCGGGTCGAAGATTGGGAGCGACCTCCTCGCCACCCCGGTTGCGGATGGCCGAGACGAAGAGCATGCCCAGCCAGGCGATCCCTGCGACCAAGGCGATGACCGTGATGATGTTGGCGGTCATGCCTCGGCCACTGCGCTGATGCAGCTAGGTCCTTGCGGGTACTGGACGGTCAACACCGGCGCCCGGGGCGTCTGGATGATGGTGCCGGTGCGAATGATGAGGTTGCCGCCCTGGTTCTCTACGACGAATCGGTCGAGGTTTCGAGGGGCAGGGCCGCCGAAATACTGGCCAATGGCGTTGTACCTCGACCCGTGACACGGGCACTCGAATCCCTGCGAAGGGGCGCACCACGGCACCCGGCAGCCGAGGTGCACACATCGCATGTAGAGCGCCATCAGGCCGTCGGTCTCCACGCCCTGGCCCTCGAACTGGGCGGATAGCTCCCCAGAGGTCAGGGACGAGGTAGGCGCGCGCCTCGGGAATGAACAGCGGGAGCACGGCGCCGTCGGGGGTGAACACCTGCGTTTGCAGATCGGTGATTGGGCCGGCGTCGATGTCGGCGCCGAAGCCACCGGTCAGCTTGGGCCAGAAGAAGGCCAGGTAATAGAGACCCTGAGCAGCGAGAAAAGTCCCGAAGGTCGCAGCGATCGCCCTGTTGAAGAACTGACGGCGGCTGACTCCGCCTTCCTCCGGCGACACCTCGACGATCCGCTGGGTCTCCAGGATCTCGACGACCGCATCCTCTTCCGCCTCAGCCGGTTCGGGCTCCTCCTCGGGGGCCTCTTCCTCGACGGTTTCCTCGGCCTCCTCTACACGGGGCGGGATCAGAACGGCGGTGGACGACCGGTCGGCAGCGCGGGTCTCTGACGAGACCCCGGCGAGCGGATCGGCTTTCTCGACGGATTGGGAGCGGCGATAGGCGACGGCAAATGCCCCGGCCGCCCCGAGGATCGCCACCACGGCGACCGCGATGAGGGCGGCGTTGGTCAGGGTCATTCGAATTGCACCCAGTCCTTCAAGTCGTCGAAGTAGACACCGTCCTTCCAGGGATAGGAGAAGTTGAAGCCGAGGCCCCGGAAGAGAACACCGAAGATCGTGAGCGTCGCGGCCCCCGCGAGGAACACCGAGTAGAGGGCGATGGCGAACTTGCGGTCGCTGGGCCGGGTCGAGGGGTTCTTGTCGACGTAGGGGATTATCCAGAAGCCAATGAACCCGGTGATCGTGGGAATGGTCACCCCTGCGATCTGGGGATCGAAGTAGGAGAGCAGTTCCTGGAGGCCGAGGAAGTACCACGGTGCCTTCGATGGGTTCGGAGTGGCGTTGAAGTTGGCCGGGTCGAGCAGCGGTGAGTGAATGACCACAGACATGATCACTACGAGGCCGGTGATCGCCAGCAAGGCCCCGAACTCCATGAGCATCAGGTGGGGCCACGTGTTGACCTTGTCCGTTGGCTCGGCCTTGACCGTCTGGATGGCCCTGGCCTTGACCACGGTGAGCAGACGCTGCGTCCGCACCCCCTCGGGCGTCCCCTTCGGTGGCACCGTGGGACGGGTGCTGACCACGGCCGCGACCTTGCCCGCGCCGTTTCCGGACCCGTTGCCCGTGCCGTCGCCGTCGACCGCTCCATCTCCCTGCGGGGCTGGTCGATCCTCGACCGTGGTGGCCACAGCGGCGGCGGCCGGCTCGACTTCAGTTTCAGGCGAGGCCTCATCATCAGCGGACGGCCCCCCTCCGTCGCCTTCGGCGACATCTCCTCCTTCAGGGGAGGAAGCATCCGCTCCGTCTTCTTCGGATGCAACGGGCGGCGCCTCGGTGGGTGGGGCGGGGGGAACATCGGCATCGGTTTCGGCCACGACCTCTGGCTCGCTTTCGGCTGCCGGCTCGGCCGGTACCTCCTCCTTCGGTGCAGGCTCGTCGTCGACTGCCTCCACTGCCTCCTCGATCTCGGCGGAACGCTCTGCGGACTCCTCCATCTCAGCGGCCACGTTCTCCTCGGACTGATCCGCCGGCGCGGGCTCTGCCGACGGCGGTGGCGTCGGCGGGGCCTCACCCTTCATCTCGGCCAACACCTGTTCGACGGGCAGGCCCAATGCCTTGGCCTTGGCCTCCGCCGACCTCCTGAGGAGACTCTCTGGAATTTCTGTCATGACGACTCCTTTAGAGGGGCCCGGAGATGCCGCCGTCCTTGCGCACCCGCCAGAAGTGCACGGCAAGGAAGATCACGAGGATGAACGGGAAAGCAAGTACATGCAGCACGTAGAAGCGGAGGAGGGTGGCGCCCGACACCTCGACCCCCGCCAATAGGGCGAATTTCACCTCATTGCCCACCACCGGAACGAAGCCGGCCATGTTCGTGCCCACCGTGACCGCCCACAGCGCCAACTGGTCCCAAGGCAGGAGGTAGCCGGAGAAGGAGAGCAGCAGGGTGAGGAAGAGGAGCACCACGCCCACGACCCAGTTGAACTCCCGCGGTGGCTTGTATGCGCCGTGATAGAAGACCCGGCTCATGTGGAGGAACACCGAGAGGACCATCAGATGGGCACCCCATCGGTGCATGTTCCGCACCAGGGAGCCGAAGGCCACATTGGTCGACAGCGCTTCGATGTCGGCGTAGGCGGTCTCCGCCGACGGCGTGTAATAGAACATGAGGAAGATGCCGGTGATGGTGAGGAGGATGAAGAGGAAGAAGCTGAGGCCACCCAGACACAGCGTGTAGGACAGCTTCACGCCGTGCCGCTTCACCTTCACCGGGTGGAGGTGATAGAGCACGTTGTTCATCACCACGTATGAACGGTTTCTCGGGCTGTCCGAGTAGCCCTTCTTGAAGGGCGAGCCGGGTCGGAGGATCGATTCGACAACCTGGGAGCCCCAGAGTTTGTCGTTCGCATCTTTGATCTTTTCCCCGATACCGGTCTTACCGTTGCCGTTCGCCAATCCTCCTCCTACCAGCGCATCCCGTAGGCGTATCCATTCTTGAAGTCACGTTGCCCGGTGTCGAAATCCCAGGGCCGGCGGTCGAGCCCGAGCTCTGAGGCCTGCTCGGCCAGGGACCCCTCGAACTTGCCCAATGTGATCACATTGGTGGGGCAGCGGTCGACACAGAGGGCGCAACGCGTGCATTCGTCCTCGTCGACCACAAAGAACCCCAGGTTCTGCGGGTCCTCATCGGGATGGTCGACATTGACGCCCTCGGTGATCGCGTCCAAGGAGAGATAGTGGATGCATTTCCAGGGGCAGATGTCGACACAGCCCTCGCAGAGGATGCACTCCGACTGGTCGATGTGGAGGAACTGCTTCGGCCGCAGCTTGTCTGTGAAATAGTCGCCCTCGACGACAGCGAGCTGATAATCGTCTCGGTACGGAGGAGTCTCGTCGACGACACCCTTGGGCATCAGCCCTCACCCCTGACCAGCGGCCGCCCGTACGGTGAGCGGGGAGGTGCCTTGTCGGCGGAAGCAGGCGGGCCTTTCTTCATCTTCTGCAGCTGAAGGGCGAACACTGCCGCGGCCGCCAGCATCACCAGGTGGTAGCCCATCGAGATCGAGTCCTTGATGGCAGCCCAGCTGAGCTGTACGTCGTTGCCCAACACCAGGACGGGTGGGATGGTGACCGCCACCCGTTGTGACGACCAGTCGAGATCTGTCTGGGCGAAGTTGAGCCATTCCGACGGGACCATCCCAAAGATGATGACCAGCTCGATCCAGGTTACGAAAGAGGCGAAGAGGGCACGGGCCCAGGTCATTCTCTGGTTGAGCACCCAGACGAACAGTGCTCCTACCACGAGCATCTGGGAGGCGCCGAACACAACCAGATAGCCGACACCTTTCAGCAAGTGGTTGCTTGGTATCCAATCGAAGATGCCAGCGTCCTGTTCGGGCGGGAGGCTGGTGTAGTGGATCCAGATCACCGCCACAACGAGGCCGACGAAGCCCAGACCGAGCAGTCCCCATCCGATGGTCTTGCGTCTGCTGTCGCTCAGTTCTGCGAGGCGATACATCTCTCGTCTTCGGGCACGGTTGTATACCTGTTCACGTCGTTTCTACCACAACCCGGGGCACGTTAGAGAACCCTGGAGTCCCCGCTCGGCCCCCCTCCCCACCTTCGGCGGTACTCCCCCCAACGCTCGCTGCGCTCGCTGGGGGGAGAAACAGAAGTAGTTATGCTCCCGCCGTCCCGTTCCGCGACGAGGGAACCCTTGGCCGCAACCCAAACTGCAGACATCAGGGCCCTCCTCGGGGCCGGAGATGAGGACCGCGTCGCTGTCGCTCACTTCCTGGTAGGGGCTCTCTTCCTGGTGCTGGCCGGCGTCTTCCAACTGATCGCCCTCTTCTCGCTGCGCTTCGCCGGCCTGTCCCCGATCAGCTACGGCCGCGCCGAGTCGATGGCCAACATCACGGTCATGCTGGGCTTTCTCGTGCTCACGCTGGCAGGTGGCATCTACTACGTCCTCCCCAGGCTGACCGGCGCCCGGCTGTGGCGGAAGGAACTGGCCTACCTCGGGCTCCTCGGCGTCTCGGGTCTCGTCGTGCTCGACCTTCTGGCAGTGGCCTTCGGTCTCGGTGAGGGTCGACAGCCGTTTGGCCTCCCCTGGTGGCTCCACCTCCCGATGCTTGCGGTGCTGACCATTCCCTTCGCCGTCACGATGATGACCATCCGGCGACGGGAGGAGGAGCGAAGTTTCGTGACCCTCTGGTTCGTGATGGGCGGCGTCGCTTGGCTGCCGTTGCTGTACTTCGTGTATGCGGTTGGCAGCCTGCCCTTCGTGGGCTCGCTGGGTGCGGCGTACTCCGACCTTTTCTTCTCCGCCGGATTCGTCACGCTCTGGGGATTCACCGTGGGCAGCGGGCTCTTCTACTACACCCTGGTCAAGGAGCTCGATATCCCCCTTGCCTCCCGTCAGCTCGCTTCAGTCGGCTTCTGGTCACTCGGCTTCGCCGCCGCATGGTGGGGCTCGGCGCAACTCGTCTTTGGCCCCGGGCCGGGTTGGATCGACGGTGTGTCGGCCGCCTTGGGCCTGGCCTTCCCCATTGCAGCCCTCGCCAATGCCGCCAATGCCTCGCTCACCCTCCAAGGGCACTGGGAGAAGTTGAGGGACAAGCCCGGCGTCACCTCTGGCATCGTGGGCCTCTACCTGGGGGTGGCAGTCGCCATCCTCGCCAGTTTTGCTGCCTTCCCCTCGGTCGGATCGGTGACCGCACTCACCGCCTACTGGGAAGCCATCGAATACGTGGCTTTGTACGGCGTCGGCGTGCTGCTCGCCGCCGGCGTCGTCTTCGAGGCGTTGCCCCGGATATCGGGCCGCGAGCCGGCCACCTTGGATCGTCCTCGGTCTTTCAATCGATGGACCGTCGTAGGGGTGGGCGGTGTCGGGGTGAGCATGATCGCGGCCGGGTTGGTCAGCGGGTACTCGTGGGTGGCGGGGTCGAACAGCGCCGCCTACGTGAACGCCGGGGAGGGCTGGGCCGCCGGGGCCGGGGCGGCCGATGTGCTGATGCTCGTGGCCGTTGGATTCGGCATCGTGGCCTTCCTCGGACAGCTGGCGTACGCCGCCACCGTGATCGGGACGGTCACGAGTGGCAGGGCCGTCCCCCAGGAAGTTCTGGTCTACGGCCCCGACCCGGACAGCGACGAGGACGCCGATGAGTGAGCTGAGCGCTGCGGCCGCTGCTGCCCTCGGAATACCCGAAGCGATCGTGCAGCGCTCCGCCGCTGCTCGGGCGGAGGAGACCGGCATGACGGTCGACGACGTGCTGGCAGCCTGGGCCGGTGGAGGTGACATCCCGCCACCGGCATCGCCCGCTCCCGCTGAACCGGAGGCCGCCGAGGCGCCGGCGGCAGAGGCCGACGAGCCCGCAGAGCCAGCGGTCACCCCGTCCACGACGCCAACACCCGTCATCGAGACGCCCGCCGCCGCCCCGGTTACCGCCGCGCGGTCTCTCTCCGGCAAGCCACCGATCCTGGTCGGTGAGGTCGACAACCCCATCGCCATCCTCGTCGGAGCCGTGGGCCTGTTCGTTGCCCTCTTCCTGGTAGGAGTGGTGGGGCCGGCCCTCCCCACCGAGAATCCGGGGGCACGGACCAGTGACCTGCCCTACACCGAGACGGCCCTCCACGGGCAGGAGATCTACCAATCTGTGGGTTGTGCCTCCTGTCACACCCAGATGGTGCGTCCCGTTGTCGCGGATGTCGGTCTTGGGGCGGTGTCGCTGAGCGACACCAATCAGGTGTTGGGATCACGCCGTTTCGGCCCGGATCTGTCCAATGTCGGGGCGCGGATCACGGCGAGTCAGATCGAGGCGATCATCGCCGGACTCGACAACCATCCCGCCCTATCCCTCTCATCAGAAGATCTCGATGCCCTGGTGGCGTATCTGGTCGAGTCGGCCACCCTCGAGGAGACAGCGCCTAGTGAGCCAACTGAAGAGGAGCCTGCCGAGGAGAGCCCCGAGAGACGCCTGCCACCGAGGGAGAGGCGGCCCCGTCGTGAGTGACCTGAGCGCCGCCGCTGAAGCCCTCGGCGTCCCCGAGTCCATCGTCCAGCGCTCGGCTGCTGCCCGGGCTGCCGAGACGGGGATGACGGTCGACGAGGTGCTTGCAGCCTGGGCCGGGGGCGGGTTGGTCGCCGGATCTCCACCCGCCGCTGCGGATGAGGAAGCGCCGCCCGAGGAGCCGACGGCCGAGCCCGAGGCCGGGACCCAGCCTGAGGAGGAGGCCGCACCCGAAGCCGTTCCCGCCGAGCCGGTCACCCCGGCGCCTGCCCCCGTGCCCTCTGGCCCGGTGACGCGCTCTCCGGTCCCGGCGGAGGTGACCGCCGCCGAGGCTGCCGGGCTTCCCGAAGTGATCACGGTCCCCACCGCCGGCATCAGGGAGAGGACGAATCTCGCCATCCCCCGCTGGTTGGCCGCGGTCATGTTGATCATTCCCGCCTTCGCCCTCTTCGCTCTGGGCGGCTCCGCCACCGGTGAGTGCGGCGAGGCCACCGAGCTCTCCACCAATGTCATCACCGGCCAGGTAGTCAACTGTGACGGCACCGAGTTCACCGGCTCGGGAGCAGGTGGAGGAGGAGCCGACTTCATCGCCATGGGCGAGGACGTCTATCAGAACGTGGCCAACTGCGACGGGTGTCATGGCGCCCAGGGCCAAGGCGGGGTCGGGCCCGGTTTCTCAGGCGTCGTCACCACCTTCGGGTCCTGCACCGATCACATCGAGTGGGTCACCCTCGGTTCGGACGGATTCCAGGGCGAAGGCCGGTCGACGTATGGCGACACCAACAAGCCCGTCGCCGGAGGGATGCCGTCGTTCGGCTCGACTCTGACCGAGGAGCAACTCGCCGCGGTCGTCGCCTTCGAGCGGGCCCGTTTCGGTGGCGCCGACCCGGCTGAGACGCTCACCGACTGCGGCCTGGCCCCGGCAGAGGGCGAGGAGGGAGAGGCTCCGGGAGAGACCACACCGGGCGAAGAGGCGCCTGCCGAGGGAGAGACGACGACCACGGTGAGCGGCGCCGCGGCCGCCCTTGCACCGGCCTCGTAGCCAAACCTTCGGATTTTTTTCCCTAGTTCGCCATTCTCCGCAACGCCTTGCGTAGAGGCCTCGCCTCGATCTTCCCCTCGGCCAGCACGATGTCGGCCGGCCCGAGGAGAACCGGCACCCGCAACCCATATTCCCTGGTCAGAGCATCGTCGGTGTCGATATCGACCTCGCGGACCGTGCCACCGACGCTCGCCACGGCCTTTTCGACAAGCGGGCGCGCCTCATCGCAAAGAGGACAACCGGCCCTGATCAGGAATCTGAAGGCTGAATTGTTCAAGTAACCACCGTGGGTGACCGATAATGGACACGCACGGATGGAGGGTCAACCGTTCCCCTCATACCAAGGGCACGTTCGTCCAAGGTGTGAACGGATAGCCTCCCAGCCCGCCCCACGGTACGGAACTCTCCAATCGTGCAGATGAGGCCCCCGCCACGCGTGGGGGCCTCATCACTTTTCGGCGGCCGATCGTGGTCTGCCATCGTGTGAGTGTTGAGACCCGCCACCGCCGTCGTCCTGGTCATCCTTCTGCTTCTCATCGCAGTCGCCGGCATCATCCAGCTGACGTCGATCCTGTCCCAGCCAGGGTGACCGCCACGCCCGCGGACAGGTTCAACTCCTCGTCGGCTGCGCCCTCCCGAATCGCTATTGCAATCAGCCCGGCCGAATCGACATGGACCAGCGCCTCCCCGGGCTCCACATCGGAATAGGTGACAGCCCACGTGATCGTGTGAAGAGTGGCGCCCACCTTCATCGTCAACACGGACCCGGGCGAGACACCTACCGCGGCCAGGTCGTCGGGACCGATGTTGGTCTGAACGTTCCCGAACCGATCCACCCACCACGCCTCGCCGGTAACCAGGCTTCCCTGCGTCTCCGGTAGAGGGAGCAGCAATGGCTGCACGGCATCGGGACCCACCTCGGGACCGAGATCCTGGATCGCGGCCTCCCCCGAGGCCAGGAGGGCAGCCGCCGGGGCGAATACATCTCGGCCTTGAAAGGTCTCGCCCGGCGATGGAATCCTCGCCTCGGGATTGTCGATCGAGACCATCACCCGGGCCCCGCCCACCATCGCCACCGCTGGCGACAGCACCCCGTTGTCCGGACCAACGAAGAAACCCCAGTCCGTCTCGAGGGCCAGCGCCTTGCGCTCGGAGCCGACGCCGGGGTCGACCACCACGAGGGCGACTCCTTCCGGGAGATACTGGATGGCACGGGTCAGACTGAGGGCGGCGGCCTTCACATCACCCCGCGGAGTGCCATGGCCGACATCGATGACCCGTGACTCCGGCGCCAGCTTGGCCAGCACCCCATGCACGACGCCTACGAACTCGTCGGAGTGACCGAAGTCGGACAGGAAGCTGATGGGGAGTGCGTTGTCGGTCATGCGTGGTCCTATATTGCCGCGATGTCTGAGACGAGCCACGACGGAGTCGCGCGGGAGGTGTCCCGTGCGAATGTGGCGATGCTCCTGGGCAGCGTCGACACGGGGAAGACGACCCTGGCCCTACAGGCGGCTCGTCTCGCCCTCGGCGCCGGCCGGACCGTGGCGATCGTCGACGCCGACGTGGGCAACTCGACCGTCGGGCCCCCGGCGTGTGTCGGGTTGAAGATCCTTCGCACTCCAGAGGACCTCGATGACGTGGCGACACCGGACCGGCTCCACTTCGTGGGCACCATCTCCCCAGCGCGCCTCGTCCTGCAACAGGTCGTCGCCACAGCGGCGATGGTCGACGTGGCCAGGGGGATGGCCGACCTCGTGATCCTCGATACCACCGCAGTCGTTTCCGGGGTCGCCGGCGAGACTCTCAAGTACCACAAGGCGGAGCTGTGTCGGCCGGACAAGGTCGTTGCCCTGCAACGTGGCGGTGAGATGGAGCCGGTGGTCGGGATGCTGCGCCGGTTCCTCGGCATGGAGGTGACCGTCACCCCCGCCGACCCCAATGTGATGCCCATCTCCCCTGACGAGCGAGCCCAGCGGAGGACCGAGTCCTTTGCCCGGGCGCTGGCTCCGCCACTCGATCGGTGGAAGGTCCGGCCCACGGTCTTCGCACCGACGCTTCCGATGGGTCTCAACCTGGGACGGCTCGACGATGTGCTGGTCGGCGTACAGGACGAGGACGGTGGTTGCCTGGGACTCGGGATCCTCGGTAACGAGGAAGACGGGCTCAGGGTGATGACCAACACCGGCGAAGGGATGAAGGGTCTCCGTCTTGGATCGATGCGTCTCGACCCGGTGACGCTCGAGGCAAGTGTGATCAGCCTGCGCGAGGTCATGTTCGGGATCTGAGGCGATCTACTTAGTACGTCCGGTGACTCAAGGGGTTTCGCATCGGGGCCGATAACCCCAAGGATGCCCGGGAAAAAGCATTGGCTCTCGCTGTTGCTGGTCGCATTCATCTCGACCGCGCTCGGCGTCGCCGCAACCGCTGATTCGGGAACGGAGAGCGAGTTCGTCTCCCTGATCAACTCGACCCGCGCCAACAACGGACTGGGGCCCCTCGAAGTAGACGGCGGTCTCCGCTCACATGCCCGGAATCACACCCAGGCAATGATCGACAAGGGTGACATCTTTCACTCCAGTTCAGGGGAGCTCTCGGCCGCCGCCGGAAGTGGCTGGTCACAGGTCGGTGAGAATGTCGGAAGAGGGCAGTCGCCCTCCTCCCTGCACACGGCGTTCATGAACTCCTCCGGGCACGCCGCCAACATCCTCGGCGATTACAACTACGTCGGCGTCGGGACCGACACCAGCAGCGATGGATCCCTTTACGTCACCGTTGTGTTCATGAAGAAGGGCGAAACCGCCCCACCGACGACCGAGGCACCTCCCACCACCGAAGCCCCGGCTCCGCCACCGCCACCTACCGACTCACCGGCCACCACTGCACCGCCGTCGAACGAGGGAGGCGAGCCGGCGACTCCGGCACCGACCACAACCGCACCTTCGACCACCACCACCGCGGCGCCGCCGACTACCACCACAACGATGGTCGTGCCACCGGACAAGGCCGTGATCCCCGGGCAGTCGTGCCTCGAGGCGAGCCGATTCGCCCAGCTTTGTCACGATTGATTCGACAACAGGCTTGCTACACAACCGTATGCAAGATTCTCGCTCCGGAAAAGCCCTTGAGCTCTCGACCCGGTGTCTCCTCGAAGGTGAACTCGCCGCCGGCAGCCAGGTCATGAGTCATTGAGGAGACGAGGATCTCACCCGGTGAAGCCACCGCTGCGATCCGGGCCGCTTCGTGCACCGCGACGCCCCTGACATCGTCGCCCACCACCTCGACCTCACCGGTGTGGATCCCGGATCGGATTTCTAGACCGAGGCCGCGGGCGCGATCACGTATGGCGTGCGCTGCATGGATGGCCCTGGCCGCCCCGTCGAAGACTGCCAGAAACCCATCTCCGGTCGTGGTGACCTCGCGTCCTCGAAACTTATCGAGCTGGTCCCTGACCTCCTGATTGTGTCGGCCCAGGAGATCACGCCACGCACTGTCACCCAACTGAACGGCCTTCTCGGTAGAAGACACGATGTCGGTGAAGAGAAGGGTGGCCAGGACCCGGTCGCCGGACTCGACCTGAGGAAGCCAGGTGCGGACTCCGGACCAGTTGATGCCGACCCAGGGCTCTTCGCTCACCACCCAACCGTCGTGGCCCCGAGGTATGTCGAACACTTCGTTAGGCCCCAGATCCATAGCCGAGCCGTCGTCCATCTCGATCCGTAACCGCCCCTGAACGACGACACCTGAGTGATGGGCCTGACAGCTCTCCTTTGCTCGATGGTTGCCACTCAGACGGCGCCCGCCAAGGGCACAGTGAGCACCGGGTTGAAACACATTCCGGGAGATCGAGGTCTCGCCCACCTGCACGATGTCGGCCTCGAGCCCGTCGAACTGGACGCGCTCGTCCGGCTTGTCGAGGTTCTTCTTCTGGAGGCCGGCCAAGTTACCGATCGTACCGGATCGAGACTGGTGCCATCCGGCGAGCCCGCATGAAAACAAACGCCCGAGTGACCTACCTGAGCCTCCTCCGCACTTCCCCGAACGGACGGTTCTCTGGTTTGCCTCTCGGGCGTTCGCAGCGCCAAAGGTACGGGTTCTGCGGCCTGGAAGCAACGACCCCGGCCTGGACGCCGTCTAACGCCAAGTAACGCTCAGCATCACCAAATAGGGCGCCGATTCGGCCTCGATCGGCGTTACCAACAGGAATCGCCACTTTCCACAGGCTTTGTCCACATGGGTTTGTTCACAAGTTTCTAACCGGAATTTTCGCGACCTGCGATGAGGGAGCGGAGTAATGGTCGGAAGCCGACCTCGATGGCGTCATAGATCTCGCCCAGGACAAGGTCGAGCTCGAGGTCGGTCACCTGAGGCTCGGCAAGTCGCCCGCGCAGCACCAGCCCGCCCTCTTGGTCGAGGGCGAAGTACGACCGCCACCCTTTCATGTTCCTCTGCAACGCCTGCCTCAACAACTCGCTGCCGGCCTCTTCCGCCGGCAGGACGTATGCCTCGTACTCGAGGCTGCGCTGCCCGATCGTGAACCAAGTGGTGGTGGCGTCGCGCACCTCCTGCCGCATCCGCACCGCCCAGCGGCCCTCGACCTCTTCGGCGTACTCGACGCTCGAATCGGGGTCGGCGAGCCATCGCTCGATTCGACGCTCGAGCACCTCTCTCATGCCCATTGCAAATCCACAGTCGGCTCGAGCTCGCCTACGGGACGGCCACCGCCGAGGACCGTGGGCCGGGCAAGCGAGGCGAGACGATCTCCTGCAATTGGTGGCATCTCTCCCAACCCGGCGAGAGTGGCGATCGCCGCGGCATCGGCGACCTCCTGGATCCCGTCCCAGGACTTGACCGCAATACCCAACCTTCCATCGAGTGCCACACCGATGCAGCCGGCCGCCCCTCGTTTGGCAGCTGTGTTCAGTGCACTCCCGATCGATGCATCACCATTGCCGGTGCCCGATACCAGCGCCGGATAGCGATGCATTGTCTCGAAGACCTCCCTGAGCCGTGGGAGCGATGCGAGGCGGGCGTAGAGAGTCGCCATGGCCCGGGTGGTCGTGCGATGGACGGGCGCCCCACAACCGTCCACCCCCACCGGCGAAACCGGAAAGCCACTCAGATCGGCGATCAGATCGGTGATCGCCACCTGGAGGGGGTGATCCGGGGCCAGATAGCCATCGATCATCCAACCTTGTGTCTGACAAGCCCGGAGCCAACCCGCGTGTTTGCCGGAACAGTCGTGCCAGATCGGGCGTGGCTCGCCACTGCTTCCCATCTCCATCCGGAGTCGGGTCTCGGCTTCTGCCGACAGTGGCCAGCTCGGCGGGCATTGGAGATCGGTCTCCCGGAGCCCGACGCGGGCGAGCATCGACTCGACCAGGGCGACGTGCACGGGATGACCGTCGTGGGACGCACAGGAGAGGGCGAGCTCGAGAGGCCCCAGGGCCGCCCCGTGCTCTTGCGAAACGAGAGCCTGAAACGGCTTGGCGGCGGACCGGAGGAAGAAGGGTTGGTCGATGTCGCCCGAATGGGCCACCAAAGCACCGTCGGCGGACACAACGGCGACCGCCCCGTCGTGCATCGTCTCGACCAGACCCGAACGTGTTCTGGCCGCGAGCAACCTTCAGCCCGCTGGCTGAGCTTCGCCCTGCTGGCTCCGATAGCGGGCGATGATCTCGTCCTGGAGGGCGTCGATCACCACATGCAGCTGGCGCCGCTGTGCCGAGAGCTCGGCCTCCACCTCCTGCACGCGGTCGATCGCCTCGGTGAGCTCATCGTCGGTCAGCTCCGGAAGCTGTGTGAGGATCCCGTCATCCATGATCTTGTCGATGAGTCGCCGGCCCGTGGTGGCCGGGATCGGAGGCATCGGGTCGAGATGTCGCAGGTTGGGCTCGTTGCCGAAGGTCATCCCTGAGGCCAGGATCTCGGGCAATGCCTCGATCAGACTCCGCTCCTCCTGCCCGCTGCGCCGGCGTAGCTCGAAATTGAGCAGATCCACCCTTCCATGGAGCAGACGGCGGTAATACGAGATCTGCGCCTCGACGTCCTCGGCGGACTCCCGGCGCCTCCGCAGCTCATCGAGGTCGGCCTCGGAGATGTCGGCCAGATAATCCGGCTCGAGAACGGTGTCGATTCTGCGACGATGCTCGCTCACGGGAGGCAGGCTACCTGCATGCCCCTGCCAGCGTTGCATAGGGGTTGACGGCGGACGAGCCCCGTCCACCGGGGTGGATCTCGAAGTGGAGGTGCGGTGAGCCACCCCTGGCGTTTCCACTGTCACCGTTGAATCCGATCGTCTGGCCCTGGCTGACCGACGATCCCGAGGCGACGTTGAAATCGGAGAGGTGGGCGTAGTAATAGGCGATCCCATTGTCGGCCAGCAGCCAGATCGTGTTGCCACCGAGCCCGCTGCTGCCAAGCGAGACGCGACCTGAGGTGACCGCGTACATCGGCTCGTTCCAGGCGGCGAACAGGTCTGTCCCTTTGTGGGCGCGCCCCCCTGATCTCGACGCCCCCCAGGAGTCGATGAACGACGTGCGCCCGGGGGTGAAGGGGCAGATGAAAGAGCCGACCTGCACCGAGCCGGAAGCTCGCTGCCGGGCCCGTGCCGCCAGCTCCGCCTGCTCGCGGTCGTACTCAGTGGCGAGCTCCTTGCATCGGCCGGACAACTGGGCATACGCCGCCTGCTCGGCCTCCATCGCCGCTTCCTGATTGCTCCGGGCATCGAGCTTTTGGGCCTCCACCGCCTCCAGCTCGACACGGGTGTCGTCGAGGACGGCCTGGAACCGATTCAGCTCGCTACGGGCGGCGACCAGCTCATCAAGCGACTCCTGACCCCCGGTGGCGGCGGTGGTGAGGAATTCGGAGGTGGTCATGAATTCGTCGACCGACGAAGCCGAGAAGATGATGCCCGGGCTGGCCAGCCCGCCTCGCATGTAGAGCTCCACGGCCTGTTCCTCGATCCTGGTCTGGATCTCATCCAGATCCTCGGTGTGGCTGGACACCGAGCCCGCCACGGACTCCTGTTTCCTCTCCACGCGATCGACTTCGATCACGGCGCCTTCGTATTCGTGGGCCGCGACCTCGAACGCTTCCTGGGCGGACCGATACTCCTCGAGTTGGGCACGAGAATCGGCGCAAGCCTCCTCGACCTGGGTCTTGGTCACCGCCTGGCCGGCGAGGGGGAAGAGGACAGCGACCAGACCGGTGACGGTGAGAAGGGTGACGACGCGGATCGGCGTCTGGGCACGCATCGGCGGGAAGGCTAACCCGTGACGCCGTTTTGCTCTACTCGGATTCGGCCTAGATGCAAACGCTTGCGGCGTCGTCGGTGGAGCTCACAAGACCAGGAGCAGCAACGGGTAATAGATGGCAGCGGCAAGAGCGACCCCATCGAGGCTGACCAGCGCCCCCGGTGGTCGCTCCGTCAGGACTACCCGGCCCATTCGCAACATGGACGACAGACCTCTGCCTGCCAGCAGCGCCACCGCGATCCCCAGACCGACGAGGAGATAGGAAACGACGGATAGGTCCCAGATCACAGCGGCGGCGACCGAGGCCAGAACCGCACCGAGAGCGGTGACCGAGAAGGGGTCGAGGAGCGGTATGGGATTGATCCGCTCGACAATCGCACTGAGACCCACAGCGGCGATGACGGACACGAGGAAGACATCGACCGCATTCGCCTCAGGCGTGTGAGCGGACCGGGCGAGCACGAGCGACGCCGTGCCCAACCCGCCGAGGAGAGAGACCATCACGGTCGGGCTCAACACGTCCACGTGCCGGTATTGAGGGAAAGCCACGGCCCAACCGAGGCTCACGACCGCGGCGATGACCAGAGCCAGGGCATACCCGCCGCCTCCGGCGACGTGGGCGGCCATGGCGGACCCGGCGGCCGTGACCACTACGGCAAGCGAGGCGAACTCCCGGCCCCTGGCCGCGAACGACGTCCCGATGTCCAGCGCCCATATGGCCACGATGAGAACGAGGACGGCAGCCCATACTTCCTGGCCCTGGGTGTTGGCGAGAATCGCCACGATGGCGACCGCGGCGGGCAGGAACGCCATCAGGTCCAAGGCGGAGAAAGTGGTGGCCGGCTGATCCCCACCCGAGACGGGAGGTATCAACACCACCTCGTCGTGCTCGGTGACGCTGTCGTCCATCGACGCCGCCTCACCGTTGACCCAAACCCGTGACGTCTCCACCCCTCGGCGGAAATCAGGCCCGAACTTCTCCGATGCCGCCTCGATCACCCCGCCTACGGTTTCGGAGGGCACATCGAGTCGCGACGTGCCGGCCAGTTCCCGGAGGTTTGCGAAGAGGCGAAGCTTGGCCATAGGTCGAGCCTAAAGCGTACCGACATCACCTCGCGACTCCCGGCTGCCTTCGCCTACCCTCGGCATATGGGCGAAATGGTGATGGTGGCGGTCGACGTCCCCCAGGTCGGAGACGAACGTCACAAGAACTGGGCGAAGGTGGTGGAGTCGGTGGACGACACCAGGGCGTCGGGTTGGGCCTTCGATGGGCCATTCGTGGCAACCGGGGGGATACAGGACCTGCCGATGGGCGCCACCCTCTTGGTCTATGGCGAACGAGGCTCCCGGGCCAACCCACAGATCACGGCCCGGGTGTACACAGTCAATCCCGATTCCACGCTCACGCTGGAGGCGGAGGCGAAGGGAAAGGCCTGGGCTCGGACCCTCAGAGACCCTGTGGAGCGATGCCTCGGCGCCGATGCCAGGGTGCCCGACCTCTCTTTCATCAGTGACGAGCTGTTGGCACTAGAGCTGAAGAGCCGAGGATGGAACGTGGAGCGACCGTGAAGGCAATAATCGTTCCCGCGCTCGGTGGCCCCGAGAACCTGGTCCTCGACGAGATGACCGAGCCGGTGGCGGGTCCCGGGGAGCTGCTGGTCGACGTGACGGCGGCCGGGGTGAACTACGTCGACATCTACCACCGGCGCGGTCTCTACGACGCGACCCTCCCCTTCATCCCGGGTCAGGAAGGGGCCGGTGCCGTGTCAGCGGTCGGCGACGACGTCGCGGGCTTCCGGATCGGAGACAGGGTGGGGTGGACCGACGTGCGCGGTTCCTACGCGGAACGGCATGCGATACCTGCCGATCGGGCGGTGCCCATCCCGGATGGCCTCGACTCGAGGACGGTGGCCGCCGTCCTGTTGCAGGGTCTCACGGCCCACTATCTGGCCACGGACACGTTCCCGCTCCGCCCAGGCAGCAAGTGCCTCATCCATGCCGGCGCAGGGGGCGTCGGGCTTCTCCTCACCCAGATCGCCAAGATGCTCGGCGCCGAGGTGTTCACCACGGTGGGAAGCGCGGACAAGGCCGAATTGAGCCGGGAAGCGGGATCGGACCACGTCATCGTGTACACACAGACCGACTTCAAGGACCAGGTCGAGGAGATCGCCGGGCCCAAGCCGCTCGATGTGGTCTACGACGGAGTCGGCGCCGACACGTTCATGAACGGCCTCGATCTGCTCCGGCCCCGGGGAATGATGGTGACATTTGGCAACGCATCTGGCCCGCCGCCCGAGATCGCCCCCCTTCTCCTCTCGCAGAAGGGCTCGCTGTTCCTGACCCGACCAACGATGGCGCACTACCTCCAGACCAGGGATGAGCTGCTGTCGCGGTGCTCCGACCTCTTTTCCTGGGTTCAATCTGGAGAGGTCGAAGTGCGCATCGGCCACGAGTACCCACTGGCCAACGCCGCCGATGCCCATCGGGCGTTGGAGGGAAGACAGACCACCGGCAAGGTCCTGCTACTCCCTTGACCCTGCCCGTCCCGTCGAAACCCAGGCATCGTCTGTGGTGGTTGATCTCGCTCCCTGCGATAAGGCTCGGAGCCAGGATCCTGTGGGGGCTGAGGGTCGACCGGGGGCCGGGGTTCCCCACTCCTCCGTTCGTCCTGGCCGCCAACCACTATTCCTTTCTCGACCCTCCTCTGGTCGGAGCGATCTACGGGAAACGCGCCCGGTTCATCGCCCTCATCGACCTCTTCGGGAACCACAAGTCTCTCGACTGGGCCCTCCATGGTTGGGAGGCCATCACCGTTCGCCGCGGCACTGTCCCGCTGGGCACGGTGCGTCAATGCCTGGCCCATCTCGAATCCGGGGGCGTGGTCGGTCTGTTTCCCGAGGGCATCCGCGTGGAGACATTCGGTGATGCCGGGTTCAAGCCCGGGGCGGCTTGGTTGGCAGCCCGCACCGGCGTGCCATTGGTGGCCGTTGCAGTCAACGGGACCGACCAGGTCTTCGGAGTCGACAACAAGTTCCGAAAAGGGCGCGTCGACGTGATCATCGGCCCTGCGCTACATGCCACCGGCACCGACCGCGCCGCCGTCGACGACCTGACCCGCCGTTGGGCGGAATGGGTGGGCCAAACGCTCAATGCAGGAGACAAGGAATCGACGCGATAGGTTCAGCCGAAGTGTCCGATCTCGAGTACATCACCACATCGCCCCCCAACGCCGGCGTGCCCATGACCGCGTTCGACGGGCGTCCCCTCCCCCAGGATCGGGCCTATCTCCGTAACAGCTTCCCCTTCCCGGACGACGTCCCAGAGGTTGTCGATGTCCTGCTCCCGGGCATTCCGCAACGGAGCCTGTCCGTGGAGACCCTGGCGGAACTGGAGCAGGTCGAGGTCGAGATGGTCCTGGAATGCGCCGGCAACGGCAGGTCGTTGGTCCGGCCAGCGGTGAGCGGTCTGGCATGGGGCCTCGGCGGCGCGTCCCCGATCAGGCTCGGCGGTGTGCGGCTCGTAGATGCCCTCGGGCCGGTACCCGACGATGTCGCCGAGCTCGTTCTGACCGGGTCCGATCGCGGCACGGTGTGGCCGGAGGGGGATGTCAACTATCAGTTCTCGGTTCCCATCGACCGGGTGAAAGACGGGTCTTCGCTCCTCGTCACCCGTTGGGCCGACGAACCGCTGGGGATGGAGCACGGAGGGCCGATCCGGTTCGTATTGCCAGGGCACTACGCGATGCGGTCGGTCAAGTGGCTGGCCACTATCGAAGGGGTAGTCGAGCCTTTCGCCGGCCATTTCGTCAAACGCTACCGATATCTCGGCGACGACAGGTTCGAGCAGGCGTCACCGGTTGCGGAGATCCAGGTGAGGTCGGTGATCGCGTCACCCGGCCACGGGGAGTCGGTCCCGGCCGGGCCTGTCGTGATCATGGGCTCGGCATGGTCAGGCAGCGGGCCTGTCGAGGATGTCGTGGTCTCGATGGATCGGGCAGAGACCTGGCACGCCGCAGAGATGTCAACGGGCTCGGGTCCACTGGCGGCAGTCGCCTGGCGACATGAGGTGGTCGTCGTCCCGGGCAAGCACACGGTGATGGCCAGGGCCACGGACTCGGCCGGGAACAGCCAACCGATGAGCCCGCAGTGGAACGAGAAGGGCTACGCCAACAACCTGGTCCACACCGTCGAGTTCGAGGCGCGCTAGGGCTACTGCAGGAAGCCGGCGATGGTCGACGCCACGACTCCCGGGGTGTCCAGATGTGCCTTCCACGCCTCGGTCACCACTTCGACTGTTGCGGCCGGCATGGCCTCCTGGACCCGGTCGACCGATTCCCGCGGGACATCTCCGGCCTGGCTCCAGAGATAGCTGGTTGGCGTGTTGATCTCGCCCAGCTTCGATGGCACCTGTGAGGCGGCCGGAGTCCGGCGGAAGAAATGAATCGACTCGGATGTGTCCACGATGGTCTCGGCCCTATCCCGTGCCTGGACCTGGCTGGGTGTCGGGCACCATCCTCCACTCTCACAATTGGGTGCCCAGCGACCGGCGGCGAACGGTCCACCGGTCTCGAGGGCGTAAGTGGCCGCAATGCCAACCCACGGCAGCCTCTCGACGAATTCGTCCCATGCCCGGGGTTTGAAGAAGTCGACATCGAGCATGACCAGGCCGGCAACGAGATCGGGGTGGGTCACAGCTATCTCGGCGGCAACCTCGCCCCCGAGCCCGATGCCGGCGACGACTGCAGGCTGGCCGAAGGACTGCTGGATGACGTCAGAGACCTCCTCGGCCATCGAGGCGACGGTGTGCCGGCTCCCCTCTTCGGGGATCCGGGCGCTGAGGCCGAAACCTGGGAGATCGACTCGCATCACCGAGAATCTCGGGTCGAGCTCGTCAACCACCCCGTCCCAGATCACCCCTCCGGCCACGTCGACGTCGTGAAGCAGCACGAGAGGAACAGCCCCTTCTCCCTGTCTCACGACATTGAGAACCGTGCCGTTGGTGGTCTCGACGGTGTCGTTCTCTAGATCCCCGAGCGAAACGTCTTCGATGAGCTCGATGCGATCGAGGGTGACCGTCGTCCAGATCGCCGCCCCGGCCGCGATCAATAGGAGGACGAGCACCACGAACCGCAGGAAGACCCGGCTCGTGGTTTCTGCCTTGGGCGGCGGGCGAAGACCGGTCATGTAGTAATTGTCTCGGCTGTCAGACGCCGGGGTTTAGCCCAGATCCGAATTCCCGCCCTTCCCGGCGCCTCAACCCATGCGTTTGGTGACCGTCTCGGTGATCCGATCGACGGACGGAATCGCCATGTCCTCCAACGCTTCCGCGGCGGGCAGGGGGATATGCGGCGTCGTAATGCGGACCACCGGGCCGTCGAGGTCCCAAAAAACCTCATCGGCCACGATGGAGGCAATCTCAGCCCCCCAACCACAGAGCCGGGGGTTCTCCTCGACGGTGAACAGCCTGCTGGTCTTGCTCACGGACCCGAGGATGGTCTGGGTGTCGAGAGGCACGAGCGTGCGCACATCGATGACCTCAGCCGAGATCCCCTGATCCTCTAAGCGATCGGCCGCTTCTAGGGCGCGCGGGACCATCAAGGCAAGCGCGGCGATCGTGCAGTCGGTGCCCTCGCGGACCACCCTGGCCGCCCCCAGTTTGTCGAGGATCTCGCCCTCCGGGACGTCCTGCTTGTCGGCCATCAACGACTTGTGCTCCAGGAAGACCACGGGGTCAGGATCACGTATCGAAGCAGCCAGCAGGCCGACCACGTCCAACGGTGTGGATGGTGCCACAACCTTGAGACCCGGGATCATCATCACCCAGTTCTCCACGCTCTGGGAATGCTGTGCCCCAAATCGCGATCCGCCTCCGTTGGCGGTGCGAACCACGATCGGGATCGTCACCTGCCCCCCGGTCATGTAGCGCGACTTGGCGATCTCGTTGGCCAACAGATCGAAGCACACCGCGATGAAATCGGAGAACATGATCTCGGCGATCACCGGGATTCCGGTCATGGCGGCGCCCATCGCCGCGCCGAGGATCGCCTGCTCGGAGATCGGGGTGTCGCGGATGCGGTCCGGCCCGAACTCGTCGACAAGGCCAACAGTTGTCTTGAACACCCCGCCCGCGCCGGCGATGTCCTCCCCGAGCATGACGAGACTCGGGTCGCGTCGCATCTCCTGCGCGATGCCATAGGCAACGGCGTTCCGATAGGTCAGTTCCGCCATGCCGAGCCTCCGTCAGCCCACACATCGGTCAATAGGTGCTCCTCGCCTGGCACCGCGCCGCCCTTGGCGAATTCGGTCGCCTCGTCGACCCGCTTCGCCACGTCTTGCTGGATCGTGCTCAGGTCACCTTCCGGGACACCGAGGCGAAGCAATCTCTCGTGGTACATCGGGATCGGGTCCCGCTCCTTCCAGGCCTGCACCTCGGCGGGGGGACGGTATTTCGCCGGGTCCGCCCGACTGTGCCCTTGTTCCCGGTAGGTCTGGGCCTCGACCAATGACGGTCCCTCGCCACGTCGGGCCTTCCCGATCGCCTGGGTCGCCACCTGGTAGACGGCGTCGGCGTCATTCCCGTCGACCACGATGCCCTCCAGCCCGTAGGCGGACGCCCGGTCCGCCGCCGGGTTCGCCACTGCGGTGATCAGGTCTATGGGCGTGTATTCCATCCAGAGGTTGTTCTCGCACACGAACACGACCGGGAGATCCCAGATCGCGGCCAGGTTCAACGCTTCGTGGAAGGCGCCGATGTTGGTGGTCCCGTCCCCGAAGAAGCACACGGCCACCTGGTCGGTCCCTCGCATGCGGGCCGACCATGCCGCCCCGTTGGCGATCGTGAGATGGGCGCCGATGATGGCGTAGGAGCCCATCATCCCGTGCTCGACCGAGGTCAGGTGCATCGATCCGCCCTTGCCCTTGAGGATCCCGTTCTCCCTGCCGAGCAGCTCGGCGAGCACAGCACCCGGGTCGGCCCCCCGGGCCAGCGTGTGGGCGTGGCCGCGATAAGTGGCAAACGTGAAGTCATCGGGTCTCATCACCCGCCCGAACCCGGTGGCCACGGCCTCCTGACCCAGGGACAGATGCGATGTCCCTTTCACGAGGTTCTGGAGGAACATGTCGTACGCCCGCTTTTCGAACTGGCGCAAAAGCTGCTGCATCTCGTACATCCCGAGCCGCGCCTCGATCGGGATGCCGATGTTGTCGTTCTCCCGATTCTCCGGGGCGGGGAGCCTGGGCTCTCTGAGCGCGTAGTCGTAGAGCCCTTCGTCTCTGGTTTGTGTGCTCATGGGCGCCAATCGTTTGCTCGCATCGCCACAAGGTAATGATTGGTGCGAGCACCCGGCACACCGATAGCCTGCCTCGATGGTTCAAACCCGAGCATATGGCACCTGGGAGTCACCCATCTCGGCCGCCGACACGGTCGGGGGCATCGTCGATTTTGGGCAGATCGCGGCAGACGGTGACAACCTCTATTGGTTGGAAGGGCGCCCATCCGAAGGCGGCCGCCAGGTCCTGGTGCGTCGGGATGATTCCGGGCAGATCGACGACATCACCGCGCCACCCATCTACGTGCGAACCCAGGTCCATGAATATGGCGGCGGGGCATTCACCGTCGGCAACGGCAGCGTGGCCTATTCGGAGCTCTCGGACCAACGGCTCTATCTCCTGGGCAAGGGGCCGATCACACCCGAGCCCTCCCAGCCGGGTGCATTGCGCTATGCCGACGGGCGGTTCCTTCCCGATGGAAGGATCGTCTGTGTCCGGGAGAGCCACGGTGATGGCGAGGCGGTAAACGAGATCGTGCGGATCGAGCCCGGCACCCAGAATGTGACCGTGCTGGCCTCGGGCCGGGACTTCTACGCCTCTCCTCGGCCCTCCTCGGATGGCACGAAGCTCCTCTGGCTGGAATGGGATCACCCCAATATGCCCTGGGACGGGACCCTCCTCAACACAGGGACCATCACCGAGGACGGGCTGATCGACATCGAGCAGGTCGCCGGCGGTCCCGATGAATCCATCTTCCAACCGGAGTGGTCGCCGGGTGGTGACATCGTGTTCGCAACCGACCGGAGCGGGTGGTGGAATCTGCATCGGTTTGACGGAGAGCGCTCCGCGGCGATCGTCGAGATGGAGGCCGATTTCGGGGTGCCGTTGTGGATTTTCGGCCCCACCACCTTCGGCTTTCTCTCCGAGGGAAGGATCCTCACCGCCTTCTGGGAAGGCGGGATCAACCATCTCGGCGTCGTCGACCGGGATGGCAGTCTCCGACGCCTGCCCAACCACCTCACCGGTCTCGGTTTTTTGGTCACCGACGGTGAGTCCCGCGCCTGGTTCGTCGGTCACGGGCCGGCAACGCCCAGTTCCATCTACGAGCTCGACGTCGACACGGGCGCCCTCAGTGTGGTCCGCGCGAACCCGATGCCCGCCGAGCCCGACTACATCCCGTCACCCCGCATCATCACCTTCCCCACCGCCGACGGTGAGGTGGCCCACGGTGTGTACTACCCGCCGGCAAACCCCGACTTCGACGGCCCAGACGGAGAGAAGCCACCACTCATCGTGAAGGTGCATGGGGGACCGACGTCGCAGGTCTTTCCCAGCCTGAGACCATCGTTCCTGTACTGGACGACCAGGGGCTTCGGGTTGGTAGACGTCAACTACCGAGGCTCGACCGGTTACGGGCGCAGATTCAGGAATCTGTTGCGTGACTCATGGGGTATCGCAGATGTCGAGGATTGTCTCGCCGCCGCCCGATATCTGGCCACCGAAGGAGAGGTCGACGGCAACCGGCTCATCATCACCGGGGGCAGTGCCGGCGGTTACACCACCTTGGCCGCCCTCGCGTTCGGGGATGCCTTCAGCGCTGGTGGGTCCTACTTCGGAGTCGCCGACATCGGGCTTCTCGCCGACCACACCCACAAGTTCGAGTCGCGCTATCTCGACGGCTTGGTCGGCACCGACCCGGAGGAGATGCGACGCCGGTCGCCTCTCTACTCGGTCGACCAGATCACGGTCCCGGTGATCCTGTTCCAGGGTCTCGATGACAAGGTGGTGCCCCCGGAGCAGGCCGAGCTCATCTCCGCCGCGCCTGGCCGAGAACGGAGTTCCCCACGCCCATATCACCTACGAGGGCGAGGATCACGGGTTCCGGAAGGCGGAGAACATCATCCATAGCCTGGAGTCGGAGCTCGCCTTCTATGGGAGAGTGTTCGGATTCGACCCGGCCGACGACCTGCCCGAGGTTCCCCTGGTAGTCGAACCGGGAACCCCATGACCGGGCGCCCCTTCCGGCATTCGTTCAAGGTATGGGCCCAGGATCAGGACTGGCCCGAGCTGCGTGAGGTGTGGATCGAGGCTGACCGGGGCGGTTTCTGGGACGCCGTCTGGCTGAACGACCATCTCTACCCGCCTCGGGCCGAGGAGTCGCGGCCGATCATGGACAGCTGGACCCTCTTCGGTGGCCTGGCCGCGGTCACCACCCGGATCCGGTTCGGGACGATGCTGACGGCCAACACATTTCGGCATCCCGCCCTACTGGCCAAGCAGGCGGTGACCCTGGATCGAATGTCCCAGGGAAGACTCGAGCTGGGAGTCGGTGCCGGTTGGCACGAGCGTGAGCATGAGGCCTTCGACATCGACCTCCGACCTGTCCGGGAGCGTTTCGACATGCTCGAGGAGACCTTCCAGATCCTGCACGGGCTGATGACCGAGGAGGTGTTCGACTTCAAGGGGAAGTATCGGACCATCACTTCTGCGCACTTTGAGCCAAAGCCGGTGCAGAAGCCCCGGCCGCCGTTCGTCATCGGTGGCTCGGGTCCCCGCCGGACGATTCCCTTGGCGGCTCGCTGGGCAGACCAGTGGAACTACCCGGATTTCAGCTCGGAGCCGGAGCTTTTCGTCGCCTCGCTGAGACGTCTCGACGAGGCGTGCGAGGAGATCGGGCGAGAGCGCAGCGAGATCGAGGTGTCGGTCCAGTTCCGTTACCCCGGCGACCCATGCCGAGACGGCAGACCTCGCCGCGACCTATAGGGAGCTGGGGGCGGATCATGTGCTGGTCAGCTTCATGCCGCCGACAAGCACCGACCTCCCTCCGCGGATAGCCGAGGCGTTGGGGGGTTGAGGTCTTGAAGTACCTCATCCCGGTCGCCGGCGAGCGTCTCCCCCGCCGCATCACACAACTGTTGATCGGCCTGGTCCTGTTCGGCATCGGCATCGGGCTGATGCTGCAATCCGGGATGGGGGTGCCACCGTGGGATGTCCTGCACCAGGGGCTGGCCCGACGCTTCGGGCTCACGGTCGGAGCTTGGTCGATCATCGTCTCGGTGGCCGTGCTCCTCCTCTGGCTGCCGTTGCGCCAGCCCTACGGGTTGGGCACGCTGCTCAACGCAATCATCATCGGAGTCGTCATCGACCTGACCGGCGTCGTCATCCCGGCGGCCGAGGTGACGGGTGTGGCCTGGTCGATGATGCTCGGCGGGGTCGTTTTGATCGGAATCGCCTCCGGTCTCTACATAGGAGCCAACCTGGGACCTGGCCCACGCGATGGGCTGATGACCGGGATTGCACGCAAGGGCCCATCGATCAGGCTCACCCGCGCCGTCATCGAGATAACGGTCCTCACTCTCGGCTGGATCCTCGGCGGCACCTTCGGCATCGGCACCATTGTCTTTGCCCTGGCCATCGGACCACTGGTCCAGTATTTCCTGCCCCGCTGGGACATCTCCCCCCACCCGAGCACCGACGCCTGGGAGCACCTCGACCGCTGAACCACGGCCTATATAGCGCCGGCCGACTCACTACCGTTATGACTCGTGGATGCGACCAGGGAGGGGAGCGGCTTCGAGTCGCCCAGTCACGACCCCAGATTGAGGGTCTTTGTCTCGTCGACCCTCGGTGAGCTCAAATCGGAGCGCGAGGCCGCCAAATCCGCCATCAAGACCCTGAGGCTCGACCCTATCGGGGTCGATCTCGGCAGCCGCAACGGGCAAGACGGGCTTTCGATCGCGGACGCCGACATATTCGTGGGCATCTACTGGCAGTCGTTCGGCTGGGAGTCGGACCTGGAGCGGGAGTTCGAGGCCAGTTCTGGTCTTCCCGGCCTCATCTATGTCAAGGAGCCCGCCCCTGAACGTGAGGACGGCCTGACCGGTCTCCTCGAGCGGGCTCGCTCCGATGCACGATCGAGGACCCGGACCTTCGAGTCACCTGGCGAGCTGGCGGAGATGCTGGTCGAAGACCTGGCGGCCGTGATGGCAGAGAGGTTCGCCAAGACCGAACCAGACCACGACTCGCTGCCCGCCGGGACCCTCACTTTCATGTTCGGTGATCTGGCCGGGTCGACCACGCTCGTGGAGCAACTCGGAGACCAGTACGCCGAGGTCCTGGCCGGATACCACCAGGTAGTGGCCGACGCCACCCTTCGACACGATGGGACCGTGGTCGATCTCGAAGGGGAACGTCTTTTCAGCGTCTTCCAGGATGCGTTCCAGGCCGTCAGCGCAACTGTCGAGATCCAGAAATCTCTCGACGATCGCAGCTGGCCCGAGTCGGCGTCGGTGAAGGCGCGACTCGGGCTCCACACCGGCACCGCCCGCATCGGGTCAGGGGGATACGTCGGGCTCGATGTCCACCGGGCATCACGAGTGGCCTCCTCCGCCCATGGAGGGCAGATCGTCGTGTCCGCCCCTGTCCGGGAGCTGGTCGAGGGCCAAACCCAGAACGCGGGATGGGAGATCAAGGACCTTGGCTCCTTCGCCCTGAAGGGCCTCTCCCGCGTCGAGAAGCTATTCCAGGTGCGGGCACCAGGGCTTCGGGCCGACTTCCCCCCTCCCCGAGCCCGATCCATCACAAGGGTGCGGCTCCCGGCATCGCAGAACACCTTGGTCGGGCGGAGTAGGGAGCTGGCCGAGCTGGTAGAGATGCTGCAACGACCCAACGTTCGCCTCGCCACCATCGTCGGCCCGGGCGGCATCGGGAAAACACGTCTCGCTCTGGCGGTGGCAGAGGACATCTCAGCCGAGTTCCCCGACGGGGTCTACTTCGTCAACCTGGCCGCGATCACAGACCCGGACCATGTGCTGCTCGCCATCGGCGGCGCTGCCGGGATACCCATCGAGGGCGATGCCATCGACGCCCTGTCGAGTGAGTTCCAGGACCAGCAGGTGCTGCTTGTAATCGACAACTTCGAGCACGTGGCCAAAGGAGGCTCGTCGGTCGCCGACCTTCTCGGCCGGAGCCCCGGGCTGAAGGTCCTCGCCACCAGTCGCGTCCCGCTCCGGATCATGAGCGAGTACGAATACACACTCGAGCCCCTCGGCCTGCCCGCCACCGGCTCGGACCGCCCCGACTCGGTCTCGGCCTCGGATGCGGTGCGCTTGTTCATCGATCGGGCCCTCGCCGTGATCCCGGGATTCTCGATCGATGAGGAGAATGCATCGCCGGTGGCCTCGATCGTTCGCATCGTCGACGGGCTACCCCTTGCCATCGAATTGGCGGCGGCCCGTCTCCGCATGCTCAGCCCGGGGGCGCTGTCTGAAAGGCTCACCAAATCTCTCGACGCTCTCGGCTCCGGTGCGGCCGATGTCCCCAGCCGGCAACGGACTCTCGATGCTGCCATCGACTGGAGCTATCAGCTGCTGACCCGCGAGGAGCAGACCCTCTTCTGCAGGTTGTGCGTGTTTCAGGGGGGCTTCACTGTGGAATCAGCCCAAGAGGTGGCAGTCGAGGAAGGTGATGCCGTCGACCAGCTGATGGTGCTCGTCGAGAACAGCCTCATCCTTCCCGCCCAGGGTGGTGAGGGCCGTCTGAGGATGCTGGCGCCCATCAGGGAGTTCGGACTGCGTCATCTCCATGAAGCGGGCGAGTACGAGTGGATGAAGGACAGGCACGCTGATTACTACGTACGGGTCGCCGAGGGCTCTCTGGAGGATCTCCGCGGGACCAAGCAATCCGCCGTCGTGGAGAGCTTCACTGCCGATTGGAACAACATGGACGTCGCTGCCGAATGGCTCATGAAGAAGGGAGACGACGCCTCCCTGGTGCGGATGTCCTTCGGTATGTGGGTCTATCTGTGGATAGGGAACCACCTCAAAGACGGCGCCCGGTATCTAGCTGCTGTTGGCTCGCCCGAGGACCTCGACGAGACGCTCGCCGGCCGCTTTTGGTACCTCAGGGGCGGAATTCAGTACGAAATGGGTCAATACGAGGACTCGAAGGAGTCGATCGGTAGGGCGGTCGAGATCCTGGAGACCAACGGCGACATCGATTGTCACAATTGGACCGATTTCGTATCGGCTCTCCTGCTGCCCGTGGACGGCGAGGATCCGGCGATAGTGACCGAGAGGCTGGAGGTGTCGCTCGCCCGATTCCGCGGGTTCGGCGATCGGTGGGGTGAGGGGTACGCCTTTATCGCCCTTGGCATCCTGGCCGCGTCCAACGGCGACGTCGAGACTGCCGAGAAGTATCAGGTGGCGACCCGGGACCTGGGCTTCGAGCTCGGCAATGGTGCCCTGATCGGCCTGGCCGAAGCGCAGATGGGATTCACCTACATCTCCTCGGGCCGACTCCCCGAAGCGAGAGACGCCCTCCGTCGCTCTTTCGATGTGTTCCGGGGCATGAACTATCGGGAGGGCCTCTGTTACGCCCTCGAGGCGGCGGCCTCGCTTTCGTTCACGGAGGGCCAAACTGAGCTCGGCATGATCGCCCTGGGCGCGGCGGAGGAAGTCAGGGAGCGGATCGGGTTGCATCCATGGCCCTTGATCATGTGGCTCTTCGACGCACTATCCGCCATGGCCGACTCGCTCGACGACCCTGTGTTCCAGGCTGCCCGTCACAACGGCCGCCAACTCAATCCCTTCGATGCCGCCGCCCTCGTGCTCGACGCGTCACCCGTCGCGGTCTGATCCCCCGCCTACATCGTGGCGAGCGAAGCGTTGGGCAGCGACCGCCCGTAGGTTGCCCGGATCTCGACCTTTCTCTCCAGGGCATCCACAACTGCGCCGGCGAAGTCGACCTCGTGCAGCGCGCTGGCGCTTCCCAGCCCGCCAGGGCTGAAGACATTGGCCTCCATCATCTTGGCCCCGACGATGTCGAGCCCAACGAGAAACATGCCGTCTTCGATGAGCTTGGGCCGTGCCAGGTCGACGACGTGGAGCATCTCCTCGGTGATCTTCACCTTTTGAGCCTTGCCCCCTACATGCATGTTGGAGCGGACATCGTCGCCCTCGTTGACCCGACGGAAGGCGGCGACCTTCCCGCCCACCTCTAGGGGCTTCCCATTCATCACGAAGAGGCGCACATCACCTCTCTCCGCATCCGCGAGGAATTCCTGGACCACCACATAGCCGTCGCGGGTGATGGTCTCGATGATCTGATTCACGTTCTGGCCCTTCTTGCCCGCGATGACGAAGACGCTCTGGCCACCCGAGCCCTGTAGTGGCTTGAGCACCGCCCGTCCCCCGAGATCG
Source organism: uncultured Acidobacteriota bacterium (assembly GCA_963828465.1). GTDB lineage: Bacteria > Actinomycetota > Acidimicrobiia > Spongiisociales > ZC4RG35 > JARDZU01. The sequence continues at coordinate 170,138 of CAWHEU010000002.1, read as the reverse complement.
TCGACGAAGTCCTTGATGTCCCCGACCGTCCGCGAGATGAGAGTCCGGGGTCGGATCTCCTCCGGGAAGTGCTGGAAGTAGGTCTTGTTGATCGCGTCGGCGAGATGAACGGGGTCGTTCACGACCACCACTCCTGCCGCGGCAGCAAGTTGACCGAAGAGCACACCCGAGGCCTGCGCCCAGGGTCGATCGGTGGCGTCCTCAGCCGGGTCATTGCGGAGCATGAGGACATCGAGCTCGTCGACAGTGATCAGCTCGGGGTCCACGTCGTCGCGCTGGACATCCTCGAGGAAGCTCTTCAAAGAGCGATACGTCTTGTCCAGAGGGCTACGCGCCCGGGCGGTCACTTCGCCGGACGAAGTGTGCGCCAGGTCGCCGACACCCATCAGCCACACCTCGTGGCCCCGCTTCTGGGCGGCCAATGCGAGCCGGGTGGTGCTGTACTCCGGATGCTCCGTGATCACGTCGTTGACGACCATCCCGACCTTCACGCGGCGACACCTCCCAGCTCCATGATCCCGGCGCCCTGCTGGATCCTGGCCAGTCGATCGAGCGCGTCTCTCGATTCCAGGAATCGGGGCCTGAGCGGCGGGTCGACCAGGACACCCCTTTCCAGGAGATCGGCGACCAGCGGCTCGTCGGCCAAGGATATCTTGCCGACCAGGAGCGGATCGAGCCGGCCACCCTCCTGGAGGTAGGTGAGGAGCCTGGTCAGCCCGCCGAGATAGAGGGCGTCCTTCGTCATCCCCCCGGACCGATGGGCCCGCATCGCTGTGGTGAAGGCCCTGTTTCGCCCGGCGCCGAGATCCGTCAGCCTGTCGTATGTCTCCCGGAAGGTGGCCCGCCCGCTGACCGAGTCTGCGGCCACCACCCGAAGCGCAAAGGCGCGCAGCCGCTTCGGGCGAAGACCCCCACCGAGGTGCTCGGCGAGAACGCCGAGGGCCTCCTGGGTCTCCTCGTATCCGGACTAGACCGAGCGACAGCATCCGAATCGGCTGTGCGCTCCCGTTGACGTAGGTGACCACGTGAACGCCGATCTCGTGGTGAAGGAGTTGCTCCACCCGGTCTCCGGCGATCGATGTGTCGATGCCGATGAACAGATCCCCGTTCTCCACCATCACACCGGCCACCGCCTCACTGACATGCACCAGCGTCGAGAGCTCGGGGAATGTTCGGCGATAGTGCTCGAGCTCGACGTTGGCCCTCCCCGCCAGATCGTGGGCGTCGATGTACACATCAGCGCGGGGTCCCGGCGGGATTTCGTCGAGCACCCGATGTGCCAGTGCCAATAGGGGCGTCTCGACATGCCCGTATTGCTCGACGGCTGCGAGGAGGAATTGATCGGTGTTCCTCGACGACAACAGCTCGAGGCGACGTTCCAGCTCTCGGTGCATGCCCCGGATCATGTGGATGAGCACCGGGTCTGTCGCTTCCTCCGGGTTGATGGCGGCCAGTTCATCGGCGAGACCGTCCAGATCTGGGAGATCCCGATAGGTGAATTCGGGTTCTTCGACGTCTCCTTCCAGGAACGTCCTTCGCTGCTCGGGCACATTGATCGGTGTGAGCAGCCGGAGCATCGGAAGCTGTCCGCAGATCTCGCTCAGACGGCGGTCGATGGCAAGGTCGATCTCCCCGACACTCATGCCAGGCTCCAGGCCTTCCGAACCACAGGGCCCGAGGCCATCAGTGCATCTCCGAGCTGCGACATCCGTTCCAGGTCGAGCTCGCCGGTCCACTCGTCCATGAACACCTTCTTCAGCTCGATGGCCAGGGCGCATCCCACATCGCCGTAGTTCTCATGAACCCACCTGGCCAGATGGCGGCCCTCGAACCTCACGTTCTCCCGAACATCGAGATCGGCGTCGTGGAAAGTCTCGGACCGGAGACTCTCCATGAACGCATCGGCAACTGGCTTCCATTTCACGGGCAGTGATCCGGTGCCCAGGTTGACGACAGGGCTCTCCTCGACAGGGTCGGGAGGGGCGTCAGGACCCAGCCGTCGATGGTTGTACGAGTGGATGTCGTAGAGGACGAATCCACCGTTGTCTGCAACCAGTCGGTCGAGGTGTTGGGCCAGATCGCCATAGAACCGGTCGTAGAGGGCGAGCGAGGCTGAGACTTCGTCTTTGGTGAGATTCCGCCGCCAAACGTCGAGGCCCCACGCGGCCTCGGGGCTCGCATAGACCGCCTCGTGTCTGTCCCGATTGAGGTCCACCTCGAAGCGGGAGCGATGGACCACCACACTGTTGGTGAACCTGGCAGCGATGCGGCCCGTGTGCGGGTCTTCCTCTCGCAGCCGAGTTGCGCCGTCGATGGCGGTCACGGCAGCGAGTTCAGGCCGGAGATCGTGCCCGTTGTGGACCGCGGCGGCGATGAGAACATCGGGTTCAGACACGTTGAAAGAAGCAAAATCCATCGGTGGCTTCGATACTTACCCGTTACGACGGCCCGCCGAAACCCGAGGTCGGCTCCACGTCGAAGCGCCGTGACCGGGTCGCGAAATCTCTGAAGCGACGCGGGTGGTCTGATCTCGGCCAGCGATCTAGGGTGCGGTGGCTTCCCCAAGCACGGGTCTGAGGCGGTCAACTTCCCTGGTCAGAGCGGCGATTTTCGCGCTCTCGGCAGTTCTCGGGGCCTGTGGATAACGAAACACTTGACCCATGACATGGTTGTAATTACAGTAGTGGCGTCCATACAAGATGTCGTGGTCACTTCCCCCTCGACCACTACATCTTGTGGTTTGAGTTGAGAATCGACACTTTGGCAATGGACCCCGCCCCTTATCCTGAAGGGGGCGCACCCAGTGCGAGGAGGCACGTTTCATGAGCAAAGGCCTGCGGATCACCCGTCGCTTCACCGAGGCCGGCAAGGACCCATTCGACAAGCTCGAATGGTCCAGACGCGACTCGAGGATCACCAACCCGGATGGCTCGACAGTGTTCGAGATGACCGACGCGGAGATCCCGGCAGGTTGGAGCCAGGTGGCTTCGGACATCATGGTGTCCAAGTACTTCCGCAAGGCCGGTGTCCCCCAGTTCGACGATGACGGGACCCAGGTCTTCGACGAGAGCGGCCAGCCGGTGCTCGGGCCGGAGCGGTCGGCCAAGCAGGTGTTCAGTCGTCTCGCCGGCACCTGGCGGCACTGGGGTGAGAAGGAGGGCTACTTCGCGACCAGCGATGACGGTGTCGCATTCGAAGACGAGCTCAAGTACATGCTGGCCAACCAAATGGCGGCGCCCAACTCTCCGCAATGGTTCAACACCGGTCTCAACTGGGCCTACGGTCTGACCGGGCCCGCCCAGGGCTTCTGGTACGTCGACGGCGCCGACGGCGAGCTCAAGGCCTCTCCCGACTCCTACAGCCGCCCCGCCCCCCACGCCTGCTTCATACTCAGCGTCAGGGACGACCTGGTGAACCCGGGCGGGATCATGGACCTCTGGGTCCGCGAGGCTCGTATCTTCAAGTTTGGCTCGGGCGCCGGCTCCAACTTCTCCCACATCCGCGCCGAGAACGAGCGACTCTCCGGTGGCGGCAAGTCGTCGGGTGTCATGTCCTTCCTCAAGATCGGTGACCGGGCCGCCGGGGCGATCAAGTCAGGGGGAACTACCAGACGCGCCGCCAAGATGGTGATCCTCGATGTCGATCACCCCGACATCGAGAGGTTCATCGACTGGAAGAAGGTCGAAGAGGACAAGGCCCGGGTGCTGATCAACCACGGTGGCCTCCCCGCCGACTTCAACGGAGACGCCTACGCCACGGTCTCCGGGCAGAACTCAAACAACTCGGTTCGGGTCACCAACGATTTCATCCAAACCGTGATCGACGACGGCGACTGGGATCTGATCAACCGGACCGACGGTTCGGTCCGCAAGACGATCAAGGCGCGCGATCTCTGGGACACGATCGCCGAGGCCGCCTGGGCCTGCGCCGACCCCGGTCTCCAGTTCGACACCACGGTCAATGAGTGGCACACCTCACCGGCCGGTGGCCGGATCCGGGCGTCCAACCCTTGCTCTGAGTACATGTTCCTCGACGACACCGCGTGCAACCTGGCGTCGATCAACCTGGTCAGGTTTCACGACGACCAGACCGGTGTCTTCGACCTCGAGGCTTATCAACACGCCGTCCGGCTCTGGACCATCGTGCTCGAGGTCTCGGTGGCCATGGCGCATTTCCCCTCCCCCGAGATCGCACAGGGCTCGTACGACTACCGGACGCTCGGCCTGGGCTACGCCAACCTCGGGTCGCTCCTGATGCGTCAGGGCATCGCCTATGACTCCGACGAGGGCCGGGCCATCAGCGGGGCGCTGACCGCCATCCTCACCGGATACTCCTACGCGACCTCGGCCGAGATGGCCGCTGTGGTCGGGCCATTCCCCCGCTTCCCCGAGAACCGGGAAGCGATGCTCCGGGTGATCCGCAACCATCGCCGCGCCGCCTACGGCGACAGCGACTACGAAGGTGTCAGTCACAAGGTGATGGCCATCGACCCCGACCTGTGCCCGCCCGACTTCCTCGCCGCGGCCCGCAGTTCGTGGGACCTGGCTCTGGAGCAGGGAGAGGAGCACGGCTATCGCAACGCCCAGTCCAGCGTCATCGCACCGACCGGGACAATCGGCCTCTTGATGGACTGTGACACCACCGGTGTCGAGCCCGACTTCGCCCTGGTCAAGTTCAAGAAGCTGGCGGGCGGCGGCTACTTCAAGATCGCCAATCAGTCGGTGGCGCCGTCGCTACGACACCTGGGCTACGAAGAAAGCCAGATCAAGGATGTCGTCGAGTACATCGTCGGCACCAGCTCGATCGATGGGGCGCCCCACATCAACCGCGAGACGCTCACGGACAAGGGCTTCGACGACGAGGACCTGGCCAAGTTGGAGAAGGCATTGCCTGCGGTGTTCGAGCTCAAGCATGCCTTCAACGTCTTCACCTTCGGTGAGAGCACGCTGCAGCGTCTCGGCTTTGGGGTCGACGAGTACACCGGCTGGGAATTCAACCTGCTCAAGGCGCTCGGGTTCACCTCGGCGGAGATAAGCGAGGCGAACGACCACATCTGTGGCCGTCAGACCATCGAGGGCGCACCACACATCGCCGACGAGCATCTCGCCGTCTTCGACACCGCCAACAGGAACGGGAAGTACGGCACCCGGTTCATCCACCACTACGGGCACATCAAGATGATGGCGGCCGCCCAGCCGTTCATCTCGGGAGCGATCAGCAAGACGATCAACATGCCCCACGAGATCACGGTCGAGGATATCGAGGAGTCGTACCGGATGTCCTGGGAATGGGGCCTCAAGGCGATGGCCCTCTACAGAGATGGGTCCAAGGCGGCCCAGCCGCTCAACTCCACCTCCGACGAGGGCGAGGACAACGAGGACGAGTCACCTGCGCTGTCGGCCGCGGTGGAAACCGAGAAGGCGATCCACTGGGGCAACCTCCCCGCCGGGATCTCACCGACCCAGGCCTACCACCAGGGGATGAAGCCGCCCCGCTTCCTGCTCCCTGCGCGTCGCAACGGGTACAACCAGGAGGCGAGGATCGGCGGGCACAAAGTGTTCCTCCGAACCGGCGAGTACGACGACGGGACCCTCGGCGAGATCTTCATCGACCTTGCCAAGGAGGGGGCGACCCTGAAGGGAATCCTGTCCTGCTTCGCCATTGCCGTCTCCAAGGGCCTCCAGTACGGAGTGCCGCTCGAGGAGTTCGTCGACACCTTCACCTTCCAGACGTTCGAGCCGAGGGGCATGGTCGAGGGTCATCCCAACATCAAGATGGCCAACTCGATCGTGGACTACGTGTTCCGGGCCCTCGGTGTCGAGTACCTGGAGCGGGACGAGCTCGCCCAGGTGCCACCAGACCGCGACATGCAGCTTCCCGAGCCGCCGGCGGGGATGGCAGTGGAAGCAGGGATCCAGCTCGACCTCACCGACGCCGTCGCAGAGGATGACGTCGAGGCGGTGAAGGCCGCCGTTGCGTTCCTCGACGGGCCTATTTCTCCCCCCGGAGGGGGGAGTGCCGGCGAAGCCGGGAGGGGGACAACCGCTGTCAAGACGACCGAGGCCGTCCTCGCCGGATCGGCAGCGATGGTCGACTCGGCCTTGAAGGAGAACATGGGCGACGCCCCGGTCTGCTCCAACTGCGGCCACATGACGATCCGCAACGGGAGCTGCTACGTCTGCCTCACCTGCGGGGACACGACCGGCTGTAGCTGACGGTCAGGTAACGAGCATTACGGTGCGGGCATGGCAGATATGGCCATGCCCGCGCTGACGATCGTCCCCGCCAACGAAGCCAGCTGGGACGACCTCCAGACCGTGGTCGGCACGCGCGGCGACCGGGCTCGATGCCAGTGCTCCCGATACAAGATGGAGCCCGGAGAGAGTTGGGCGTCGGTTGGCGCCGAGGAGTTGGCCTTCCGGTTTCGCTCCGACACCGATTGTGGCCATCCCGAATCGGGCACGACGAGCGGTCTGGTGGCCTCTCTCGACGGCGAGCCGGTCGGCTGGTGCGCGGTCGAGCCACGCACCGCGTATCCGCGACTGCTGCGGAACACCCGTGTCCCCTGGGACGGCCGAAGCGAGGACAAGAACGACGACAGGGTGTGGGGGGTGACCTGTTTCGTCACCCGAGCAGGCTTCCGCCCCATCCGCAGACTCGTAATGCGGATCGACTTCTAAACGTGGCCACGGCCATCACAATCCCAATCCTCCCGTGCGCCGATCTGGACGATTCCATCTCGTTCTATGAGGCGCTCGGGTTCAACCGGACATACCGCCAGGAGCGCCCCAATCCGTACGCCGTCGTCGAGTTGAGCGAGATTCGTATTCACCTCTTCGGGCTCGACGGCTTCGACCCGGAGACGTCATATGGCAGCGTCATTATCGCGGTGTCGGATCCGGATACCTTGTATGAAGACTTCGCTGCCGGGTTGCGAGAGCGGTTCGGAAAGCTTCCGGCGTCAGGCATCCCTCGCATTCTCAGGCCGAGAAAGAGATACGGGACAGTGCGGGGATTCAGCGTGGTCGATCCGGGCGGAAACTGGCTGCGGGTGTCGAAGCTCGGTGACGACGAGGAGACCCGAGACACAACCACAGGTCTTGCTCGCGTGATCGAGAACGCGGCCAGGCTCGGCGACGCAAAGGGCGATGATGTGGAAGCGATCAGGTTGCTCGTGAATGGACTGGAACGATTCTCCGACGCGCCCGGCATCGAACGGGCCCGGGCCCTCCTGTATCTGGCCGAGCTCTACACCAGGCTTGGAGAAGCGCCGGCTGCCATCGAATCCTTGACCGCGGCCTCATCGATCGAGCTGTCGGATGAAGACAGTGAGTCGATCAAAGCCGAGGTCGAGCACGCCCGCGAAATAGTTAGCTGGAAGTCTCGATGACGTCGAGAAACAGTGTGATGGCTAGTTTGTGGCCGAACCAGGAAGGGGTGAAGAGGTGGCCTCCACAAGATTTCGTGATCCTGCGACGGGGCGGTTCATAAGTGCAGAAGCCGCGGCTCGCTTGTCGGCTCCGGCTACCTCACCTGTGGTGAACGAACCAGCTGCTGGCCCGAAGGACAAGAAGAAGCAGGAGAAACAGCCGGACAAGAAGAAGACGAAGGACAAGAAGTCCAACAAGAAGAAGTCGGACAAGAAGAAGAAGAAAGAAAGAAGAAGAGCTGAGCAGCGTCCCGAGCTATCCGTCTTGGGCCGACGACTCACTCCGGAGCTGGTCGGCCTCCTCGGCGCCGGCTCTATACCCGGCCAGGTAGACACCGAGCCCTCGTCGCCCGTGGCGCATCATCACCGCGTGATTCCACCGGAAGAACGGTCGGGCCACCACGGGCGAGCCGTCGCAGTGACTCCTTTCGGGCGATGACCTCTTCCTCGAACGTCGCAAGTGTCCCGGAGCGCTCGGGTTCGATAGTCCAGCGCGAGAACCCTTCCAGGTCACCACGCATGGCGATCTCGAGGACTCCGGCCTTTTGGTCCTGCCGGGAGTCGGTCGCCTGAAACGTGAGGCTGTAGGGGAGCACAGACCGGGCCACGATCCGCACTGTGCTGTCGTCGATCCGATCGACCCGTCGCACCTCCGGCCACCATCGGGGGTACCCGCCGATGTCCTCGAGCACGCGGTATACCTCCTCGGGCCGGAAATTCAGATGCCAGACATTGATGAAGTGATATTGGTTGGGGTCATCCATCGAGCCTCATTCTGGCGAGTCAGAGCCCGTCCGTGAATCCCACCCTCCAGGTCGGGTACTGCAGCTTCCAGCCCAACTCTCGTTTTGCCTTGGCGTTGGAGGAGCCTCGGATCTTGGTCATCATCGACACCGCGGCTTCACCCGCGATGAGCCGAGCCAACCAGGCCGGCACCCGCCGCGGGGGCCTGGCCCCGAGGACCTCGGCCAGATATGGCAGCCATTCGGAGACCGGCGCCGGCTCGTCGTCGACGATGTTGTAGATCCCGGAAGCACCCCGGTCGACGGCGAGAGCGGTGGCCTGTGCGGCGTCGTCGATGTGGAGGAACGACCAAATGCCTGATCCGCCACCCACGATCGGCATCTGCCGTTTGACCACAGCCTCCAGCATCAGCCCGCCCTTGCCGAGGGCGTTGCCCGGGCCATAGAAGCCGCCGTAGCGCAGGGCCAGGCCCTCGATCCCGGGGGTGCCGGTCGTGACGGACTCCAGGTGGAGAATGGCCCCGAGCGTCTGGCGCACCTGCTTGGGAGGGTCGGTGTTGAGTGGGTCCTCTTCGGTCTTCACCGGTCCTCCACTTTGCTCGTTGGGCCAGCCGGCGAAGCTCTGGGCGATGAATCGCCTAGCTCCGGCCTCGACCGCGGCCTCGATGAGGCGATCGGTTGTCTCGGTTCGGAGCCGGTTGGTCTCGGCGAAAGTCTCGGCGAACTTGCGGAAGTCGAGGTCGCCCGACAACGCGGTCATCTGGTGGACAACGACATCCGGCTCGGCGTCGAGGACCGCCCGTCGCACCGCCGCACCGTCCCTGCCGTCGAGCAACACCGGTGTGGCGCCATCAAGACGCAGGCCGTCGGTCTTGGAAGGGGTCCTGGTCGTGCCAATCACCTCGTGACCGGAATCGATCAACAACGGCACCAGACGTCGCCCGATGGCCCCGGTGGCGCCGGCTACGAAGACTCTCATTTCGTCTCCTTTCGTCTTCCCTACCCAGGACGAGATGGAGGCGGTTTCTGTGACAACAGCCCGTGGCTGTCACAATCGAAGGGTCAAACTCGTCTCAGGGACATGACCACGATTGCGGATTCCGAATCAGGCGAAACCGACGCTTCGCTTCGCCCGCTCCTCTTCTCGATCGCGTACCGGATGACCGGGAGCGTCAGCGAGTCCGAGGACCTGGTCCAGGAAACTTATGTGCGGGTCCACACGGCCGAGAACGAGGGGACCGAGATCGAGTCGCGGCGGGCATATGCGTGCGCGGTCGTCTCCCGGCTCGCCATCGACTACCTGCGTTCGGCGCGGGTGCGTCGTGAGGAATATGTGGGAGAGTGGCTGCCCGAGCCGATAGTCACCGACCGGTCTGCCGATCCGGAGCGACACGCCGAGCTGTCCGACAGCCTCTCCATGGCCTTTCTGGTCCTCCTCGAGAGGCTCACCCCCCCGGAGCGAGCGGTGCTCCTGCTGCGCGATGTGTTCGGGTTTGGATTCGACGAAGTCGCCGAGCTCATCGACAAGTCCGAGGTTGCTTGCAGGCAACTGGCGGTGCGGGCCCGGGAGAAGGTCCAGGAGGGCAAGCCCCGATTCGAGACATCAGTCGAGAAACGATGGGCGCTCGCCGAGAAGTTCTTCGCCGCCGTCGAGAACGGAGACACCGAGGGCCTTGCGGACATGCTCGCGCAGGACGTTGTTCTCTATGGCGACGGTGGTGGCAAGGCGCCGGCTCGGCGGGAGCCCCTCCGCGGCATGTCCGAGACGGCCCGGTTCCTCGCCTCCTTCAGCCCGCGCGCCAATCGCGAGGGCTGGGTTCTGACCCTCGTCGACGTCAACGGCCAGCCGGGAGCAGTCGTCCAAAGCGGCGACGGAGCCATCGTGGCGGTGGTGTCTCTCGATGTCGCCATGGGCAAGGTCCAGGCGGTGCGAGCTGTGGTCAATCCCGACAAGCTGGGTCACCTGACCGGAGCACTTGATTAGCTTCGAGGCATGGACATAGTGGATCAGCATTTCGCCGCCGAGAACGCTCATGACGTCGCCGCCACCCTGGCCACGTATACCGACGACATCGTGTGGGACGACGTCACCCACCCCCTGAGCCCAGTGCGCGGGAAGGAGGCGGTCGGAGCGGTCTATTCGGACATCATCGCCGCCATCCCCGACGTGAAATTCGTGTCCACCCGCCGCTTCTCATCCGAGGATGGGAGTTGGGTGGTCGACGTGTCGGACGTCACCGGTCATGTCGAAGGCCAATGGGCCGGGATCGCCGGGGGCGGGGCACCAGTCGAGCTGCGCATCCTGCATCTCTTCGAGCTGCGTGAGGGCCTCATCGCCTACGAGAACACGTGGTTCGACTCGGCCGCGGTAGTGCGCCAGGTCGAGGCGTGGCGGACTCAGCACGGCGGGACGTAGAGTCGACTAGGTGACGACCCGGCTCGGGCGAGCCTTTCTTGCTCCGGTCTCACTTTTCGCCGCCCTCCTCACCGCGTGCACAGCCACGGGTGAACCCGTTCGAAACACACTTCCCGACGCCGGAACGATCGCCACTGGGGTCTCCGCCGTCGAAGACACGTCCCCAGGACGCCTCCTCGTGCTGGGTACAGACAGCGAGATCACGACGATGCGGCCCGATGGATCCGACCCGGTCACACTTGCCGGGCCTGATCCGGACATCGAACGGACCCAACCGACCTGGTCGCCCGACGGATCCAGAGTGGCGTGGACCGAACGGAGGGCAGATCAGGAGACGTATCTGCTGGTGGCGAACAGCGAAGGTGGTGACCTCAACGAATGGCCATCGCCGCTCCTCGCGGTGTACATCGCGTGGAGCCCGGACGGCAAGCACCTGGCGTTGACCGGGAGCCAGGACATGGGAGACCTACTTCTGGCCATCGCCGGGCCAGATGGACAAATCCGGGTGATCGATCAGGGAGCGCCCGTGTATTTCGATTGGGCGCCTGACGGCACCGAGGTGCTCGCCCGGGTCTCGGGACGGTTCGAGTATCTGGCCATCGATGGCTCGGGGCGGGAGACGGTCCCGGCCACCGGGGAGTTCAGGCTGGGGGCGCACGTCGGTGAGTCCGTGGTGCTTGGGACCGGCCGTGATGTGGGTGAGGCACTCGCCCTGGCCACCCCCCTGGGCGAGATCGAGCGAGAGTTGTTGCGTTACGCCGCCCCGATGGCCTACGTCGGCGATGACACCGGCAGTCGATTGGCGGTGATGTCACGGGGGTCCCCGGAGAGTCAGGCGCTCTCCCAGATCGAAGAGACCGATCTGCCCATCATCGACGCGGAGCGATTGTTCGTGGTCGAGACCTCGGATGGGGCCCTCGAAGAAGTGAGCCGGGCACGGAACATTGCATGGTTCTGGAGCCCGGACGGCCGAGATCTGCTCTACAGCACTGTCGGGGCGGCCGATGGCTTCGAGCGTTTGCAATGGCACGTTTGGGATGGTGACGAGACCAAGTCGTACCGCCCGTTCAGCCCTACCGGGCTCTTTGGCCGCGACTACCTCGCCTACTTCGACCAGTTCGCCCTCAGCATCTCACTCTGGGCCCCGGACGGCTCTGCCTTCACCTACGCCGGAGGGTCGAGCCTCGAAGATGCCGGGATCTGGGTGCAGAAGGTCGAGGGCGGAGACCCTGTCCGAGTCTCCGCCGGGGAGGTCGCCATCTGGTCCCCAGCCGCCTGATCCGACCATAGACTCCCGGTATGCCACGTCTTGACGCAATCGGTGTCATCGTCTCCGACATGGCCCGAGCCATCGATTTCTACCGGTTGGTCGGCCTCGAGTTCGAGGGCGATGAGGTCCATGCTGAGGCGGAGGGACCGGGCGGTCTGCGGGTCATGCTGGACAGCGAGGCCAGCGTGATGTCGTTCTCTGACTGGCAGGCGCCCATCGGAGGTGGCCCGCGCACTGCTCTCGCCTTCCTCTGCGACACCACGGCCGCCGTGGATGCGCTCTACGAGGATCTGGTCGCAGCCGGCGGCCGTGGTCATCTGCCTCCGTTCGACGCACCTTGGGGGCAGCGCTATGCCACGGTGCACGACCATGACGGCAACGCCGTCGATCTGTTCGCCCCTCTGGAGCAATGATCGAGTCGGCATTTCCCATTCTGAGCACACCGGACCTGGCCCGGGCGCTCGGCTTCTATGAAGAACTGCTAGGCGGCACGGTCACCTACCGCTTCCCCGACGATGGGGACGCCCAATACGTCGGGCTGGACCTCGGCTCCTCGCACTTGGGCATCGGAGCAGATCCCGACCTCGATGTCGCGAGCGGGGCCGAGCGATTCGCACTCTGGGTCTACGTGAATGATTGCGATGCCGTCGTGGAGACCTCCAGGGCTGCTGGTGTGACGATCCTCGAGGAGCCGGTCGATCAGCCTTGGGGCGAACGGGTGGCGCGGGTCGCCGACCCCGATGGGAACGTCGTCATCATCGGTGCCAGGGGCGAGATGGCATCGGATGGGTGAGTCCATCTCCTTGATCGGCCGGGCCCGCAAGTGGCCGGACCGGATTGCCATCTCCGATCAAGCCGGGACTCACACCTACGCCGATTTGCTAACCGGTTCGGAACGGGGCGCGGCCCGCCTGCTCGATGGCAAGACCGACCTCGACGAGGCCCGGATTGCGTTCATGGTGGAGCCGTCGTTCGACTACGTGCGAGTCCAGTGGGCGATCTGGCGGGCCGGTGGGATCGCCGTCCCGCTCTGTCTCACCCACCCGGCACCTGAGTTGGAATACGTGCTCGACACCACGACCCCGGTCATCGCCATCGCCTCCCCGGCATTCGCAGATCTGCTCCGTCCCCTGGCCGCGGCGAGAGGTATTCGATTCCTACTCGTGGAGGAGTTGAACCAGGACCTTGTACCGCTGCCTCGAATCGAGCCCGACCGACGAGCCATGATCCTCTTCACCAGCGGGACCACGGGCCGGCCGAAAGGTGTGGTCACCACCCACGCCAACATCCAGGCCCAGATCATCTCGTTGGTCGAGGCCTGGGAGTGGGATCAGGACGACCGCATCCTGCTCACCCTCCCCCTGCACCACATTCACGGCATCGTCAACGTCATCGGTTGCGCCCTTTGGAGCGGGGCGCGGTGCGACATGCTCCCCTCGTTCGCCGCCGACCAGGTTGTCGACCGCCTCACCGCCGGCGACCTCACCCTGTACATGGCCGTCCCCACCATCTATCACCGGCTCATCGCCCAACTAGAACAGACGCCCGATGAAGCGACATCCGCCTTCCGGGACGGGGTTGGCCGCCTGCGGCTCATGGTCTCCGGCTCGGCTGCGCTGCCCGTTCCGGTCCTGGAGCGATGGCGTGAGCTGTCCGGTCACACCCTGCTCGAGCGGTACGGGATGACCGAGATCGGGATGGGTCTGTCCAACCCCTACCGAGGGGAGCGCATCCCGGGCTCGGTCGGCATGCCGCTCCCGGATGTCGAGGTTCGCCTCGTCGGCGACGACGGATCCGATGTCTCACGGCGATGAGCCCGGCGAGATCCAGGTGAGGGGACCCACCGTCTTCCTCGAGTATTGGGACCGACCCGAAGACACTGACTCGGCCTTCACCTCCGACGGCTGGTTCCGCACCGGCGACACCGCGATCGTCGAGGAGGGTCGCTACAGGATCCTGGGCCGGTCCTCGATCGACATCCTCAAGACCGGAGGCGAAAAGGTTTCCGCCCTCGAGATCGAGGAGGTGTTGCTGGGCCACCAGGCGATCAGCGAGGCAGCGGTGGTCGGTGTCGACGACCCGGAGTGGGGGCAGCGGGTTGTGGCGGTACTGGTTCCGTCGGGCCCGGTGGAGGCCGAAGAGCTCAAGGCGTGGGTGAAGGGCCGGCTCGCCCCGCACAAGGTGCCCAAGGAGTTCCATTTCACCGATGCCCTGCCACGGAACGCGATGGGGAAGACGATCAAGCCCGATGTCGTCCGGTTACTGGAAGAGATGGTCTGAGCTCAGGCTCGGCGGCTGGCCTCGACCACGTAGCCCATGTCCTGGGAACCAAAGCCCTGTTCAATCAAGGCCTCCATCAGCTCCATCGTTCGCTCCAGCTGACCGGTTGGTGCCCCGGTGCGCCGGGCCTGCTCCAGCGCGAGGGTCAGGTCCTTCCGTGCCAGATCGATTGTGAACGTGATCGGAGCCTGGTCGGGATGGAGATACTGCTCCCGGCGATAGGTGAGCATCGGCGCTCCGGCGGCACCCTTGGCCAGGATGTCGATAGTGGTCTCCGGCTCCACTCCCGATTTCTCCGCCAAAGCCACCGCCTCGGCCACGGCCTGATTCAGGCCATAAAGAACCGAATTGACCGCCAGCTTGAGCACGGCGGCGGACCCTGTTGGCCCGACCTGCACGGGATTGCCCACCGATTGGAGGATCGGCTCGACGCGTTGGTAGACCTCGTCGGAGGCACCCACCATCACCAGCAGCGAGGCTGCCTCGGCGGCCGCTGTCGCTCCTGATACCGGGGCATCCACCATGGTCGCTCCCCGGGCCTCCACCAAGGCCCGGGCCTTCTCGAAGCTCTCTGGACCCGACGTGCCCATATCGATTGCAACTGTCTCTGGACCGAGACTCCCGGCGAGGTCGGCATACACCTCTTCGAGGGCGTCGCCATCGGCCAGCATCGTGATGATGAACTCACTTCCGGCCAGGTCCGAGAGGGTCCCGGCCACAACGCCTCCGTTCTCCCCAGCCCATTCTTCTGCCGCCGCTGTGGTGCGATTCCACACTGTCATGTCATGACCGGCCTTGGCGACGTTGGCGGCTATCCGTGAGCCCATTCGACCCAGACCCGCGAACCCGACCCTGGCTGGAGGTGAGGTGGACATGCGGCACAGTATGCACCACGATCCACGTGTCGAAAGGCGGGTGTGAGGGCAGTCAGGTATCACGGGGCGGGCGATGTCCGGCTCGAAGAGTTACCGGTCCCTGCTCCGGGACCGGGCGAGCTGCAACTGCGCGTCGCCACCGTCGGCATATGCGGCACCGATGCGGGAGAGTTCGTGCATGGCCCACGCTTTCACCCCGTCGACACGGCTCATCCTCACAGTCGCCACTCCGGCCCCACCATCCCCGGTCACGAGTTCTCGGGCTGGGTGACCGGAGTGGGCGAAGGAGTCACCGGGTTCTCCGAGGGGGACCTGGTCGCAGTGGGGGCGGGCGTCTCGTGCGGCACCTGCCCACCATGTAGGACTGGACATACCAACCTCTGTCAGGAGTATTGGACGGTCGGCCTCCACTCCAACGGTGGCCTGGCGGAAGCAGCGGTTGTCCCCGCCTCTTGCACCTTCAATCTCTCGAACTCCGCCATCACGCCTGACCTCGCCGCCATGACCCAGCCGATGTCCATCGCATTGCATGCCACCCGTCGGGGGCAGGTGGTCGAGGGTGACCTGGTGACGGTGCTGGGGGCGGGTGGCATTGGCAGCTTCATCGTGCACGCGGCTGCAGGCGCAGGGGCGACGGTGACGGCCGTCGACCTCGACCCAGCGAGACTGGACACCGCCGCACGTCTCGGTGCGGCTTCGACCCTCGACGTATCAGCACCCGGGCCGGACGAGCTACTGAACGATGACAAGGCGAGCGTCGTATTCGAATGCACCGGTCGTCCCGACTCGCTTCTCCGCGCCCTTCGGCTCGTAGCCGACGGCGGCCGGGTAGTGGTCGTGGGTCACCAGCCCGAGCCCGTGGCCGTCGACTTCAGGGAGGTCGCCCTCGACGAGCTGGAGATCATCGGTACCCAGGCCCATGTCTTCGCCCAGGACTTCCCCGGGGCGGTTGACCTGATCGCAGCCGACCCGGGGGCGTGGGCAGAGGTGGCACCGACGGTCTACCCCCTGGAACAAGTCCTGGAAGTAGGGCTGATCCCGATGGCCAAAGGGGAGTCACCCCAGATCAAGGTCTTGTTCGACCCAAGTTCCGATGCTCCGCGGCCACTGCGAACCGAGACTTGATCGTCCCCTGGCTCATGTTCCGACCGCCAACGGAGCACGCCGATGGCGGAACATGAACACCACCGGGACGACCAGGAGCAATAGCCCGATCAGGCTGATGGCCCGGTAGTCGCTGGCCTGATAGATCACCCCAGAAGAGAGGCTGGCCAGGGCTCCAGCGGTCCAGGTGAGCGAGTCGACCCTCCCCTGGAGACGGCTCCGGATGTCGCTGCCCACGCCGATCGTGAGCATGGAGCTGCCGGCGACGAACGCCAGATTCCAGCCGTAGCCGAGGGCGAACAGAACGACCACCAGCAGAGTCGTGGAGTCGTTGGGGCCATAGGCCGCCACCAACGCCGAGAGCCCGAGAAGGGCCATGCCCCACATGATCACCCGATACCCGCCCCATCGATCGGTGAGCCTCCCGGTGAGCGGCGACAGGGCGAACATGCCCAGGGTGTGGGCGCTCATCACCAGACCGACGATCCCCAGGTCGGAGCCGTGATGGTGGATGTGGAGGGGGGTGGAGGTCATGATCATCACCATCACCACCTGGCCGGCGGTCATGGCGATCAGCGCGACACGAACCACCGGCAGGCGAAACGCCGGCCCCAAGCCAACGGGCGGTGCGTCGGTCGGTTCCAGTCCGATCGATGGCGAGGGTGGCCGGGTCGGGCCGCAAGCCCACGAGGTAGAGGACCAAGGCGATCCCCATGAACACGAAGCTCACCAGGAAACCACCCGCCAGCTCCGACCGGCCGAGGTCGACCGCGAGCCGACCGGAGGGCTGGAGCAGCGCTGGGCCGAGGACCGATCCTATGGTTCCGGCCCAGACCACCCTGCCCAGGGCCCGGCCCCTGCGATCCTCAGGGAACATCTCGGCCGCGGCATACCGGGCCAGGTGGCCAGATGCGTTTCCGAGGCCGAGGAGCGCCATCCCGACCAGGAGCAGAGGAAGCGAATCAATGGTCAGCCCCAGGATGCTCAACCCACTGCCGACCACCGCGGCGGCATAACCCGTAGCCAAGCCCGGGCGACGACCGCGACGCGCCACATTTCGGGTCAGGAGGCTGGTCCCCACCGCGGTCCCTAGGGTGGCCGTTGCCCCGGGCACACCGGCCAATGCGGCAGATCCGGTGATCTCGTCAACGGCCAGGGTGGCGATGGTCACCGCCGCGATGTAGGCCGTTGAGCCGAGAGCGACACCACCGAACAAGACGGCGGACAGACGTTTACGGACGGAGGCGGTCTCCTGCATCGGTGCAGTTTGGTCGCCTGCTGCGATCACCCCGAATAGGCGTAAGCGACGTGGGTGTTGCCGCTGGGATCGAGGAGGAAGGCGGTGTCGCCGCCGTTGTTCCAGACAGCTGATCCCTGGTTGCACCAATACAGATCGGTGTCGAAATCGGCGCCGCAGCCGGTCCTCACGGTGACCGTCTCCCCGGGAAGAAGGGTGAATGACACCGGGAACTCGTACCGGTGGCTGGCCGACTCGTCCTTGATCCCCCAGCCGGTGAGATCGACCGAGGTCTCTCCCTCGTTCCGGATCGCGACCCACTCCCCGTTGAGATTCTCGTTGTCGTTCCCCGGGGCGTCGGACATCACCTCGACGATGCCCAGCGTGGCCTCGGCACGTGGGCCGCACGCCGTAGGCGACCACAGGCCGAGCCCCGCCTCCTTGGCTGCGGCCTGGGCATCATCGAACCGTTCGGTCATCGCCGTGTCAGGGGGATAGCTCCTCGAGAGGGCGGCCCCGCGGCGAACTGTCTCCTCGTTGATCGACATGGCCCCGACCCACAAGTAGCGCAGAAGTCGATCGAACTGGTCGATGTCAGACACATCGCTCGTCATGCCGATCCTCGAGCCCGGCGGGGCCAACGCAGCGAGAACCCGCGTGGCCTCGTCCGCGAAGCACTCACCCCTCTCGGGTGTATTGGTCCCGATGATCCTGACCTCGAAGACCGACCCGTCATCGGCCCGGACATCGAGGGTATCGCCGTCTGTTATCGAAGCCACCGTCACGTCCTCGGCGCCCGGCGGCATCGCGGCTGAGGGGTCGCCGGAGAGGCCGGTCGCCGGTGGCGAGTACAGGGGGTCGTCTACGGGCGGAGCGATGACGGTGGTGGTCGTGGTGGTGGTGGTTGCGATGGCAGCGACGGTCGTCGTCGTGGACACTTCAGTCGTGGTCGACCCGGGAAGAGTCGTGGTGCTCGTCGTCGTCGTCGAGGTGGGTCTGGTCGAGGACGACGACGCCGGTGATGCGCTCGTGGTCGAGTTGCCCACTGTCGTCTCCGGCGAGGCAGCCGAGCAGGACGCCACGAGGACGACGGCCAACAATGCAGTCAGGCGCGCCAAAGACAGGATTCGCACAGGCATGGACCGTATATCGGTCTCCAGACCTCCTGGATTCAGTATCAACCGGGATCGATCGCAGTGGCAACATTCGCCTCCCACGAAAGGACACGAGCATGCTGTTCGCCAGCGCAGTTCCCCTACGACCGGGCAAGACGGATCGGTATCGCGATCTCGCCACCGAGTTGACGCCACACCTCGAGGAATACCAGGACCTCAATCGACGATTCGAGGTGAAGGGTCACGCCTATTGGATCAACCATGGCCATGAGACCGACCTCGGGGTGAGCGTGTACGACATCTCCCCCGCCGGCCTGAGTCGTATGCGTCTTCGTGAATGGGACCCGAGCTCGGTCTACGACCGATGGTGGCTGGAGTTCGTCGAGGACGTCAATGGGCTAGATCTGCTCCAGGGACCGGCACACGTGGCTCCACCCGAGCCGGTCTTCGACTGGAGCGACGACTGATTCTCTAGGCCGCAGGCTCAGCTGAGCGGCACGGTTGCGAACGGCACGGCAAAGCGAAGACACCAGATGAGGACAGTTCGGTGGACGTCGGGGTCGAACTCGTCGGGCAGGTCGTAGTTCTGCCCGCCAACAGTCCCTTGCAGGAACCCGAGGTCGATGTACTCCTCGGGGGCTCCGCCCTCGTAGGACGCGGCCGGCAACACCCAGACATAGAGGTCCGGACCGTTCTGGATGTCGGTGTCGTCCTCGAATCGGAGCACGTGCCGACCATCTTGCTCATAGACGGAGGCAGTCCCGGCGGCGCGGTGCTCGATGCCGACGAACTGACCTGATGCGAGCTGCACCGGCCCGACCGGCATCGTGGTCGTCGACGTCGCGAGGGTCGTTTTGGCGATCGTCGTCAGTGTCGCTGTGGTCGTCGTCTCTTCGTCCATCGTCGACGTTGTCGTGGGAAAGGCCTCCTCCAGCGGGTCTGCTGCCACCACCTCGGTGACCAGGGTGTCGGGCCGGAACAGCAGGAACGCAACCACGGCCAGGGCCGCCACCAACCCGATCGTGAGCCAGCGCCGTCGATCCATCAAGCCTCTGGCGGGATGAGAACGGTGTCGATGACGTGGATCACTCCGTTCGAGGCCGAGAGGTCATACCGGACGATGGTGGCATCTCCCACCATCACTGTCTCGCCGTCGACGGTGACATCCAGTGGGGCGCCGTTGAGCGTCGTGAACGTCTGATCGTCCATGCCCATCACCATCTCGGAGTCTTCCATCATCGTGACCACGTGATAGCCGAGGACCGACTGAAGCATCTCGCCGCCGGCCAACACCTCTTCCTCGTTCATCCCGGACTCCTCCAGATAGGCGGAAAAGGCGTCGTCGGTTGGAATGAACAGGGTGAACGGCCCCTCGCCGTGAAAGTCCTCCATGATGCCGGCGGCCTCGAGGGCGCCGAGGAACGTGTCGAGATCGCCTTCGGCGGCGGCAACGGCGAGGACGTCCTCGTCCATCATGTCGGCCGTCGTCGCGTTGTCTTCCATCATCTCGGCAGTGGTCGGTGTGTCATCCATCATCTCGGCAGTCGTCTCAGTTGCGGCATCCTCTCCGCATGCGGCGATGAAGACGCCGAGGACGATCAGTAAGGCAGAGCGGTATTTCATTCGAGCCTCCTTGGTCGGGTCGACCCGAGCAACGTACGTCTGGTTTGGGGCGAGCATGCCCCGTTTCACCGTCTGTTAAGGGTTTGTTGAGCGATCCGAAATCGCAGCCGCGGAAAGATGAAATCTTCCTAAACGGAAGAGCAGGCCCAGGACCATTTCGGGAGCTGCCCCGTACCATCTCACCGGAGTGGCACTCCAAAATCCCAACGGACAGCGGATCCTCATCGTCGACGACGAGCCCAGGATCTTGGAGGTCGTGGCGACCTACCTCCGTCGCGACGGGTACCAGGTCGAGACCGCGGTGGACGGCGAGACCGCCCGAAGGGGCCTGACCGAGTTCAAGCCGGATCTGGTCGTGCTCGACTTGATGCTCCCAGCCGTGTCCGGCTTCGACGTGCTGAACGACATCAGACGCGATGGCGACCTCCCGGTGATCCTCCTCACAGCACGGGCCGAGGAGTCGGATCGGGTGGCCGGTTTGGAGCTCGGCGCCGACGACTATGTGGTGAAGCCCTTCTCCCCCAGGGAGCTCGTGGCCCGTGTCCGCACGGTTCTTCGCCGATCGACGACCAAACCGCTCTCCGACCCATACGAGTACGACGGGATCGTCATAGACACGACGCGACGGGTCGCCATCGTCGAGGAAGAGCGAGTTGAGCTCACCGCGAAGGAGTTCGACCTGCTTGCCTTCCTCGTCGCCCACCCTCTCCAGGTATTCAGCCGAGGCGATCTGCTCGGCCAGGTCTGGGGCTCCTCACCCGAATGGCAGGACCCGGCGACCGTCACGGTCCACGTCCGCCGTATTCGCCAGAAGATCGAAGCGGACTCGCAGGATCCACGCTGGATTCAGACCGTGTGGGGCGTCGGATATCGGCTCGGTTCATGAGACGCACCGTTCTGGCCCTGATCCTGGTCGTGGCGATCGTGCTCCTGGTCGCTGAGCTAGCCATGGATGTGACACCGGCCGACCGCCGACTCCTCTATCTCATCTTTGGCGTCATGGCACTGGCGACGTTCCTGGCTGCGGTGATCTCGCTGCGACTGGCGACCCGGTTCCACTCCCTCCGCACCAGTCTCATCGTCATCGCCTACGCCGCCGTCGTCGTGACCGGGGCAGCGGTGGCGGTTGCAGCATTGACGATGTTCATCGAGCCCCACGACCTGACACTCGTCCTCGTGGCCATCGGGTTGGGTGTCGGCCTGGGAAGTGTCATCGCTGGAGCGGTCGCTCGCCCTCTCACCGCCGACCTCGAGGCGATTTCACGGACCGCCGAGCGGGTCGGGGCAGGTGACCTCAGCGCTCGGACCGGCGTGACCCGAAGCGACGAGCTCGGTCGTGCCGCAGCCGCCCTCGACGAGACCATCGCCACACTCGAGGCCTCCGAGATCGAGCGCCGGCACCTGCTCTCAGCGATCGGCCACGACCTCCGCACACCAATGGGGTCGATGCAGGCCGCGGTCGAAGCGCTCCAGGATGGCGTCGCTCCCGACCCGCAGGCGTATCTGCGCGGCCTTGCCCTCGACCTGGAACATCTTCGCCACCTGATCGACGACCTGTTCCTCCTGTCAAGGATCGAGTCCGGGCGTCTCGAGCTCTCGCGAATCGGTGTCGACATGGCCGAGCTCGCCGACGAGGCGGTGGAGGCGGTGACCCCTTCGGCTGCGCTGCGGCGGGTCGCCCTCGCCGTCGATTCCCCGGGGCACGTCGCGGTTCAAGGCGACCCAGCCGCCCTCGGCCGTGTGCTGAGAAATCTCCTGGCCAATGCGATCCGGCACAGCCCGGAATCAGGAGAGGTGAGGCTCCTGCTCGAGCGAAACGGGTCCGATGCAGTCACCACGGTGGTAGACGAAGGCCCCGGATTCCCAACAGAGATGGTGAATAGCGTGTTCGAGCGGTTCGTCCGCGCCGACGATTCCCGGAATCGCGAATCCGGCGGGACGGGGCTCGGGCTTGCCATCGCCAAGGGCATCGTCGAGGCTCACGGAGGGACCATCGCCATCGAGGCCGGCCCCGGCGGGCGGGTCCGATTCTCGGTCCCGCTCGGCTGATCCGCCTGCGTCAGTGCCCGATCGTGCCCGGAGAGACGGTTGCGTCGGGTTCGCCCGCCCCAACATGGGCGGTGTCGCGCAGAGGCAGTTCAGGAAGGAATACGACCAGCAACAGCGCGGCCAGGGCGAACGGGACGGCGATGGCGAAGGACGTGGTTATCGCGCCGGAGAATGCACCCATCACCACCTCCCTGGTCGCTGCCGGGAGCTGGGCGATCAAATCGGGGCTCCCGGTGAGCTCCCCCATCTCCGATCCCTCGGGGAGGAGACTGGCCAGGCGTATGGCCAGCTGGCTGGTGAGAACCGCTCCAAAGAGGGCGGTCCCGAAGGACCCGCCCAACGACCGGAAGAAAGTGGCCGACGAGGTCGCGACCCCGAGGTCGCGCGCCTCCACTGCATTCTGAACCGCGATCACCAGCACCTGCAGGACCAGGCCGACGCCAGTGCCGAAGATCAGCATGAAGGTCGACGCCGTGAGCAATGGGGTCTCGATGCTCATGGTCGAGAAAAGCCAAAGACCGATGGCCATGAGGGATGTGCCGATGATCGGGAAGATCTTGTAGCGGCCGGTGCGGGTGATCAGCCGCCCGGAGACGATGGACGAGACCACCACGCCACCCATGAGCGGCAGCAGTAAGAGACCGGAATTGGTAGGCGTCGTCCCCATGACGACCTGCAGGAACAGAGGCAGGAAGATGATGCCGCCGAACATGCCGAGGCCCACGATGAACCCGGCGGCCGAGGTGATGGCAAAGGTGCGGTCACGGAACAGCCGGAGGGGGAGGATCGGCTCGGTCGCGCGCCGCTCCTGGAGGAGGAAGAGACACAGCAGCACCACCGCAACGACCGACAACCCGATGATCATCGGCGAGTCCCAGGGGTACTCCGAGCCACCCCACACCATGACCAGCAGAAGTGAGGTGACCCCACCTACGAGAAGGCCGGCTCCGAGGTAGTCGACCGGATGATCGACCCGGCGGAAGGGAAGGTTGAGAACGGTCGCGGTGACGAAGAGAGCGGCCAGCCCGATGGGGAGATTGATGTAGAACACCCATCGCCAGGAGAAGTTGTCGACGAAGAATCCGCCCAGCAATGGGCCGGCGATCGATGCCAACGCGAAGACTGCGCCGATGTACCCCTGGTACCGCCCCCGCTCCCGGGGCGAGACGATGTCCCCGACGATGGTGAACGTCATCACGATCAAGCCACCGGCTCCCAGCCCTTGGATGGCCCGAAATGCGATGAGCTGGGTCATCGATTGGGACATCCCGGCCAGGACCGAACCGATCAGGAAGGAGATGATGGCGAACTGGAAGACGATCTTCCGCCCGTACATGTCCGACACCTTCCCGTAGAGCGGCGCCGAAGCAGTGGAAGTGAGGAGATAGGCCGTGACCACCCAGGAGAGGTGCTCGAGACCACCCAGCTCTCCGGCGATGGTGGGCAGGGCGGTGGCGACGATCGTCTGGTCGAGGGCTGCCAGAAAGAGACCCAGCATCAACCCGCTGAGGACCAGCAGGATCTGACGATGGGTCATCGGGGTCGCGGTGGTGGGTGCTTCGTCCAGTGACTCTTCTCGGTGCGCTCCTTGGTTCAAGGCCCCAGGCCGCCGCCTAATTCCCGTGTCGATGGATGCGCATCAGCCGGTCGGGCCGAACCGCTCGGTCCGGATCGACTCCGGTTCGTGACCGAGGTCGACGAGGCAGTTGGCGACCGTCTCGACGAAGCCGGTTGGCCCGCAGACATAGGTCTTCGGATTGTCCGCCGGTGACCACGTCACCTCGGAGAGGATCTCCGCGTCGATGCGGTGGTCAAAACCTGTCCAACCCTCGGGCTGGGCACGCGTCAGGACCAAAACGACCTCTGCACCTTCGGCGGTCTCGATCTCGTCCAGCTCCTCGCGGTAGATCACATCCCCGATCGTCCGGGCCGAGTAGACCAATTTGGCCGGCGTCACCACGTCATGCGCCCGCCGATGGCGGAGCATGGCGCGGAAAGGGACGACCCCTGACCCGCCCGCGATCATCAACAATGGGCCCCCAGTCTCGGGTGTCCAGGCGAAATGTCGCCCAATCGGGCCCCTCATCTCGAGCTCGTCGCCCGGCGCTAGCTCGTCGAACAGATACGGCGAAACCTCTCCGTCTTGAAGCCGCTCGATGGTCAGAATCAGGTGGTCGTCCTCGGGCGCCGAGGCGATCGAGTAGCTCCGCTGGGCTTGATACCCGTCTTCGGCGGTGAGCCTGATGTCGACGTGCTGGCCGGCCATGTGGCCTGCCCACATCGGGCA
This sequence comes from uncultured Acidobacteriota bacterium, assembly GCA_963828465.1. Taxonomy (GTDB): domain Bacteria; phylum Actinomycetota; class Acidimicrobiia; order Spongiisociales; family ZC4RG35; genus JARDZU01. The sequence continues at coordinate 145,710 of CAWHEU010000002.1, read as the reverse complement.
TTCGAAGACGATGCTTCGCACCCGTGGGGTCTCGTCGTGCTTCGAGATGACCCTGGCCGCCAGCCAGTCCATCCGCACCGGAGCCGTGGGAGCCTGGCTCAATCGCCCCAGTACCGCTGCTCCCGCCACGGATCCCCGTAGTCGTGGTATCCGTTTCTCTCCCAGAACCCACGCTGGTCCTGCGCCAGCAATTCGATCCCACGCACCCATTTGGCGCTCTTCCAGAAATAGAGATGCGGAACCAGGAGACGCGCCGGCCCTCCGTGCTCAGGGTGGAGCGGTTGCTTGTCGTAACCGGTCGCGACCCAGGCCCGGCCCTCCATCACGTCGGCAAATGGGAGGTTGGTCGTGTAGCCGCCGTAGCTGGAGGCCATGATGTGGGTCGCTTCCGTCTCCACACCGTCGAGCAGCGTGTCGACCGACACACCGGTCCAGGTCGTGTCCAGCTTCGACCACTTCGTCACGCAGTGGATGTCGAGAGTCACCGTCTCCGAGGGCAGAGCGTTGAACTCGTCCCAGCTCCAGGATCTCGGCTCATCGATCAGCCCGGTGATCTCGAACCTCCATTTGTCCAGCGAGATCCGGGGTGTTGGGCCGGCGGACAGCACCGGGAAGTCGTGGGCAACGTATTGGCCCGGGGGAAGGCGGCTCGGGTCGACCTCAGGTCGCCGTCCTATGAACCCACGTGAGATGATGGCCATCGAGAGCCGAGACTATCGAGACAACTCTTCCGTAGGCTTGACATCGATGATCGAGCACCCTCTCGAAGGCGATTGGCTCGTGATCGAGATCGATGGCGAGCCGATCGACACCGAAGCCCCACGGGAGGTCCGATTCGAAGGGGACAGGGTGGCCGGACGGGTCGGCGTCAACCGGTTCACCGGCTCGTTCACCTTGGACGGCGACACGCTCCAGGTGGGACCCGTCGCCTCGACACGCATGGCGGGGCCGCCCGAGCTGATGGCACTCGAGGACCGATTCAACTCACATCTGGATGGGGAGCACGAGATCGCTCTGAAGGGCGATGTAGTGACCCTGTCTCGGGAAGCACACTCGATGGTCTTGACACACGCCCCGTCTCATCCGGGTCCCGTCGCGGAGCCCGGCTGAGGCCGACGAGGCGCCGCTCGATGGCGGGGCCGAACCGCGCCCCCGCCCAAAGGATGATGACAAAACCAGCTACTGCCATCCCCCACACCCAGGCCGGGGCACCTTCCAACCCGGCCATGGTGAACACGCCGGCAGCCACGGCGGGAACCCGCCCCACCGTCGCAATCAGCATGAAGCGACCGAACCCGATACCGGACAGCCCGGCGAGGGCGCACACCGCGTCGTCGGGAAGGAAAGGGAGGAGGAAGACGAGCCAGATGAGCAGACCACCCCTGGCTGTCATCAGGCTCTGATATCGCTGGACTCGCTCCGCACCGGCCAGTCTGATCGCAAGCGGCCTCCCCCATCTGCGCGCCACCAGGAACACCACCGCCGATCCCAGCGCCATCCCGGCCAGGCTCAGGGCGAGGGCGGGCCACGGACCGAAGGCGAGTGCGCCGACCGGCGGGAATAGCGTCCCCGGTATCGGGACGACCACCACCTGCGCCGCCTGGGCGAGGAGATACCCGATCGGGCCCCAGGCACCGAGGTCTTCGACCCACGCCCTGAATGCTTCGGGGTTGGCCAGGGTCTCGGAGAGCCCGGCCCACCAACCACCGATGTCGTCGCCGACGAGCAGCATCGCCCCAACCGCGACAATGCCCACCGCCAACCCGAGAACAAGCCGACGACGGCGACGCCGGCTGGGGCGTTCGGGGGCGACTTCGATGAGGGTGGGGTCGACCAAATCCACCCCCCGAGCATGACGCGAGCCGGCCACTCCCACTATCGGGGAGTCCCCTCGCGATCCCCCGATGACCTCAGGGTGGAGACGGGTCAACCGATCGGCTGATACACGCGTCAGCCGGGACCGGAGCGGACGCTGGCCAGTCGGGCGATGCGAGAGACAGCGACATCCGGCACGCTGGCGAATGTCAGCTCCCACAACGAAGGAATCCACATGCCCGTCATCGAAGTCGACAATCTGGTCAAGCGGTACGACGACGTCCCCGTGGTCGACGGTGTCAGCTTCACCGTCGAGAAGGGCGAGATCTTCGCCATCCTCGGCCCCAACGGAGCCGGGAAGACGACAACTGTGGAGTCGATCGCCGGCCTCCGCCAACCCGATGAGGGTCGGATCAGCGTCCTCGGCCTGGACCCTCAGCACGACGCCACCGAGATGCGAGAGCGTCTCGGGGTGCAGCTCCAGGAGAGCAGTCTCCCCGACCGCATCAAGGTATGGGAGGCGCTCGACCTCTACAGCAGCTTCTATCGGAGCCCCGCCCACTGGCCCGATCTCATCGACCAACTCGGTCTCACCGAGAAGCGAGACACGAGGTTCGCCAAGCTGTCCGGAGGGCAGAAGCAGCGGCTCTCCGTCGCCCTGGCTCTGGTCGGAAACCCCGAGATCGCCATCCTCGACGAGCTGACGACCGGCCTCGACCCTCAGGCTCGACGTGACACCTGGGCCCTCGTGGAGCAGCTGCGTGACCGCGGCGTCACCATCGTCCTCGTCACCCACTTCATGGAGGAGGCCGAGCGGCTGGCAGATCGGGTCGCCCTGATCGACTCGGGAAAGCTGATCGCGCTCGACACGCCGGCCGGTCTGGTGTCCAGGGCTGACGACGAACAGCGGATCCGCTTCCGTCCTTCGCCACCGGTCGACGAGTCGGAGCTCACCTCCTTGCCAGACGTGACCGGCGTCGACCGAGTCGGTGACCACGTGGTGGTGACCGGCGTCGGCAATGTGCTGCACTCGGTGACCTCCTATCTGGCTCGCAAGCAGATCATCGCTTACGAGCTTCGGGTCGAGCAGGTGACGCTCGACGACGCATTCGTCGCTCTCACCGGCAAGTCGTTGCAGAACACCGAAAACTCTGAGATCTGAGGAGAGAACCATGTCCGCTCTCAGCAAACTGACCATTGTCGAAGGAAAGCTCTTCGCCCGAGAGCCACTCGCCATGTTCTGGGGACTGATTTTCCCGGCGGTCCTCTTGATCGCGCTGGGCCTGTTCTTCCCTGGCTTCGATACCCCGAGCCCGGACCTGGGCGGGTCCCGACTGATCGATCTTTATGCCCCCATCATCCTCGGTCTGGCTCTGGCCACCCTGGCCTTCGCCACGCTGCCAGCGATTCTCGCCACGTATCGGGAGCGCGGCGTCCTGCGCCGCCTCCAAACCACGCCGGTGAGCCCCTGGCGTCTGGTGGCGGCACAACTCATCATCCAGATGGTGCTGGCGGGACTGTCCGCTGCACTCGCGATCGCGGTCGGCGTGGTGGTGTTCGACATCCCGGTCCCGGAGAATCTGGCGGGATTCATCCTTGTCTACGTACTCGCCGCAGTCTCGATGCTGGCCATCGGCCTGCTCATCGGGGCGGTCGCTCCAACCGTTTCCTCGGGTCAAGGCATCGGCATGGCCGTCTACTTCCCGATGCTGTTCTTCGCTGGGGTCTATTTCCCACGGGAGGCGATGTCGGACGGGCTGCTCGCCATAAGTGACATGACGCCGACCGGAGCCGGCGTCCAGGCGCTGCAGGACACCTGGTCCGGTCTGGCCCCCTCGACTTCTAGTCTCCTGGTCATGGCAGCGTTCGCGATAGGGGCCGGCGTGCTGGCGGCCTTGACCTTCCGCTGGGAATGAGCACCGAATCCGCCGTCGTCGCCCCCGAAACATCGCTGACCGGATGGGAACGGGGCTTCGAAAAGGTCGTGGAATGGGTGCCGTACGTCACCCTCGCCATCGGGCTCATCCTCAGCTTGTTCGCGGCAGCTTCCTGGACCGACCGTCTGGTCTCGATAGGTCTGGCCACCGGAGCCGCCGCGTGGGTGCTCTTCATGTTCACCCTGCAGAGGGATCGCCGAAAGGACCAGAGGTGGATGCGGCTCTACTTCGGCGGGCTGATGGTGTTCTCCGCCGTGTTCATGTACCTGCTGCCGGTCTATTTCGTGTTCGTCATCACCGGCTTCATCCACGGCTACCTCCTCAAGCCGGCGCCGATCGCGTTCGTCGGGATCGGGCTGACCTCCCTAATCATCAACTCCCGGATCATCTATCCCGACCCGAGCGCAGAAGGGTGGTGGACCTACGGGATCATCTTCGTGATCCAGACCATCGCCATCGGGTTCGGGGGAGTCGGGGGCGAGAAGATCGCCGAGCTCAGTGAGCAACGGCGTCAGTCGCTCATCGAGCTCGAAGCGGCCCTGGACGAGAACGCCGGTCTCCACGCACAGTTGGTGGCCCAGGCCAGGGAAGCGGGCATCACCGACGAGAGACAGCGGATCGCCGGCGAGATCCACGACACGATCGCCCAGGGTCTGACCGGTGTCATCACCCAGCTGGAGGCGGCGAATCAGGTGAAGAGCGACCCGGCGGAACTTCAGCGACGGTTGGACAACGCCACCAACCTCGCCCGGGAGAGCTTGGCCGAGGCCCGCCGCTCGATGCGGGCCATCCTCCCTGCTCCCCTCGAAGGAAGGCAGCTCGCGGACGCCGTGGCGGACGAGGCGGCACGCTGGTCGTCTCTCAACCGGGTTCCCACCGAGGTGACCACGACCGGCGAGACACAGGGTCTCCACCCTGAGGTGGAGGTAACCATGCTGCGGGTCGCCCAGGAGGCGCTGGCCAACGTCGCCAAACACGCCAATGCCTCACGGGTCGGTGTGACGCTTTCATACATGGGCGACATCGTCACCATCGATGTCAAGGACAACGGAACCGGCTTCGCAGCCGTGAATGGGCCAAACGGCGGCAGGCCCGACCCCGGGTTCGGGCTCACGGCCATGCGTCAGCGGGTCGAGCGCCTGGCCGGCACCCTGGAGATCGAGTCCGAGCCCGGGGCTGGGACCGCGGTCTGTGCCACCCTCCCCGCCATCCCGATCGACCCATCCAATGAGTGACGACCGACCGGTCCGGCTTCTCATCGTCGACGACCACCCGGTGGTTCGGGACGGTCTGCGTGGCATGTTCGAAGGCGAGGAAGGCTTCGAGGTAATAGCCGAGGCATCCAACGGGGCGGACGCAATCTCCAAGGCCCGTGCTCACGACCCGGATGTCGTGCTCATGGATCTCCGCATGCCCGAGATGGACGGTGTCTCCGCGATCAGGCAGATGACCGATCTCGGGATCCGTGCTCGGGTCCTCGTGCTGACCACGTTCGACACCGACAGCGACGTGCTGCCCGCGATCGAAGCCGGGGCGACCGGATATCTCCTCAAGGACGCGCCCCGAGCAGAGCTGCTGAGGGCGGTGCATTCGGCCGCCGGCGGAGAAGCCGTCCTCTCCCCCAGCGTCGCCGCCCGCCTTCTCGACCAGGTCCGCCAGCCCGTGAAGGAATCCGTCAGCCAGCGCGAGCTCGAGGTGCTTCAACTCGTCGCAGCGGGAGCGACTAACCGGGAGGTTGCCGAGCGGCTCTTCGTGAGCGAGGCAACTGTCAAGACCCACCTCCTCCACATCTACGCGAAGCTCGGCGTCAACGACCGCGCCGCCGCGGTGGGCGCCGCCTTCGAGAAGGGCCTGCTCACCCCTGGCGATGGGCCGATAACGCACGGTTACTGGGCGGCGAAGGCGGCCGCCAGCTTCTCTACGGTCGAGGCGTCGTGCTGGGCTGTGATACCGACGATCACCAGGTCGAGACCGGCTTGGAACAGCATGTCGGCGCGTCCGGCCACCTCGGCGGGATCGGGCTCCGGGTCGACTTGCAGATGAGAGGAAAGGGTGATCTCCGATGGGTCGCGCCCCACATCGGCGCAGTGCCCCCACAGAACATCTCTGAGCCGGCGCCACTCGTCTTGCTCTTCCTCGACGAACTGCGCGTCCCACATCGAGGCGAAACGCGCCACCAGTCGGAGGGTGCGCTTCTCGCCGCGGCCCCCGATCACTATCGGCGGTCTGGGCTTCTGCACCGGCTTCGGCTCGTTCCGAGCCTCGCTCAGTGAGTAGAACCTGCCCTGGAAGTCGGTCGTCTCCTCGGTGAGGAGCAGGTGGATGACCTCGGTGCCCTCTTCGAACCGCGTCATGCGCTCATCGACCGTCCCCAGGTCCATCCCGTAGGCATCGGCTTCGAGTGGGTACCAGCCTGCCCCCAAGCCCAGCTCGAGACGTCCCTTGGAGACGATGTCGAGGGATGAGGCCATCGAGGCCGTCACTGCCGGGTGCCGAAAATGCATCCCGCACACCATCGTCCCCAGCCGGATTCGTTGAGTTGCCTGGGCAAGGGCGGAGAGGGTCACCCATGCCTCCAGACACGGGCCGTTGGTGTCGCCCCGAATCGGGTAGAAATGATCGAAGTTCCAAGCCGACTCGAAAACCTCGGCGGCGTCGGCTGCTGTCCACACTTCGAGCATCTTGTCCCATGTGGTGTGATGAGTCGGTGTCTTGATGGCGTAACGGCCCAATGTCGACCTCCTGAGAACCTGTTGCCGGGTGGCGATCGTATTGGCTACTGTCCGCAGCCACAATCGATTGGGCATACAAATTGCACGATCGATTCAGCAAACGATTGTGCCAGCCGCCGGCGGTGCGGGATGCCGGCGAGAACTGAGGAGGAGTGAAGCGATGAGCTCGAGCCGAAGATCGACACGATGGTGGACGGTGCTACTCGCCCTCGCTGTGGTCGCAGGCGCCTGCACCACGGGAGGGACGACGGACTCCACCACCGACGGGAGCGAAGCCCCGGCGACGACAACAGAAGAGGGTGAAGCCCCTGCCACCACCGGTGGCGCTGAGAGCGAGGGCAGCGGTGACGTGTTCGTCCATGCCGCCGACGACGAGGCGACGACGTTGGACCCCGCCCAGGTGGAGCCCGGCGAGGGCGGTGAGACGATCATCACCCAGGTCTACGAGCGTCTGATCGAGGTCGGTCCCGATGGGCCGGAGCTGGTCCCCGGCCTGGCCACGGAGGTGCCGACGATCGACAACGGCTTGATCTCGGAGGACGGTCTCACCTTCACGTTCCCGATCAGGGAAGGCGTCGTGTTCCACGACGGCACCGAGCTGACGGCGGAGGATGTGAAGTATTCCTGGGACCGGGCGATGACCATGGACCTCCCGGATGGGAACGCAGGGCTCCTCTCTGACATCGTGGCCGAGACCACTGTTGTCGACGACTTGACGTTCGAAGTGACCCTGCAACAACCCAGTGCCGCCTTCATCAACGCGGTGGTCACGTCCTCGGTGGCTTCGATCGTTAGCCAGGACGCGGTTGAAGCCAATGGAGGCGTCGCCGCCGGCGAGGTGAACGAGTTCCTGACCGCCAACCCCGTGGGCTCCAGTGCGTACCAATTGGATGCATGGAACAGGGGCGAGAACTTCCAGCTCGGTGTGTTCGAGGACTACTGGGGCACCCCGGCCAACATCGATGTGCGCATCGACATCGCTCCGGACACCGACACGCGGATCCTCGGGCTGCGGGCAGGGGAATACGACATGATGGAGATCGACCCATCGTTAGTGCCCGACCTCGAGGGGGCGGAAGTAGTCGAGATCTACCAGGGCGGGTTCCTGCTCGAGCCAATCCATATCGGATTCAACACCCGGTTCGAGGAGGGCTCGCTGCCCCCAGAAGACACGATCACGCCCGAGTTTTTCCAGGACCCGCGGATCCGGCGGGCGTTCAACCTCACCTTCGACTACCAGGGCTTCATCGACGGCGCCCTGGGCGGGTTGGGCGGAGGGGTGCCTCATTACTTCCCGCAGGGGATGCTGGGGTACAGCGAGGACTACCCGGTGTACGAGCAGAACCTGGAGGAAGCCCAGGCATTGTTCGAGGAGGCCGGTGTGTGGGACGAGGGCTTCACGGTGTCGGTTATCGCCGAAGAAGGGAACCTGTTCGAGGTGGCGTCGCTCGTCCTTCAGGACTCGATGGCGGCGCTGAACCCCGCCTTCGAGATCCGGGTTTTGGCCCAGGCCGAATCGCAGTTCGACGAGGCCCATGGCTCGGATCCGATCCCATACGCCTTGTGGGCCAAGAACGCGGATCCGTTCGCCGACCCCGCTGCCTTGATGAACGCCTACATCCATCCTGACGGGGAATGGGGGACGGTGCACGGGATGAGGGAGATGTATCAGGACCCCGATGCAGTCGCCGGGCTCATCGACGAGGCCGCCACCGAGCTCGACACCGACGCGCGGCTGGGCCTCTACGGGGAGCTGGCGCCGATGCTGTACGACGACCCGATGTGGATCATCGCTGGGAATGAAACGGCGTTGAACGCTCATCGTGACCATGTGACTGGCTTCGTGATGAACCCGCTGTGGCCGCGTCCCGGAGTGAAGTTCGCCTTCTACGACAAGTGAACCAACGGTGGGGAGCCTGTTCCAAAGGGCTCCCCACCTGCCACACTGAGCACACCCCTTTCATGCAGATCACGCGACTACCTGATCCGGCGTCTGATGGTCCTCCCGATACTGCTGATCGGCGTCTCCATCATCGTGTTCGCGTTGACCCGGGTGGGTGGGTCACCGATCGGTATCTACATGTCACACGAGATGACACCCGAGGAAGTCGAAGAGCTCGAGGACCGCTACGGCCTGAACGACCCGCTTCCGGTGCAATATGTCGCCTGGGCGGGCGGGGTCCTCCGCGGGGACCTCGGTTGGTCCGGCGTGGCCGTCGCTCCGGTGACCCAGGTATTCCGGGGCAAGCTCGCGGCCACCATGGAGCTAGCTACTGCCGCCGGCCTGGTGGCCGTGACCCTGGGCATCACCTTGGGGACCTTCGCCGGGTCCAGACGCGATCGATTACCGGACCACCTCACCCGTATCTTCTCGGTGAGCGGGTCGAGCATGCCCGATTTCTGGTTCGCCATCGTGCTGCTCATCGTGTTCTGGGTGTATCTGGGTTGGTTCCCGGTGGGCCGGTCTGACCCGGCCATCTGGGCCTCCATCGCCCATCCCACCGGGCTGTACACCATCGACTCGCTGATGGCCGGGAGCTGGCAGGCGTTCAGGGACGCCATCTGGCACCTCGTCCTCCCCGCCATCACCCTCGGGCTGGCGACGACAGCCATCATCACGAGGATGATGCGCTCGTCGCTCGTCGAGGAGCTCAACGAGGACTACGTAGACGCCGCCCGTGCCAAGGGGCTTCCCGAGCGCCTGGTCCTGAAGCGGCACGCCCGGCGGAACGCGCTCATCCCGACGATGACCGTCATCGGCCTCAGCTTCGGGTTCCTGCTTCAGGGAACGGTGGTGGTCGAGATCATCTACCAGTGGCCCGGGCTGGGCCGATGGCTGGCCGACGCCGTCTTGCGTGGCGATCAAGCCACGATCATGGCCTACGTCCTCTTCACCAGCGTTCTCTTCCTCACGGTGAACCTCGCCGTCGACATCATCTACGCCTACCTCGACCGTCGCGTCGTGCTCGGAAGCTGACCATGGCCGACATCGTCCAGCCCCGCACGATCATTCCTCCCGCCACCGGCGCTCTGACGGTCCGTCTCAGACGGCTTGGCGAGGTCACCGTCCAGACGCTGCGCAACCCGGTCACCGTCATCGGGCTGGTGATCATCGTCTTGATGTTCGCCATGGCGCTCCTGGCGCCGGTTCTGACAACTCCCAACGAGCCCAACCCCTACCAGATGCCGCGCGACTGGACGGCCCTCAACGAGCCGCCGGGAACCCCGGGCCACCCACTTGGAACCACGGCACACGGCGGCGATGTCCTCTACGGGGTCATCTGGGGCTCCCGCACCTCCCTTTGGCTGTCGCTCATCGTGGTCGCGGTCACCGTGACCATCGGCACCATCGTCGGCAGCCTGGCCGGCTTCATCGGGGGCAAGATGGACGAGATCCTGATGCGGGTGGTGGACGTCTTCCTCGCCATACCCGAGCTCATCTTCGCCCTAGCGATCGCCGCGGTTCTCGGCCCGTCCTTCTCGAACATCATCCTCGCCCTGGCCATCGTCTACTGGGTGAAGTACGCCCGTATCATCCGGGGGCAGATCATCCACGTGAAGCAGAACGAGTACGTCGATTCCGCTCGCGTAATCGGCGACACCAAGTTCCGGATCTACCTCAAGGACGTCCTCCCCAACTCGATCACCCCGGTCATGGTCCAGGCGACCATGGACATGGGGGCGATCGTCCTCGTTGGCGCCACCCTCAGCTTCATCGGCCTATCGGAGGCCGGTCTGGCCGAGTGGGGTGTCCTGGTCAGCGAGGGCCAAGTTGGCATCTCCACCGGGCGCTGGTGGGCCTCGACCTTTCCCGGGTTGATGATCTTCCTGTGGGCGCTGGCCTTCAACCTGGTGGGCGACGGTCTTCGCGACGTGCTGGACCCAAGGACCGAATCCCGGTGACCTCGACGGCACCGGCCGGCATCTCCACCGAAGGGGCAACCGGGGCGCTGGTGGCATCGGTGCTGAACCTCAGCGTCCACTTCAAGACCAAGGCCGGCATGGTCCATGCCGTCGACGGCGTCTCATTCGACATTCGCGATGGAGAGACGCTGGGACTGGTTGGCGAGACCGGATGCGGGAAGAGCGTCACCGCCCGCTCGTTCATGCGTCTGGTCGCCAGCCCGCCCGGGGTGTATGCCGGCGGGAAGATCGACTTCTGGTCGAGCGAGACCCAAGCCGCGGGCGGGGGGCCGGTGAACCTGCTCACCATCGCCGACGACGAGATGCTGGAGATCCGTGGCAACCGCATCGCAATGATCTTCCAGGACCCGAGCAAGGCCCTGAACCCAGCCCTCTCGATCGGGAATCAGCTTGCCGAGGTGTTCTTCCAGCACCGGAGTGACGAGCTCCTCGAACCGCTCGGCCCCAACGCCCCGGTGATCATCCGCCGCGCCGCCAGCCAGCAGTCCGGCAAATTGGAGCGGATCCTGCTGAAACTCCCCCCCTTGCGGTCGAAGGCGGCGAAAATGAGGGAGGAGGTCGACGATCACGTCGCCGAGGCACTGGCCGAGACCCAGATCCCTAACCCGCGCAGGATCATGGCCAGCTATCCGCATGAGCTCTCGGGTGGGATGAAGCAGCGGGTCCTCATCGCCCAAGCGCTCGCATGCAACCCGGACCTCCTCATCGCCGACGAGCCCACTACCGCTCTCGATGTGACCATCCAGGCGCGGATCCTGAATCTGATTCGGAGCTGCAACAGCGGCGGCGCACCTCCGTGCTCTACATCAGCCATGACCTCTCGCTGGTGCGCGAGATCTGCGACCGGGTCGCGGTGATGTATGCCGGGAGGATCGCCGAGATCGGTCGGACCGACGACGTGTTCCGACAGCCCCTCCACCCTTACACACGGAGTCTGATGGCGGCGATTCCGTCGTCGAGGAACAAGCGAGGCGAGCTCGCCGCCATCGAAGGCAACGTCCCAGAGCTCATCGACCCGCAACCTTCCTGCCGGTTCCACACCCGCTGCCCCTATGCGGCCGGGGTCTGCCGCAAGGTCGACCCCCGCTTCCTTCGCCACGATGTCGACCACGGAGTCGCCTGTCATGTCCACGACGATCCAACCGAGCTAGGCCTCCGCCCCGGTGAGGTGCCGTCTTAGGAACCGATGACCCGATGACTTCGGTGTGGGCCCAGTCCCTGGAGCGCGAGGGATCGGTGGGCGATCGACCGGTGATGACCCTCATCGATGTCGAGAAGCACTTCCCGATCAAGGACGGAGTGCTCCAGAAGGTGGTCGGCCATGTGAAAGCCGTCGACGGTGTGTCACTCGAGATCCGCCGCGGTGAGACGTTGGGCCTGGTTGGTGAGAGTGGATGCGGAAAGACCACTCTCGGGCGGTGCATCAGTGGCATCACGGCCCCGACGGGCGGTGGCATCTACTTCCGACTCCCCGATGTGGACCGTGCTGCGCTGGAAGACATCCTCGCGATACCTGGCAAGGAGCGGACCCCCGAACAGCGCAAGAGGATGGAGCGAATCGACTCCCGCCATCTGATCACTGCTCTCACTGGCGAGGCCTGGCGGGCGTATCGCCGGAACTGCCAGGTTGTGTTTCAGGATGCATTCAGCTCCCTCAATCCCCGCCAACTGGTCAAGGACATCGTCGGCCGGCCTTTGCGCATCCACAAGGAGGCCTCTGGGGCCGAGCTGACCGAGCGGGTGGTGTCATTGCTCGAAAGCGTCGGCATGGGACGCCAACACCTCTTCCGATACCCGCATCAGTTCTCCGGAGGGCAGCGGCAGCGAATCTCCATCGCGCGAGCCCTCGCCCTCGATCCCGATTTCATCGTGCTCGATGAACCGACCAGCGCCCTCGACGTCTCGGTGCAGGCGCAGATCCTCAATCTGCTCCATGAGCTCCAGCGTGACCGGGGTCTCACCTATCTGTTCATCAGCCACGATCTGGGAGTGGTCAAGCTGATGAGTGACCGCATCGCAGTCATGTACCTGGGCCAGGTCGTGGAGCAAGGCACTGCCACGGAGTTGTTCGAGCGCCCGCGACATCCCTATACCGAGGCGCTCCTCGCCGCCAACCCCGACCTCGATGCCGATGTCGACAAGGAGATCGAGGGCTTGGAGGGCACGGTCCCCGATCCGGCCAATCCTCCCGAAGGGTGTCGGTTCCACACCCGGTGCCCTGTGGCGACGCCGATCTGCGGGTGGGAGGTAGACGACGCGGTCACCTGGCTCAGCGTGGAGACGAACCTGTTGGACACCATGACCGCCGTGGAGCGGCGGTCGAATTTCGACGCCACCCTCGCCTTCGGCGACGATGGCTCGGCTGAGGCCGTGGGCAAGGCGATGACCAGCGGGAGCATGCCCCCGGCATTGTCGCCGGCGTTGGAGAGCGTCTCGGTGGACGGCAACAAGGTCCTGCTCAGCTTTCTCCCCGTAGCGCCGGTAGAGCTGGAGGAGGTCGAACCCGGCCATGTCACCAGCTGCGTCCTCCACACATCACGCCGGCGCGAGCTCTGACGAGAGAGTGGCTCGCGACCCCGATCCCTTCCCCCGGTTCTCGGAGGGCGAGCTGCAACGAAGACGCCAGGCCGTGCTCGAGGTCATGGAGCACAGCCGGGGTATCGCACCTCATCGCCTACGGATCGGAGCGGACCGGCTCCGCGGTGCAATGGCTCTCGGAGTGGCCGGTCACCCGGGAGGCCGCACTGGTCGTCACACCCGGTGAACCGCTCCACTTGCTGGTCCAGCACTACAACCATCTCCCCAATGCCCGCCGAATAGCGACCGACTGTGAGGTCGAATGGGGCGGGCCCTCCACCATCACGCGGCTCGGGGAGATCGTCGGTGCGCGTCTGATCGAGGGACAGCGGGTAGGGATTCTGGGACCGCTCGGCTATCGGGACCATCGGGACCTCGCCGGGTCGGTGGGCGACCTGGTGAGCCTCGACCGCGAGTACCAGCGTCTGCGTCTGGTCAAGTCACCTGAGGAGATCGAGCGTCTCGAAGTCGCGGCGAGGCTCTCCGACCTGGCGGTGGAGGCCATCGCCGCCGAAGCTCGGGTCGGCATGGACGAGCGCAGGCTCGCCGCGATCATGGAGTCGGCCTATCTCGCCGAGGGCGGGACCAACCACATCCATTACTTCGCCGCCACCTCCATGGCCGATCCGGACGTGTGCGTGCCATCGCAGTTCCAATCGACGCGACGACTCCAGGCGGGCGACGTCCTCTTCTGTGAGATCAGTGCCGCCTTCTGGGGCTACGCCGGCCAGGTTCTGAGGAGCTTCACCATCGAAGCCGACCCGACCCCGCTCTACGCCGACCTCCATTCGGCCGCCGACGCCGCCTTCGATGCCATCGGGCCGCGACGCGGCCCGGCACCCACGTTCGCGATCTGGTCGAGGCGTCTTCGGTCATCGAGGAGATGGGCTTCACCATCTACGACGACCTGGTCCACGGATATGGCGGGGGCTATCTGCCCCCGGTCCTAGGCACCAAGAGCCGCCCCAACCTGCCCACGCCCGACATGAGGTTGGAAGAAGGAATGGCCCTGGTGATCCAACCCAACGTGATCACGACCGACGAGAAGGCCGGCGTCCAAACCGGGCATCTGGTGGTCGTCTCCGGCGATGGGCACCGGCCGTTGCACGACGTGCCCCGGGGACTGAGACGTATCGGCTAGGCCCGGCCCAGCTTCTCTGCCAGCCACTGAAAGGTGGCGGGGGCCCAGTGCGACTGGTATTTGAAGGCGCAGTGACCGGCATCGGCGTAAACGCGCGCCTCCTTGCCGGTCGCCGGGCCTGTCTCCAGCATGAAATAGATGTTCCCGATCGGCGCCAGATGGTCGAGCTTCCCGTTGATCATGAGCACCGGCATGGTGATGTTCTCGAGGATGCCCTGCTCAGAGAGAGCCCAGCGCTTGAAGTCTGACCGCTCCTTCTCCGCTGTCGTGGGTGGGAACGAAGGCGGGTCGTCGGGAGCGCCGAACCGCCATGTGGCCCGTTCGTTCCGCACCCGGACGAACTCTTCGAGCTCCTCGTCTCCCATGACGTAGCCGAAGGGGTGGCCGGCGTTGGCCACCACTGCGCCGAGCTTGTCGGGGGCCGTGCCGGCGAGCTGCATCACCGAGTAGCCGCCGCGGCTGATCCCGAATGCCCCGATCCGGTCGCCGTCGACCTCAGGCCGGGAGGCGAGATAGTCGATCGCCGCCTCCCAGGCCGACACGGACTCCGGAGCCCACGGGAATGGGTTCTCCCCCGTGTCGGGGCCGTCCATCACCAGGGACGCCATACCGTTCTCCATGCACAGGTCCTGGGCGAACCCGCGATCCTCCTTGAACACGTCGGCGCCACACATGATGAGCACGGCCGGGACCGGGGTGTCCGAGACAGGTGACCGGAAGTGGGCCCGCACTGTCAGCCCCTCATGCTCGAAGTCGACCACCTCCATCGGCGGGTCGAGATGGGCGCACGCCTTCAGATAGGCGCGGGCGCAGTCCTGGCTGATCTTGGTCTTGATCTCGCTGATCTCGCCGGGGAATCGCCCGATGGCGTAATAGCTCTTTGCGTTCAGGTACGCCTTCCTCGCCGCCTCATGGTCCCCGGCTGTCTCGAGCCGGTCGCCTTCGTCCTCATGACGACGACCCATCTCCTCCCAGACCGGGACCCACTTGTCCTCGGTGGTTCCCTCCAGCCTGGACACCGCCTCCTTCAACTCCTCGATGTCGTCGATCATCGAGAGCCAGCGCCGGTAGAACCCGCCGTGGGCGACGATGAACGGATCCTCATTGGGGGCGAAGCCCAGATCGGGCTGGGTGGTCGTGGTCATGTGCCATCTCCTCCTTTTGCAACCATGCTGTCGAGGCTCATCCCGAGGTCGTCGAGGATGACGATCGCCGCGTTGCGACCGGGCCCACCGGTGATGGACCCACCGGGATGGGTGGTGGCCCCCGTCTGGTACAGGCCGGGGATCGGCATGCGGTGCGAGGCCCATCCCGGCACCGGTCGCTGGGGGCCGCCGTAGGCGAGCCCGCGGTCACCCCCGTGAATGGTTCCCCGCCACATGTGCGGGTTTCCCGCCTCGATGTCGACCGGGCTCTTCGCCTTCCACGCCAGGATCTTCTCCTCGGTCAGGTTGGGGGCGCAATCGCCGCAAGGTCTGGAAGTGCTCGGCGGCCAGGACGTCCTTGCCCGTGTCCCAGTCCCCAAGGTCGTCGGGACAGTCGTACGGAGCCAGGCTGAGGATCTTGACGGTGTGGCCGCCGGCGGGGGCCCGCGTCTCGTCGACGAGGGTGGGTGTGGCGAAGAGAAGGAAGGTGCCGGGTCGGTGGAGCCGGCGCTCGCGCAGCCCACGGCCGAACTCGATCACGTCTTCCGGCCAGGGAGCGGTGCCGGCCGAGACCGCGCCAATCGGCTCTGGTCCGGACGAGCGGAACTGCGGCGCCTCGGTGGCGGCGTAATAGGAGGCGAATGAAGAAAGCCCTTCGTCGTAGGTGTCCACGCCGTAGATGAAGCCCTCGCCCCACATCTCGGCGGGCGCCATGTCGACCAGGTCTTTGACATGGATGGAGGAGACAACCCCGACTCGTGCCCGGTATTGGCTGCCGTTCTCGGTCTCGACTCCGACACACCGGCCCTCCTCTGTGATGAGCGAGGTGACCAGCGTGTTGGTGACAACCGAGCCTCCGTACGCCTCGAGGGCGGCGACCAGGGCCCGGGGCAGGCTGGCCGACCCGCCGAGCGGGACCGACCAGCTGCTTCGCTGACGACCCCCCACGAGGGAGTAGGCGAGATAACCCGATCCCGGCGAGTCGATCGGCTGTGAGGTCATGAACGCCATCCACGACATGAACGCCTGGATGTGCCGGCTCTCGAATTCGCGCCGGATCACGTCCCATGCCGACATGACATTGCGACGGCGCCATATCGCTCCGGCCGGGTGAGCCGCCAGGGCTTCGTCGATCGAAGGGCCGTACCCGATCGGCGTGAAGCGGTAGGAGCTGTATACCCCCTTTACCTCGTCGAACTCATCGAGCATCCGCCGGTAGGCGGCGGCATCGGCGGCGGAGAATCGAGTGATCTCCTCGATGGTGCGCTCGACGTCGAGCCACATGGTGAAGGTCTCGCCGTCGGGGAAGACGACATGGGCCACCGGGTCGGGCTCGATGTAGGTGAGGCCGAATTCGGACACGAGACCGAGCTCGTCCTTCGACAGCAACGGGTTGACCCGGATCAAGGTCTGCCCCGTGGAGCAGGTGTCGAAGAGGAAACCGGGCGTGAGGATCTCCTCGGTCGCCGCCCCCCCTCCTGCCTCGGAGCGAACGTCCAACACGACCACCTCCTGGCCGGCCCGGGCCAGATAGGCGGCGGTGATCAGGCTGTTGTGCCCTCCACCGGCGACGACGAAGTCGACCGTTGTCGTCATGATCGGCTTTTCCTCCTCATTCGTCTCTCTTGGGGATGATCGGCACCAGCAGGTGCGAGGGATGCTCCGGCCCGATGTGGACCGTCACCGTGCCCCCGAAAACGTCCGGCGGGCGATCGTCGGGATCGGCATGGGTCATCCCACCTGTTCCCCGCGTGGCGTAATAGAAACTCTGACCGTACTCATCGAGAGGGCCTCGATACTCGTAGTCCTTGCCTCGCACCCAGAGACCGAGCCGGTATCCCTCGGGGACGACGATGCAAGTGGGGACGATCTCGATATCGAGCTCATAGACCACGCCCGGCTCCAGCAGTTCGACGCGGTCATGGGGGTGAAACGGTCGCCCCGGTTTGGACCTATCCGGGTCGAGGGCACGGTGGCTGGCACGGAGCCAGCCGTTGGCGATAGGGGTGTTGGGATCGGTCGATCCCTCGAAGGTGACCTCGTTGTCGTCCGGGTCGAAGAGTTGCACGATGAGAAAGAGGTCGGCGTCGGAGGTGGTCGAGGACACGAAGAGCTTGGCCGCCAGCGGACCGGTGATCTCGGTCTCCTCGGCGAAGGGCGGGGTCTTGAACGAGAGCCCGTCGCCCAAGGCCTCGTAGACGAGCTCATCGGCGGTGGCGGGAACATCGGCGCTCAGCAAGAGATCGGGATGCAGGTGATGCTCGGTCCACTGCGTTCGTGCCAGGGGCCACTCGTCTTCCCCCCGCCACACGAATCTCTCCCCGGGGTGTCTGATGTTGAGCTGGACCCGAGGTGTGCCGTCGAAGCCGTTGGCCTCTCCTTTGAGGAAGTGGTCGAAGAACCGCTTCTGCAGCTCACGCCCATACGACGAGTAGAAGTGGGTCCAGTGGGTGTCGCCGTGTGCCTCGAGCCACTTGTCCTCAGACGCGGCTTCGACAAACCCGTTGAAGTTGCCGCGCGGGTGGATGCCCTGACCCCCCCAGTTAGCCGCTGAGAGGAAGGGCACGGAGACCCTGGACAGGTCCACGGCGCGCTCGTGGTGCCAGTCGTCGTAGAGGGGGTGGCTCTTGATCTCCGGGAACGACTCCTGTCGGTTGGTCACCAGCTCGTCTTCAGGGAGGGTGACGGGGCCGGCCACCGACTGGCCGGTATTGGGGTTGACCGGGGCGCGTTCTCCCTGGCCGTACTGGATCGGGTTGATCTGGCGCTCCTGCCAACGTCTGGTGAACTCGCTGAGGATGCCGCCGTGGTAGTAGGCGTCCCTATAGGAGTCGGTGAAGCCCTCCCAAGCGATGAGGGCGGTCAAGTGCTCGGGCTGGCGCTCCGCCGCGGCCCATCCCATGACCGCGTAGTAGGAGATGCCGAGGATGCCGACCCGCCCGGTGCTCCAGGGCTGGGTCCCCGCCCATTCCACTGAGTTCGCGATGTCGTCGAACTCGAGCGGGTTGCGGGGCCAGAGCACTCCCGGCGACCACCCGGCTCCCCGGGAGTCGACCCGGGCCAGGGCGTAACCGTGGGGCACCCACCGCTCCGGGTCGGTTACCTCCCAGGCCTGGTGCTTGTTGGTCGAGCCGTCGAGGACGCTCGGATCCTTGGCCACGAGCTTGTCCCACTGCATCTTGTAGATGGGCCCGTTGAACGGGAGACCTTTGGCGTACACGCCATGAGTGAGGATCACCGGGTAGGTGCCCTCTCCGATCGGTCGAAAGACGTCTGCGCGAAGCACAGCACCATCCGGCATCTCGACCGGGACCTGATAGTCGATCCTCAACCCGTCCGTTTCGCGGGAAAAGGTGAGGTCGTCTCCGATTACGTCGGTGGTGACTGGCGTGGTCATGGGTGATCCACGCCGGCGAGTCTAGGGCGACAATCGTTTGCGGAGCAACGGGTTCCGCCAGCTCGCCATCTAATGCAGAGCGTCACTCATGCGTGATACCCCTGCATCGAGTTCAGATAGTGGGTGCTCCTTGAGAGGAGGACAACTGACAGCGGCACAGCGGGACGGTGCAGGCCGATTGGCGGTGCTCCTTGAGGGGATGACCGCAACCGGTGCACCGATCCGCTTTGTGCTTGGCCCCGTCGCGCTTTGGCTTGGGGACGGCTTTGATCAACGCGAGCGCTCTTTGGCGAGGTTGACGGTGAGCTGACGCCCGCCGAGGTCCTTGCCGTTGAGGGCCGAGATCGCCTTCTCGGCCGCCTCGGCCGAGCCCATCTCGACGAAGCCGAAGCCACGCGAGCGGCCGGTCTCACGATCGGTGATGACCTGGGCCTTGGTCACGGTGCCGTGCTCCGAGAAGAGATCCTCGAGACGCCGCGAATCGGTGTCGAACGTGAGGTTTCCCACGTAGATGTTGGTGGACATGTGCATGCTCCTTTGAGCTCGTGCCGTCGTACTCATCACGCCCCGCCGGGACATCCGGGACGGGTTCGCGTGAAGCGGGGAGTCTCGGCTTGGGCCCTGCGGTGACTTCACCCGACGGAACGAAGGAAGCGAAGAAAGGCGCAGCACGCATCAGGCGTGCGCTGTGCCCCCATGCTAGCCGGTGGCGACGTCATAGCAGAAGACGTTCGCCCTGCTCAGCCCCCACCGACGGTTAGGGTCTTTGGTAAGCGGCAGCCAGGAAGGGCTCATCCATGATCAAATCCAACTTGCTCGGGGCGTGCAGCTGATATGGCCAAGCGAGGGCGCGAGGCGATGGCAAAGCGGTCGCGAGAGCTGGCCCGTCAGCAGAAGAAGGAAGACAAACAGGAGCGCCAAGAGGCCAAGGGGGACGGGCCACCCAAGCTGACCGCCGACGAGGAGACCCACCTGCACGAAGAGTTCGCCCGTCTCAGCGACGAGTACGCAGCAAATCAGGTCAGCCAGAGTCACTTCGACGAGGAGAGACACCGGATCTTCGTCGCACTCGGCCTCGAAACCGAGGACGACGACGGCCTGAGTCCTCGCTCGCTACTTCACCAGCCCCGGTGAGCAGGCCGGAGACGTAGTACCGCTGGAGCAGCAGGTAGAAGAGGACGCAGGGGATGATCGCGACCGTCACTCCTGCCTGGAGCATCCCCCAGTCGGTGCTGCCCAGGCTGGTGACGCTGCGGGCGGCGGCGAGCACCAGGGGCAAGGTGAGAGTGGTGTCCCTGGTCAGCATCACCAGGGCTCCCAAGAACTCGTTCCATGACATGACAAAGGCAAACAGGGTCACGGTGATGATCGCGGGGACCATGTTGGGCAGGAATACCCGCCGCAGAACCTGCCATGTGCTGGCACCGTCCACCAGGGCCGCCTCTTCCAATTCGCGAGGGACGGCCTCGAAGGCGTTGCGCATGATGTAGATGCTGAACGGGAGCTGGATCAGGGTGTGCACGATGGCCAGGCCGAACAGGTTGTTGGTCAACCCCAATGTGGAGAACATGAGGAAGATCGGGGTGAGCAGCGCTTGATAGGGGATGATCAGAGCCAGAAGGAGGAAGACGAAGATGAACTCCTTGCCGGGGATCGGGAATCTGGCCAGGCCATAACCAGCAGGCACGGTGAGGATCAGAGTCATGGCGATGGTCAAGAACGCGGTGATCACGCTATTCGCGAGATACCTGGGCAGCCCGCTGCCGTAGTCCCACAACTTCTCGTAGTTGTCCAGGCTGAGCTCGCTGGGGAAGTAGGTCGGTGGAACCGCCGCCGCCTCCTGGGTCGTCTTCAAAGAGGCTGCCACCGACAGCACGATCGGTGTCAGCATCACGAGGCACATGACGATCGACACCGCACCCAACAGGTACCTGCTGCGCCCCGACCAGAATCGCCCACCTCTGTGGGCGGATCCCACGCCCTCCATCTCTAGCTCGAGGTCGGTGCCTACTGGCTGTGGCAGCGAGACCTGGGTCACGTCTCCGCCCTCCGGGTGAGCATCATCTGGACGATTGTGAAACCGAGGATGATCAGGGCCAGGATCATGGAGAGGGCGGCTCCGTAGCCGAGCTTCAGATACGGGAAAAGAGTTGAGATACACGAAGAAGACAGAGGTGGCAGTCAGGTTCCGCGGCTGGCCGGCGGTCATGATGTAGAACTGGTCGAAGGCGAGGAGCGACCCGATCACACTGACCAGGGTCACCAGGAGGATCGTCCTCCGGGTGAGCGGCAGGATCAGCTTGCGCACCCTTTGCCAGAACCCGGCGCCGTCCACCATGGCCGCCTCGGTTATCTCATGGGGGATGGCCTGGATGGCGGCGACGAAGAGGATCATGCCGAAGCCGAGAACTTTCCAGGTCACGGAGATGATGATCGCCCAGTTGGAGAGGTCGGCATCGACCCCGAGCCAGAGGATCGGGGTGTCGATGATCCCCAGGTCGATCAGGAACTTGTTGACCAGCCCGTAGTTGGGGCTGAACAGCCAGTACCAGAGAAAGCTGGAGGCACCGAGCCCGATCACGACCGGTATGAAGACGATCGTCCGGGTGAAACGGCTCAAGCCGCTGTTCGGGGTCACCAGCAATGCGACGAGATAGCCGCCGATCATGAGGATCGGGGTGATGTAGAGGGTGTATTTCAGGGTGAAACGGAGTGAGATCCAGAACTGGGAATCGGCAAAGGCATCGATATAGTTCTGGAGCCCGACGAACTCGGGGGGAGTGATCAGCGACCACTCGTTGAGTGAGATCCAGACCATCTGCAGGAACGGCCACGCGGTGAAGGTCACGACGAAGAGGAGGGCCGGCAGCACGTACCAGAAACCTGTCAGCTTGCTGCGATTGGTCATGAGTGGTGGATGCCAGTTCGTCGGTCAGGCAGGGCCGGCATCGATGGTATTTCGTGGTGAATCACGGCGACGGTGAAGCAAGGGCCGCAGCACCCCGGAGGTATGGCACTGCGGCCCTTCGGCTTCGAGCTCAGACCCGCTCCGTCATTCGTTGATGATTGCCTCCATCTCGGCCTTGGCATCTGCGATGACGGTGTTGATGTCGTCGTCGCTGTAGTACACCCGCTGCAGCATCTGCAGCCACGGCCCCTGTGGCGAGTTGATCAACTCGAAGAACTTCAACGTGAACGGAGTCTGTGCGATCTCGATGGCCTGCCGCGACGTCCTGCACCAGCGGGTTGGCCTGGAAGTACTCGTTGTCGGTCATGTCGGTCCGGGTGGTCATGTTGAGCAACTTGGCGTACACCTCGACCTGGACCTCATCGGAGAGGATGAAGTTCATGAATTCGACGGCGTCCTCCAAGCGCTCGCTGCCCTGGGGGACAACCACGATGTCACCACCGGCGAACGACGAGGCATCACCGGTGTTGAGGCCGGGGATGACGGTGATGCCGAAGTTCATGTCCGGGTTCTGGCCCTCGATGCCCTCGGCGCCGGTCACCAGGGTGATGTTGAAGTTGCCGGTCCCCATGATTCCGACATTGCCCGAGCCGAACACCTGGGCGAAGGTGGCGCCATCCTCGGACTGAGCGGCGGGATCGATGTGACCCTCCTGATGCATCATGCGGGCCCACTCCAGGACCGGGGCGATCTGCTCGGGTGTGACCATGGCTTCATCGCCAGGCGCGGCCGGCTCGATCTTCCCACCGTTGGCCCAGATCATCGGGCCGAAGGTGAAGATGTTGCACCCGGCGCAGTTGCCGGCCAGGTAATACCCGTAGGCACCGTCCTGCACTCCGGTGATGGCCGCAGCCATGTCATGCAGCTCGGTCAGGTTCGTCGGGGGCACTTCCGGGTCGAGGCCGGCAGCCTCGAACAGGTCCTTGTTCCAGAACAACGCAGAGACGTCGGCATAGAGCGGGACCCCGTAGAGACGGTCCTCCCATGTCGCCACCTCTACGTGACCCGTGACCGCGGTGTGCCATGAGGTCTGGGTCGACGAGGTCGGTGACATCCTGCAGCTGGTCGGCGCTGGTGAACTGCGGGCCGTAGATCAGGTCGAGGCCCATCAGGTCGGGCACGTCACCCGTTGCCAGGCCGCGGGCCAGACGGTCGACCATCGCGGTGTGCTCGATGTACTCCAGGCTGATCGGGCGGTCGGGGTTGCGACCGTTCCAGGCGCAGACAAGGGCGTCGACCATCTGGGCGTTGCCCCCGGTCCTCTCCCACATGATCAGCGCTCCCTCGGCGTCCGCCGCCGTGGGCTCGCAAGTCACTGCTAGCGCCTCGGCAGCTGCGCTCGTGGTCGTCTCTTCAGTGGCGGCGCTGGTGGTCGTCTCCTCGGCAGCCGCGCTGGTGGTGGTCTCCTCGGCAGCGGCCGACGTGGTCGTCTCTTCCGCGCCGCTGTCGGCACAGGCCCCAACCACCATTGCCATCACGATGGCCATGATGAGAAGGACCGACGGCCTGCTAAGTAGGCCGCCATGCTTTCTCGTGTTCACCTGTTTTCTCCTCCTTGTTGGGTCATGCCCGAGTCCCGCGTCTCGGGCGGAAGAGGAGCGGCGCTCCCGACGCCGACCCGCCTCCCGGTAACCGCGAAAGGGCAATTCCCAGTCGCCTTCCCTGCCACTTCCAGCTGTCACTCCAGCGAGTGCAATCCTATGCATACAAGGGAATGCTGTCAAACGTAATCAAGTCCACTACCACTAGAGACGCAGGAGCTCCGGGGTCGGTCAGGGACCGGTGACGAGATGGTGATAGGCCTGATTCCAGCGGAGCTCCCGCTCGAATGAGGCAAAGGTCGTGTCGTGATCGATGACGGCCAGTTCGACTCCGGCCATGTTGGCGAAATCGGTGAGGATCTCGATGTCGACATCGAGGCTCAGACAGGTGTGATGCGAACCCCCGGCCAGTAGCCAGGACGACGCCGCGGTCTCGAAATCGGGAAGCGGCTTCCACACGGCGCGGGCGACAGGGAGATTCGGCAACGGTTCGTCGGGATCGGTGAGCTCTACCTCGTTGGCCACCAGACGGAACCGGTTGCCGAGATCCATGAGGCCGACCACCACGCCGGGGCCGGTCCGGGCGGTGAACACCAGCCGCACCGGGTCGGGCTTGCCCCCGATCGAGAGCGGATGGATCTCACACGAGGGACGGCCGCCGGCGATCGACGGGCATACCTCGAGCATGTGGGCGCCGAGGACCTTGGGCCCCCCGTCACCGAGGTGGTAGGTGTAGTCCTCCATGAAGGATGCGCCGCCACTTCGGCCCGCACCCATCACCTTCATGATCCGGACCATCGTCGCCGTCTTCCAATCTCCCTCGGCTCCGAACCCGTAGCCGTCGGCCATCAACCTCTGCACGGCGATACCGGGGAGCTGGGGAAGGCCGGCAAGATCCTCGAAGGTGTCGGTGAATGCCATGAACCCACCCGCTTCGAGGAAGTCCCGCAGACCGGCCTCGATGCGCGCAGCTTCGACCAGTGACTCGTGACGGTCGCCTCCTCGAGCGAGCTCGGGCGCCATCTCGTACTCGTCGTGGTACTCGCCGATCAGCTTGTGGATCGCCTGCCGCTCGACGTTCGCCATCGCAGTCTCGAGATCGGCGACGCCAAACCCATCGACGGCCACACCGAGCCGCACCTGTGCCTCCAGCCGGTCACCATCGGTCACCGCAACGCGTCGCATGTTGCTCCCGAATCGGGCCAGCTTCAGATTTCGCGATTCTTGCCATCCGCAGGCGGCCCGAGCCCAGCTACCGATGCGAGCCGCGACCGCCGGGTCTTGCCAATGCCCGACGACGATCTTCCGCGCCACCCTCAGTCGGGATAGGACGAAGCCGAACTCACGATCCCCATGGGCCGCCTGGTTGAGATTCATGAAGTCCATGTCGATCTCGGCCCAGGGCAGATCGCGGTTGAACTGAGTGTGGAGGTGGAGCAGTGGCTTGTCCAGGGCCATGAGCCCGGGGATCCACATCTTGGCCGGGGAGAACGTGTGCATCCAGGCGATGACCCCGACGCATCCAGGGTTGGTGTTGGCCTGGCGACACACATCCTCGATCGCTTCGGGGCTGCTCACTACCGGCTTGGGAACGATGCGCACCGGGATGTCGTCGGCGTCGTCCAGACCGCCGGCGATCGCAGCCGAGTTGTCGGCGACCTGCTGGAGCACCTCTTCGCCGTAAAGGCCCTGGCTTCCGGTCAGGAACCACACCTCGAAGCTGTCAAGCGATTTCATACCGGCACCACCGTCTGTTTTCGTGCTCTTTCCTGCACCGAGCGCAGCTTCCTCATGCCCGACGAAGGGCCCGCCATCGTGTCGTGAAGGTCCTTGTAGATGGAGTACAGGTCGTCATAGACGGGCCGCGTCGACTCGTTGGGCAGGTACTCGTCCTCCCCGAGCCGGGCCATCCGCTCCGACGCCTCGACGATCGAGTCGTACCCTCCCAACTCGGGCCCGGCCGCCACGGCGGCGAACATCGCCGAGCCGAGTGCGGGGGCCTGGCGTGACTCGGCGACCCGAACCGGGCGCCCGGTGATGTCGGCTGAGAGCTGCATGAGCAGCCGGTTCTGGAATGGCAGCCCGCCACAAACCACCATCTCGTCGACCCCTATCCCCGATTCCTCGAGTGTCTCGATGATGACCCTGGTGCCGAAAACGGTGGATTCCAGGAGGGCGCGATAGATCTCGCCGGGGCCGGTGGCGAGAGTTGCCCCCATCAAGAGCCCGGTCAGCTCGGCGTCGACGAGGATCGATCGGTTCCCGTTCCACCAGTCGAGGGCTACGACGCCGGACTCACCCGGCTCGAGCAACGCGGCGTCGCGTTCCAGCGACCGGTGCAACTCATCGAGCGACCCGCCATCCCGAGCGAGGATCCCGGCGAACCAGGCGAACATGTCTCCGACCGCCGCCTGCCCCGCCTCGTAGCCGAAGAGACCCGGGATCACGCCGTCTTCCACGACGCCGCAAAAGCCCGGCACCACACGGTCGACATCGGCCAAGGCGAGATGACAGGTGCTGGTGCCCATCACCGCCACCAGTGAGCCCGGCGTCACCACCGTCGCGGCGGGAACCGAGACGTGGGCATCGACGTTGGCGACGGCCACGGGCGTGCCCACGTTCAACCCGGTCAAAGTGGCCGCATCGGCGCTGATGAGGCCCGCTCTCTCTCCGGGGCTGGAGATGTCCCGGGACATCTTCTCGTCGACGACGTCGGCGAAATCTGCGGCGAGGGCCTCGAAGAAGGCACGGTCCGGAAACCCCTCCTGTTTGGACCAAAGGGCTTTGTACCCGGCCGTGCAGCTGTTCCGGGTCTCGACACCCGTCAATTGCCATACCACCCAATCGGCCGCCTCGATGAGGCGATCCGCTCTCGCATAGATGGCGGGCGCCTCATCCAGGATCTGCAGCGCCTTGGCGAAGAACCACTCCGAGGAGGTCCGACGCCCGTACCGGTCCAGCCAGGCGTCACCCCGGGCCTCCGCCGTCGCATTGATCAGATCCGCTTCCGGCTGGGCGGCATGGTGTTTCCACAGCTTGACCCATGAATGTGGGTCGGGGCGAAGCTCGGGGATGCGGCACAAGGGGATTCCCTCGGAGGTGACCGGGAGCATGGTGCATGCGGTGAAGTCGATCCCAATCCCGATCACATCGGACGGATCGATTCCGGTTTCGGCGAGCACCGCTCGAACAGTCGACCCGAGCGCATCCAGATAGTCGTCGGGGTCTTGCAATGCCCAATCGGGGGCCAAGGGAGCGCCGTCGCCGGGAAGACGTTGGTCTATGACCCCTGAGGCATACCTGTGCACCGCAGTGGCCAACTCCCGGCCTGTCCCCACGTCGACCAGGACCGCCCGTGCCGACTCGGTCCCGAAGTCGACACCCACCGTCGCCTTGCCTGCGCCGCTCATGGCTGCCCGTAGTACGCCATGGGGCCGTGCTTTCGGCTGAAGTGCCGCTCGAGGAGCTCGTCTTCGATCGGAGGACGGTCCCGCCCGATCGCCAGGGTGTGGGCGGCCAGCTCGGCTATCAACTCGATGGCCGCCGCCATCTCGACCGCCGCACTCGCGTCCGGGCCCCAGGCAAACGGGCCGTGTGACGCGACCAGTGCGCCAGGGGCCTCGTCCGGGTGGAGTCCGTCGACGCCATACATCTCCACGATGACCCGGCCGGTGTTCGACTCGTAGTCACCTTCGATCTCCTCGGCCGAGAGTGGCCGTGTCACCGGGACCGAGCCTCGAAAGTGGTCGGCATGGGTGGTCCCCAGACAGGGAATTGGCAGCCGTGCCTGTGCCCAGGAAGTGGCGAACCTGGAGTGGGTGTGGACGACGCCACCGACTTCCTCGAGACCATTGAATATCGCCCGATGAGTTGGCGTGTCCGAGGAAGGGCGGTTCTCACCCCACACCACGTCGCCGTCGTCGAGGCTGACCACGACGATGTCGTCACCGGTCACCTCCCGGCACGGGATCCCACTCGGCTTGATCGCGAACACCCGCTCGTCGCGGTCGACCTGGCTCGCGTTGCCGAAGGCATGGACCACCAGGCCCGCCTCGGCTATCTCATTATTCGCCCGGGCTGCCGATTGGCGTAGGTCGGCGTGCTCCCCGCTCATCGGCCCGGGGCCTGACCGGTCGATTTCCGCACCACCAATTGCGGCGTGACGACGAAATTTCCCCCGCCGTCCTGACCATCTTCGGCTTCATCCATGGCGAGCCGGGCCGCTGCCGCTGTCATCTCGGCGATTGGCATGTGGACTGTGGTCAGGGCCGGCACCGTGAAGCTGGCCATCGGGATGTCGTCGAAACCGACAACCGACAGATCCTCGGGCACGGAGAGCCCGATGTCTGCAGCGGCGTGGAGCACCCCGGTGGCCAGATGGTCGGTGGAGCAGACGACGGCGGTCGGTGGCGTCTCGAGGCTCATGAGGGTTCGAAGAGCAGCGTCTCCACCTGCGGGCTCGTTGATGACGGTCATCACATACTCATCGGGCACCGGGATGCCCTTTTCCTCGAGATGCGCCACGAAGGCGGTGTGACGCTCGCGGATGTCTCCGAGAGGGCGGCCACCGATGAAAGCGATGCGTTCGTGACCGAGGTCGATCAGGTGGTCGATGCCCGCGACCATGCCGGCGCGGTTGTCGATGTTGACGGTCGGGACCCCTTCGAGCTCGGTGCCATGCCACAGAGCGATCACCGGAGTCTGCGAGGCGCGGAGATCTTCGAGGAACTTGGGCTCATCCCTCATGTCGCCCAGGAGGAGGATGGCGTCGCAATGCCGTGTCTCGAGCACCGCTCTGAGGGCGATGGCCTCGTCGGCCTTGCTGTGGGCGCTTCCCAGGACGACGTTGTAACCGCGGGCCAGTGCCTCGGTCGACAGCGCTTCGATCGCCACCGCGAAGAAGGGGTCGGTGATCTCCCTGACAATGACCCCGAGGAGCATGGTCCGAGCCCCGCGCAGCCCCCGGGCCAATGGGTTAGGCCGGTAACCCAGGCGCTTGGCAACCTCCTGCACTCGTTCTCTGGTCTCGGCGGCGATGGGCACCGAGGTCGGCGTGTCGTTGAGGACGCGGGACACGGTTGATTGCGACACACCCGCGGCGCGGGCGATGTCCTGCATGGTCACAGGCCGAGATGTCGTCAACCCAAATTCCCTCTCTGCGTGCGCCTCACCACGTCTCATTCCGATCCGATGAGCGTGTCTGCCCCATCAAGCTAACCGCCCCCTCTCGGCCCAGGCACAGGTCTTCCAGTGCCGGGCCGGAGATCACTGGATACGATTGTCAGCATAGCCTTGCCTGCATAGGTTATCCACCTGGTCTGCGAGCCGATTAGGGGTGGATCACCACCTTGAGCCCGCGACGGTCGTCCAGGATGCCGAACGCCTCGCCGGTCTCGCTGAGCGGGTAATGATGGGTCACCATTCGGTCGAGCCCGGGCATCCCCGCTTCCGCCATCTCGGCTGCCCTGACCAGGTCTTGGGGCAGCATTCGCCGGCACACCGTCATCGTGATCTCTTTGCGGCGTGCAAGAGAGGCGACGAAGGAGGCTCGGTCCCGGTCGGGGATGCCGACCAACACCACGGTTGCCCCCGGCCGAGCCGCCACCAGGGCATCGTTCAGGGCAGCGTCGGTTCCGGCGGTCTCGAATACGACATCGAGACCACCTACGACCTCGCCGACCAAAGACCCGACATCGTCTTCGATGGAGAGCACTTCGTCCGCGCCCATGGCTTCGCCCGCCTCCACACGATGGGCCAGCGGATCGGTGGCGACGATGCGCCCGGCCCCGCTCCGTCGCAGGGCCGCGATCAGGAGCAGGCCGATTGGGCCACAGCCGATCACGCCGACCGAGGCGCCTTCGATGTCCCCCGCCAGGTCGATGGCGTGGAGGGCCACCCCGAGTGGCTCGAGCATCGCTCCCTGCTCGTCGGGTAGGTCATCGGGAATGGGGACGAGGCACCGCTCCGGCCAGACCATCTGACGTCGCAAGGCGCCATCGACGCTATGCCCGGCGAACTTCAGGCGAAGACATAGGTTGGGGCGCCCGGCGGCGCACTGCTCACATTCGAGGCACGGGATGGCAGGGTCGACGGCGACTCGCTGGCCTGTGCGCGGGCCTGATTCGATGACAGCTGCGAACTCGTGGCCCAGCACCAGCCCGTCGCCGAGGTTGGCGTCGCCTATCGAGCCCCCTTTGAACCAGTGAGCGTCAGATCCACACAGGCCCACCGCCAACACCCGCAGAAGCGCCTCGCCTTCGGAGGGCTCGTCGAGGGGCAGCTCCACATGCTCGAGCGTGCCGATGCCGGTGAGTCGGACCGCGGGCGTGGTGGCGTCTGCGATCAGGAGGCCGAGTCCACGGCCGGCCTGACCACCTCGGCGAGCTTGTCCATTGTCTCCCGGTCATAGGGAGCGGGCATCTCGACCAGGACGGTATTGAACCCGACCTCGCGATAGGCCAGCAGCTTCTCGGTCATCTCGCCCGCGGTGCCTATCCAGAATGTCTCGTCGTCCTCGATGTTCGCCATCGGCGTCCGGTTGTGCTCCATCAAATCCTCGAGCACCCGCCGGGCCTCGGCCTCCGTCTCACGGATGACGATCTTGGCTCCGACCGTGCGTTCGATCTCGTCGGGATTGCGGCCGACATCCGAGCAGTGGCCGCGTAGGACCTCGTCCTTGTGGGCCAGGGTCTCCGGGCTGCCGAACGCGTTCCACTGGTCGGCATAGGCAGCGACGGTGCGCAGGGTCTTCTTCTCCCCCGACCCTCCGATCATGATCGGCAGGTGCTCCTGGACCGGCAGCGGATTGAGATGTAGATCGGAGAAGTCGTATCGCCCATCGCCGTTGCTGCTCACAGTCTCGCCGTCGAGGAGGGATCGGATCGCGGCTGTCGCCTCATCCATCCAGTCCAGCCGCTGGCCGAACCCGGTGCCGAAATCGATCCCGAATGCGGTGTGCTCCAACCCGAACCAGGCACCTCCCAGGCCGAGGATGGCCCGTCCGCCGCTCATTTCGTCGACAGTGACCACCGACTTGGCGACGATGCCCGGGTTGCGAAACGTGTTGGCACCGACCAGTAGCCCGATATCGGCGCGCTCGGTTCCCATGGCCATGCCGGCGAGTGCCGTGTAGCCCTCCACGATCGGCTGATCGGGATCCCCGAAAATGGCGTACAGGTGATCCCAGGTCCAGATCGAGTCATATCCCAACTCGTCAGCACGTTGGGCCGCGGCGAGGAAGCCAGCCCAATCGGTTCCCTGGCTCCACAGCACGGCACCCATTCTCAATTGCGTCATAAACGGCTCCACTCTCGGCGGTTCGAAGGCGAAAAAGGCAATGTAGCATACGATTTCATGACCATTCCTGGACGGAGCAGGCGATGAAGATCGTGGTGACCGGTGGTAGCGGGAAGACGGGTCGGTGGGTGGTTCGCGACCTGCGGGAGCGTGGTCACGACGTGCGCAACATCGATTGGACGCACGACGGAAGCGGCCACGGCCTCTGTCTCGTCGCCGACCTGACCGATCCCGGTCAGACCCAGGAGCTCATCACGGGTGCCGATGCGGTAGTCCATCTGGCCGCGATACCGGCTCCAGGCATCAGGTCCGAGGCCGAGACGTTTCGGATCAACACAGTCTCGACCTTCAACGTCTTCGCCGCCGCGGTGGCGGCATCGACGGAGCGGGTCGTATGGGCCTCGAGTGAGACCGTCCTCGGGCTCCCATTCGACACGCCTCCTTTGTTCGCTCCGATCGACGAGACGATCGACCCACGCCCCGAGAGCTCCTATGCCCTGTCCAAACTGGTGGGCGAAGAGATGGCCTCCCAGTTCTCCAGGCGAACCAGCCTGCCGTTTGTAGGGCTTCGCTTCTCCAACATCATGGAGCCCGACGACTACGAGCACTTCCCTGGGTTCTGGGACGACCCTCTCCTCAGGAAATGGAACCTGTGGGGGTATGTCGACGTCCGCGACGTCGCCGAGGCGATCCATCTCGGATTGGAGTCCGATATCGAGGGTGCCGAGGTCTTCGTCATCGCCGCCGCGGACACGGTCATGACTCGTGATTCCGCTGACCTAATGGCAGAGGTCTATCCCGATGTTCCGATGAAACGGGAGGTCGAGGCCAGGGAGACCCTCCTCGCCATCGGTCGAGCCCGCGAGTTGCTCGACTACGAGCCCAAGCACGCCTGGAAGGATCACATCTCATGAGCGACAGCATGGACGGCAGACCCGTCGTCCCGTCCACGAGTCGTCTCCGCCCCCTTGGACTCGCCGAGGTGGAGATCACAGGGGGGTTCTGGGGTCGCCGTCAGGAGGTCAACTCGGAAGCCACAATCGGCCACTGTCACGAGTGGATGGAGCGGCTCAGCTGGGTGGGCAATTTTCAGGCCGCCGCCGAAGGTCGGCTGCCGGAGGACCGCAATGGTGTGGTCTTCACTGACTCCGACGTCTACAAGTTGATGGAGGCGGCCGCCTGGGAAGTCGGCCGATCAGGCTCGGCCGACGCGGATCGGCGCTTCACCGACCTCACCGGAGTCATCGCCCCGGTCCAGGAAGAAGATGGCTACCTCAACACGGTCTTCGGTCGTCCCGGCCAGCCCGATCGATACAGCGACCTGGAGTGGGGTCACGAGCTGTACTGCTACGGGCACATGCTGCAGGCCGCTGTCGCCCGAGCACGGACCGGCCGGGCCGACGAATTCGTGGAAGTGGCGAAGCGGGTCGCCGACCACGTCTGCAACGTCTTCGGTGACGGGGGCGTCGAGCGGGTCGGCGGCCATCCGGAGATCGAGCTCGGCTTGGTCGAGCTGGCGCGGGTGACTGGCGAGGAGCGCTATCTCCACCAGGCATCGCTGTTCATCGATCGCCGAGGACATCAGACCCTCGCCGACATCCACTGGGGGCGGTCGTACTTCCAGGACGACCTCCCGGTGCGGGACCAGGTCGCGTTCACCGGTCACTCGGTCCGGGCGCTCTACCTGGCGGCGTCCGCCGTGGATGTGGCGGCGGAGACCGGCGACGAGGCGCTCCTCGAATCGATCATCGGTCAATGGGAGCGGACCGTGGCGCGTCGCACCTATCTCACCGGGGGCATGGGGTCCCATCACGATGGCGAGAAGTTCGGCGAGGATTTCGTCCTCCCCCCCGACCGCGCTTACTCCGAGACCTGTGCCGGGATCGCCTCGGTCATGCTCGCCTGGCGCCTGCTCCTGGCCACCGGGGAAACACGGTTTGCCGATCTCGCCGAGCGAACCCTCTACAACGTGGTGGCCACCTCACCGGCGCCAGATGGTCGCTCCTTTTTCTACGCCAACCCTCTGCATCAGCGGGTCCCCGGGGTTGTGCCGTCACCCGACTTCGTCAGCAACCGCGCTGCTTCCAGCCTGCGCGAGCCTTGGTTCGCCGTCTCATGTTGCCCGACCAACGTCGCCAGGACCTTTGCCTCGCTGGCCTCATATCTGGCCACTACAGACGACTCGGGACTACAGATACACCAGTACGCGGACAGCAGGATCTCGACAACACTCGGGAACGGGCGACGGGTCAGTGTCGACGTAAGCACTATGTACCCGGCTGAGGGGAGGATCTCGGTCCGGGTGAACGAGACCGATGGGTCCGCATGGGCCCTGACGTTGAGGGTCCCGCCCTGGTCGTCGGACTCGTGGCTCGTCGTGGGGGGCGAGCGAAAGAAGGTCGGACCGGGCCAGGTCGTCGTCGAGCGGAGCTTCGCCGTCGACGACGTGGTCGAGCTGGAGCTCGATATGACGCCAAGGTGGACTTGGCCCGACCCGCGCGTCGACTCGGTCCGAGGTTGTGTGGCTGTCGAGCGTGGCCCGCTGGTGCTCTGCGTCGAATCGGTCGACCTGCCCGGGGAACAGTCGGTGGACACGGTTCGGGTCGATCGGGACTCGGATCTGGTGGAGAGCGACGGGGTGGTCAGCGCAGGCGGAAGCCTTGTGGCCTTCGAAGACCGTCCTTGGCCGGTTCCCGGCCCTGTGGTGTCTGGAAGCTCGAACGCTGTGATACCCCTCACCCCGTATCACGACTGGGCCAACCGCGGGCCTTCGACCATGCGGGTCTGGATGCCTGTCGGGTAGCCTCGCCCACGACCGACAGGAGCAGGTATGACAGCCGCACCCTTCACCGGCACAGGAACCGCCGACGATCCCTGGGTGCTGAAGACGCCGAGCCTCGGCTCGGAGATTCTGATGCATCGCGACGAGGACCAGGACCCGCCTGTCCTGGTGTGCACGGTCGGGACCACCATCCTCCACTACGACCTGCGCATCATCCAGGACTTGCACGCCATGTTGAAGGAGAAAGGCGATTGGGTCCCGCTCGGAAACGCGGACGAGCAGAAGCCGGCGGCCGAGGGCACCGTCGAGGCCTGGGCCCGCTCCTCCGACAACCCGATCGGAGGCTGGTACGGGCTGAAAAAGGGTCTCCGGGGGCGGGTCGGCAACTATGTCCCGCCGGTCCTCGAGGCATTGGGTCTGGCCGAGGTGGAGCACAACGCCCGCAACAACCGGATGAGGGCCCTATAGACCCGATTGTTCAGGCCGGGTCCGCGACTCGCAGTGGGGGAAACTGCTCGATCAGTCCGTGCGTCTTGACCTGAAACAGAGTCTCGGGCTCGGGGAGCCCCGCTAGGGCGAATTCGCCGAGGGCATCGAGCTCGATGCCGTCTGGGAGCGCACCCAACTCGGACCGGGTCGCTTCGGTCAGCAAGACCTGCCCGCCGTGGCCCGCGTTGCACACGCGGGCCATCACATGCACCGGAAGACCGACGTACCCGGTGTCTGTGACCGCCGGGCTCCCGCTGTTCAGCCCGATCCTGACACGCACCTGATGTCCGCCGGGCCACATCGCATCCTGCAGCCCTCTCTGGATCTCGATGGCCGCGGCGACTCCGCTGGCAGCCTCGGCAAACACGGCGAAGAACTCGTCGGCCCTCGAATCGACCTCATATCCAGCGTGACGACCGACCGTCTCCCGGATGAGTGCCCGTACCTCTTCGAGGACCGAGGAATAGCCCTCGCCGAGATCCTGGACCAGCTTGGTCGAGCCTTCGATGTCGCTGAGTAGCAAGGTGACGGCTCCCGAGGGCAGGTCGGAGGAATCTGCCCCGCGGGCCTGGCGAAGCTGGCGGGTGATGAACCCGATCGGGGCGATCCCGTAGTTGGTGGCGGCCTTGAGCAGGCGGCGAAAGGCTCGCTCCCTCGCCTCCTCGCTCTCGAACTTGACCTGATTGAAGCGGGACAGAGCGTTACGGACATGCGACTCGTCGTTGATCGGCAGCCGCCGATTGCCCGCGGAGTCGACATAGGCAAAGGCGCTATCGGGCAAGCTGGCTCGCTTCCTGGCATCGAGTGTCGCCATGTCTCAACCGTAGGCAATTCGTCGGGTCCCGAACACGGGTTTTGCGTTGGCCGGAGGTTGTGGTGTCCTACGCACCCTGCTGTCTTACCTGTTTTGAGATCTGCCCGACTGGTCGCGGTCCTCGTCATCGTCCTCGGCGTGTTCGCAGGCGTGCTTGCCTGGCGTTTGATCCCGTTCCCCCCATTCGGGGCGGAGCCGGCGACAAACACGACCACCGCGCCCGTGGAGAACGGCCGTGTCGGCTATGTGGTCACCGGTGCCGAGGCGACTCTTTCACCCTCGGCAGGTGAGACCGGTCAGGGGATCGCTGCGAACCTGATCTTCCCCGTGACCGGGGAGGTGGCCGGGGGTTACGAGGTGCTCGACAACTGCAACCGGCCGGGCTGGATCGCGGTCGATCAGGTGGAGCCCGGCTTCGTCCCGACTTCGAGAAGTCAGGACATGGGAGGCTCGGTTTTCGTGATCGACGCCGGCCACGGCGCCCCCGACCTGGGAGCCGTCGGCCCGAGTGGGCTGACCGAGGCCGAGGTCAACATCGATGTGTCGTCACGAGTCATCGAATTGTTGTCCTCGGCCCGTGACGTCGACTGGGTGTCCGGCGCGGTCACCCCCGGCAGCACGTATCAGGCCCCGGCGGCAGCGATCCCAACCCGTTCCGTGGACGGCCCGAATGCGGGCGACTACGAGCTCGGCCTCACGTTCCGGGCGGAGCTGGGGAACGCGGTGGAGGCGACAGCACTCGTATCCATCCATCACAACACCGAGCCCACCGCCGACACAGAGGGGCCCGGCACCGGAGCGTTCGTGTCGGCGAACAACGAACAGTCGCCCCGACTCGGCGGCCTCCTCGTCGATGAGCTCCGTCGCTCCTTCGAGGGCTTCGAGGCAGACTGGGTAGGCGGCGAGTCGAGCCTCACCGCCCGAGTCGAGGAAGACGGCGACGACTACTACACGCTCCTGGCCACTTCTGAGGTCCCGGCCGCGATCATCGAGGGGGCCTACATCTCCAACCCATCCGAGGAAGCGCTCATCATGACCGACGCCTTCCGCCAGGCCTATGCCGAAGGGGTGTACCGGGCATTGGTCCGCTTCGTGGTGACCGACGACAACCCCATCCCCGCGCCCGAGCCCGAGCTCTACGAGGTCGAGGCGCCACCTCGCTCCATGGACGACTGCATCACGCCTGCCTGATCTTCCCGAGCATGCCTTTCAGGATCGGGCGATGAAGGAGCTCGGCAAGTCGAGCCGGGATCGGCAGGCCCGGTCTCAGACTCCGAGGTCGCCCTCCCGCCCCCCCAGCTCGTGATCCAGGATGAACAACGCCCCTGATTGCCCGTCGGCCAGGGCTAGTCGGTCGACGATGGCGCTCACCATGGCCTCCTCCTCGGTCTGCTCGGAGATGAAGTCGAGCAGGAAGGGGATGCTGGCCAAGTCGCCGAGTTTGTCGGCGAGGCGGTAGAGGTCGTGGATCGCCGCGGTCACTGCCTCCTCCTGGGAGAGGGCGGTGGCGAACACCTCCTCGGCCCCGCTGAACTCGCCACGGGGCGCCTCCACTTCCCCGATCACGGCCTTTCCTCCGCGATCGAGGATGAAGTCGAGGAACCGATCGGCGTGGCTGCGCTCCTCTTCGGCTTGCGCCCTCATCCAACGGCTCATCCCGTCCAGGTTCTGATGAGAGAA
Organism: uncultured Acidobacteriota bacterium; assembly: GCA_963828465.1. GTDB lineage: Bacteria > Actinomycetota > Acidimicrobiia > Spongiisociales > ZC4RG35 > JARDZU01. The sequence goes on along the minus strand of CAWHEU010000002.1, from coordinate 109,472 downwards.
ATAGGCCGCCATCTGCAGATAGGAGGCCGCCGACGCCAGTTCCATCGTGACCTGGGCGTTCAGCGCGTTCTCCATCTCCTCGTTCAGCTTCATGGGGCGATCCTCTCTCGACGTGGCGGCCGGATCATATTCGGACCACAGTCCGGCGAAGATGTATTTGCACTACCTGGGTAGTGCAAATTATCTTTCGGTACCTAACGACTTGGAGTGGGAGCTTGGAGAGATGAGGTCGAGGCTGATTGGCTTGACGGTGGCGATGGCGGTGGGCCTGGTGGCCTGCGGGACCGGTGCATCGGACGACATGCGGGCGGAAGTGGTCGAGAATTACGCCGACCTCGTCCACGAGTCGTATCAGATGAGCCTGGACAGCGCCACAACGATGGACGAGGCGATAGACGCCTTCGTCGCCGATCCAAACGCGGAGACCTTCGCCGCTGCTCAGGGTGCCTGGCTCACGGCCCGGGACGACTACGGGCCCACGGAAGCGTTCCGCTTCTACGGTGGGCCGATCGACAACGAAGAGAATGGCGTCGAAGGGCTCTTGAACGCATGGCCACTCGACGAGGCCTACATCGACTACGTCGATGGCTCACCCGATGCCGGCGTCATCAATCTGCCCGACGAGTACCCGACCATCGACGCCGACCTGTTGGTCTCTCTGAATGAGCAGGGCGGCGAGGCAAACATCTCGACCGGGTGGCACGCCATCGAGTTTCTCCTCTGGGGCCAGGACCTGTCCACAGACGGAGCCGGGGCCCGGCCCGTCGAGGACTACACGACCGGGACAAATGCGGACCGACGCGCCGCATACCTGACCGTGGCGTCAGACCTCCTTCTCACTCATCTGGGCCAGATGGTCGATGCCTGGGCTCCCGACGGGGACAACTACCGGGTTGAGTTCCTCGCTCTACCCCCGGAAGAGGCGCTGGGCATGATCATGACCGGAATGGGAGAGATGAGTCGGGGAGAGTTGGCCGGCGAGCGGATGACCGTGGCCTACGAAGCCCGCTCCCAGGAGGACGAGCACTCCTGCTTCTCAGACAACACGACCAATGACATCATCGGGAACGCCTCTGGTGTCGAGCGCGTGTACCTGGGCCAGGTCGGCGGGGTCGACGGCCCCGGGATCTACGACCTGGTCGCCGCCGACAATCAGGAGCTGGCCGACCGACTGGCCGACGAGATCGCGGTCAGTGTCGCCCTCGCCGGGGAGATTCCCCCGCCCTTCGATCAGCACCTCGTCGAGGGTGTCAGTGACGAAGACCCGGGACGTGTTGCAATATTCGACACGATCGTAAGCCTCGAAGACCAAACCGACACGATCGTCGAGGCAGCCGATGCCCTCGAGGTGGACCTGAATCTGAGCTGAGGACTTGAGACCGCAGCGCCTGACGTGGGAAATGCGAGCCCGGCCCCTGGTCGGGCTCGCTCTCGTCATGGCGGTCGCCTGTTCGGGAAGCTCGGACCTGCTCGTTTCCGAGAGCGGGGGCGAGGGCACCACCGACGCCTCGAATCGAAACGCGTTCGGCAACTCGGCCCGGAACCTGACCGACGAGGAACGCCGGTGTTCGAGGTCGGTGACAGCTTCTTCACCCAGAATTGGGTCACTGCCCCCGCGTCGACCGATGTGCGGGACGGTCTCGGGCCGCTGCTCAACGCCCAATCGTGCTCGTCGTGCCATCTCCTCGACGGGAGAGGGTCGGCAGATGGCGATGAGCCGGGTCTGCTCTTCAGAATCGCGACCATCCACGACGACATTGCCGAACCCGATCCGGTGTACGGAGACCAGATCCAGGACCGGGCGATCCTTGGCGTCGAGCCGGAAGCGTCGGTCCGCACCATCTACACCGAGGAGACCGGGACTTATCCCGACGGATCCACCTACCAGCTGAGACGTCCCGTCCACGAGCTCGAGGACCTCGCCTACGGCGATGTGTCGGTAGAGACCATCCTGACCCCCCGCCTGGCCCCTCCGGTCTTCGGCGCCGGGCTCCTCGAAGCCATCCCGGAGAGTGACGTGCTCGCCATGGCCGATCCCGACGACGCCGACGAGGACGGCATCTCGGGACGGCCCAACCGGGTGCTCGACGTCTCCACCGGTGAGTCGGCGCTGGGCCGCTTTGGGTGGAAGGCAAACGTCCCGACCGTGGAACAACAGGTGGCCGCCGCCTTCATCGGTGACATCGGCATCACCTCGCCCCTCTTCCCCGCGGACAACTGCACCCCGACTCAGGTCGAGTGCGCATCGGCAATCAACGGTGGCTCACCAGAGATCACACAGGACCTCTTCGACCAGGTGGTCTTCTACAACCGGACGCTCGCGGTGCCGGCCCGGCGCAACCTCGACGAGCCAGGTGTGGTGGCCGGCGCGTCACTGTTCGAAGAGGCCGGCTGTGTGTCATGTCATCAACCACGGCAGGAAACCGGCTCGTCCGACATCGAGGCGCTCGCCGACCAGGAGATCTACCCATTCACCGACCTGCTGCTCCACGACATGGGACCTGATCTCGCCGACGGCCGACCCGACGGCGAGGCCACGGGCTCGGAGTGGCGAACCCCGCCCCTATGGGGCATCGGACTGACCGAGACGGTCAACGGCAACCTCAACTTCCTGCACGACGGGCGGGCCCGCTCGCTGGAGGAGGCGATCCTCTGGCATGGAGGAGAAGCGGAGGCATCGAAGCAGGCCTTCGTCGATCTCAGCCCGGAGCAACGCTCGGAATTGATCGAGTTCCTCGAGTCACTGTGAGAAGGTTCCTGCCCGCCGCCATCCTTTGCCTCGCCATCACCGCGTGTTCGTCGGGGCCACCGGAAGTGGACGTGGTCTCCAACGCGGCACATCTGGCGCTCATACCTGCGATGGAGACTGCCGCTGATGAGATCGCAGGCCTCTCCACGGCGACCGAGTCGTTCTGCTCGACCCCCAACGGCGACACACACGAGGCCGCGACGGAAGCCTGGCGGACGGCCAAAGAGGCCTGGGAGCGGTCCGAGCTGACCACATTCTTCGGCCCTGCCGAAATGCTCCGGACAGTGTCGAAAGTGGACTACGCCCCCATCTCCGAGCTCGGAATCGACGAGTTGCTCGCCTCGGACACAATCATCGATGTCGAATACATCGACGACCGCGCCGCCTCCACGCAACGCGGTCTCGGGGCCGTGGAGTACGCACTGTTCCGTACTCCCGAGTTGGCCGCCGAGGAGCGGCCCTGCGCCCTGGCAGCTTCGTCCGCCGTCGTCGCGGCAAATGCGGCCACAGCCCTCGTGGATTCCTGGACCACATCGTTCAACGGTGGTGAGCCTTGGGTAGACGTCTACACGGTGGTGATCCCGCCCAATCAGTCCTTCGGCGATCTCATCGCCTCTTTCGTCGAGACGTTGAAACGTCAGAGCCTGTTCGAGCTGGGCCAGGCCCTGGGCATCTCGGCGCCAGAGCCCGACATCGAAGCCATCCCGGAGGGCGCAGCCGGCGAGGCGGCCGCCATGTACCGATCCCAACTGGAGAGCATCCGAGTGGCGCTCGATGCCGGTGGCGAAGACTCGCTCGGTGAATTGATCCGGGCCAGATCGCCCGACGTAGCCGATCGCATCGACGAGACGCTCGACCGAGCGATCGCCGAGGTGAGCGCCCTCGAGGGCCCAATGCGTGACATCGCTCGGGACCGCCCGGAAGAGCTCGAGCCCATCTACGAGGACATCGCCGAACTGAGGACACTCTTCGAGTCGGACGTGGTCTCGCTGTTGGACATCACGCTCGGCTTCTCCGATACCGACGGTGATACCGGGTGATCTCGACCTCCTCGATCAGGGCGATGGCGGCCGAGGAGGTGAGCGCCGCCTCCGGAGCCTTGTTCCGCATCGGTTTCGGGATCGTCGGCGTGGTTCTCGTCGTCCGGTTCTTCGCCCGGGGCTGGATCGAGACGCTCCTGATCGAGCCGGCGTATCACTTCTCCTATCCCGGCTTCGAATGGGTGCGGGTATGGCCCGAGCCGTGGATGCACCTCCATTTCCTGGTGATCGGCCTGTCCGCCCTTGGCATCGCCATCGGATACCGCTACCGGCTGTCCGCCGGTCTGTTTGCCGTGAGTCTCGGCTACGTGGAGCTGATCGACCGGAGTCTCTACCTCAATCACTACTACTGGGTGGTCCTCACCGCGGCGGTCATGGTCTTCCTCCCGTTGAGCGCCACCCTCTCGCTCGATGCCGCGACAGGGCCGCGTCCGCACACCGAGCCGGTATCCGGCATGGGTGATCTGGATGCTCCGCTTCCAGGTAGGGATGGTCTATGTCTTCGCCGGACTGGCCAAGCTCAACGGAGACTGGCTGTTGCGCGCAGAGCCGCTGTCGACCTGGCTGCCGGCCCGATCTGAGATGTGGCTGATCGGCCCGGTGTTGACTCTCCCGGTGGTCGCCTACCTGTTCTCGTGGGCGGGTGCACTGTTCGATCTCACCATCGTCGGCTGGCTCTCATGGCGGCCCTCACGGCCATATGCCTATGTGGCGCTGGTCGTCTTTCACACCCTGACCTGGCTGATGTTCCCCTCCATCGGCCTGTTCCCGCTCCTGATGAGCCTGTCCGCCCTCGTCTTCTTCGACCCGGCATGGCCCGAGCATTTCCTCCCCCAGGAGCAAAGCGACGTTGGGGGAGGTGGCCCGAAGGGCCGGAGGGGGTCGTTGGGCAACCGGCCGCGGCTCCACCCAGCCTGGATCGGGGTCGGCGCCGTGTACATAGCGGTGATGATCGCCCTGCCCCTTCGCCACCATCTCACCCCGGGCGATGTCAAGTGGACCGGCGAGGGGTATCTCGGGTCGTGGCAGGTGATGCTCAGCGAGAAATCGGCGTCGGCGGACTTCGTGGTCACCGATGCGGCGTCGGGGAAGAGCTGGAAGGTGCCACCCCCCGATTACCTGACCGAGCGACAGCTGATGGTCATGGCTACCGACCCGGTGATGATCCGTCAGACCGCCCGGCTCATCGCCGACGACCTCGGAGGACGGTTCGAGGTCGCCGCCGATGTTCGGCTCTCGTTCAACGGGCGAACGAGCCGGCGGTTCACCGATCCCGAAGTCGTGATATCGGAGGCGCCACTCACGGAGGCCTTAGAGGGCTTCATCCTGGCCCAGCCGTCGGGCTGACACCGGGTAACTTCACGATGTGGCCGATTCTCCTGCATCGAGCGACGCCGAGGAAGTCGACCAAGGACGGATCGAGCAGCTCAAGGAGCGTTATACGGCCCTGAAGACAGGGGCTCTTGAACGCCTCGAGACCGAGCGAGAGCGACGTGCCAGCGTCGGGGTGGCATACGACTTCTATCAGCGGGACCAGGCCTTTGCCGGCAGCCTGATTGCCGGTGGGCTGTCGGTGAAGGTCTTCCTCTGGTTCCTCCCTTTCTCTCTGTCCTTTGTGGTGGTCATTGGCACACTGGCGGACTGGCTCGATCGTCCGCCTTCCGAGCTGGCAGAGGACTCGGGTCTGATCCCCGCCCTTGCCAGGATGGTTGAAGCCGCGGTAGCCGCCTCAGACAAAGCGTTGCTCTACCTGGCCTTACTCGGCATCATCCTGCTTCTCTGGGCCGGTTTGGGCGTGGTGCGCGCACTCTTCCTGACGAGCCGGCTCGCGTGGAGGGTGGGCGCCTCGAAGCCCGTTCGTAAGGTGGTGGCCTCACTGTCGGTTATCGGGTTCGTCCTGGCCATGCTTGCGATCCAGCTGCTGACGGACCGGCTGCAAGGCGGGCCTTGGATCGTGGACGTTCTGGTGTACTTGATTGCGATCTTCGCAATCGCCGCTATCCATGTCGTGCTCTTCACTGCGCTGCCTCGGCCGGACGGGACCCCATGGACGGCGGTGATCCCGGGTGCGTTGCTGATGACTGCCGCTTGGTTCATCATCCGAATTGCCACCGTTGTCTATTTCACGTGGAGGTTGGAGAATGCCAGCGAACTCTATGGCGGTCTCGGGATGGCCGGAGTCTTCCTCGCCTGGCTCTACATCGTTTGTCGCGCCCTAGTCGCCTCTATCTCCTTGAACGCGACGATCTGGCAACGCGACGAGGCTGCCGGGGCGACTCCCGGGGATTTGACGACCGGTCCCATCGCAGACTCTTGAGTGGCAGGTACCCACCCCCACGTGGGTACCTGCGCACAACCAACGGTCAGGCGGCGATCGCCTGCCCGAGGACCGCCTGACCGAAGTAGATCAAGAAGGCGATGGCCACCACCCACATCAGCGGGTGGATCTCACTGAACTTGCCCTTGATCACCTTGATCAGGACGTACATCACGAAACCGGCTCCGATGCCGACGGTGATGCTGAAGGTGAGGGGCATGAGGATGAGGGTCAACAAGGCGGGGAAGCCCTCCTCGATGTCGTCGAAGTCGATCCCCTTCAACAGGCCGGCCATCAAGAACCCGATCAGGATCAGCACAGGCGCGGCCGCCTGCACCGGGACCAACGCGGCCAAGGGCGAGAGGAAGATCGCCGCCAAGAACAGCACACCGACCACGATCGAGGTGAGACCGGTCCGTCCTCCTTCGGCTACGCCCGCTGCGCTCTCGATGTAGCTGGTGTTCGAGCTCACCCCAGCAGCACCTCCGGCGGCGGCGCCAATGGAATCCACGACGAGCAGCCTGCCGACACCGGGGACGTTTCCCTCTTCATCGGTCAGCTCGGCCTGCTCGACGACTGCGGTGGCAGTGCCAATCGTGTCGAAGAAGTCGGTGAGCATGAAGCTGAAGATGGTCAGCGCCGCGGCGACGAATCCCAGAGTCGAGAACACATTGCCCAGATCGAAATCGCCCAATGTGGCGAAGCTCGGAGTGGCCGTGAATGTGTCCGGAAACTGGGTGAAGCCGATGATCAGCCCGATGGCAGCCGTCGCCAGGATGCTGATGATCAGCGCCCCAGGAACCTTCCTCACATAGAGAATCACCGTGATCAGGAGCCCGATCAGAGCCATCCATGCCCCGGCGCTGTTGGGGAACACGAACTCGACGGGAACCGGGCCGTCACCGGCAGGCTGACGGATCAACCCGGCGTCAACGAACCCGATGAACATGATGAAGAGCCCGATGCCCACCCCGATTGCCCTCTTCAAGGCGAGGGGAACGGCGTTCATGATCGCCTCCCGCAGACCCACGACCACCAGAGCGAGCACGATCAGACCTTCGAGGACGATCACCCCCATTGCCCCGGCCGGGGTCAGCCCTTGGCCCAGGACGAGCCCGAAGGCGACCGCGCCGTTGATGCCGAGCCCGGCTGCCATCGCAATGGGATAGTTGGCCACCACCCCCATCAAGATGCAGAGCAGGCCGGCGACCAGAGCGGTGCCGGCGGCCACGGCCGGCGCATCGAAGCCCGCCGCCGAGAGAATGGCGGGGTTGACGAAGATGATGTAGGCCATCACCAGGAACGTCGTGACCCCGGCTCTTATCTCGGTGCCGACGGAAGTGCCCCGCTGGCTGAGTTTGAAGTAGGAATCGAGACCGGACCCCCCCGATCCAGTCGACTCCGTCCGATCGACGGTGTCGGTCATTTCTCCTCCCAATTTCTCGATGCCGGAGGTCGGCATCGCTTCTCAGACCCAAAGTAGTGAGGAGGGGTTACGCGTCGCCTGCCGTAGGGAGAATCTTCTTCGCGCCCTCTAGACGAGAGCTCGCACCACCCAGTACACCGCCATCCCGGCGAAGAGGGTCCAGATGTGGCTTCGGGTGCGGTGAGCGACGAAACCCCCGACGACGAACGCTGAGACCTCGGGAACCCCGATCTGGACATTGCCCTCGGGGTCGGTGAGGAGGGCGACGATCAAGGCCCCCAGGACCGCCGGCCCCACATATTTGAGGGCAACGAGCACGACCTCCGGGATCCGCCGCTTGGCCAGCACCACGATGAACACGGCGCGGAAGACATAAGTCCCGAAACCGACCACCACGGTCGCCAGGAAATCACTCACGGCGAAGCCTCTCGGCGGCGAAACCGGCGACCATCCCGACGAAGGCGCCCACCAGCAGCCCGGTCCGGTTGGGCAGACCGGCGGCCAGATAGGTGACACCGGCGCCTGCCAGGGCCGCCACCATCTCGGGCCAGTGTTCGATCCCCAGCACGAGCAGACCGATGAAGAGGATCGGTATGGCGAACTCGAGGTTCCACTCTTCGGGAACCACCGGCCCCAGCAGGAGCCCGAAGGCGACGACGGTCAGCCACAGCGCCCAGAAAGTGGCGCCCGCAGTGAGGTAGTAGCTGCGGAAGCTGTCCGGGTCCTCATCTGGGGCTCGCACCGTGGTCAGCGCAAAGAGCTGATCTATGAGGAGATAGGGACCGAGCCATCGGAACCAACGCGGCTGGCGCTGGAAGGTGGGGGCGAGGGCAGCCGAGTACATCAGATGACGGGCATTGACCACGAGGGCGGTGCCCACCGCAGCCGCAACGGCCACACCCGTGCCCAGCAATGTGACCAGTGTGAGCTGGGCGGCTCCACCAAAGATGAGCCATGAGCCGGACCACCCGACGAAGGGATTCATTCCGGACTCGGTGATGGCGAGACCGATGACCAGCCCGAACGGGATGGCCGGTACGAACAAAGGCAAGGCGTCGATGGCCCCCTGGCGGGCCGCCGCCGGATCTACAGACATATCAGTCCAGGGCGGGATTCACCCTACGTCGACCCTGACCGTCTCCAGGGCGATGACGACCATCTCGACGAAGGTCTGCTGACGCTCCTCGGATGTGGTGGATGCGCCGGTGCGGACATGGTCGGAAACGGTGGCGATGGTGAGTGCCCGGCCACCCTTCTCAGCAGCCACGCCATAGAGACCGGCCGCCTCCATCTCAACTGCCAGCACCCCCATCGCCTCCATCCGGTCGAATGCCACGGGGTCAGGGTTGTAGAAGAGGTCGGCGGAATGCACATTGCCCACCTTGACCGAGATGCCCCGAGATTCGGCAGCATCCGCCGCCGCCCGAAGCAGCTCGAAATCGGCAGTCGCCGAGAAGTCGTAACCCCCATAACGAACCCGGTTCACACCCGAGTCGGTGCAGGCCCCGATGGCGAGGACCACGTCTCGGAGCTCGACAGAGGGCAGGATCCCGCCACATGACCCGACCCGGATGAGACGCTCCACCCCGTACTCGGTGATCAACTCGGTGGCATAAATCGAGGCCGATGGGATCCCCATGCCCGTGCCCATCACCGATACCGGGATGCCCTCGTAGGTGCCGGTGTATCCCAGCATGTTGCGAACCTCGTTCACCAACTTCGCGTTCTCGAGGAAGTTCTCGGCGATGTGCTGAGCCCGCAGCGGGTCGCCCGGGAGCAGGATCGACGGGGCGAAATCACCCTTCTCTGCGAAGATATGTGGCGTTGGCATCGCGTCAACCTATTCGATCATCTCCCCCGACACCGCATCGGTAACGTCGCCGCCTCATGCCCGACATCCCGCCATTTCCCACGGACCGTCAGGAGCTCTCCCTTGCCCTGGAGCAACTCGGCGCTCCCCGGCTCCCCGGGCTTCTGGGGATTGAGCTGCTCGAGATCACCGAAGGCGCGTCGAGCATGCGCATGGAGATCGGAGAAAGGCATCTCGCCTCCAACGGCTACCTCCATGCAGCCACCGTCGTGGCGCTAGCCGACACCACCGCCGGATACGGGTGCGTCGCCAACCTCCCGGACGGCGCCATCGGGTTCACCACGATCGAGCTCAAGTCGAATCACCTGGGCACCCAATTGGATGGAGCCCTCCTGTCCGAGGGCACCCTGGCCCATGGCGGGCGGACCACCCAGGTCTGGGATGTCGTGGTTACCGCCGAGGAGACAGCGAAGAAGATCGCTCTGTTCCGATGCACCCAGATGATCCTGTATCCCCGCTGACCTAACCTCGCCGCCCATGACCGATTCCTACGACCTCATCGTGAAGCTCCGTGCCATCCGTGAGTTCAAGCCCGACCCTCTCAGCGACGACGACCTGGGCGCGATCCTCGAGGCGGCACGATGGACCGGTAGCTCGAAGAACAGCCAGGAATGGTCGTTCATCGTCGTGACCGGAGATCGGCTCCAGGGTCTCGCCGAGCACGGCGACTACACCGATCCAATCCGAGCCTCGGCCGCAACCATCGTCCTGGTCAAGGAGGAGGGCGGCAACCTGTTCGACATCGGGCGCGCAGCCCAGAACATCATGCTCGCGGCGAAGACAGTCGGTGTCGCCTCGTGTCCTATCACCCTCCATCGACCCGCCGACGCGAGGCGCTTCCTCGGTGCTCCCGATGGGGTCGAGACGCGGTACGCCGTCGCCCTGGGGTACCCGACGGCCGGAACGGCGCCGAGTCGATTCGGGGGAAGGAAACCGGCCGAGACCGTGGTCAGATACGAGCACTACTGACCCTCGATTATCCCGACGTGACAGGCTCGGGCCCGCACTAGCGTCGAGTGGTCATGGCTGAACCGCTCGTCCAGGCCCGCGGGCTCACCAAGAGATTCGACGATTTCGTCGCGGTCGACGCCATCGACTTCGACATCGCCAAAGGCGAGGCATTCGGCTTCCTCGGTCCAAACGGGGCAGGGAAGACCTCGACGATGAAGATGATCACCACGGTGAGCCCGATCACCGAAGGCAAGCTCACGGTCTTCGGGCTGGATCCCGACGCCCAGGGCCGGCAGATCCGACAACACCTCGGCGTCGTCCCTCAGGAAGACAACCTCGACCTCGAGCTCACCGTCTCGGAGAACCTCTACGTCTACGGGCGATACCACGACATGCACCGCGCCGACATCAAGGCGCGAATCGTCGATCTGCTCGAGTTCGCCCAACTGACCGATCGAGCAGACTCGCCGGTCGAGCCGCTGTCGGGGGGCATGAAGCGGCGTCTGACCATCGCACGCGCGCTGATCAACGACCCGGACCTCGTCATCCTCGATGAGCCGACCACCGGCCTCGACCCCCAGGCCCGTCATCTTCTCTGGGACAGGCTCTATCGCCTGAAGAAGGAGGGGGCGACCCTGATCATCACCACCCACTACATGGACGAGGCCGAGCAGCTCTGCGACCGCTTGGTGGTCATGGACAAGGGCAAGATCGTCGCCGAAGGCTCGCCGCGGCAGCTCATCGCCCAGTACGCCCCCCGGGAAGTGGTAGAGCTTCGCTTCCCCGAAGAGCTGATGGTTGCGATGGCGAGCAGGCTCGAATGGCTGGAAGGCAACACCGAGATCCTGGCCGACCGGGTGATCGTCTATACAGACGACGCCGAGGACACCCAGCACCAGCTGACCGAGCGCGACATCCATCCCGAACAGGTGCTCGTGCGTAGGTCGAGTCTGGAAGACGTGTTCCTCAAGCTCACCGGCCGAAGGCTCATCGACTGATGACCAGCCTGACCCGGTCATGGCGGTGGGTCGAGTCGGAAGCCATCGGCTACCGACGCGTATGGCGTGGCACGGTCATCTCCAGCTTCGTGAACCCCGTGCTGTTCCTGTCGGCGATGGGATTGGGACTGGGAACTCTGGTCGACTCATCTACGGATGATCTCGGAGTGCCCTACCTGACCTTCGTCGCCACCGGCCTGATGGCGGCGACCGCCATGCAGACCTCGGCTGGCGAGGGAGCCTTCCCGGTCATGGCGGGGATCAAATGGCGCAAGGAGTTCCACGGCGCAATCACCACCCCTCTCTCCCCGACAGACATCGTGAGGGGCAAGATGATCTGGGGCTCCATCCGACTCACTTTTGTCTTGACGGTGTTCGCCCTCATTTCGGTGGCCTTCGGAGCCCTCGATCTGGGTCCTGCCCTCCTCGCCGTCCCACCGGCGGTACTGACCGGGCTGGCATTCCAGGCCACTGTCACGGCGTTCACGGTGACCCGTGAGAACGAGGTGAGCCTCTCCACCTTGTTCCGGTTCGGGATCATCCCGCTGTTCTTGTTCTCGGGAACCTTCTTCCCCATCAGCCAACTGCCCGATCCACTGCAGGTGGCCGCCTATTTCACGCCCCTGTTCCATGGTGTCGAGTTGGTGCGCAAGATCGCCCTCCCCGGGGCCGATGCCTCGATCGTCACCCCGCTGCCGATCTGGGTCAATGTCGTCTATCTGGTGGCGATGGCTGCCGCCGGCATCGTCCTCGGCTCGCGCTGGCTGGACCGAAGGCTCAAGCCATGAGTGTCTCTGCACCCTCGCGTTTGACTCCGCCGGGCCGGATGACGCCATTTCGGGCGCAGCGGATCTGGGAGCGGAACTACCTGGTCTACCGACGGGTGTGGAAGGTCGTGATCACGGGCTTCTTCGAGCCCGTCTTCTACCTCTTCTCGATCGGGATCGGCATCGGATCCCTCGTCGGGGAGGTGACCATGCCCGGTGGCGTCACCGTCGACTACACGGCTTTCGTCGCTCCGGCATTGATGGCGGCCTCGGCGATGAACGGGACGGTGCTCGAGACCACGTTCAACATCTTTTTCCGGCTCAAGTTCGACAAGGTCTACGACGGCATCCTCACTACCCCGATGGGACCACGCGACATCGCCATCGGCGAGATCGGATGGGCGCTCCTCCGCGGCGCCCTGTACGCCGTCGCCTTCCTCGTCGTCATGGTGATCATGGGTCTGACTACCAGCTGGTGGGCGATCCTCACCATCCCCGGTGCGGTCCTAATCGGATTCGCCTTCGGGTCCGTGGGTCTCGCCGCCACAACGTTCATGCGCTCATGGCAGGACTTCGACCTGGTCTCCCTGGTGACGATGCCGCTGTTCCTGTTCTCCGCCACCTTCTACCCACTCGATACCTATCCCCCAGCCCTGCAGCAGCTCGTTCGATTATCACCGCTCTATCAAGGGAACGAGTTGCTCCGTGCCTTCTCGCTGGGCATCTTGGACTGGTCTGTGGCCGGCCACATCGCCTACCTGCTGGTGATGGGTCTCATCGGAGCTCGTATCGCCTCCCGTCGTCTCGACGGGTTGTTACGCAAATAGCGGTAACACGCCGGCGGGTGATCGCAGGCGGTGGCCGATAGGCTCGGGCCCTTCATGCTCGACCTGTCTTTCCCCCTCCATTCTCCCCGAGGGGCCCGGCTCAACACCAACGGCTGGCTCCAGGAGGCAGCCCTGCGCTGTCTCCTCAACAACCTCGACCCGGACGTCGCCGAGGACCCGGAGCAGCTGATCGTCTACGGCGGCCGGGGCAAGGCAGCCCGCGATCTGGCGTCGCTGCACGCCATCGTTCGGACACTCGAGCGGTTGGGGAACGAGGAGACGCTCCTGGTTCAGTCGGGCAAGCCCGTCGGGGTGTTCCATACCCACGAGATGGCTCCCCGGGTGCTCATCGCCAACAGCCTCCTCGTCCCAAGGTGGGCGACCCTCGAGCAGTTCTGGGAGCTGGAGGCGGCAGGGCTGACCATGTACGGGCAGATGACTGCCGGGTCCTGGATCTACATCGGCACCCAGGGCATCCTCCAGGGGACGTATCAGACTTTCGCCGCAATCGCCGAGCAGCGGTTCGGCGGCACATTGGCCGGCACACTCACCCTCACCGCCGGGCTCGGAGGCATGGGGGGCGCTCAGCCGCTTGCGATCACCATGAACGGCGGCGTCGCACTCTGTGTCGAGGTCGACCCGCAGCGGATCGAACGCCGGTTGGAGACCGGCTACCTCGACGAGAGCTACGAGGAGACCGAGCAGGCGGTGTCCCGCGCCCTCGAGGCGAAACGAAATCGCGAGGCGGTTTCCATTGGCCTGCTCGGCAATGCTGCAGATCTGTTCCCCCGATTGCTCGAAATGGATCTCGCCGTCGACATCGTGACGGACCAGACGTCGGCACACGACCCGCTGTATGGGTACATCCCGGTCGGATACGACGTGGACGAAGCCCGCCGGCTCCGCGAAGACGACCCCGACACCTATATCAAGTCGGCCCGGGAGTCGATGGCGACTCACTGCGAGGCGATGGTCGGGTTCCAGTCCTCGGGTGTCGAGACATTCGACTACGGGAACAATCTGAGGGGTGAGGCAGCCACTGGCGGCTTCGCCGACGCTTTCTCCTATCCCGGATTCGTCCCGGCCTACATCCGGCCCCTTTTCTGTGAGGGCTCGGGGCCGTTCCGCTGGGTGGCCCTCAGCGGCGATCCGGCCGACATCGCTGTCACCGACCGGGCCATCGCCGAGCTATTCCCCGACAACGACTCACTCCATCGCTGGATGCGGATGGCATCCGAGAGGGTCCATTTTCAAGGTCTCCCGGCTCGGATCTGCTGGCTCTCCTACGGCGAGCGCCATCTGGCCGGTCTGCGCTTCAACGATCTCGTCGCCGCGGGCGATATCTCGGCTCCGATCGTCATCGGCCGGGATCATCTCGACTCGGGATCCGTCGCTTCCCCCTATCGGGAAACGGAGGCGATGGCCGACGGGTCGGACGCCATCGCCGACTGGCCCATCCTCAACGCGATGCTCAATGTCTCCTCTGGGGCGGCCTGGGTGGCCGTCCATCATGGGGGCGGTGTGGGCATCGGAAACTCGATCCATGCCGGGGCTCAAGTTGTCGCCGACGGCACTGAACAGGGCGCTCTGCGAGTAGAGCGGGTGCTCACCAACGACCCCGGCACCGGAGTCATGCGTCACGCTGACGCCGGCTACGACATCGCCCGCCGCGTGGCACATGAGCGGGGCGTCGACATCCCGATGCTCTGAAACCGTTTAGGGATCGCAACCGGAGCACCTATACGCTGATCCCCAATGCCGATCAATGACCCGCACTGGCCGCGCGCCGATGTCTGGCTCGCCCAGGAGCATCCGGACCCGGAGATCCTGGTGGTCGGTGTGCCTTCGTCCCGCGCCTCGTTGTCGCCATCGCGGGCCGACCTGAGCCCGCTCGAGGTCCGTGATCGACTCAGCCGATTCTCCACCTTCCACGGCGAATGGGGCGTCGATTTCAGTGGCGTCACCGTCCGTGACGAGGGCAACTGGGCGGTCTCCGATCTCGATATGCATCAGATGCCGGAAGAAGTCGAAAGGCTGGCCGGCAAGCTGGCGCGCGACCTGTTGACCATCTACCTCGGTGGTGACAACGCCATCACCCGTCCCCTGGTCAGATCGTTATCTCCGGACAGGAGCCGGATCGGGCTGATCACCTTCGATGCACATCACGACGTCCGCACTCTCGATCTCGGGCCGACCAACGGGACCCCGGTGCGAGGTCTCATCGACGAGGACGGTCTGCCCGGTGAGAACGTGGCGCAGATCGGGATCCACTCGTTTGCCAACTCCGCCGAGTACCGCGCCTACTGCGACGAGCGGGGGATCACAGTTCTGACCGTCGACGACATCGCACAACGCGGCATCGGATCGGTTGTGGAGGACGCCCTGACGGTGGTGGCGGTGAAGACCGACGCGGTCCATGTCGACGTCGACATCGACGTGCTCGACCGCGCCTATGCGCCCGGCTGCCCCGGGGCCAGGCCGGGAGGGCTCACGGTGCGCGATCTGGCCGAGGGGGTACGCCGATGTGCCCGCAATCCCAAGGTGGCCTCGATCGACTTCGTCGAGGTCGACCCGGAGGCCGATCAGGACGGGCTCACTCTCGACGCCATGGCCCACCTCATGCTCTCGGCGGTCGCCGGCTACGCCGAGCGCGAATAGCGCGAACCGCGGACATGAGGTACGTGGGCCCACCTATGGGCCTACGCCGACGCAGAAGGGTCAACCTCCGCTGATCACCTGTTCCGCCTCCCGGCCCAGACGGTCGCCTTCGCGGTGGTCGAGGAAGCCGTGGGGGAGGCGGACCGGGCGGGGGCCGTGGGAATGGCCGCGCACCATGTGGTTTGCCTCCTCGGGGAAGGGAATGTCCTGGTCCCAGCCGGCCAGATGACTCTCGAGTTGGTCCAACGACTCCACCCTGGCCAGGGCATCGCGCATCTGCGGTCCAGCCGGGAACCCCTTGAGGTACCACGAGGGGTGCTTCCGAAACAGTGCGATCCCGACCCGCTCGCCGAAGTGGTCGACCAGCAGGCCTGCGTGCCGGACCATGACCCGGGCCACCGCGCCCGAGTCGGGCGGAGGCTGATCCGGGCGGCCGGTCATCGCATCGACCAGATCCCGGAACAACCAGGGCCGCCCCAGGCACCCCCTGCCCACCACCACCCCATCACATCCGGTCCGCGTCATCATTTCGATCGCATCGGTCGCGGTCCAGATGTCGCCATTGCCCAGGACCGGGATCGAGGTAACCACCTCCTTCAGCCTGCCTATGGCCTCCCAATCGGCGCTTCCTGAATAGAGCTGACGGGCCGTCCTCGCATGGAGCGCCACTGCCGACGCCCCCTCCTCTTCGGCCGTGAGCCCGGTCTCGAGATATGTGAGGTGGTCGTCGTCGATTCCCTTGCGAAATTTCACCGTCACCGGAACCGACCCGGCCCTGGAGACCGCAGCCGCCACGATTGATCGGAACAGATCTCGCTTCCAGGGAAGGGCTGCGCCGCCTCCGTGCCGTGTCACCTTTCCCATCGGGCAGCCGAAGTTCATGTCGATGTGGTCGACCTGCTCGACCTCGACCAAATAGGAAACGGCGTCGCCGAGAGACCCGGGGTCGGTGCCGTACAGCTGGATCGAGCGGGGGGTCTCGTCCGGGGCGAAACTGGCCAACTGGCGTGTCTTCTCGTCTCCTTCGACGAGACCGCGGGCGCCGATCATCTCGGACACGTAGAGACCTGCCCCGTACTCGCGGCACAGACGCCGGAATGGGGCATTGGTGATCCCGGCCATCGGGGCGAGCACGACGGGTGGATCGACGATGAGGGGGCCGATGCGGAGCATCGCAGCAGATTCTAGAACTCGGTGGAGTTGATGTTTTGCAGGCGGACCTGGCCCCGGGCGACGAGCTTCCCGTCGTCCTCGCGGTGACGGCGACCTGCCAAAGCTGCTGGGTGCGGCCCCGGTGTATGGGTGTCGCCGAGCCAATAAGGACGCCCTCGGTGGTCGCTCGAATGAAATCGGTCTGGTTGGACACCCCGACACAACCGGCCATGCCGTTCTGAATCGCCCACAGGGCGGCCCCGGATGAAGCAAGGGTCTCGATCAAGGTGCAATAGACCCCGCCGTGGACCACCCCGTAGGGCTGATGGTGTATGGCCTCGATCACCAATCGACCCTCACAGGAGTCAGGCGTGGCATCGGTGAGCTCGATGCCGGTGTGACCGACATAGGTGGGGCGATCGAGGAACGGATTCTCCATCAGGCACCACAACCGGATGAGATCCTGAGTGCCGGTCCTCCATCTCCGTACTCCCACACCTCCACGCCGATCCCCTCGTAGTAGGCAATGGTCAGGACGATCTCCATCCTGGCGTCGCCATTCAGATCCGCTACCGCGCCAACCGAGTAGGAGTTCATGAAGGGTCCATCCGCGGTGACGATCACCGACTCGCCCAGGATGTCGGTCTGCACATCCCCGCCCACCGTCCGTCTCACGAAGGCAATCGAATAGTCGCCGTCCTGCGCCACTACACCCTCGCTGACGTCCTCGGCCACTACCAGGACCTCGTTGACCCCGTCTCCCTCGAGATCGACCTGCACGATCTGTTTCATCGCCGGATCGGGAACATCGAGGCCACGCTCGGCGAGGAGCTCGGCGGCGAAAGCGGAGTAGGTGCCGTCATCCTCGATCTGCTCGACCAGATGCGGCACGATCAACCACGGCGCCGTGATACCCACTCCGACAGGCCCTGGCCAGTCACCGAGGACCTGCTCGTTCTCGAACACCACGCCCGGGTTGTTGAGCGGCTCGCACAAAGTCGTCGGGGCACCTGCGGCAACGATCGCCTCCAGCCCGATCAGCGCAACTTGATAGTCCTCACCACCGGCGACGGGGAGTGCCGTGCCTGGATCGACCTGAACCCAGCTGGCGCCGTCCCACCAACCCAGTGCGCCGAATCCTGCCGCGACCATCGGCGTGGCGGCCCAGTTGCCCGCAACGGCAACGGAAGTCGTGGTTGTCGCGGCCGTCGTGGTGGTGGTGGGGGCGAGAGTCGTCGTTGTCGCTACCGAAGTGCTGGTGGTGGTGGTGGTGGCCCCGGAGGTGGTGGACGTGTTGTCGTCCAGGGTCGTCGTCGTCGTGCCGACGGACGTGGTGGTCGTCGAAGGGTCCGTTTCATCGTTCCGGCCCACGAGGAAAATGACGGTCACCACGAGAACCACGAACAGACCCGTCAGGATCCAGGCGGTGCGGTTCATAGGGTCAAGTTACCCGGAGGCGTTGTTTCTGAAGGCCGTCAGATCAACACCGGAGGCGGACAAAAGACGGGCGATCAGGTGAATTGGCAGACCAATCACCGTGAACGGGCTCCCGACCACCTTGCCCACGAACAGCCCGCCAAGACCTTGAAGGGCATACCCCCCGGCCTTGTCCAGGGGCTCACCGGTGCCGACGTACCACGCGATCTCCTCCTCCGTCATGGGAAGCATGGTGACCTCGGCGACATCGACAACTGATTTGATCTGCGCCCCGGTATCCCAGGCCCCAATGGCCAACCCGGTGAAAACCTCATGAACATCCCCCTCGATTCGTCGCAGCATCGTCCGCGCCTCCTCGGGATGACCGGGCTTGCCCATGACCCTCCCCTCGTGGACCACGATGGTGTCGGCGGCAAGCACGATCAGGCCATCGCCGGCCACGGCTGCGGACTTGGATCGAGCCACCCTGTCCACATATGCGGCGGGCGCCTCGTCGGGATATCTGGTCTCGTCGACATCGGGAGCGACGACGTCGAAGTCGAGACCGAGCCGCTCCAGCAGTTCGCGGCGGCGCGGTGACCCCGAGGCGAGCACGAGCCTCATGACACGATCCGACCCATTCGGATGACGGCAGCGGGGTCGGCGAGCACCCGCGGGTTCGAAACAGGGTCCTCCGAAAACAAGACGGCATTGGCCGGCCCGCCGAGGTCGAACCCGACCGGACGGCCGGTCGATCTGAACCCCGACCAGGAGACGGCTTCGATCACTGCCGCGGCAGCCAAGCCCAACTCCCAGAGACGGATCGCCTCCGACGCCACCTGATGGGTCCCGATGGCGAGATCGGTGCCAGTGAGCACATGGACGCCGGCCTCGACGGCAGTTCCGAGCCTCGCCCTCACGTTCTCTAGGCCCTGGAGCAGCAACCGCCCGCCCGACGACCTCTCACCGAGTTGTTCGATCGTTGCCTCCGTTTGAAGGACCGTCGGCACCCAGCAGCCTCCCCGGGCCCCCAGCATCTCCAGGTCGTCGTCGGTCAGAAACAGCCCGTGCTCGATGGAATCGACTCCTGCCCGCACAGCCATGGACGGGACCTCCCGAGCCATGGTGTGGACCGCCACCCTGGCATCGTGCTCTCTGGCGGCAGCCACCGCCTCCTTCAACTCCTCCTCATTGAAGTTGGCAACCGGGCCGACGCCCTTCCTCGGCCAGTCACCGATCAGCTTGACCCAGCCGGCACCCTCGCCTGCGGCGACTGCGGCCACGTTGCCGATTTCGCCGGGAGCGACATTTCGGCCGAAGCCCTCCCAGAAACCACCATCGACGGTGAGGACCACTCCTGCTGCCTCTATCTCGGGGCGTTCCGCTGCCGGGACTTTGTCGATCAAGTGAACGACGGTGAGGTCACGCCATCCCTTGTCGAGGATCAACCCGACACCCGCTCCGAGTGCCATCTTCGCGAGAACGGCGGCTCCATCGAGGTCTCCCGGACGGATCTCAACGCCGCCCTGAGCGAGATGGGCATGACCATCGACCAGGCCGGGCAAGGCCCAGAGATCGGAAGACATGACCTCCTCAGGCTCTCCCCAAGGCTCCACCCACCAGCCATCCCTGGTGTCACGTGTGACCGTTGCCCCACCCGCTACACGAAGCGTGACTCGAAGATGCATCTTCCGCGACGGTAATGGCCGACCCGGACCGATAATGGAGCATGGCGAAGCGAGCCTCCATGAGCACTGCCGGGCAGCCCCGAGCAATGGGCCGCACGCGCCTCGTCTCGTTCCTGCTCGCCTCGAGCATGGTTCTGACGGCCTGCGATGTCGTCGAGAACGCCCCGACGCCGACGGCGCCCTCTTCTCCCACGACCCAGCAGGCCGACGAGGCACCGGTCACCACGGCGACTGCCGGACGTCCAATGCGCCTGGTCGGATGCGACGCCGTCGAGCCCGAAGTGGAGATCGTTTGTGAGACCTACGACCTGATTCGTCGTCACTACGTCGACGAGATATCGGATGCCGAGCTGGCCGGGGCAGCCGCCCACGGCTTGGAAGCTCTGGGCGGGGCAAGCTCCGGATCCGAGCTGGTCTGCGTCGCACCGGCCACCCCCTTCCTCGAGACCTGCGAGGCCGCACTCACTCAAGCCGAGACCGGCGCCGAAGCCGCCGAAGCGATGGTCCATGGCATGGCAACTTTCGGTCTCGACCCCCATTCTGTGTACCTCGACCCCGAGGCGGTGGACCTGCTCGAGGAGGAGCAAGCGGGCGAGATCCAGGGGATAGGTGCCCTCGTCACTGCCGAGGACTCGGCCAGCGGGGAGGATTGCAACATCATCTCCGACACCTGCATCATCCACATCGTCTCGACCGTCGATGGCACTCCCGCCGACACCGCCGGTCTCCAACCGGACGATTTGATCCTGGGCGTGGATGGCACCGACATCTCCGGTTGGACTGTGGACGAAGTCACCGCAACGGTGCGGGGCCCGGCGGGCTCGGACGTGGTGCTGAACATCGAAAGGGAGGGAAAAGTCTTCGACGTGACCATCACCCGCGCCTCGTTCATCGTCCAGGCCGTAGTCAGCGAGGTCGTCGGAGAAACCGGCTACATCGGGCTCAATGCATTCACGGACAACGCCGACGAGCTTTTCGTGGAGCACGTTGGAACGCTGCTCGACCAGGGTGTCGAGTCCATCGTGCTCGACATGCGGAACAATCCCGGAGGACTCCTCGACACGGCAATCGAGGTGGCCTCGGCCTTCCTCCCCGACGGAGACGTCGTCGTCACCGAGGGGCCCGATTCATCGACTTCTTACCCCACCACGGGAAACCCGATCGTTCCCGAAGACATGGGAGTGATCGTCATCGTCAACGAGGGCAGCGCTTCCGCCTCGGAAGTCGTGTCGGCGGTGCTTCAGGAAAGGGGCAGAGCAACCGTGGTCGGCGACAACACCTTCGGCAAGAACACCGTCCAGCAGAGATTCGCCCTATCGAACACCGGGGCGCTCAAGCTCACGATCGCCCGCTGGTTGACTCCCGAGGGCCACGATTTCGGGTCGGTGGGAGTCACCCCTGACGTGAAAGCGGACATCGAGGCCGACTTGCCAGTCGAGACCGTGGTCCAAGAGGCACTGGCCGCCTCGGTGACCCTGGGCGACAAAACCGACCCGGCGTAGACGCGATATAGAGACTGAGCGCTTGAAGCTCAGCCCACCGGGTAAGCGATCCCGGTGTTGGCGTGGCAGTCGTATCCGTGTGGGTTCTTGGCCAGGTACTGCTGGTGGTAGTCCTCGGCGTAGTAGTACTCGCCCAGCGGTGTGATCTCCGTGGTGATGTCGTCGAAGCCCAACGGCGTCAACTCGGCCTGGTACTTGTCCCGGGACCACTTGGCGATCTCCAGCTGCTCGTCTGTCGTGGTGTAGATGGCAGATCGATACTGAGATCCGATGTCGTTGCCCTGTTGCATCCCCTGAGTCGGGTCATGTGTCTCCCAGAACACCTTCAGGAGCTCCTCGTAGGAGACCTGCTCGGGTCGATAGGCAACGAGCACAACCTCCGAATGACCGGTACGACCGGTGCACACCTCTTCGTAGGTCGGGTTGGGCGTGTATCCGCCCGCGTAACCGGCCGACGTGCTGTAGACGCCATCCATTTTCCAGAACCGCCGCTCGGCGCCCCAGAAGCAACCCATCCCGAATACCGCCGTCTCGGTCCCTTCCGGGAAGGGCCCCACGAGTGGGTTCCCGTTGACGAAATGGGCCGGGGGAACCTCCACCGCCGTGGAACGTCCGGGAAGAGCTGCCCCAGCATCCGGCATCTCGGTCTTCCTACGTCCAAACATTGCAACCTCCAACGTGGGCAGTCAGGCAATGACCGCTTCGAGCTCCATCTCGACCTTCCAACGGGGGTCGAGCAATCCGCTCACAACAACCATTGTCGAGGCCGGTCTGATTCCCGAGAACACTTCGTGATGCGCCTCCCCCACCTGTTTCGCATCCGAGGCGTCGAGCAGATAGGTCCTGGTCCGAACCACGTCCTCCGCCCTCCCACCCGCCTCTCCGAGGGCGCTGAGCATGATCTCCAGGCAGCGTCGGGCTTGGGCCAGCGGGTCAGGGTCCACCGAGCCGTCGGGCCAGATCGGGGCGGTGCCGGACACGACGACCCGCTCGCCCACACGCACGGCGCGGCTGAAGCCAATTGCAGCCTCGAACGGGCTCCCCGACTGCACATTCACCCGTTCCATAGGACGGGCACGCTAGCCCATGGCAACGATCTGCACTTCTCGTGCCCATGACCATTCATTACGCTCCTCGGGTTCTAATGCGTGTGCTGCGCTTCTTGACCCTCCTCGCCCTTGTCTCGACCTTCGCCCTCGGCGTGGTCCCATACGACGACCATCCAGCTCGCGCCCAGACCGTCGACGAGTCGGAGCAGGAGGCGGAAGCAGCGGAGCGGCAGGCAGAGGTCGCCGCCGGGCTGGTCGACACGGCAGTCAGCCGGAGGGCCGAGATCGAGTCCGAGCTCGCCGTCAGCATCACCCGGATCAGCGACCTCTCCGCAGAGTTGTCCGCCGTTTCGTCCGACCTCGACAGTCTCAAGGCCCAGATAGCCCATGGCGATGCCGAGCTCACCGGGATCGAGGCCGACATCGAGAGTCATGCAGTCGACGCATACATGGACGCTCTGGTGGGCCCGGGGGTGAGCTTCGTCAACACGGCGAATGTCGAACAGGCGATGGTGACCGGGCAGGTGGTCGGCGACGTCGTCACCGCCGGAGCAGCCAGGGTCAACGAGCTCGTTGTGAGGAGGGACGCCCTGGAGCGTCTACAGATCGATTACCGGGAGCAACAGGAGCGGGTGGCAGCACTCAGAGCCGAGGTCGACGCCGAGATCGAGCACCTGGCCGCCCTCTATGACGAGGCTGACGCCGCGGTCGGCCGTGCCGTCAGGGAGGCGAGCGCCGCCGATGCCGCCCATCGAGATGCCCTCAGCGCAGTGGACGCCGCCCAGGCACGAGAGGAGGAGCGGCGACGTCAGGAGGAGCGGGCACCCACAACAACCCCGCCACCTCCACCCGAAGGGGAGGAGGCGGCGCCGGCTACAACCACGCCCCCGCCCGAGACGCCCGATACCACCGATGGAAGTGGAGGGGGCGGTGGCGGCGGAAGTGATTGGGACTTCCCACCCGCCGTCGAACGGTGGAGGTCTCTCGTGCAGGCGTACTTCCCTTCGAGCCGCGTCGATGAGGCACTCGCCGTCCTGCAATGTGAGAGCCTCGGAGACGCCGATGCCTACAACCCGTACTCGGGTGCGTCGGGCCTGTATCAGTTTCTCCCATCGACCTGGGCCTCGGCGTCTCCCAATGCCGGCTTCTCTGGGGCCAGTGCCTTCGACGCCGAAGCGAACATCGGGACCGCCGCCTGGCTGGCCAACCGCTATCAGGAGCTCGGCAAGGGGTTCTGGGGCCCATGGTCCTGCCGGAGGGTGCTGGGTTGACGGTCGCTTCCGGCGGAGTGATGGAAGAGGAGTGGTTCTACTGCCTGGACCACCGCACCGTGGAGCCCGCCGACGGGTGCCGGGCCGCGGTCCGAATCGGGCCTTTCCCCACCCGGGAGGAGGCGGCCAAGGCGCTGGAGACCGTGGAGCGTCGCAACCGCGAGTGGGACAATGATCCCGAGTGGTCCGAAGACTGATCCGGGGGTCTGACCGACCCGGAATCGGCAATAACCGGTGGCCCTCTTAGAATCTCGCCGCTCGATGGAGACTGCCAAGCCCGACGCACGACAACAGATCCTGTTCATGTCGTTGGCCGTGGCCGCGACGCTACCCGGGGTATATCTCCGTATAACCGGCATCCATCCCGAACCGATACTGGCCGCGATCCTGTACGGGATGGCGATCGTCGGCGCCGCCTTCATTCTCTCCTGGGCCGCCGAGGTGATTCAGATGGACATCGCCGCCGGGCTAGCCCTGGCCCTCCTAGCCCTCATCGCCATCCTCCCCGAGTACGCCGTCGACTTCGTGTTCACTGCCAAGGCAGGCCAGGAATTCGCCGAAACCGGCCAATCCTCTCAATACGGGCCTTTAGCCTTGGCCAACATGACCGGGGGCAATCAGCTCCTCATCGGTCTGGGTTGGCCGATGGTGATCCTGATCGGCACATGGCGAGTCCGGCGAACGCAAAAACCTCCCGAAGAGTCGGAGGGGACCACGGCGACCGAGATCAACCTCTCCCGGTCCCAGTCGGTGGACATCGCCTATCTGACCATCGCCTCGGTCTACGGTCTGACCCTCTTCCTCAAGGATGAGCTCTCGCTCTTCGACGCCGTCGTGCTCATCACCATCTACGTCCTCTACCTGCGGAGGTTGTCGGGGGCACCTGCCCACGAGCCCCACCTGGTGGGCCCTTCGGCGTACATCGGGTCGCTTCCGAAGCGGACGCGTCGGATCATCAACTACGCCATGTTCGTCGTTTCCGCCGGGGTGATCCTGCTCTGTGCTGAGCCGTTCGCCGAATCGATAATCGAGCTCGGCGAGGCGCTCGGGGTCAGCGAGTTTCTCCTCGTCAAATGGATTGCCCCCACCGCCTCCGAGGCACCCGAATTGTTGGTGGCCACGCTCTTTGCTTGGAGACTGGCCAGCCGCACCGGGCTGGGCGCCCTCATCTCCTCGAAGGTGAACCAGTGGACCCTACTGGTCGGCACCCTGCCCATCGTCTTCTCGATATTCGCCGGTGTCCTCCACGGGCTGCCACTCGACGGCGTGCAGCGGGTCGAGCTCTTCGTCACTGCGGCGCAGTCAGTCTTCGCGGTGGCGATCGTGGCCAGCCGCACAGTGAGCAGGACCGAGGCGTGGGTCATGCTGGGCCTTTTCGCCGCACAACTGGCTGAATCCGGCCTGGCGGAGCTAGGCCATCTGTCGGAACAGCAGTCGGCCCAGGCCCGGATCGGGGTCGGCGTCGTCTTCCTCATCGCGGCGGTCTGGGTGCTGCGTAAGGACTATCGGGCATTCATCGTCAACGTTCGTGACGGCCTCCGCACCCCGTGGAGCGAGCTCGCCGCCGAAGAGCACGTATAGATCTCTCGACGAACCCCTTCAATTCTGTCGGGTCGAGGACTTATCTTCGGAGGAACGACCGAAGGAGCTGTCTTGGCCTCCAAGCATTTCACCCCCGCTCTGTTCGCCTTCCTCCGCGAGCTGGAAGCAAACAACGAGAAGATCTGGTGGGATGCCAACAAGGATCGTTATCAGACGGTGGTCCGAGACCCGGCCCTCGACTTCATAACCGACTTCGGTGGGCGGCTGCAGAAGCTCTCGCCCCACTTCGTGGCCGATGCGAGGACCACCGGTGGGTCTCTGATGAGGCCATATCGCGACACGCGATTCTCCAACGACAAGACCCCTTACAAGACCAATGTCGGCATCCAGTTCCGACACGAGGCAGGCAAGGACATCCACGCGCCAGGCTTCTATCTCCATTTGGAGGCGGGCGCCTGCTTCGCAGGCGTCGGGCTCTGGCATCCCGAGACAGAGGTCGCTCGCGACTCTTCGCCAGGCGATCAACGACGAGACCGCCGGCTGGACGGCCGCGACCAAGGGCGAGGAGTTCACCAAGACATGGTCTCTCGATCAGGATGAAGACGAGATGCTGAAGAGAGTCCCGCCCGGGCTCGATCCGAATCATCCCTACGCCGACGACCTCCGAATGAAATCCTTCATCGCCGGGGCCAGTCTGACCCAGAAACAGGTCGCCAGCGCCGGTTTCGACGAGGAGTTGGCGGCGATGTTCTCGAGGGCCGGTCGATTCACCGGCTTCCTGTGCGACGCACTCGGGCTGCCCTTCTAGGATTGCGGAGCCGGGTGAAGCACCTAGCTTCGACAAGGGTTCCTGGGGGACGAAGAAGATGACGACATTCCCGGGCGTGGCGACGCTCAAGGAAGACAACGTGCCGGTCATGGTGGGACTGGACGACGAGAAGATCACGCTCGTGTCGGGCGAGGTCTCGATCGGCGAGTGGCTGGCCGGCCAGTACGAGGTGATCGACCTCGGTGCGGGCGAATTCGTGATCGAAGCCGAGGACGACTCCATTCCGTTCGTCCCCGACGATCCGAGCAGCTTCGCCCTCGGGATACAACGTGACACCGAGACACCGGCATCGTCGGCGGCAGGCGGGTCGCCCGGAGCACTCGAAGTCAAGGAGGGGCCACCGCCGAGGCCGGCCACCTTGGCCGCCTTCTGGGTGCTCGCCGTCATCACCGCCGCCCTCGGCATCTGGGCGACACTCTCGCTGCTTTGATAGCCGGCTTCTAGCTCGGCAGTTCCATCCAACCGCCGACACGGTCGAGGAGATATTCGCTCACCTCGTGTGACCGATCGAGCACATCGCAGAGCTGGTCGCGGCCCATGAGCACATCGACGAGGCTGACCGACGCCCGACCGGTCAATGTCAACCTGCGCTCAGGTGCGTCGGTCACCGCCCCGTAAGAATCGATGGCGGACACCTCGACAGGGAGCGTGACGCCGGCCAGACCGGCGAGGTCGGTGGCAAGAACGAGGAGATCCGGCGGGCTATGCAATGGCGGGACGGCCCAATTGAAGAAGAGATCGAGGTGATAGACGTTCTCCGGCTCTTCGAAGTCGGCGTCCATCTCGTCGAGAGCTTCACGGAGGGACAGGATCACCTTGGGGTCGACATCGAGAGCCACATGGAGGTCGATCGGCCCCCCGCACCCCGCCTCAGGATGGAGATCGACTTCCCATGACTGTCGCAACGAGTAGGTCTCGACGAAGTGGCGCTCGTCATGGACATGGAAACCGTGCTCGGTAGCGTGCTCTTTGAGATCGGTGACGAACCCGGCGATGTCAACTGACATTGAGCGTGAGGTTATTGGAGTCCGGTTTCAATTCACAGGGGTCAACGACGACTGCGGCGCCACCCGGCGATCAGCCCCGCCACAAACGCCAGGAAGGCTGCTTGGGGGATGCCGGCCGGTGGCTCCGCCACCACCACCTGAGGGTCGGTGTAGAGAGGTCGGCTGACTGCTGGCGCTTCCCTGGCGGCGAGCCGATCGGAATAGGCCTTGGTCACCTCCGCCCCGAAGAGGAAAACCATCGACAGGAAGTAGGCAAGGAACAGGATCACGACGAACGAGCCGGCGAAGCCAAGAGCGGTCGTCGCGCCGGCGATCTCGAAATAGATCCCCACGCCGTAGGCCGCGACAAGGAAGACGACCGCGGTGAAGGCACCCCCCACCCACGCCGGGCGCCACGGGATCGCTGCGACCGTCATTGTCTTGAAGATCAAGGCGAAGACCAGCGGGAGCAGGATCAGCGAGGCGAATGGGGTTATGACGCTGACCAGGTCGTCGACCACTTCCAATGATGCCGGCAACAGGTTGCTCACGAATCCCCATATGGCGTTGATCAGCCAGGTCGCAACCAGGAGAAATCCCAGCCCGAGCACCCATAGGAACCCGATGCCACGGCGCCGGACCATGGCCACGATCCCGGCCACCTCCTCTTGGGGCACCTCGAATATGTCGTTGAGATCGCGTTGCATCTCCAGAAAGAGGCTGGAGGCGGTCCAGATGAGAAGGATTCCGCCAATCAGATAGGCGGTCCCCGTGGAGCCCAGAGCCGAGGTCAGGATGTCGTCGACAATTGCGGCTACCTCCGGCCCCACCACCGCCTCGATTCCGTCGATGATCTCCTGTTGGGCCTCCTCCTGGCTGCCGAGGAAGCTTCCCAGGACAGCGACGGCGATGATCAAGAGCGGAGCCAAGGCGAAGACCGTCCGGTAAGAGATGGCTGCCGCCATGCGCGATGCGCGGTGGACGCCATATCCCTCCGCCGCCGCGGCCAGGATTTCGGCGGGCCCCTGTGCCCACGATGGGAGTCGTTCGATGTATGTCTCCATCTCGGGGTGCAGGCTATCGCTGCTTACACTCGCCCCCCGTGAGTCATCCATTCGAGCCACCGATCGCGACGATGGAGGCCAAGACTTCGGAGCAGTGGCCCAAGGGGAATTACCTCTATGAGCCGAAATGGGACGGCTTTCGCTCGATCTCGTGGTCGAAGCCGGAGAACCGGATCGACTCCCGGAACCAGCGACCGCTCCTCCGCTATTTCCCCGAGTTGACTCCTGCCCTCGATCAGTTGCCCGCCGGCACCGTCGTCGACGGCGAGATCGTGGTGGTGGTCGACGGGGAGACCGACTTCGACACGCTCCAGCAGAGAATTCACCCCGCCGTGTCCCGGATCACGATGCTCTCGGAACAGACTCCAGCCGAGCTGATCGCTTTCGATCTCCTCGCCGACCGGGGCAAGGACCTCCGGGAGCGTCCCTTCAGCGAGCGGAGAAATCGACTCGTAGAGCTCGCCGGAAAGCTCTCCGACCCTTGGCACCTCACCCCCCAAACCGACTCCGAGGATGTGGCCCGGGGCTGGTTCGACGAGTTCGAGTCCGCCGGCTGCGATGGCATCGTGGCCAAAGTCCCCGATCTCGCCTATCAGCACGGGAAGAGGGCGATGATCAAGATCAAGCACCGCAGAACCATTGATTGCGTCGTGGGCGGCTTCCGTGAGCATAAGGACGGGGGGAAGATCGGATCTCTCCTCCTCGGTCTCTACGACGAGCGGGGTGAGCTGCATTTCATCGGTCACTGCTCGGGGTTTGGGGACGTCGACAGGGTGGAGATCTTCAATCGGTTCAAGGAGCTCGTTGTCGATGGCAGCTTTGGAGAGGAGGCGAGGGCCCCCGGCGCGCAGAGCCGCTGGTCGGCAGGAAAGACCCTCGATTGGACCCCGGTGGAGGCTGGAGTGGTGGTCGAGGTCAGCTACGACCAACTGGAAGGTGAGCGCTTCAGGCACGCCACCCGCTTTCATCGCTGGCGCCCCGACAAGGACCCGCTCCAATGCACCATGGAGCAACTGGAGCGCCCCGAAGGCCCCGGGTTCCGCCAGGTGGTGCAGTGAAGGGCCTGCTGGGGGGAATCTCAGGGTTGTCCCTGATTGATAGGCGATGCGGCCCAGGGTCCAATGACGTCGTGCCAGTCGTCCCCCCTCCCGCCCTAAGGGAGGAAACATGAGCGCAATTCTCGAAATCGACGACCTCACCCACGACTACGGCGAGGTCGTTGCCCTGAGCGGCCTGACCCTCGAGGTGCCGTCGGGCGTGACCGGGCTGGTGGGAGCGAACGGTGCGGGCAAGACCACGATGCTCCGGCTCATGCTCGGCCTCCTCCACCCCACTTCGGGATCGATGCAGGTCCTGGGTCACGACCCGCAGCGCGAGCCGCTGGTGGTGCGATCCAGGATCGGCTACATGCCCGAGGGGGAATGCCTGCCCAAAGACCAGACCGCGGCGGATTTCGTCTCGTACGCCGCCCAGCTTGCCGGCATCCCTCCACACGAGGCCAAGCGGAGATCGTCCGAGACTCTGTTTCTGGTCGGTCTCGCGGAGGAGCGCTTCCGCTTCCTCGGCGATTTCTCCACAGGCATGCAGCAAAGGGTCAAGCTGGCCCAGGCCATCGTTCATGATCCCGATCTCCTTCTCCTCGACGAGCCCGCCTCGGGACTCGATCCCGAAGGGCGCACCCAGATGCTGGACCTGATCAAGAGGCTTTCCGATTTCGACGTCAACGTCATCGTGTCGTCGCACGTCCTGACCGATATCGAGCAGACCTGTGATTGGGTGGTCATGCTCGATGCAGGGAATCTTCTCCGGTCCGGTCCCCTCCAGAGCTTCGACAAGCTGGGCACGGTCCTGATCGAGGTACTCGAGCACCCAGACGCGATGGCGGCTGCGATCAGGGGGCAGGGGTTCGACGTAGTGGTCGATGGCCTCCGCCTGGTCGTCGGTCCTGGTGACGAGACCATCGAGCCGATGGTGGTCGCCGCGGCCGCTAGCACTGGCTCCGGGTTGGTGCGGATGATCCGCGGCTCCGCCTCGCTCGAGGACCTGTTCCTGAACCAGGAGACCGTCTAGTGACCGACCAGGTCATCTACGACCGCGGTTATCGCTCCTACGACGGGCCCCGTCTTGGCCCGAAAGGGGCGAGAAGGGTGGTCTACAAGGATGGGGTGCGCCGGGTGCTCGGTCTGGGTCGAAAAGCGCGGGTGAAGATCTTCCCCTGGACGCTCATCGTCATCGCCGTCGTCTCTGCCGCGGTGTTCGTCGGCATCCACTGGGCGATAGGCAACATCGAAGAAAGCATGCGTCAGGAGATCCCGACGTATGGCGGCCTCTTCGACTTCTACTCGGGCATCTCACTCCTTTTCATCGCACTGGCGGGGCCGCTGCTGCTCATCCCCGACCGGACCAAGGGCGTTCTCTCGGTGTACTTCTCCCGACCGCTCACAGTGGACGGCTACCTCACATCCAAGGTCGGTGCCTTCGTCACCGTGGTCGCGGCGATCTACATCCTCCCCCAGGTGGTTCTGCATCTCGGCCTTGCCTTGATCGCCGAGGAGGGCTTTCTCTCCTACTTGGGCAACAACCTCGACATCTTGTGGCAGGTCCCGGTGACGACTCTCGCCTTCGTCTTGACCCATGGGGCGGTGGTCTTCGCTCTGTCCGCGGTGATCGATCGGACCGGCATCGCGGCGGCCGCCTTCCTCGGCACCCTGTTTGCCGGCGCCGCGGTAGCCGGGAGGGTGGCTGAGGCCGGCTTCCCCGGTGCGAGGTACTTCTCATTGCTGGCGATCGACCACCACCCGAGGATCATCAGGGACTACTTCTTCGGGGATACCGTCGAGTACGCCCCCGAGTTGGCGGGGTTCGAGGTGTGGGTCTCTGTCGTCGTGATCGTCGGGCTGGTGGCTCTGGCCGCCTGGTTCGTCCGCTTTCGTTACCGGAGGCTGGCGTGACCGACACCATCGTCGTCACCGACCTGTCCAAGTGGTTCGGTCTCAAGGTCGCAGTGAGCGAGCTCAGCATCGGCTTTCGACCCGGAGTGACCGGTCTCCTCGGTCCCAATGGCGCCGGCAAGACCACTCTCCTCCGCGTCATGGCCGGTCTGCTGAGGCCATCTCAGGGGGATGTGAGGATCCTGGGAGTCGACCCCCGCCAGGACACCGAGATCTACCGCAAGATCTCCCTCGTCCCCGAAGACGAGTCGGTGTACGACCGGCTGACCGGGCGGCAGTTCGTCGAGCTCGCGGCTCGTTTGGCAAGAATCGATCATCCGGTGGATCGGGCGGAGGCCGTCCTCGACACGGTCGGCCTCACCGATGCCGCCGAGCGGGCGCTGGGCGGTTTCTCCAAGGGGATGCGACAGCGTGCCAAGGTGGCGGCCGCCCTCGTCTCAGACCCGGAGATCCTCCTCCTCGACGAGCCTCTCAACGGGGCAGATCCGGTGCAGCGGGCGCAGCTGATCGCCCTCTTCAAGCGGCTCGGTGCCGAGGGAAAGACGCTGCTGGTGTCGTCGCATGTACTGACCGAAGTGGAGCGGGTGTCCGACCGTGTTGTCGCCATGGTCGATGGCCGTCTCGCCGCAGTTGGCGACGTGGCGACGATCCGGGCCGCGATGACCGACAAACCTCGCCGGATCTACGTCGACACCACAGACCCGCGCAAGCTGGCTGCGGCGTTGATCGCCGGATCCGACGTCCTCGGGGTCCAGGTGGACGGGGGGACAGTCCACGTCGAGACAAGGGACGCCGGCGACCTCGCCCGACGACTGCCCGCCATCGCCATCGATCATTCGATCGCCATCAGCAAGGTGGAGCCGGTCGATGAGTCGCTGGAATCGGTGTTTCGCTATCTGGTCGAGGGTCGTTAATGACCCTCGCCCTCCATCTCTACCGACGCATCATGCGCCGGGGACGAGTCATCGGCCTCCTCGCGCTTGCCGCGGTGCCTGGCCTCGTTTTTTGGCTCTCCGCCTTCGATGCGCCCGAGAGCGACCTCACCACGCTCTATACCGACGTCCTGGCATCGGTCGGATACACCTTCGCGATTGCGGCTCTCATCCTGACCACCGCAACGCTGCGCGACGAGCGCGACAGCGGCACGCTGCCCTACATCTATATGCGCCCCATCGCCAGGACCAACATGGCGGCGCAATCGATCGCCGCCGGGACGGCTGCGGCACTCGTAATCGGGGTCGGGGGGTGGATTGCCTCCGCCGTGGCCCTCCTCGCAGTCGGGGGCGATTTGCAGGCGGCGGTTCCCTCGCTGGCATTGTTCGTGGCGGCCGCCTTCGGCTATGCCGCCATATTCGTCCCGCTCGGGTACCTGGTCCCCCGCGCTCTGCTCGTCGGTCTCGGCTACATCATCGTCGTAGAGACGATCCTCGCCTTCGCCGTGGAGGGCCTGGCCCAGATCTCGATCTGGAGGATCTCCCTCTCCATCTACGCCGGGCTCGAGCCCGGATTCGGCGAAGTCGCCCGCGAGGCGATGTCTCCGGTCACCCCGGGAGTGTGGGGTGGCATAGCCAAGCTGGCCGGCGTGCTCATCATCGGACTCGTGGTCCTCACCTGGGCCTTACGGAAACGGGACGCCCTGTAGTTTCTCCCCCCGCAGGGGGGAGTACCGCCGCAGGCGGGGAGGGGGGATCCCCCTCCGGCCCTCCGGGCCACCTCCCCCTTCGGGGGAGGAAATCGTCAGTAGTCCTCCGATGGGCGACGCTGTTTGGAGGGCTGGACGCGGGGTGGCTCGTCAGGCATCTTTGGATAATGCGGCGGCCACGGGGCATCGCCGAGACCGTTCTCCTGATCTCGGGCCACCCATTCCATCAATGTGTCGATTCGCCCCGGTGACTCGTCGATGCTCGACGTGAGGTCGCCGACCGCCCCATACCTGTCAGCAAACGATCCCAGGGGAAAGTCCTCGATGGCGACGTCAGCCAGCTCGTCCCAGGTGATCGGAGTCGAGACGTATCCGGTCGGCCGGACCCCGTAGGCCGAGCACACGGACTTGTCCCTGGCGTTCTGGTTGTAGTCGATGAAGACGCCGTTCCGCTCTTCTTTCCACCACTTGGTGGTGACCAGGCCATCCATCCGCCGCTCGAGCTCACGGCCTGCCGCCAGGACGGCCCGCCGAGTCTGGAAGAAGTCCCACAGCGGCTCGATGCGGACGTAGACATGGATGCCGCGGCTACCCGATGTCTTGGGCCAGCCGACCAAACCCACCTCCTCGAGAAGAGTCTTCATCCCGGCCGCCGCCTCCTTCACCTTCTCGAAGTCGAACCCCGGTGTTGGATCGAAGTCGAAGCGGAGCTCGTCGGGATGGTCGATGTCCTCCGCCCGGACCGGCCAGGGGTGAAAATCGAGACAACCGAGTTGGGCCAGCCGAACGACATCGGCCGCGGTTCGGGGGACATTCATCATCCCCGGCCGTTGTGAGGGAAACCTGATCTGCACCGTCTCGAACGGCGTGTTCTTGGCGGCACGCTTGTGATAGATCGGGTCCTCGTCGACGGTCCCCATGAACCGCTTCAACATGGTGGGCCGACCAAAGACGCCCCGGATGGCCCCCTCGGAGACGTTGGCGAAGTGGTTGGCGACGTCGAGTTTGGTCCACCCCTGCTTGGGGAAGATGATCCGTCCCGGGCTGGAGATCCTTATCTCCTCACCTCCGACGCTGACACTGGTCTCGTCACCCATCGGCTTCCTAGTCTTGTGGATCATCCCGAGAAGGGCGAAGGATGGATCTGGTCGAGCAGGTGAGAGAGGCGGTGATCGGGAAAGACACCGCGGTGATGACCCCGTTCGGGCTGCGCCGGGTCACCTACGCCGACTACACCGCCTCGGGCCGATCGCTGGCGATGATCGAGGATTTCATCCGCGCCCAGGTCCTCCCTCTCTACGCGAACACTCACACCGAAACCTCGGGCACCGGCCTGCAGACCACCAGGTTCAGAGAGGAGGCGAGAGACGTAATCCGCCGGGCGGTCGGGGCCAGCCACGACGAGCACGCAGTGATATTCGCCGGGAGCGGCTCCACCGGCGCTGTTGACCGATTGGTGGGGCTCCTTGGCATCCGGATACCGAGAGCACTCAGTGAGACCTACGGGCTCGAGGAACGGGTTCCCGATGACGAGCGCCCCGTGGTGTTCGTCGGGCCCTATGAGCATCACTCGAATGAACTTCCTTGGCGAGAGTCGATCGCCGATGTGATCGAGATCAAGGAGGATGCCGACGGCCACATCGACCTCGTCGAGCTGGAATCGAGGTTGGTCGAGCACGCGCGTCGCCCCCTGCTCATCGGCTCCTTCTCCGCCGCATCCAATGTGACCGGGATCATCTCGGACACCTCGGCGATATCCCGCCTGCTCCATGCCCACGGCGCTCTCTCCTTCTGGGATTTCGCGGCATCGGCGCCATACGTGGACATCGAGATGGGCTCGTCGGCCGCGGCCGATGGCGCCTATAAGGACGCCATTTTCCTGTCCCCACACAAGTTGATCGGCGGCCCGGGGACGCCGGGGGTGCTGGTGGTCCGCCGGGATCTGCTTCGCAATGAGGTGCCCGTAGTGCCGGGCGGGGGCACCGTTCTGTACGTGTCACCCGACCACCACAGCTACATCAGCGACCCGGAGCACCGCGAGGAGGGAGGCACCCCGGCGATCATCGAGTCGATCAGGGCTGGTCTCGCCTTCCGCCTGAAGGAGACCGTCGGGGTAACCACGATTCGGGCGCTGGAACACGACTTCATCAGGCGCGCCATCGAGTCCTGGTCCCGCAACCCGAACATCGAGATCCTGGGGAACCCGGATGCCGAGCGTCTGTCGATCGTGAGCTTCGTGATCCGCCACGGCGACCGGACCCTGCACCACAACTTCGTGGTCGCGCTACTCAACGACCTCTTTGGCATCCAGGCCCGTGGTGGGTGCTCCTGCGCCGGGCCTTACGGTCACCGTTTGCTCGGCATCGATCTACAGACCAGCTCTCGAATCGAGGAGGCAGTCGCCACCGGATGCGAGGTGATCAAGCCGGGGTGGGTCCGGGTCAACTTCAACTACTTCATCGCCGAGGAGGAGTTCGCCTATCTCATCGAGGCGGTTCATCTCGTGGCCGACCAGGGATGGCGACTCCTCCCTCTCTACACCTACGAGCCCGACACTGCCCTGTGGCGTCATCGCGACGGACTCCCCAGGCCCCCGACCTCTCTCAGCGACCTCGACTTCTCCGGCGGAGGCTCTCGAGCCCCCGATGACTGCGCCGATAGGTGAACTGGGCGAATACCTGGCCGAGGCGAAGCGGATCCTCGCCGAAGAGCCCGAGTCCGGTGGGGCATCGCCCGATCTGGGCTCCGTCGGTGAGCGTCTGCGATGGTTCCCCAACCCAGCGGAGATCGAACGATGACGGATCCTGTCGAAAAGCCCGATGCGGCCGACCTCCAGGAGTGGCACCGCACCTTTGCCCCGATCGCTTTCAATGAGGCGTGGGCACTCCTCGACACCGCCGATCCCACACGTGAACAGGAAGAAGAGATGCTGGCCGCGACGTTCGCCCAGCGCTATCACTGGTACGAGGTCGGGACGCCTCGCCACCAGGCGATTTCCGATTGGCAGATCTCGCGCGTCGCCGCCGTCCTTGGCTACGCCGATCTCGCACTCCGCTTCGGCGAGCGCTCATTGGCCCTTTGCCTCGACAACGGCCTCGACCCTTTTGTCACAGGGTTCGCACATGAGGCAATCGCCCGTGCCGCCGCCGATGTCGACGACATCGACATGTTCACCGAGCACTTGGAGGCGGCCAAGGAGAAGTTGCTCGAGATCGAGGACCCCGGGGACCGGGATCTGCTGGAAGCCGATCTGACCGAGATGTCGGAGAGATAGCGTTCACGTTTTACGTTCTACGAGGAGACCAGCCATGACGATCGACGTCGCGACGTGGGCGGAGAGCTACGCACGAGCCTGGGTGGAGATGGACGCGGAGGCAGCCGCCGATCTCTTCGCCGAGGACGCTACCTATCGCTCATTCATCTTCGACGAGCCCCACGTCGGGCGGGACGGAGTCAGGGCCTACTGGAGCGAGGTGACCGCCACCCAGGCCGAGGTCCACGTGACCATGGGACGGCCGGTCGTCGACGGCCCCCGAGCCGCGGTCGAGTTCTGGACCACCATGGAGAATTCGGGAGAGGAGGTCACCCTGGTCGGATCTCTCCTTCTCACCTTTGATGACGACGGGCGTTGCCGGAGCCTCGATGAGTATTACGAGTTCGCCCAGGGCCTCCTCGACCCGCCCGCCGATTGGGGCGCGCTCTAGCGGGAACATGTGGTGAGCACGCCAATCGAGGGCTATGCGGTCATAGGCGACACAGAGACTGCTGCGCTAGTTGCCAACGACGGATCGATCGACTGGCTCTGTCTCCCCCGCTTCGACTCGGGTGCCTGCCTCGGCGCGTTGCTCGGGAGTGAGGAAAACGGTCGATGGCGCATCTCCCCGGCGGGTGGCGCGAAGCGGGTAACGCGGAACTACCGCCCCGGGACGCTGATCCTGGAAACCGAGATGGAGGCCGACGGGGGGAGGGTCCGGCTCATCGACCTTATGCCGGTCCGGGGCCGCGAAGGTGGCAACAACGCAGACGTGGTCCGCATCGTGGAGGGTGTTTCGGGTCGTGTCATGATGCGGATGGACCTGACCATCCGCTTCGACTACGGCCATCTCGTGC
Organism: uncultured Acidobacteriota bacterium; assembly: GCA_963828465.1. GTDB lineage: Bacteria > Actinomycetota > Acidimicrobiia > Spongiisociales > ZC4RG35 > JARDZU01. The sequence continues at coordinate 72,667 of CAWHEU010000002.1, read as the reverse complement.
CCTGGGTCACCCAGTCGGGTGAAAGTTTGGCAGCCGTCGGCGGCCCGGACGCACTCACCCTGGCGACGCCTGTCGAAATCCATGGCGAGAACCTGAGCACGGTGGCGGAGTTCGCGGTTTCGGAGGGCGATCGAGTCCCGTTCGTGCTCACCTGGCACCCGTCTCACCGACCCGCCCCGCCGGATGTCGACGCCGAGAGTGCGCTGGAGGACACCGAGAAGTGGTGGCGAGAGTGGACCGACGCGAACACCTACGACGGAGAGTGGGAGGAAGCAGTCGATCGGTCACTCATCACCCTCAAGGCCCTCACGTATGCCCCTACCGGCGGCATTGTCGCCGCCCCAACCACCTCCCTCCCCGAGCACATAGGCGGGGTGCGCAACTGGGACTACCGGTTCGTCTGGGTACGTGACGCCACTTTCACCTTGCAGACACTGATGATGGCTGGGCACCAACGTGAGGCTCTCGCCTGGAGGGACTGGCTGCTCCGGGCGGTAGCCGGCGACCCGAAGGACCTCCAGATCATGTACGGGGTGGCCGGCGAGCGCCGCATGCCGGAGCTGGAGCTGGATTGGCTCGCCGGGTATCAAGGCTCCCGACCGGTTCGTACCGGCAACGCCGCCCACCAGCAGATCCAGGTCGATGTCTACGGGGAGCTGATGGATGCGATCTACATGGCCCGGCGGATGGGGATGGACCACGAGGAGACGATCTGGGACCTGCAGCAGTTGCTCCTCGAGCACTTGGAGGGCAAATGGTCCGAGCCCGATCACGGGCTCTGGGAGGTGCGGGGCGACCCGAGGCACTTCACCCATTCCCGGCTCATGGCCTGGGTCGCCTTCGACCGGGCCGTCAAGTGTGTCGAGCAATGGACCTTCGATGGGCCGGTGGGTCGCTGGCGTGAGCGCCGCGAGGACATAAGAGCGGAGATCGAGCAGCGCGGCTTTGACCCTGACCGCAACACGTTCACGCAGTCCTACGGATCGACAGCCCTGGACGCATCTCTACTGCTCATACCCCAGGTCGGGTTTCTCCCTCCAACCGAAGAGCGTGTCCTGGGCACGATCGAGGCCATCCAGCGCGAGCTCTCGATCGACGACACACTGATTCGCCGTTATGACACGGATGAGGCCGACGACGGGCTGCCGGGGGGCGAAGGGGCCTTCCTCCTCTGCTCGTTCTGGATGGTCGATGCGCTCGCGATGGCCGGGAATCACGACGAGGCTCGTCGAAGGTTTGAGCATCTGCTCGGGCTCCGGAACGACGTCGGCCTGCTCTCCGAGCAGTACGACCCGATCTCGCAGAGGATGCTGGGCAATTTCCCGCAGGCGTACAGCCATCTCGGGTTGATCGACTCCGCCTACAACCTGCGGGCTGAGGGCAAGGGCGGCCCTGCTCGGGACCGGGCTTCCGATTCGTGAAGGCCATCACCGTGGTCCCGGGGGATCCCGAGTCTCTCCGACTCGATGAGGTGGCCGACCCCGAGCCTGGTCCTCTTGAGCTCCTGGTCGAGATGGTCGTGGCCGGGATCTGCGGTACCGACCACGAGATCCTGGAAGGGGATCTCGGCTACCCAGCACCTGGTCGTGACCGGTTGGTGTTGGGTCATGAAGCCCTGGGCCGAGTGTTAACCGCCCCGCCGGGAAGCGACTTCGCACCGCGAGATCTGGTGGCGCCGATCGTGCGCCGCCCCGACCCGGTCCCGTGCACCAACTGCGCTGCCGGGGAATGGGACATGTGCCGCAACGGCCGTTTCACCGAGGCCGGGATCAGGGGTCTGGACGGCTACACCGCAGAGAAACTGTCGCTTCCTGTCGACTTCGCGGTGAAGGTGAGCTCGGACCTCGGGCACCTTGGCGTCCTGGTGGAGCCAGCCAGCGTGGTGGCCAAGGCCTGGGAGCACATCATCCATCTCGGGAGTCGTCGGACAGTGGGCACCCGAGAGAATGTTGGTGACGGGGGCAGGCCCGATCGGCCTCCTGGCCACTCTCTTCGCTACCCGGCTGGGCGGAGAGGTTCATGTTCTCGACCGGGCCAGCGATGGGCCCAAACCGGATCTGGTCCGTGACCTGGGGGCGGTGTACCACGAGGACGGCGACTCGATGGGAGAGGACTACGACGTGGTGGTGGAGTGCACCGGGGATGCCAACCTGATGGTGGCCGTGGCCGGTGTGACCAAACCCAACGGGATCGTCTGTCTCGCCGGGGTCACCGACGAGGGGCATCAGGTCACCGTGGCCAGCGATATCGCCCGGGCCATGGTGCTCGAGAACCGAATCGTCTTCGGGACCGTCAACGCCAACCGCAGACACTACGAAGAGGCAGCTCGAATGCTGGCCCGATCTGACCAGTCCTGGTTGGAACGCGTGGTCAATCGGCGGGTCTCGCTAGAGGACTGGAAGGAGGCTTATACCCCTCAGCCAGACGATGTGAAGACCGTCATCGAATTTCTCCCCCTGCAGGGGGAGTACCGGCGCAGCCGGGGAGGGGGACTCTCCCGATGCCGCGGCGTAACCGTGTCGACCCCTGGGGCGACCTCCATGCCGTCCCCGAGCGAGGACTGTTCACCGGCAATCGGGGCTGTCTGGTCGATGATCGGGGCCGTCTCGCCCGCCATCATCGTGGCCCGCTCTGGATCATCTGTCTCCTCGAGTACCAGGGATGGAGGCACCCACTCGAGCGGGCCAGCACCTGGACACCGCTGTTCTTCCTCGACGATGCGGACGCGTTGGCCGCGGGACACCGTCCTTGCGGCCTCTGCCGACGCCAGGCCTATTTGGAATACCGGGATGCCGTGACCAGGGCCGATGGATCGAGTACTTCGTTGTCTGCCGGCGACATGAACCGGCGGTTGGGTCGGGAACGGCTTCACCGCGGGCCGCGGCCTCGATCGCGCTCCAGATCGGATGCTGTGGACCGAGACGATCGATCGGCTGCCTGTTGGCACGGTGATCGTCGATGAACACCAAGTCCCGAGACTGGTATTGGAGGACCGCTTGCCGCGTTTCACTTTCGGCGGATGGAGCGAGCCAGTCCCGCGACCAAGGGGCGGTCAAGTCGACGTGCTGACTCCACCGACCTCCGTCGCCGCCCTGGCCAACGGATACAGCCCGATCTTGCACCCGACGGTGTCAGGTTGAAGAATCGGACGGCAACATGAAGACGCAGCGGTACACCACGGTGGTGACGGCCGATTCCAGAGGTCGGGTGATGGTCCCCGTCCCATTCGACCCCGATCACGTATGGGGCGCCAAGCCGGAGCACCGTGTCGCGGGCACGGTCAACGGGATGGGCGTGCGGGCCTCGATCGAACCGCTGGGCGACGGGTACGGCATCCTCCTTGGACCGGCCTGGCGCCGTGATTGCGGGATAGCGGCCGGAGACGAAGTGGTCGTAGCCCTTGCCCCCGAAGGGCCGCAGCGGGACGATCTGGCCCCCGACTTCGCCGCCGCCCTCGAGGCAGAGCCTGAGGCGGGCGCGTTCTTCGATTCCCTGGCCCAGTTCTATCGCAAGGCCTACCTGCGATGGATCGACTCCACCAAGCGCAGCCCCGAGATGAGGGCGGCCCGCATCGCCGAGACCGTTGAGTTGTTGAAGGCCGGGGTCAAGCAACGACCTTGAAGGTCGGACATCGAAAATCCACCCGGATAAACGGGTTGGGACAGATACCGTCTGACCCTGCCCATGACTGCCTCGTCACCGTCCTATCGCGCCACGCTGTCGACCTACCTCCGCCCGCACCGGGGTCGAGTCGTCGTGCTCATGCTGCTCCTATCGGGCTCGATCGGCCTCCAGCTGGTCATCCCCCTCATCCTGCGCCGACTTCATCGACTCTGCTCATGGCGGGGTCGGCCGTCGCAAGTCTCACCACCGCCGGCATCGCCTACCTGATCGCCGGGATCCTCAACCAGTTGCTCGACGCCGGGCGCCTCCTACCTGGGCACAGACATCGGCTGGAGCGCCACCAACCGTCTACGCGAGGAGTTGACCTCACATCTGTTCTCCCTCGACATGGGGTTCCACAACGACACCACCCCAGGGGAGATGATCGAACGCGTCGACGGCGATGTCACCGCGATCTCCGAGTTCATCTCCCGTTTCCTGGTGCAGGTTGATCGCCGCCGGAGTCCTGCTCACAGGGGTCGTCATCGTCTGCTGGTTCGAGTCGCCGGCGATGGGCCTGACCATCACGCTCTACGTGATCGCGGTCGTCCTCTTCCTCATCCGCCTGCGCAAGGTGGCGGTTGCCGCCGCCGAGGAGGAACGGGAGACCTCGGCCCGTCTCTACGGGTTCATCGAGGAGCGCCTGGCCGGGGTCGACGACATTCGCTCGCTCGGAGCCGGCAGATTCACGATGACCCGTTTCATCCCGGTGATGCGGGACTTCTACACCCGCACCACCAATGCGTGGCGGAAGCGAATCCTGGTCTGGGTCTCGGCCAACACCGCCTTCTGGACCGGCGATGCCTTGGCCCTGCTGGTCGGGGTATGGCTCACTGTGAGCGGGTCGATCACGGTTGGCACCGCGTTCCTCCTGCTCCAGTATGTCCAGCTGGTGCGGCGACCCATCGAGCAGATGACTCAGGAGCTCCAGGAGCTGCAGAAAGCGGCAGGTGGCATCGTCCGGATCGATCAGCTCCGCCATCTCGGCTCCTCGATCGCCGAGGGTTCTGAGGTCGTGCCCGCCGGGCCACTGGCGATCGAGTTCGACCAAGTGTCGTTCTGCATACGAGGACCGGGGTGTCCTCGAGGAGATCAGCTTCACCCTGGCCCCGGGCAAGTCGCTCGGCCTATTGGGCCGGACCGGCGGAGGCAAGACCACCATCACCCGTCTCATCGCCCGGCTCTATGACCCGGATCGCGGTGTGGTGCGAGTGGGCGGCCACGATCTACGGACCCTCCACTCCGAGTCCCTTCGTCGGTCGGTGGGTGTCGTCACACAGGACGTACAACTCTTCGAGGCAACGGTCAGGGACAACCTCACGTTCTTCGCCGAGCGGCCGGATGAGGAGATCCTCGACGTTCTCGAGAGGGTCGGTCTCGGACCGTGGATCGGACAGCTCGGGCTGGACACCGAGCTCGGCGCCGGGGGCCAGGGCCTCTCGGCTGGGGAGCAGCAGCTCCTCGCCTTCGCCCGTGTGTTCCTGCAGGACCCCGGAGTGGTGATCCTCGACGAGCCTTCGTCGCGGTCTCGACCCTGTCACCGAGATGCTTCTGGCCACGGCCACGGAGAGGCTCTACGCCGGGCGAACCGTGGTGATCATCGCCCATCGTCTGGAGACGGTGCGCACGGCGGACGAGATCATGGTCGTGGATGCCGGCCGGATCGTGGAGCACGGACCGCGACAGACGCTTGCCGCCGACCCGAGCACCCGATACGCCGCACTCCTCGCCGCCGGGCGGGGCGACATCCTGGGAGACACCCGGCCATGAGCACCTTGCGTCTCGTCTGGGAGGTGATCCGCTATCGGCCGGGTCAGGTGGTTCTTCTGCTTCGTCATGTGGACCTTCGTCCACGGGCTTCCGTCTGCTGTTCGGGATCCTGATCGGTCTCGTGTTCGACCGACTGGCCCAAGGGAGCCCGGTGGACGAGACCGCATGGGCGCCCGCCATCGCCTTCGCGGTGCTCGCCATCGGCCGAAACCTCATCATCTGGCTCGGCGACCGGCAATGGATCAACCACTGGATCGAGCAGTCTCTCCAGCTTCGGCGCAACCTGCTCCGCTGGCTGATGGAGGCTCCCGGCTCCCGGGTCATCCCGCTGGCCCCGGGCCAGGCGGTGAGCACCTTCCGCGACGACGTCGATGACGTCCTCGAGTACATGGAGAACTGGGTGGACATGGGAGGCCTGGTCGTCTTCGGCGTCGGAGCTGTTGCGGTGATGGCTTCGATAGATGCCGGGCTCACGGCGATCCTCCTCATCCCACTGGTCCTCACGATGATCCTCACCCAGGCCCTGAGCCCCCAGATCCGGAAGCGGAGGAGGGCGATGCGCGCAGGCCACCGATCAGGTGACCGGCTTCATCGGCGAGACGTTCTCCGGTGTCCAGGCCATCAAGCTGGGCGCGGCCGAGCGGCCAGTGCTGGACCGCCTCCACATTCTGAACGAGACCCGGCACAAGGCGGCCCTCTCCGACACGGTGCTCACCGAGATCCTGCGCGGGATCAAACCGCAACATGTCGACCATCACGGTCGCCATCGTGCTGATCGTCGCCGCCGACTCGATCAGCGATGGGTCGTTCAGCATCTTCGATCTGGCCCTCTTCCTCACCTATCTGCCCAGGCTGACCGACTACATGGCGTTCGTGGGGGACATCATCGCCCAGCACCGCCGGACCGGGGTCGCCTACGAGCGAATCCGCGCCCTTGCCGTCGATGCGCCCGATGATGAGCTGCTCGATCGGGAACGGGTATCCCTGGAAGGCGATATCCCCGACATCGAGCTCCCCGACATCGGTATCGATCCGCTGCAACGGCTGGAGGTCCGGGGCCTCAGTCATTGGTTCCCGGACGGCGGCGAGGGTCTCGAGGGCGTCGACTTCGACGTCGAGCGGGGCTCCTTCACCGTCGTCACCGGCAAGATCGGTTCAGGCAAGAGCACCCTGGTTCGCGCACTGCTCGGTCTCGTCCCGGCAGACGGCGATTTGCTCTGGAATGGGAAGCCCGTCGAGGACCCGGCATCGTTCTTCGTCCCTCCCCGGTCCGCCTACACCGCCCAGGTCCCCCGCCTCTTCTCCGAGTCCCTGGCCGACAACATCGCGCTGGGGCAGCGAGTCGCCCGCGAAAGGCTCCGCGAAGCGGTGCAACTCGCAGTGCTCGACCCGGATCTGGAACGCCTCGAGGCGGGCGAGCAGACAATGGTCGGGGCCAGGGGCGTCAAGCTGTCCGGGGGCCAGGTACAGCGTTCGGCGGCCGCCCGAATGTTGGCGACGGAAGCCGAGTTGCTCGTGTTCGACGACCTGTCTTCGGCTCTCGACGTGCACACCGAGACAGAGTTGTGGCAGCGGCTGCTCACCCAGCGTGACGTGACCTGTCTGGTCGTCTCCCATCGTCGTGCCGCACTCTCGCGGGCGGACCAGATCCTGCTCATGGACGGCGGGAAGATCGTGGATCGCGGAGCCCTACCCGACCTGTTGAAGCGATCGGAGCTGATGCGCTCGCTGTGGGCGGAGGAAGGGGAGGCGGCCTAACCGGCGAACGCCCGCACCGGGAGACCTGTAACGCCAGGCACTAGCGGTGAACAGCGAGCCGGCCAGCGGATCGTCGTCGGGCTCGAGATTCTCTCGCGAGGTGGTGATGTAGAGCCGATCCAGATCCGGCTCCGCCAAATGTGCATGCGGTCACCTGCCTTGCCTCGACCTCGATCACCTCGTCCAGCGCCCCTTCGGCTGTGTACTGATGAACAGCGCTCCCGCCGAACAGGGCCACCCAGATCCCGCCTTGCTCGTCGACGGCGAGACCGTCGGGCCCTCCCCCATCGGGGTGATCTCGACGAACGTCCTCCTCCCGGTCAACCCATGCTCTGTAGTCGTAGTCGAACATCGACACCTCGAGGTGTCAGGGTGTCGATGTAGTAGGCAACCGAGTCGTCAGGGCTCCAATCGAGGCCATTGGAGATCGTGACGCCCTTCGAGCACCACGGTGACCTCGCCATCCGGATCGAGGCGATACAAGCGAGCCGCCGCCCGGACGTTTGTCGTAGGCCATCGAGCCGCAATAGAACCGGCCGTCGGGATCGCATCCCCCTTCGTTCATCCGGACGTCGCCGTTGCTCCACACATCACCGAGCCGGGTGAGCGCCCCGTCGGGATCCTCGAGGGCGAACCCACGCTCGATGGCGAGCACCGCGCCGCCACCGCGCCGGGGCCGGACCAAAGCGGCGATGTTATCGACGTGGCGGCGATCCACCGATCCGTCGGCCCCGAGCGACATCACATCGCCATCGAGCATGTCCACCCAGCGCAAGCCGCCCCAGGCTTCCGACCACACCGGCCCTTCCCCGTGATAACACACCGGCTCGGTCAGTTGCTCGGCCTTCATCTACGCCACCTGCAGGACGTAAGGGGGCTCGGCTGGCTCCCCCACCGGTGAAGGCAGCCACGAGCCGCATGAATCCGATCACGATCATCCAGAGCCCGGCGACGAGGGCGACGACGAACAAGGTGATATCCGGCCATGTGATGGCGATGATGCCGGCGGCGATCGAGGCCAAGCCCGACACCATTTCCCAGCCCCAGCCCGGGCCGCGATCGACGACGGACCCGATCGACTCGATGACCCCGCCGACGACCCAAAAGAAGGAGATGATGATCAACAGAGCCGAGGTTGCGCACCGGCCTGAGGAAGAGCGCGGTGCCGGCGATCAAGGCGAGGACACCCAGAATCACCGCCAGTACCCGGCCTTCGCCGGCTTGGAATGCGTTCACGACGAGGAGGATGCCCCAGATCAGGATGTTGATGCCGAGGGCAATGACCAGCACCAGGATGGTCGCCCCCGGCCAGACGAGGGCGAGGATGCCGGCCACGATCGAGATGATCCCAAAGACGATCAGGGCCCATCTCGGCCAGCCCAGCGAGTAGGCGGCGGATTGGCTGGCCATTTGAACTCCGAGTCGACTTGCGAGGAAGCTAGCTACGACGACAGGTGGCCGCCAGATCACGTGGATAGCATCGGAAGACTTCGAACAAGGAGCGGGTCGATGCTCGACGACGTCACTTTGCAGGAAGCCCTCGAACGCCACTGGCAGTACTCGGGCAAGGACGAAGACATCTCGCACGAGATTGTTCGCGGTGAACATCCTGGAGTTCCGCGGTGACCAGGTCCCGCACGAACGCATCTACATCATGGACGGCTGGGAAGCGGCGGAGTGGCGGTCACCCTGGCGATCAGAGACGCCTGCCGACCCACCGGTGGCCTGACTGCCCATGGATCTGCGATCAGCCGAGTCGCTCGCCCAGGAAGACCAGTGTCCGACCCCATGCCTCATCGAAAGCGGCGGGGTCGAAGGTGTCACCGTCGGGCTCGGCGAACCCGTGACGGGTGCCCGGGTACTCATCGACCTCGACCTCGAGGTTCTCTAGACGCATCGTTGCCTCCATGAAGGCGGCTTCGTCGTCCGACACGTACTCGTCTTCCTCGGCGAGGTGGATCAGGAAGGCGGCCTTGGACCCGGCGAAGTCGATCTGCTGGCTGCCGTAGAAAGAGATTCCCGCACTGACCAGTTCGGCCAGACGAACCGATGCCCAGAGAGCCAGAGACCCGCCCATGCCAAAGCCCACGATCCCGATCGGGCCCTCGGTTGACTTCTCATGAAGGAGCTTGGCCGAGGAAAGGACCAGCGAGGCCAGCCGGTTGGGGTCCGCCTTGCCCAGATGATCGAGGGCCTCCTGCTCCGAGGCAGGCAGCTCGCCGAAGTTGATGTCCGGGGCAAGGACCGTGTAGCCGTGATCGGCGAGGTCATCGCACAGGCTCTTGACCGACGGCGTGAGACCCCAGAACGAATGGAGGACCATCACTCCGGGTCCCGGGCCTGAGTCACCGGAGATGAAGTAGGCGAGGTCCCGTACCACCTCGCGAACCTACCGGGCCTACGCTGGTAGGAGATGACCTCGGCGGTCGCCCCTCTTCGCTATGGCTCTTTCCGCACGCTCTGGGTGGCGTCGATGCTGTCCGCTTTCGGCACGTTCATCCAGAGCCTCTCCTCGTCCCAGTTGATGTTCGACCTCACCGGGTCCAATACGTGGGTCGGTCTCATGGTGGCCTCGACCTCCCTCCCCCTCCTCTTCTTCGCCCTTGCCGCCGGCGCCCTCGCCGACATGTTCGACCGGACCAAGCTGATGCTGGTCGCCCAGGGAATCATGGGGGGATCGGCTCTCGCCATGGCGATCTTCACCGCGTCCGGGGCGATAACGCCGGGGCTTCTGCTCGGGCTCGGCTTCGTCCTCGGCACCGGGGTGGCTCTCAACCTCCCCACCTGGCAGGCCCTGCTCCCCGACATGGTGCCTCGCGGTCTCGATCGCCTCGGCGGTGGCGCTCCAGTCTGCTGCCTTCAACGTGGCCCGGGCAGTCGGGCCGGCACTGGGCGGAATCATCTACGCCGTTTTCGGAGCCGCAGTCGGATTCGGAATCAACGCTCTCACCTATGGCTTCGTCATCGCCGGGCTGCTGATGGTGAGGCACACCTTCGAGAAGAGGGAGCGCGACCCGGCACCGCTCGGCACCGCGATCCTGCTCGGCATCCGTTACGCCAGGTTCACCCCGGTCTTCCGCCGGCTGCTGCTCCTCGTTTCGCTCTTCGCCATTACCTCTTCGGTCGTGCAGTCCGTGTTGCCGGGTCACAACGAGGCCATCGGCGGCACTGCCACCACCCTCGGCATCCTGCTCGGCGCCATGGGAGTCGGCGCCCTGGTGGCCACGGTTGTGCGACAGCGCTTCATCGATCGATTCCACCGATGGGCCCCGATGGTCACGATCGGTCTGTTCGGCCTGGTCGGGATCGGCCTCGGCCTCTCGACCAGCATTGCCATGGCCGCCTTCTTCATGTTCCTATCCGGTGCCTTCTGGGTGCTCACGCTGACCAACCTCAACGCAACCGCACAGTTGATGGCGCCGGAGTGGATCCGGGGCCGTGCGATGTCGCTGTACAGCTTTTCCTTCCTCGGCATCATGCCGCTGGGTTCCATCCTCTCCGGGGTCCTCGCCGACACGGTGGGAACTGGGACCGCGATCGTCATCCTGTGCTCGGCTTCGGTGGTGCTCGGCGCCCTGGTGCCGCTGTTTCACCTGCCGGGTCTCGATCAGATCGAGTCGCCGGAGTTCACGCCCGACCGTCCCGGCCCACTACACGAGGAGGAGACGGTCGAGGGTGGGCCGGTCCTGATCCTGAACACCTGGAAGATCGATCTCGCCGATCTCGAGGAGTTCATCGCCGTGATGAATCTGGTCAGGCTCGTGCGTCTCCGCACCGGCGCCTATCGGTGGCGGCTGTTGCGGAACGTCAGCGACCCCACCCGACTCACTGAGCTCTTCGCCACGGGTTCGTGGGAGGAGCACCTGGCCCAGCATCGCCGCATCGACGACGCTTCGGCCGACATCATCGCCCGAGCCCGGTCATTCGATCGGGCGGAAGGCCCGGTCACGAGACACCTGATCTCGGTCGACGTCGAAGACCCTCCCAACTTCGCTGAATTGATCAGCACCCACGAGGAAATGCATCAGACCGACGGCTCGATCCCGACCATGGCAGATCAGGACGCGGACTGAGGAGATCCCCCCTCCCCGGCTCCGCCGGTACTCCCCCCTACGGGAGGAGAAGACGAACTCCATCTCCCGCTTGAACTTCTTCCAGTCGGATTTCTTGGTCGACCACACGATGTCGGCACCGATCTCGACCAGCCCGATCACCACCAGCGCCCAGACGACCCACGTCGGGACCCCGGCGGCGATCGCAGCGCCGAGAAACACGAACGGCATCAGTTTGGTGACGATGGCTCCTGACGCGTGCATCCAGGCCCGCGAGGTAGCCGGCGCCCGGAGATATGTGGCGTAGTCGAGTTTCACCCCGGGCTGGGGCTGGGTGAGCTTCCCGACGAACCAGTGGGTGAATCTCATCCCCATGAGAGTGCCCACCACCAGATGGGTCAAACCATGGGTCGTGACCAGGATGATCCCGAACCCGAGCAAGAACGCCACGGCCGATCCGGTTCCCTCCAGGTAGTAGCTCCAACCCACCAGAACCAGGCCGATGAGGGTCGCCCCAATGATCAGCACGGTGCCAGGCCAGATCGGGACCGCGATCAGCGCCCAGGTCTTGAACGCAGCCCGGTCGATCCGGGCAATCCGGTCGGCGAATTGCTCAATCAGGTCCGGGTCGCGTTTGACTGCATCCACCGCCTTCCAGAAGCCGCTGGGCCCGATGGGCGAGCCCGTCGAGACCGCCCGCTCCGCTTCGTCCAGAGTCGCCCCGACCCATGAGCCGTCCATCGCCCTCATGTAAGTACGGTGCGAAGGTGCAACCCGTGCATCCCGTTTGGTGTTCTCCTTGCGATGGATGATCTGACCGCAGCCCTGGCCAGGGACCTCGACGGCGCCTTCCCCACCCTGGTGGAGAGTGCCGGCCCGGGGCTCTACTGGGGCCTGCGCCGTCTATGCGGCGATCATCAGGAGGCCGAGGACCTGACCCAAGAGACCTTCATCCGGGCCTATCGATCGCTCGGAGAGTTCGAGCGGGATAGGTTCGAGGAGCTCAGGCTGTCGCCATGGCTGTGGACCATCGCCCTGAATCTCGGCCGGAATCATCTTCGGACCCGATCGAGGCGGCCCACGTTCGTGGACCTGCACGAACAAGCTGCATCTGAGGACCCGGAGCCGCCCGACACCACTGCCTGGGACGACCGGCTCTCGGCATTACCGATCAACCAACGAAGGGCGGTAGTGCTGCGGCACGTGGTCGGGCTCGGGATCGGCGAGATCTCGGAGGCCACAGGACGACCGCAGGGCACGGTCAAGGCAGACATCCATCGTGGACTGGACCGCCTGAGACGAGTGATGGAGCAAGAACAATGAGCATCGAAGACCAACTGTCAGGACTCGCCGGCGGATTGCCGGACGGCATCAGCGAAGGAGTGGCGCTCGGCACCGGGCTGGCGGATGGGTACGACCTCTACCCCTCACCACTGGGCGAGGTCGTGGTCACCTTCAACACCGAGGGAGTCTCGTCTCTCGATCTGGCCACCAAGGGCTACGAGACGCGTTCGCCAACCGGCACAGTCGCCGCTTGCTCCGGGCCGAGCCTCCTGCCGATTGGGGCCGCCATATCCCGGAGGCGATGGAGGCAGGGACGCCCGGCCGTCTTCCGGTCGACCTCAGGTCGCGGACGGCGTTCGAGAACAGGGTTCTCCACATCGCCGCCACTATCCCTAGAGGTGAGGTCCGGCCCTATGGTTGGCTGGCCCGGGAGGCGGAGAAGCCGGGGGCATCCCGAGCAGTCGGATCGACGATGGCCCGCAACCCGATCCCGCTCATCATCCCCTGCCACCGAGTGGTGCGATCCGATGGCCATCTCGGCGAGTACTCGCTGGGTGGGCCCCACAACAAGTGGGAGCTGCTCACCCATGAGGGGGTGGAGCCGGCGCGCCTCGTAGAGCTGGCAGACCATCATGTTCGAGTCCAGGGCGATCCCGCCACGGGGGTGTACTGCCATCCCACGTGTCATGTAATCAGGGCATCTGGCCAATGGAACGTGGTCGACTTCACCTCGACGGCCGCCGCCCAATCGGCCGGTTTCCGACCGTGCGAGGTCTGCCGGCCCGGTTAGCCGCCCTACTCCGGCGCCGGTAGCCTCCCGGGGCCTATGGCAAACAACGGGATCGAGAAACTGGCGGTCGACACCGTCAAGGCGCTGGCCATGGATGCCGTCCAGAAGGCCAACAGCGGTCATCCAGGGATGCCTATGGGAATGGCCGAGATCGCGGTGACCCTCTGGGGCCGTTTCCTGAAGGTTGACCCGACGGTTCCAGACTGGCCGGACCGAGACCGGTTCGTCCTCTCCAACGGGCACGGCTCGATGCTCCTCTACTCGATGCTCCATCTCTGCGGCTTCCCCCTGACCATGGACGACCTGACGAGTTTCCGGCAGTGGGGCAGCCACACTGCCGGGCACCCGGAGATCGACCAAAAGCTGGGGATCGAGATGACGACCGGGCCATTGGGCCAGGGATTCGCCACCGGTGTCGGGATGGCCATCGCCGAGACACATCTCAGAGCCCGCCTCGGCGAGGACCTGGTGAATCACCGCACCTTTGGCTTCGTCAGCGACGGCGACCTGATGGAGGGAGTGAGTGCCGAGGCCGGATCTCTGGCGGGCCGGTTTCGCGCTGGGCAAGCTCGATCTACCTGTACGACGACAACGACATCTCGATCGACGGGTCAACCGACATCACCTTTGCCGAGGACGTCGCGAAGAGGTTTCAGGCTCAGGGCTGGCACACCCAGGAGATCGACGGGCACGACCTGGAGGCCATCGACGAGGCGATAGGGGCTGCGATCAATCTCGAGGATCAGCCTCCCTCGTCATCTGCCATACCCACATCGCACACGGAGCCCCCAACGCCCAGGACACCGCAGCATCACACGGCTCCCCGTTGGGCGATGAGGAGATCGCCTTGGCCAAAGAGGCCATGGGATACCCGATCGAGCCTGCGTTCCATGTCGAACCGGAGATCTACGAGTTCTTCGAGATGGCCACCGGCTGGGGGAGGGAGGAGCGCACGAAATGGGCAAAGCGATTGGAGAGCGCGGGCGAGGACCAGCGGGAGCTCTGGCACCAGTTGCACTCCCCGGCCCCAGTCGAGTTGAAAGGCCCCGGATTCGCCGTAGGTGAGAAGATGGCTACCCGCTCGGCCTCGGGCAAGCTGTTCTCGGAGATCGCAGAGAAGGTGCCCGGCTTCCTTGGTGGCTCCGCCGACCTGGTCGCGTTCGACCAAGACTGTCATCGACTCGTCTCGTCGCTACTCAGCAGCCGACCCGTCGGCCCGGGACATCCCGTTCGGCGTGAGGGAGCACTCCATGGGGTGCATCACCAACGGCTTGGCGGTGCACGGCGGGCTGAAGCCTTACGCCGCCACCTTTTTCGTCTTCAGCGACTACATGCGCCCTGCCGTCCGTCTCTCTGCGTTGATGTCGGCCCCATCGGTGTGGGTGTGGACCCACGACTCCGTCTTCCTCGGCGAGGATGGCCCGACGCATCAGCCGATCGAGCACCTCCCCTCGCTGAGGGCCATGCCCAATCTGTGGGTGGTCCGACCCGCCGACGCCAACGAGACCCTCGCCGCGTGGGAAATCGCTCTCAATCGAACTGATGGCCCGGTCGGCCTGCTCCTCACCCGTCAGGATCTACCCACCCTGGAGACCGACCGTGCCGGGGTGAAGAAGGGCGGCTACGTGCTCCGTGAAGGCGACGATGTCACGCTCATCGCCACCGGCTCGGAGGTGCATGTCGCCGTCGATGCGGCGAATCTCCTCGATGGCGAAGGCATAGCGGCGCGGGTGGTGAGTCTCCCCTGCTCGGGAGCTTTTCTTCGAGCAGGACGAGCCATATCGATCCGGCGTGCTCGGGACTGCCCCCAGGGTCGCCGTAGAGGCGGCCTCCCCATTCGGATGGGAACGCTTGGTAGGCCCGGATGGGTTGATCCTCGCGATCGACCATTTCGGGGAGTCGGCACCCGACACCGTCATCGCCGAGAAGCTCGGCTTCACCGGCCCGGCCCTCGCCGCCGGGTCCGGGACCATCTCTCGTCGTGAGGTGAGCCGGACGGCCGACGTCGTCGTAGTGGGCGCAGGGATCGCCGGCGTCTCCGCGGCCTACGAGCTCACGGTCAGGCACGGGATCGGGAATGTCGTGATCGTCGATCCACGCCCGCCCATGTCGCTCACCTCCGACAAGTCGACCGAGTGCTATCGAAATTGGTGGCCGAACCTCCCCATGGTGGGGCTGATGAGCCGATCGATCGACCTGCTGGAATCGATGGCGGCCGAGTCGGGCAATAGCTTCGCCTTGAACCGCCGTGGCTACCTCTTCGTATCCGGAGACGAGGAGAACTTTCACCGAATGGTCGAGGATGCCCATCACACCTCGACCCTGGGTGCCGGTCCGGTGCGTTTCCATCCCGGGCCTTTCCCATACCGTTCGTCGCCACCTGAGGGTTTCGTCGGGGCCCCGGAAGGCGCCGACATCTTGGTCGGGGTCGACGAGGTACTCGATCACTTCCCCTACCTGACCCCGGAAGCCGTGGGGGCGATCCACGTGCGGAGAGCAGGCTGGTTCAGTGCCCAGCAACTGGGGCGTGGATGCTGGACCAGAGCAAGGAGAGAGGGCTGCAGTTCGTAGTCGACGAGGTGTCCGGCATCGACGTGTCCGCAGGAGCGATCCGGTCGGTCTCGCTCGCCGGTGGTGACGAAATCGCCACCGAGGTGGTCATCGACGCAGCCGGGCCGATGGCCGGAAGAGTTGCCGCCCTGGCCGGCGTCGATCTGCCTCTGTTCTCGGAGCTTCACATCAAGGTGGCTTACCGGGATCACCTGGGTGTCGTGCCAAGGGATGCTCCGATGGTCATCTGGAGCGACACTCAACAGCTCGACTGGAGCGCCGCGGAGCGGGAGGCTCTGGCCGAACAGGGGCGGGATGACCTGCTCGGTGAGATGCCGATCTTCTGCCATTTTCGACCTGAGGGAGGCAGAAGGCTCGCCGTATCTACTTGGTCTGTGGGAGTACCACGGTGTGGTGCAGGAGCCTTCGTGGCCGCTACCCGAAGATCCCATCTACCCCGAAGTTGTGGTGCGGGGTTTGACGACCATGGTCCCGGGGTTCGACGTCTACCGGGAGCGACTACCCCAATCAGTCGTGGACGGCGGCTATTACACCAAGACCAGGGAGAACCGCCCCCTCGTCGGCCCTGCCGGCCCGTCCGGGTTCAATCTGATGGCCGGGCTCTCCGGGTTCGGGGTCATGGTCGCCGCCGGGGCGGCCGATCTGCTCGCCAAACACGTCACCGGCACCGAGTTGCCTTCCTACTCGGACGCGTTCCTGCTCGAGCGTTACGACGACGCCGACTATCTGGCTTCGATAGCGGGCCCTACGGGCCAGCTCTGAGCAGGGATTCCTATTCCTCCAGGACTGAGAGAACGTTTCCGGCAGGGTCCAGGAACCAGGCGATCGGGGGGCCATCGCTGCGCATGATCCCCTTTTCGTCCTGCTCGAATTGTGGATAACGCTCGAACGACACGCCTCGCTTCCCCAGGTCGTCCACGGCCTGATCGATGTCGTCCACCGGGAAGTTGAGAATGGTGAAGGTCGCCGGGGCGTGGTCCTCTTTGGGATACGCCATGATGTCCCCGCCGTCGGCGATGTGGATGGCAAGCATGCCGTTGTCCTCATCGACATCCAGACCGAGAGTCTCTCCATAGAACTCGCGTGCTTTCGCAATATCGTCGACGGAGAAGCCGCTGAAAGCCTTGGTCTTTTCGAACATAACCACCTCCTGTGGTCCTTATGAGATGAGTTTCCCCGGATGGGAGAGTCTCAATCGTGTTGGACGCAGAAACAAAATCGAGAAGGCCTGCCCTGGTTTGTGACATGGGCGGACTCATGTCGCCCGATCTGGCCACGGTCGAGGCACTTTGCCGCTTTCGGCTCGCCCTCGCCGACCAGGGATATGCGGTCGAGTTCCGGAATGCCTCACCGGGGCTGCGGGAGTTGCTCCGTCTTTGCGGCTTGGGCGGGGTCCTACCCCTCGTAGACCAGGGGCAACCCGAAGAGAGGGAACAACCGGTCGGTGTCGAGGAAGAAATTGAGCCCGGCGATCCTGCCCTGTGATATCTCGAGGACCTGAATCGCCCAGGGCACGTAGCCGCCGTCGGGTCCTGGTTTGTACTGACCGAAGGCGGGCAGCCCATTGGCCGGCTCGACGGGGATGACGATCGAGCCGCGACAACCGATGCCTGTGCCCAGGAACCAACCCCTGATATCCCCATGTCCCCGAAGCCAGAGGTCATAGGGTGGCATCGACTGCACCACATCGTCGTGAAGCAGGGTGACCAGGGAGTCGAGGTCGTACCTCTCGAAGGCGTCGACATACCGACTGAGCAGGGCCTTTTGCTCGTCGTCCATGGGAAGGAAGGGGTCCGATTCGGCCGGCTCGATCTCCGACAGCGTCGCTCGTGCCCGCTGCAATGCGCTGTTGACCGAGGCCACCGTGGTTTCGAGCAGATCGGCGACCTCCTCCGCCTTCCAGCGGAGCACCTCGCGCAGAATCAAGACCGCCCGCTGTCGGGCGGGAAGACGTTGCAGAGCTGTGATCAAGGCGAGACGCACTGATTCCCGCGGACATTCGCGACGTCGGCCGGATCGGTGGCCGTGGAAAGAATGATGCTGTCGGGGGCAGGCTCGATCCAGGTGATCTCGGGCAGCGGGGCCGGCAGCGTTGTGTCGGCGGTGGAGGCGGGCCCGAGGTCCATGGGGCGAGCTCGACGCTCCCTGCCCGCGAGCATGTCGAAGCAGACATTGGTCGTTATTCGGTAGAGCCAAGTCCTCAGGGACGAGCGACCCTCGAATCGGTCGCTGGCCCTCCAAGCCCTGATCAAGCTCTCCTGGACCGCATCCTCTGCCTCGAATGAGGAACCGAGCATCCGGTAGGCGTAGCCGGTGAGCTCGCGCCGATATTGCTCCAGGTCCTCGAAGGAAGGTGCGTCGCTCCTGGCTTCGGTCGCTGTCGATTCGGTCATGTGCACCCCCAGTATGGGTCATCTACACCTTCGGTCGGACAGGGAATACACCCTCTGCCGGATGACCTCGCTCATCTCGCGATGAATTCTGGCTCCAATTGCGGTCTGAATCGAAGGGGTAACCCCACAGCTATCCACTCGCGCCGATGAGAGGAGTAACCATGCAGAACCCATCCATCACCACAACGGAATTGTCGATCTCAAAGCTGCGCGAGGTCCTCGATGGTGAGGTGATCACACCAGAAGATGATTCTTACGACGAAGCGAGGGCGGTCTACTACGGCATCGATCGCAAGCCGGATGTGATCGTCCGCCCCACCGACTCCAACGAGGTCGCGTACGTGGTGTCCGTCGCCCGTGATACCGGAACAGAGCTGGCTGTCCGCAGCGGCGGCCACAGCATCGCCGGATACGGAACCTCCAATGAAGGGATCGTCCTCGATCTATCGGCGATGAAGGGGGTACATGTCGACACGAAACAGCGCACCGTTTGGGCCCAAGCCGGATTGACCGCCAGTGAGTTGACGAATGCCCTCGGCGAGCATGGACTCGCCGTTGGGTTCGGTGACAACGGTTCCGTCGGAATCGGAGGAATCACCCTTGGAGGTGGCGTCGGCTTCTCTCACGAAAGCACGGCTTGACGATCGACTCACTCCTCGCCGCCGAGCTGGTCACCGCCGACGGCAAGGTCCTTCGTGTCGACGCCGAGAACCACCCGGACCTCTTCTGGGCGATTCGTGGCGGGGGTGGAAACTTCGGCGTGGCGACCCGATTCCAGTTTCGACTGCAAGAAGTGGATGAGATCTTGGGCGGGATGCTGATCCTTCCCGCCACAACGGACACCGTTGTCGGGTTCGTCGAATTGGCGGCCGCGGCTCCGGAAGAGCTCTCCACGATCGCCAACGTGATGAAGGCGCCGCCGATGCCGTTTCTCCCCGAGGAACTGCACGGGCAGGTGATTCTCTTCGGCCTGCTCGTCTATTCCGGCCACCCGGAGACCGGCGAGTCCGTCGTCGCACCCTTCCGGGAGCTGGCCACTCCCTTGCTTGACATGGTCGAGCCAGGGCGCTATTCGGGCATCTATGAGGAAGAAGAGGAGGGTCCGCCACCAGGAGTGTTCGCCGTGCGCAACTTCTTCGTCGACGACCTCGATCGTGCCGCCGCGATGACGATCATCGAGCAGGTCAATAACTCCAGCGCTTCGATGGCGGTGACTCAGATCAGGGTTCTGGGCGGCGCCATCTCCCGGGTGCCCGACGGTGCAACGGCCTACGCCCATCGACGGCGGCCGATCATGCTCAACGTCGCGTCGATGTTCCAGCAGCCGGATGAGGCCAAGACCCATGAATCTTGGGTCGACGGTCTCGCCACAGCCCTCGGCGACGACGGCGAGGCCTATGTCAACTTCATCGGCGACGAGGGCAACGAGAGGGTGAGGCAGGCGTATCCGGGCCAGACCTGGGACCGGCTCCGGGAGGTGAAGCACCGATACGACCCGATGAATCTGTTCCGGCTCAACCAAAACATCCCACCCGCCGAGTCCTGAGCCGCTGAAGGCTGCACCGGAGATTCGACCGGCGGTCGATCACCTGTAACCCAGTTGCAAGGTGCGCGGTTTATACACTGTCGAGCCCTGTCCGAGAACCGAGGAGTTCGAAGATGAAACGCTCGATCGTTGTCACAGTCGTGGTGAGTCTCTTCATTGGAGCTGGCTCAGCCATCGCCGCGAGCCGCCTCTTACCCGCCTCACAGTCCGCTAACGACTGGTTCGCCGCCAGCCGGGAGGCGGTGGCCGACGCTGATCTCAACAGCAACGACCGGCGTCCGAAGAACGTCATCCTCTTCGTCGGCGACGGAATGGGAATTTCGACGGCCACGGCGGCGCGATCCTGTCCGAGGGCGAGGAGGGGTGGCTGTCCTTCGAGGAGCTCCCTTACACCGCTCTCTCCAAGACATACAGCACCGACTTCCAGGTGCCCGATTCGGCGCCCACCGCCACGGCCATGATGACCGGGGTCAAGACCGACAACGACGTCATCAATCTGGACGAGACGGCAGAGCCCGGCATCTGTGGCACCGGGAACGCCCTCAAGACGTGGTTGATGGCGGCGGAAGAGATGAAGCTCTCCACCGGCGTCGTCAGCACCGCCCGGATCACTCATGCCACTCCGGCTGCGTCCTATGCGGTGACGCCGAACCGGGATTTCGAGGATGACACCGTGGTCGCAGAGTCCGTCGCCGACGGGATCGCCTCATGTGAGGGCTTTCCCGACATCGCCCGCCAGCTCGTCGAGTTTCCATATGGCAACGGGATCGACGTCGTCTTTGGAGGTGGCCGCCAGTTCTTTCTCCCCAACAGCCTGGCCGATCCCGAAGACGGCGGCGCAACGGGAACCCGCGGTGATGGACGGAATCTGGCCGAGGAGTGGGCGGCGCGGCCGCGAGCCGACTGGCTCTGGGAACGCGGACCAGTTCAACGACATCAACACCCGAAGAGCGGGACAGGTCCTCGGCCTCTTCGAGACCGGTCACATGGAGTACGAGGCAGACCGGGCTGCCGACTCCGCCGGTGAGCCTTCTTTGGCCGAGATGACCGAAACGGCGATCGAGCTCCTCAGCCGAAACCGGCGGGGATTCGTCCTCACCGTCGAGGGTGGCCGGATCGACCACGCCCATCACGAGGGCAATGCCGCCCGGGCTCTGGGCGAGACCGTCGCGCTTCTCCGATGCGGTACAGACGGCGCTCGACATGACCGGCCGGGACACGTTGATCGTGGTCACTGCCGATCATGGTCATACGTTGACGATCAATGGATACCCCGAGCGGGGACATGCCATCCTGGGTATCGCCGGCACCGGCGATGACGGTCTGCCTTACACCACATTGTCATACGCCAACGGGCCGGGCGCTGCCTCGAGTCGGAGCGACCTGGCGGCGGGTGGAGAGACCATGTCGACTTCGCTCGACTATCTACCAGCCCTCGCTCGTGCCTCTCGGGTCCGAAACCCACTCAGGAGAAGACGTGGGGATCTATGCGTCGGGACCACAGGCGCATCTCTTCCACGGAGTGGTTGAACAGAACTACATCGGACAGGTGATCATCCAGGCGCTGCGGATCAGGTGATGAGGCCGATCAAGCCAATTGACAGCCGACCTGATAAGAGCGGCACAGCCAGCCCTGCACCTCATCGTCGAGATCGTCGAGCGATACGACGCGATGTGGTGCACCCAGTCGGTGCGGCCGTAGAGAACGACTTTGGCGAATTCGTGGGCTGTCGAGACGCTCTTTCAGCCAGAACGAGAAGCTCATCCCCCGTTCAGAGACTGCGTCCATGCCGGCAAAGCGGACTCGGACCATGAACTCGAGTCTGCTCTTGTTGGCCACGATGGAATAGGGGCCACAGGTCGCCACCACCTCCTGCAGCCGATCCCAGTAGGCCCAAGCCACCGGCCCCTTGCCCTCCATGAACTGCTCCACCGTGTGAGGACCGCACGAGTGCGACATGTTTCGGGTGACAAACCTCTTGCCACATGAAGGGCACGTCCATAGGTCGGATGTGTCGACATCCATCGTCAGCCGGCAACGGCCAGCTCAGCGCCCAGACCGGAGATCCTTCGATGTCCAGGAACAGAAAGGTGACCGTTCCGCCGGGAAGCGTCATTTGCTCTCGGCGTGGAGACCGATGAACTCGAGGACCCGGCTCCAGGCGTCGGCCGACTCCCTGGCGAACTTCTCCTGCTGCCGGTCGAAAAAGGAGTGGGGCGCATCTGAATAGACGACCACCTCGTTCTCCACGCCGGCATTGTCCATCGCCTGCCGGAACCCCTCGACCACCTCGTTCGGGATCCCGGGGTCATCTCCACCCATCAAAGCCAGGATGGGGCAGGCAAAATCGCTCACTTCTTCCATCGGTCCCTTCGGTGGGCGCAAAGGGTTCCCGTAGAACCCGATGGCCCCGGCGAGGCCGTGCCCGGCTGCGGCCTGATGCCAGGAGTTGGATCCTCCAAAGCAGAAGCCGAGGGTGAAGATCGACCGTGTCGGGTCGAAGTCACGGAGGTAGGCCACGGCAGCTGCGGTGTCGGCGGTCACACCTTTCAGAGTGGTCCGAGGGACGTGCTCTTTGTAGGCGAATTCATCGTTCCTCTTGCCCACACCGGCAGTCCGTCCGAAGTAGTCGATCGCCACCGCGTCATAGCCATGCTCGGCAAGACGGAGCGCCAACTCCTCGTAGAAGTGGTGCAACCCACGTACGTCCGGGAGGATGACGACGCCCGGGCCTTTGCTCTCGGCGCTGGTGGCCGAGAACGCGGCGAACCGATTCCCGTCGACGGAGGCCAGCACGAGGTCGCTACCCGAGGCGCCACCCTCGATTGGATCGACAGGCGGTAGGGCATCGCCGTTGTAACACATGGAGTCTCCGGTTGGAAGCGGTAGCACGAAACTACCTGACGATGACACAACGAAACCTGCGCTCGAACTCAGCTGGGACCAGGCACTCGCCTGGCGACTGGGTCAACAGCTCCTCGATTCGCCCGGGTCCGACCCGGTGCGGGTCATCTCGAAGATTGGGGGCGTCCAGGCGCAGGTTGCCTCCTCTGCCGCGCAGGCAGTCGCCATCAGGAGCAAGCGTCTTGCCGACATCGAGCATCTGTTGTGGGAGAAGCGGAGGCTCGTGAAGACCTGGGCGATGAGGGGAACGCTCCATCTCCTGCCCGCATCGGAGATCGGCGTCTGGATTGCCGCCCTTCGCCAGCGGCCTTGGAAGATCACCCCAGCCTGGGAGAAATACCACGGGATAAGCAAGTCTCAACTCGACTCCCTGACCGGGGCGATCCCGAAGGTCATGTCCGGTGAGCCGATGACACGTGAGGAGTTGACCGCCGCCGTGGTCGCCAAGACCCGTGATCGCGGGCTGGGTGAGGCCCTCTCATCCGGCTGGAGTCAGGTGCTGAAGCCGGCTGCCAACCGGGGCCTCCTCGCCCAGGGACCGCCCCGTGGCCGCAATGTCACCTTTGTCGATCCCGGCGCCTGGCTGGGTGCCTCGCTTGAGGAGCCCGGTCCGAGGAGGCGATGCGGGTCGTCGTCGAGCGGTTTCTCGATGCCAACGGTCCGGCCACGGTCAGCGACTTCGCCCGATGGTTCGGAGTCGACCCGAAGACCGGCCGAGAGCTGATGAGCCCCTCATCGAGAATCTGGTATCGGTCGAGGTCGGAGGGACATCAGGGGTGGCTGACCAAGGAAGGCGCCAAGGCGGCGGCGAAGGCCGAGGCCGGCCGAGGGGGCTCATCTGTTACCCGGATTCGATCCATACACCTTGGCCCCTCTCAGCCATCGGGAGTACATCATCCCCAAAGGCAAAGTCGACAAGGTGTCCAAAGCCGCGGGCTGGATCGCACCGGTGATCCTGGAGAACGGGCGGATCGTGGGTACCTGGGAGACAGAGGATGGGAGCATCGCACTCCAACCCTTCGGGAAGCTGCCCAAGAAGACGATTTCGGCGCTTGAAGAATCACGTCGAGCAGCGATATCACGGTCTTTTGGGCAAATCGATCGCCGTAACGGTCCCGTGACGAGTCCGAGCCACTATTTCGGGGATGAAGAATGAGTGACCCGAGCCGGCGACGGCTGGCCTGGGCCCTGTGGGTAGTGACGATCCTCGCCTACGTGGTCGAGGTGGCTCTGCTATTCGCCAATGCCGACCTCCCCGTCGTCGATCCGATCGACGCAGCGAACCCCTGGCTCCAAGCCATGGAGGACCTCGCTTTCGTGGCGATAGCAACACTCGGACTGCGTCTTCTGCTTTCCCAGCCGAGGAATGCGTTTTGCTGGTGGGTCCTCTTGGCCGGTCTCTCCTTTCCGGTGGAGGGCCTCGCTTCCGAGTTCGCTCGCTTTGGGATGGACCGCTGGGGTGCAATCCCGATCGTGGCCTCGTCGGTTGGATGTCGCTGTGGTTGTGGATCCCAGGCTCATTCAGCATCCCATTCCTGTTGCTGCTCTATCCGGATGGGCATCTGCCCTCGGCTCGCTGGCGACCGGCGCTTTGGTTCACCAATGCCGCGGTGGTCGCCACGTTCTTGGCCGCCGCTTTCCTGGTCGAGCCGGAACCGATCGTCGGCGTGCCACCCAATCCTCTGGGCATCCCAGCCTTGGGTGAGTTCATCAACGCGGTGTTCCAGTTTGTGGTCGTCCCTGGACTATTGATAGCGATCGTCCTCGGCCTGCTCTCGCTGGTAGCCCGCTATCGCCGGGGAGAAGGCGTCGAGCGGCAGCAGGTCAAGGTCCTGCTGTGGGTGGGGGCAGTTGCAGTGATCTTCTTCTCCGTGGATACGCAAGGCTGGGGCCCGATCTGGCTCGGTTCCGTCCTCAATTTCGTGTTCAGCATCTTTGTCGGCGCCGCGGTGACCCTGGCCATCCTCCGCTACCGGCTGTTCGAGATCGACCGTCTCATCAGTCGAACCGTCACCTATGCAGTCCTGGCCGGCGCCCTGGCCCTCGTCTATGGAGTCGGGGCGGTGTGGCTTCCCTCCCGCATCGTCGGCGAGCAGACTCCGCTGTTCGTGGCCGGATCGACGCTCGCAGTCGCCGCCCTGTTCAACCCGTTGCGACGACGGGTCATGCGGTGGGTCGATCGGAGGTTCAACCGCTCGTCGTATGACGCCGAACTGATCGCAGAGGGATTCGCCGCCCGTTTGAGGGATCAGGTCGACGCCGACCGTCTCGCCGACGACTGGGCGACCGTGGTCACCAAAACCCTGCAGCCATCGGGAGTTGGAGTGTGGGTGCGGGGTGAGGCCCGATGAAGTGGCGACGATGGCTCGGAGTGGCGATGGGTCTGGTGGCACTGGCCATGTTCGTCTACATGTCGGTGCAGAATTCGGAAGAGCCGATCCTCTTGGTTGACATCCTGGGACTGCTTGCCTTCACATCGCCCGCCGTTGTCGGCGCCTACCTGGTGTGGCGAGTGCCGGGCAACCCGGTTGGTCTGATCCTGGCCGGATTCGGCCTGACTTTCACCCTGGGTGTCCTTGGCGAATCGTTGGCGGCAATCGGAGAGCCCTTCACCAGCTGGGGTGTCTGGTTCGGCACCTGGCAATGGGCATTGAGCATGGGCCTGATCCTGGTCCAACTGCCGCTCAGATTCCCTGATGGCAGGCTGCTCTCCACCCGATACCGATGGGTGACGCCGGTGATGTTTGCCGGCCTCGCCATGCTGATCTTCGGCAACGCCTTCTAGGAATCGACGCTCGTCACCGTCGGCGACACCCAGTTCGAGATCGCACTCCCTCTGGGTCTGCCCTGTGCCCGCGGAGGTCTTCGACACGGTCTCCCTGCTCGGGCTGGCACTCATGCTGGCGGCGGTCGGCGGAGCGGTGGTGAGCGCCATCATGCGCTTTCGACGATCCATCAGGCATCGAACGTCAGCAGATGAAGGTGTTCGCCGGCGCCCTCTCGATCTCGATCGTCGGGATGGCACTCAATCTCATTCTCTATGAACTCGGCAACGAGCCAGCTGCCAACGCCTTGTTCGCGATCTGGGTCCTGGTCCTGGTCTTCATCGATCGCGGTGGCGGTGCTCCGCTACCGGCTTTACGACTTCGATCGGATCGTCAGCAGGACCGTCTCCTACGCACTCCTGGTTCTGATCCTCGGGGCCGTCTACGTGGCTGGGGCGGTCTGGTTACCCACCCGCATCGTCGGCGAGCAATCGCCCCTGTTCGTCGCCGGGTCGACCCTGGCGGTAGCGGCGCTGTTCGCACCCGTCCGCAGGAGAGTGATGACGCTGGGTGGACCGCCGATTCTATCGCTCCCGATACCAAATGGAACAGGTGATGGATGACTTCTCATCCCATCTCCAGGATCAGGTCGACCCGGATCGAATGGCCTCGGACTGGGTGAACCTGGTGACCGACACTCTCCGGCCGACCACGGTCGGGGTGTGGGTCAGGGGAGCCTGACTGGTCAGGGCTGGTCGGGTCCGGTGATGTAGGTGTGGCCGAGTGGGCTGGTCCAGTGGTAGACGCCGGGTCGGATCTGTTTCAGTTTCCACCGGTGGCGATGATGGTCGTTGTGATTGTGGCGACAGAGTGGTCCGAGTTCTCTGATCGTGGTCCGGTGGGCTTGTGCCCAGGGGATCTCATGGTTGAGATCACATTCGGCGGCGGGCATGCGACATCCGGGGAAGACACAGGTCGGATTCCTGGTTTCGACTTGATCCGTTTCTGTACGGTGGTGGGTCTCTTCTGGTGGTGACCACACCTGACTGGTTGGCCGTTCTCGTCGACGGTGATGGTGATCCGCCATTCCGCATCGGATGCTTCGTCGACGATGTGACGGGCCACATCGGCAACGACGTGACCCCATCCAGGGATTTCTGCTGGTTCATCGTCGATTCCGGCCAGAGTGGTCATATCCACCCTGATCTCGACCGCGCCCCGGTCACCGTCCGAGCCCTGCTCGGCCTGGTTCCTCCCGGTGAGCAGGTCCAAGAGGATGTCGGCCCGGATCTGATCGATCCGCCGTCCATCCCCTTTCGCTTTCAATGCTCGGGCGAGGCGGTTGATCCGTCTCATCGCCCTGGTCGTCTCCGCCGGAGGCAGGTTGAGACCCTGGAGATTGGCCGTGCCGTCCTCACCCTGTTCTGAGAACACTCTTCGCTCTTCCAACCTCTGCTCATACCGTTCCTGAGCCGCGGCCGGGTCGACGGTGATGATCAATCTCTGCACATGAGCCCGCAGTTGACCGGTAGTCAATGAGGTGCCCGCACCAGGGCAGTCTCAGTTACCTGCCGGGCCAGTTCTTCGGGCAGTGGTGAAGTCAGATCAGAAAGGATCCGAGCCCGAGCCAGATCGATCAGACCCTGATGTAGTGCCTCCCAGACTCTGGGGAGTCTTTCTCTCAGTTGGTAGGCCAGGTCGACCTGGATGTCGGCAGCACGACGGGTCAGATGCAACGCCGCCTGCATCTCGGAAGAAGCCGTCTCGAACAGGTCTCGGGGGCCGAGATCGTCCGGAAATTCCAACTCACGGTGACCGATTCGGACACGGATTGGATGTCCGCAAAGACCCGAGCCTGAAAATGAGCCACCATCCGTTGGTCAGCCTTCAACAGCCGCACCCGGTCAAAACCAGACAACCGATCCCGATCCACCGACTGCACAGGATCACCGCCAGGAGTAGACCCGGTGGAATCGTCTCCAAATCAGCCGGCAGCCCATCGTCGTCATCCCACTCCGCATCGAGAAGATCGAGATCAGAAGGCAGAATCTCAGTATCGAACATATGTTCGAGATTACAACCTACCCCAGACAGATTCCATACCCTTGTCGCCCGATTCCGAGGTTTTTCAAGGCCCTCTCTATTCCTTCGGGACGTCCCCGAGCAGTTCCATTCTCATCAGGTTTCCCCAAGCCGAGCGCTTGTCCATACCCGAAGCAGGGCATCTGATGTTGGTGCAGAACCCGCAGGCTGTTGCGCAGGGTCTGGCTGCCTTCTTCTCCCGCCACCCAATCGATCGAAAGGACCTCGCCCGCTCGGGCTAGCGGCTACACCCGTCCATCTGACCGAAACGAGACGTTCACCAAAGGTTCAACAGCACCGGGAAATACCCCGGCGCCGAATTCGGTTGCTACCTATCGTGCTCGAGCAGTTATGGTCATTGCGGACCGTTCCTGTCCGCATTACTGCTTAGAGTCGAGAAGGTCCACCCCCAACGAGACGGGGTTCCAATCGTCCTCAGGGCCGATCGGGATTCGTCCTCCGGACCGATGAGTTTCGGTGGTGACGCCGGTCTGATTGTCTGAAGATCTCGATACAGGAAGAGGAGAAACCCATGACCAACATGATCGAGGCATCGGGTCTGGTCAAGCGGTACAAGGAAGTCACCGCGCTGGCCGGTCTCGACCTCGTCGTCCCCGAGGGCGTCGTGCTTGGCCTGCTCGGGCCCAACGGCGCCGGCAAGACGACCGCAGTGTCGATCCTGTCCACCCTGCTCGAGCCAGACGAGGGTCAGGCGATGGTCGCCGGGGCCGACGTGAGGAAGGACCCCAAAGCGGTACGCCGGCTGATCGGCCTCTCCGGCCAGTACGCCGCCGTCGACGAGCACCTCACCGGGTTCGAGAACCTGGACATGATCGGCCGTCTCTATCACCTCGGGAAGGCCAAGTCGCGCGAGCGCGCCCGGGAGCTGCTCGAGATATTCGACCTCACCGAAGCCGGCGACCGGCCGGTAAAGACCTACTCCGGCGGGATGCGCCGCCGACTCGACCTGGCCGGCGCGTTGGTCGCCAAGCCACCGGTGCTGTTCCTCGACGAGCCCTCGTCGGGTCTCGACCCGAGGAGCCGGGTCGACCTGTGGGACACGATCCGGGACCTGGTCAGGGAGGGGGCGACACTTCTCTTGACCACGCAGTACCTGGAAGAAGCCGATCAGCTGGCCGATGACATCGTGGTCATCGATCACGGACATGAGATCGCCCACGGCACCGCTGACCAGCTCAAGACTCAGGTCGGAGGCGAGCGGATCGAGGTCACCGTGGCTGATCTGGTCCACGTGACAGCGGCTCAGGAAGTCCTGGCCGCTTTCGCCGTCGGTGAGATCCGGATCGATCATCACAGTCGAGGGCTGACCGCGCCCATAGCCGGCGGGGCGCCGGTCCTCACCCAGGCGCTGCGCGAGCTCGATCGCGCGCGGGATCGTCGTCCAGGATGTGGGTCTGCGCCGCCCGACACTCGACGATGTGTTCCTGACATTGACAGGTCACGTCGCCGAGGAAGAGCTCGAGTCCAACGGCGGCAGATCGAAGAAACCCAAGGAAGAAGAGCTCGAGGAGGTCAGCCGATGAGCCAGCTGATGACTGCACTGGGTGACGGCGCCGTCGTCGCCAAGCGAAATGTGATCAAGATCAAGCGAGTCCCCGAGATCCTGGTGTTCGTCCTGCTCTCACCGATCATGTTCGTGTTGCTCTTCGCCTTCGTGTTCGGTGGCGCCATCGAGGTGGCCAGCGGGGCGGCGGCGGAGGTCTACCGCGAGTTCCTGATAGCCGGCATCCTGGCTCAGACCGTGATATTCGGGGCGACTTTCACTGGCGCCGGGCTGGCCGACGACATGCAGAAGGGCATCATCGACCGGTTCCGCTCGCTGCCGATGGCGAGATCGGCGGTCCTCGTCGGTCGGACATCGAGCGATGTCGTCTACAACGCCCTCTCCGTCGCGATCATGGCCCTCACCGGCCTCCTGGTCGGGTGGGGAATCCGGACATCGTTCCTCGAGGCGGCGGCGGGGTTCGGCCTCCTTCTCCTGTTCGCCTACGCCTTCTCCTGGGTGATGGCATATGTCGGGCTGCTGGTGCCGAGCGTGGAGGTGATCAACAACGCCTCATTCATGGTGATCTTCCCCATCACGTTCGTGTCCAACGCCTTCGTCCCGCTCGAGAGCTTGCCTGCACCCCTGCAGACCTTCGCCGAATGGAACCCGGTGTCGTCGTTGACCCAGGCGGTGCGTGAACTGTTCGGCAACATTCCGGCCGGGGCTCCCGAGCCGACCGCCTGGCCATTGCAAAACCCGATCATCTACACCCTGATCTGGATCGTGATCATCATGGCCATCTTCGTCCCGATCTCGATCAGGCAGTACAGGCGGGCCGCTCGCCGCTGAAGCTCTCACAGGCCAGGTCCCTCCATGGGTCAACACCCGGTCACCGACCGGGTGTTGACTCTGGGTTTGAATCGACTGGATCGAGACAGGAGGCGACATGGCGGATGACGGCGGGTTCACGGAGAAGTTCGAGAGGTTCTCTCAACGTGTCACGCATGCGGTAGGGAGACCCTGGGCATTTTTCATCGCGCTGCTGGTGATAATCGTCTGGGCGGTCAGCGGGCCACTATTCGGATTCGGGGACACCTGGCAACTCGTCATCAACACCGGAACCACCATCGTGACCTTCCTGATGGTGTTCCTCATCCAGCAGACTCAGAACAAGGACGGCAAGGCGATGGAGCTCAAGCTCAATGAGCTTGTGGCGGCGACCAAGGGGGCGAGCAACCGGCTGATCGACGTGGAAGCGCTCAGCGAGGACGACCTCGATGTCCTCCATGGTTACTACCGACAACTCGTGGATCTCGCGCCGAGATCGGGACCTCACCGAATCGCATTCGCTCGAGGAGGCAGAGCGACTCCACGGCGAAAAGGGCGCCGGGTGACGACGTCGCAGAGCACCGCCGAGGTGATCCTGGCTGCCATCACAGAGGCGGTAGCTCCGGGCAGATCCCTCAAGGACGTCCTCACCAAGCTGGCGGAGACCGCCAAACAGATCTCGGGCGCCTCCTTCGCGGCAATCGGGATCCCCGAACCGGAGGGAGACGCCTTCTCCGCCTTCATCCACGTCGGTATGAGCGACGAGCTGGTCGCCGAGATGGGTCCGCTGCCACGAACCCACGGAATGCTCGATGCGATGCTTCACGACCCGGAGCCGCTTCGTCTCCCCGACATCAAGAAAGACAGTCGCTTCCGCGGGTGGTGGCCGCGTGCCCATCCCCTGATGAGCTCATTCCTCGGCGTTCCGATCGTGAGCGGGGATGAGGTGATCGGGGCCTTCTACCTGACCGACAAGATCGGAGCGGCCGAGTTCACCAATGAGGACCAGACCGGTATCACCCTTCTCGCGTCTCACGCCGCAGCCGCTATCGAGGCTGCCGGGATGTTCGAGGACTCGCGAACACTTGCCATGTCAGAAGAGCGTGAACGGCTGGCTCGCGAGCTGCACGACGCTCTGAACCAGTCTCTGTTCAGCCTGACGCTCACCGCCAAAGCCGCCTCGAGGCACCTGGCCACCGATCCCAACCGTGCGGCACAGGAGCTGAACGAGATCGCGTCGCTCACGAGGCAGGCGATGGCCGAGCTTCGGGCGGTTGTGGAAGGGCTGAGAACTCCCGATGTCGACCGGGATGGCCTTCTCCCTGCGATACGAAGCCTCGCGGATCTGCTGAGCCGGGTACATCACATCGAGATCGAAGTCGTGGCCGATGGTGAGCCAGGATTGGAGGGCAGGGCCGAGCATGAGGTGTTCCGAATCGTCCAGGAGGCACTGACCAACGCCGTGCGGCACTCCCGGGCGGCGAAGGTCACGGTGACGGTCGCCAACGGCAACGGGCTCGCGGTGACAATCAGTGACGACGGCCAGGGTTTCGAGCCCGATACCCGCATGAACCGCGGGCGGCGATTGGGGCTCACGTCGATGCGGGAACGCGCTTCGGTCATCGGGGGCCGCCTGACGATCGACTCGTCGCCCGACGAGGGAGCCACCGTTCGTCTGGAGGTACCGAGTTGAGCCAGACGGTCAGAGTCATGATCGTCGACGACCACCCAGTCGTTCGCAAGGGTCTCCGCGCCTTTCTCGAGACCCAGCCGGGTATGGAGGTCGTAGGCGAGGCCGCCGATGGCAAGGAGGCGATGCGTGAGCTGGCGACCGGTGAGCCTGATCTGGTCCTTCTCGATCTCCACCTGCCCGATGCTTCAGGTTCAGAGCTGATCCCGGAGATGAGAAAGTGGAATCCGGACGTGAAGGTCCTGGTGCTGACCGGTTTCGCCGACCGGCGCGAAGTGGTGCCGGCGATTCGGGCCGGTGCCGACGGCTACCTGCTCAAGGACACCGACCCCGACCAGCTCGCCGACGCAATCAGGGAGTTGGCGAGTGGCCGCACCGTGTACGCCCAGGAAGCGGCGGCGGCATTGTCCGCCTTCGTGTCGGGAGGCGATCCCCACGAAGCTCTATCCGATCTCACCGCTCGGGAGCGGGAGGTGCTGGCAGGTCTCGGCCATGGGTGGTCCAATGCCCGGCTCGCCGAGGAGCTGTTCGTGTCCGAGAAGACGGTCAAGACCCACGTGTCCGCCGTCCTGCGCAAGCTCGGTCTCGACGACCGCACCCAGGCGGCCCTTTTCGCGGTGAAGAGCGGGTTGGTCGACAGCTGAGGGCTCTCGGTCCCGAGTCGTAGGGCGAATCGGGCCGGGGACCGATGCCCGGGTGCGGGGCAACTCGTAACTTTGGGACATGAGCACGGCCATCGTCACCGGCGCATCGCGTGGGTTTGGGCTCGCGCTGGCCATCGAGCTCGCACGCTGCCGGCTGGAACCTGGTGATCGACGCCCGGGACGGATCTGACCTCGAACGGGCTTCGGTCGCCATCGATGATGCCGGATCAGGCAAGGTCGTCGCCATCACCGGCGATGTCACCGACCCAGAGCACGCTGCTCGTCTGGTCGCTGCTGCGATCGAAGACGGCAGCTTCTCGCTGCTGGTCAACAATGCCAGCATGCTCGGGCCCAGCCCGCAGCCGCACCTGGCCGACTACCCCATCGACACCCTGGAGCAGGTCTTCGCCACCAATCTCCTGGCGCCCCTCCAGCTCATCCAGCTCTCCTTGCCACACCTTCGCGAAGTCGGCGGGACAGTGGTGAATGTCACATCCGACGCCGCTATCGAGGGCTACGAAGGATGGGGCGGGTACGGCGCCTCGAAGGCCGGTCTGGAACAACTCTCCAAAGTCCTCGCCGCCGAAGAACCGGCCATCACCATTTACTGGCTCGACCCCGGCGACATGAACACGAGGATGCACCAGGAGGCCTTCCCGGATGAGGACATCTCGGACCGGCCGCTACCCGAGACAAGGGTCCCGGCGCTGCTCCAACTCCTGGATGAGCGGCATCCCAGCGGTCGATACCAGGCAAGCGACCTTCTGGTCGAGAGGACCGCACGATGACGGCACCGGCGGCCCTGCGACCGGCGGACATCCTGGATGGATTCGCCGTTCCACCCGAATTGGAAGCAACGAGACCCCCCGAGACCCGCGGTATTCGATCGTGACCAGGTCCGCCTCATGGTGACCGACACAGACGGCATCCGGCATCGTGCATTTCACGATCTTGCCACTCGAGCTGAGATCGGGTGATCTGGTCGTGGTCAACAACTCGGCCACATTGCCGGCGTCGGTAGTCATCGACGCCGATCTCGTCGTGCACTTCTCGACGGTGCTCCCCGGAGGTCTCCATGTGGTCGAGTTGCGAAGCCTGTCTGGGGCAAACTCGCTCCCCCACGAGGACCCCCGTGCCGGGATGCTGACACTCCCCGGAGGCGGGATGATCGAGCTGCTCACCCCCTACCCGGAGGATGCGCCGGGCCGCCGGCTCTGGGTAGCCACCGCCGATCTCGGACGTCCCCTGTCGATTATCTGGAGACCTGGGGTCGGCCCATTCGCTATCGGCACACCGATGGGCCCTATCCGCTGGATGCATACCAGACGATCTTCTCCCGGGTTCCCGGGCTCCGCCGAGATGCCCAGTGCCGGAAGGCCCTTCACCGACCGCCTCCTGACGGCGCTGGCGGCAACGGCGGGCTCGCCGTCGCCCCGGTGACCCTGCACACCGGTGTCTCCTCACTCGAAGCGGGTGAGCTGCCGTATCCGGAATGGTTCGCGATTCCCGGAACCGACGGCGGCGATGGTCAATCACACCCGGGCAAACAATGGTCGGGTGGTCGCTGTGGGCACCACCGTGGTTCGCGCCTTGGAGACGACTGTGGACTCGAGAGGCATCTCGCACCCCGGGCAGACGTGGACCGATCTCGTCATCCGGGTCCGACCACAGCTCGGCGTCGTGGACGGGCTCATCACCGGATGGCACGAGCCGGAGTCGACGCATCTCGACCTGCTGGAGGCCGTAGCCGGACGGAGCCT
Organism: uncultured Acidobacteriota bacterium; assembly: GCA_963828465.1. Lineage (GTDB taxonomy): Bacteria > Actinomycetota > Acidimicrobiia > Spongiisociales > ZC4RG35 > JARDZU01. The sequence continues at coordinate 38,659 of CAWHEU010000002.1, read as the reverse complement.
CCTCGCCGACAGCTATCGAAGTGCCCTCGAGCACGGGTACCTCTGGCACGAATTCGGCGACAGCCACCTGATCCTGCCCGACTAAGCCTCGCCCAGGACCCAACGCAACCCGTCCCTGGCTGATCCGGTCGTCGAACCCTCGGCCACCGCACCTAGCGCTCCCCGCCATGCTCCTGCCAGTGCCGGGGCAGCGCCTGCACCCGCGGGTGGCAGCAAGGGGACGATGGCCAGTGAGATGGCGTCGGCATCCGGGTCGAGTGCGGGCTCGGAGAGGATCCGGACCACTCCGAATCGAAGCGCTGCATCGAAGGCCACCAACAGTGATGAGGCCACCGCTCCCCTACCTGTGGATCCCACAGCTGCCGCGGCCCCCTCCATGCGCTCCGTCATGCGTCGTTCCATCTCCTCGCGTATCACCACGTAGAGACCTTCCTTCGACCCGAAATGGTGATACAGCGATCCGGTTGTGACTCCCGCATCTCGTGCCACGTCGATGACATTCACCGCATCCCTGCCTTCGGATTCGAAACGTCGCAAGGCCGCCTCGATGAGCCGGGCCGGGGCAGAGCCAGGGACGGGCACGGGGTAAGGCATGCCATCACCATAATCGGTTGACGGCTGGACATAACTGATTTATGCTCGCCCGATGAAACTCACATACCTCTATCACCCGGTGTCGGACTTGAAGCAAGCGGTCGCGTTCTATCGGGACGTTGTCGGCTGGGATGAGGCGTGGCGGATGGGCGACGACACGGCCGCGATGCAAATCCCGGGCTCAGAAGTGCTGTTGATGCTGGACGTGACGCCCGACGCCGACGCTGGGCCCAGCGGCTTCTTCGAGGTCGACGATGTCGACGAGTTCTGGCAATCCCTCCCGGAGTCGGTGACAAGGATCACGCCTCCGCAGGACCTCGACCCGATACGTTTTGCAGCTGTCGCCGACCCCGGTGGAAACCTCATCCGTCTCTTCACAGAGCTCGAGCCGAGCAGCTGAATCGAGAGCCTCAGCCGGTGGCGGTCTCGCTCCCGATCCGGGCGAAGGGCTCGGTGGAGAAGACCACTTCGATTGGCACCTCGAAATACTCGGAGATTCTGAGCGCAAGGAACAGGCTCGGGCTGTATTCCCCCCGTTCCAGGTATCCGATCGTCTGATAGTGGACCCCCAGCGCTTCGCTGAGCTCGCGGCGGGATACTCCGCGCTCGGCCCGAAGCATGGCGATCCGGTTGTGCACCGTGTCGGTCATCTGACCCACTGAACGGCCTGCTCCTTGGCTGCCTCCACCTGGGAGCCCGACTGACGACGGGCCATCCTGCGCACCACCACGGGAGCGATGAGACTGCCAACCACCGCCCAGGTCGAGAGCACGAGCACCGTTTCCAAGGTTCGCCACGAGCCCCCGATCTCGAGGGCCGCCGCGGCCTCGGGCAGGAACGCCGACCTCATCCCCAGCCCGACCCAGTACATCGGGAAGATCTGCGACACGGTCTGAACCCAACCCCACAAGTCCTGGATCGGGAAGAAGATCCCGGAGATGCCGACGAGGACCAGCACCGGGAACATGCCCCACGTGCCCACCTTCTGGACACTGGGAGCGAGGGACCCGATGATGATGCCGATAGGAAGCGTTGCCCAAAGCCCGAGGAGGGTGACCCATGCCACCGTTGCCCATCCCTTGGCTCCGTTCTGCATCACCCCGTCGAAGAGCAACGCGGCGGGTATCAGGATGATCAGAAAGGAGGGGAGGATGCTCAGGACGTTTAGGACCACGTGCCCGGTGACGTGGCCGACGACACCGTGGGGGACGGCCTTGGCCCGGAGCAGTGTCCCGTCCTCGCGCTCCATCGCCAGGGCATAGGCGGGGCCGATTATCAGGCTGAAGACCAAGAGAGCCCCCAGCATGCTGGGCAGCACCACCGTCGGATACGACAGGTTGGTCCCCTCGATCTCGGTGTTGCGATTGAACCAGAGGTAGGCGAGGACCAATACGGACATGAACACGTAGAAGCCTTGGTCTTGCGGGCTCTGCAGACTCAACTTGAACTCCGTCCACCCGCGGGCGAAACCTGACCTGATCGCATTGGTGGTGGGATTCATCGGCCGACCTCCTCGAAGGCAGTCGCTCCCGGCGCGACCTCACCCGACTCGTACTGCTGAACCATGGTGATGTAGGTGTCCTCCAACGTGGCCCGGCGAACCTCGAGGTCGGAGATGTCCTCGTATTGGCCCAACAGTTCTCGGACAAAAGCAGTCGGCTCCGGGGTGGCATGAACGAACTGCTCCCCATCACGGGTCCAACGCACCTGAGCCTCGCGGTTCATCATCCGAGCCAGCTGGTCGGCACTCCCGTCGGCCACGATCCGACCCGCGGCCAGGATCAGGATGCGGTCGGCCAGTTTCTCCGCCTCGTCGAGGTCATGGGTGGTGAGGAGGACCGTGGTGTCCTCGAGATCGGTGAGGCGATGGATCAGGTCGTGGAAGTCACGCCGCGCCTGGGGGTCGAAACCTGCGGTCGGCTCGTCGAGGAAGAGAAGCTCGGGGCGTCCGATGATCCCTACCGCGACGTCGAGGCGACGCCGCTCGCCACCGGAGAGGGTGCGGATCTTCTGGTCGGCGTGCTCCTCGATCCCGACCAGCTTGATCAGTTGGTCGACGTCGTAGGGACGCTCTCGCTCGGGAGTCGAGTAGGGCTCGTAATAACGCCCCAGATAGTGGAGCAGCAGCCGGGGTGTCCATCGGGGGTGGTCGCGCCAGGACTGGAGCACTACTCCGACCCGCGCCCTCCAGTCTTCGTCGGCCTGAGCGGGGTCGACCCCGAGGACCGATACCTCTCCGTCGGAGCGGAGTCTGAAGCCTTCCAGGATCTCGATGGTCGTGGTCTTGCCGGCGCCGTTGGGCCCGAGCAGGGTCACCGACCTCACCGCGCTTGATGTCGAATCCGACCCCGTCGAGAACGTCGTTGGACCCATAACGCATACGCAGGTCGTGGACTTCGACCACAGTGTTGCCGATACGATCTGTCATGGTCGTGCGACCTTCCGTACTGACTGAGTTACGGAACATAGCAGAGATACTACGACCGCTGCAAGTCGATTTCTCTCAAGAGAACTTGGTGCTGGGTCTCTCCTGAAGTACCTCATCGAGGTAGATGTTGATCTTCTCGTTGTAGAAGGACACGAGGCCGCCGATCCGCTCCGACTCCGGAAACGGGTCGTCGTATCCCCACACGATGTCCTCGTACGTCGTTCCATTGACCGTGGCCGACCAGTAACGCGCCGTGCCCTTGTAGGGACAAGCCGTGACACGGTCGGTCGGGGTGAGCAGATCCATCCTCACATCCGATTTGGGCAGGTAGTAACGCGCCGGTAGACCGGTCTCATAGAGGAAATGCCCATCGGTGCTATCGGCCACGGTGACACCGTCGATCTCCACCCGCACCCGGCGACTCGACGGCAAGATGTCGAGACGCGTGTACGGGTCCCGGGCGTGAACGAAGACCTCCTCGTCTTCCTCGAACCATTGATCCATGGTCCGCCAGACGAACACGTAGTGATCAACACACTCGGGGATCTTCGAATCGTGGAATGCGTAGGCCGCCCCCGAGGAGTCGCCTACCTCCACCGCGTATTGGGTGGCATCACCCCGGCTCGGGGACCGCTTGACCTCACCGGTCGGGCTGAGGAACTCGGTCCGGACATCACCGGGCGGGAAGTAGTAGGTCGGGAAGTAGGGGACCTCCCAGACCAGGAGAGGGGCGGTGGTGTCTGCAATGACCTCGCCGCCGAGCATCACCCGGACCTGCTTCGAGCCCGGCTCCAGACGGACGCGGCCTGCGTCGCTCATATCCAGCGCCAACCCTAGATAGCCCAGGACATCGCTCGATCAGGCGGGGAGAGAGACCAGCTCGGTGCTCCTGGCCAGCTCCATCGACTCCCAGTAGGCACCTAAACGGGCTGTGAACGCGCTTGGGCTCTCGGCATACATTCGACGGCCGAGGATCCGAGCTGCCGTCTGGAGGTCGGAGCGGCGCTGCTCGGCCAGGGCGGTCATGAGCGCCCGTTCGAGCGGGTTGGGGCACAGATCCGGCCGGTCGGCCAGCGCTTGGAGCAACTCGGCCAGATCGTGGTCCTGGCCGAGAAGCTCTGAGACCCGATCCAGCGTCATCGCCATCCCGAGCATCACCTCCGGCCATAACGGGGTGAGGATCTCCATCTGGCGCTCGAGGTATCTCACACGCTTCCGCCAGCGATGGAAAGACTCCGGGCTCGGCCGTTGATAGGCCGCCACCATCTGGTGTCGTCCTCGGGCATGGATGGCCTTGAGACCTGGCCCGATGGCGCGGTAGTCGTTGCGGAGACCGATTCCGTAAACCGGCCGGGCCTCGGGGTCGGCGGGCCATGATTCGTATCTCCCCCTGGCCCTTTCCAGATTCGAGACGACACGCGGGATGATCTCGGGATCCTCCATCACACGCTCCTCGATGCGATCGCGGTTCACGGCCAATCGCTCCAAGACCTCGTCGAACGTGCCGTCCGCCAACAGCGGCGCATACATGTCCCGGATGTCCTGCGCCGCGTTGCACCAGCACCGCCGAGGTGCGGACTGCGGAGAGGAGTCGAGACGTGTCGCGCATCCACTCGTTCTCGAAGCGGTACACCTGCTCTCCAACCTCGAATCGGACCAGTCGGAGCAGCGACCTCACCTTCTTGGTCGACTTTCGGGCGATGTGAACCGCTTCCCCGAACATGGACGTCACCGTCGTAGAAGACTCGAGATCGCCTCATCGATAGCCTCGACACCAAGGCGCTTGAGACCGGGTCCGAGTAGCTCACCGGGGTGCAACCGGAACGTGGGCAGGGTCATCGCGACGGCATCTGCAGGGGCGTCGGCAAGGCGATCCCTGGCCTGAATCACAGTCACCGAGCCAGCGTAATGTTGGACCGGTTGAGATCCGCGGGTCTTCTTCCCTATCGCTTGGACGATGAGTTACGTCTCCTGGTGGCCCATCCCGGAGGGCCATTTTTCGCTCGCCGGGACAACGGCTGGTGGTCGATCGTGAAAGGGATCGTCGAGGCCGACGAGACCGATGAGGAGGCCGCGGCTCGGGAATTCGAGGAGGAGACCGGCTGGCCCGCCCCACCCCTGCCTTGGATCGAATTGGGTGAGACCACGCTCAAATCACGCAAGATCGTGGTCGCTTACGCCGTCGAGGCTGATCTGGACCCCGAGACGCTCGCCTCCAACATGATCACGATCAGCGGTCGAAGCTTCCCGGAGATCGATCGGGTCGTCTGGATGAGCGTCGATCAGGCCCGGGTCAAGCTCAACCAAGCGCAGACCGTGTTCATCGACCGGCTCATCACGAATTTGGACGACGCCCGGAACATTGTCACCTAGACGACGATTGAATCTGTCATGAGCGAAGAAAGACAACACATGTCGAGCACGCCGCAGAGCAACGCCGAGTGGCGGGACAAGCTCACCCCGGAGCAGTACCAGGTGTTACGGGAGGCGGGTACCGAGCCTGCCTTCACCGGCAAGTACTGGGCCACCAAGACCGACGGCACATACCGGTGCGCCGGCTGTGGCGAAGAGCTGTTCTCGAGTGAGACCAAGTACGACTCGCGATCGGGCTGGCCCAGCTTCTATCAGGCCCTGGAGCCGGAGCGGATCGAAGAGTCGCGTGACGTCTCCCACGGGATGGTCCGGACCGAGGTGAAATGCGCCAACTGCGGTGGGCATCTGGGTCATCTGTTCGATGACGGCCCCAACCCGACTGGCCTTCGCTACTGCATCAACTCGGCCGCGCTCGAGCTCGACTCCGAGGAGTAGTTCAGCCCGACTCAGGCCAGGTCTGGCGGCACCGGTCGAGTAGGTGGACGAACTCTTGCTCTTGCCCGCTGGTGGGGATCTCGGCTAGCGCGATCCGCCCTGTGAGCATCCCATCGCTCTCGTCATGGCCGACTTCGATGCCGGGCAGCATGCGGAGCACAGTCCGATTCCAGGGCTCGATGGCGAAATGGAACGACTCGATCCCGGCGGCCCGCGCCGACGCCGCTAGAGCGTCGAACAAGGCGCGTCCCAGCCCCCTGCGCTGAAATCTGTCCACGACCGTGATGGCGATCTCCGCCTCGTCGGCGCGGTCGACGATGTAGCGGCCAACACCGGCCGGCTCATCGTCGATGGTGGCCCCCCAGGCGACATGACTCACCTGGTTCACGTCGGTCAGGTATCGGAGCTCGGAGGCGCTCAGACCAGAGATCCCCGAGCCAAATCGTGCGAACTTGCTCTGGGGCGATAACTGTCGGAGACCCTCGATGAGGAGTTCCTGATCGGCAGGCCCGATCGGTCGTATTTCGGCGATTGACCCATCACGCAGCGTGACTGGCACGACGACCGGGTCTGTGTGGTTGCTGGTCATGAGGTTGGTGCTTGCAATAGCAAGCATACCGCGAGCAATCCGGTATGCCGGTATCCACGGAAGGCGCGGAGGTAACTTCCCCGTCTATGGCGCGGCGGCGGACGGCTACGGCCACATCCCTCTTCGGTTCGGGAAGGCGCGAGTCACACGACTCGTCGTCCTTCTACGACCGGTTCACGCCGCCCCTGATCTCGCCTGACGAGCGGGTCGAGCCGCCGGTAGTCGTCGACAAAATCTGGCATGGAGACGCCCGTGAGATCACCGACGCCATGATCGCAGACCGCTCCGTGGCGTTGATGGTCACCTCGCCCCCCTACTTCGCCGGCAAGGAGTACGAGACCGATCTCGCCGCAGGTCATGTTCCCTCCTCCTATGTCGAGTACCTGGAGATGCTGACCGACGCCTTCGCCGTGTGTCTGCGCAAGCTCGAGCCGGGGGGACGCATGGCGATCAACGTCGCCAATCTCGGGCGCAAGCCATATCGATCGCTGTCTGCCGACGTGATCTCGATCCTTCAAGACGATCTCGGCATGCTGATGCGTGGCGAGATCATCTGGCAGAAGGCACGAGGGGCAGGTGGGAGCTGCGCCTGGGGCTCGTTTCGATCGCCGCAGAACCCGGTTCTACGTGATGTCACCGAGCGGGTCATCGTCGCCTCGAAGGGCCGCTTCGACCGGGCAGTGAAGCGCGGGAGACGTGAGATCGAGGGAAAGCCCCATCAGCCCACGATCCTCACCGAAGAGTTCCTGGAGGCCACTCTCGACATCTGGGAAATTCCTTCGGAGAGCGCCAAGCGGATCGGCCATCCTGCCCCGTTCCCGGTTGCCCTCCCTCGGCGGTTGATCGAGCTGTACACCTACGAACATGACCTCGTCCTGGACCCGTTCATGGGGTCGGGCACCACAGCGGTGGCTGCAATGCGGACCGGCCGCCACTACGTCGGGGTCGAGACCGATTCCGAATACATCGAACTGGCCCGGAGCCGTCTCGCCGAGGAGGGCTCGTGAAGATCCTCGCCGTCTGCGCAGGCAACATCTGCCGGTCGCCGGCCGCGGAGGCGGCGATCCGTGAGGCCGCGATCGAGTCTGGAATCGAGGTCGAGACCGATTCGGCCGGCACGGGTGCGTGGCACATCGGCCAACCACCCCACCCAGAAAGCGTCGCCGCAGGCGCCCGGGCGGGTCTCGTCGTCGAGGGAAGGGCACGAAAGGTGACTCAGGCCGACTTCGACCGGTTCGACATCATCGTGGTGATGGACCGGGCCAATCTCCGCGATCTCCACGAGATGGCTCCATCCCGGGAAGCGCAGGCGCGGACCCGGCTCTTCCGGACCTATGACCCGGCCGCCACCTCAGACGAGGTTCCCGACCCGTGGGGTGGCCCCGAAGCCGGGTACGACGAGACCATTCGCATCGTCAGGGCCGCGGCCGCAGGTCTGGTCTCCGAGATACTGGAGCACAGCAGGGTCTGAGCTATCGGGCGTGGAGGATGCGATATCCCTCCAAGAAGAACTCGAGGGCAACTCGAGATTGGTCGTCGGCCTCGAGAAGAGCGGTGAAGGGGAGACTGGCGCCGTTGAAGTTGCGGTCGTTCCAGAAAAGTTCTTCCCGGTCTATCTCCGACCAGGCAGAGACGTAGAGGTAAGGCTCGATATGTCCCCGGTCCCCCGGGGAGGCGCCGTAACTGGCCTTCGTTCCCTCGGTGCCCATCTCGATCGCGGGGTCGAAATGCTCGGGCCAGAGTTGGACCTCTGAAACCTCATCCGCCGTCTTGCCATGACCACGCAGCTCTTCGAGGATGTCGAAGCCGAACGCGAACCACTCCCCTAACGCGACCGCCGGAGCCTCCTCGACTTTCAGGGGTCGATCGGGGTCCATCGCCGCCAGCGGGTCCTTGAACTCTGTGAACCAGTCGACGTCGTAGCTGCCGCCGAAGAACTCCGCGGCGGCGCGAATGGTGGTGATCGCCTGTGTGGCGACATTCCCGCCAGTCTCATGGACCAGCAGCCTGCCTTCGATCCTCGAGATCCGCCCATCGCCATACGCCGGGGTCCCGAACCCACCCGGGGTCGCCCGCAGCCCCATCCGCTCCTCCGCTGCGTAACGGGCAGGGGCGAGAGCGAAGAAAGCCAGTTGATGCAACTGATCACGTGCGAACTGGAAGTCGTCGGGCAGGGGTCCGACCCTCAAGCCGAGCTCCCGACATCTGTTGGCTTGCGCCAGAAAATGGCGAGCTGACCGGCGGCGAGCAGAATCCCTGCTCCGATGATGGCAAGGCCCACCCGCCCGTCGAGATTCCCGGCTATCCCGAGCGCCTCGTCCACCGAATACCGGCCCGGGCCTAGCACCGCCAAGGCGATCCCGATGACCGACAGGGTCGCCACGTATTCCCACCCCTCGTCGGGGCGGTGGAAGTTGAAGAATCCCGCGAACCGGTGAATCGACCAGAAGGCAACGACCATCGTTGCAACGAGGCCGGCCGCCGCGACCGATGTCAGAAGGCCGGCAATGAGCGCAAGACCGATGAGGATCTCATTGACGGCCGATATCCGGGCGTTCAACTGTGGCGAGCTGAACCCCTTGGAGGCGAACCACCTCGCCGTGCCCTCCTGCGTCCTGCCATGGTTCACCCCATGGGCGATGATCACGATCGCCACCCACAATCGAAACATCAACAGGACGAGGTCGATGGCCGTCATATTTCCTCCTCGCGGCGTGCCTTCTGTGTTCGCCCAACGCCATAAGTGGCGCCACGCACCTCAGGTAACCATAGGATTGCCGTCCCTGTGTCTACGGTTCCGGCGGCATGAAAACTTGGGCCGAAGGTTTGGCCGCTCTGGGCATCACGATCCTGCTCGGAGTGGCTCTGTGGGCGTTCAGCGGGCGGCCCCTCGGTGCCGGGGCCACTGATTCGACGTCACCGGTTTCTTTCGACAGCGAGGCGGCCGCTCGTGGGGAGGCCCTCGCGGCGGCGACCGGATGTCTCGCCTGTCATAGCATCGACGAGACCGCCGGCACCGGGCCGGGATGGGGCGGGCTGGCCGGGTCGGATGTGACATTGGCCAGTGGTGAGACGGTCGTCGCCGACGATGCTTATCTGTTCAACTCGATAATCGATCCTGCCTCACAGGTCGTGGCCGGTTTCGATGCAGTTATGCCGACCACCTATGCGGACTCCCTCAGCGAGGCCGAGATCAACGACCTGGTCGAGTACATCAAATCGCTCGGCTAGGCCAGAGATTTGATGCGTTTTACGGTTCTAGGTTCTACGTTCTGGGTGGGAATATGACAATACCCGACTCAGGTTGTACCATCGTAACCCACTCAACCTGACCTCGGAGGATCATCAAACATGGCACGTGCAGTAGGCATCGATTTGGGCACCACCAACAGTGTCATTGCGGTGCTGGACGGTGGTGACCCGACCATCGTCCCCAACGTAGAAGGCGGGCGGACCACCCCCTCGGTGGTCTCCTTCAAAGACGGTGAAGTACTGGTTGGCGAAGTCGCCAAGCGCCAGGCCATCACCAACCCCGACCAGACGGTGCGCTCCGTGAAGCGTCACATGGGTACCAATTGGTCGATAGAAGTAGACGGCAAGAAACTCACCGGCCAGGAGATCTCGGCCCGCATCCTCATGAAATTGAAGAGGGATGCCGAGGCCTACCTCGGTGACAAGGTGACCGATGCCGTCATCACGGTTCCGGCGTACTTCAACGACGCCCAGCGCCAAGCGACCAAAGAGGCGGGCCAGATCGCAGGCCTCGAAGTGTTGCGCATCATCAATGAGCCGACGGCGGCCGCCCTGGCATACGGTCTCGACAAAGAAGATTCAGATCACTCCATCCTCGTATTCGACCTGGGCGGTGGCACGTTCGACGTGTCGGTGCTCGAGATCGGCGAGGGGGTATTCGAGGTCAAAGCGACTTCCGGTGACACCCATCTCGGTGGTGACGACTGGGACCAGCAGGTCATCGACTGGCTCGTCGAGGGCTTCAAGAACGACCACGGTGTCGACCTGGGCAAGGACAAGATGGCTTTGCAGCGTCTCAAGGAGGCAGCAGAGAAGGCCAAGATCGAGCTGTCCACAGTCGCGGAGACCGAGGTGAACCTCCCCTTCATCACCGCCACGTCTGAGGGCCCCCTCCATCTGCAGCGCAAGCTGACCCGGTCCGAGTTCCAGAAGCTCACAGAGGAGCTGTTGGAACGCACCAAGGGGCCATTCGAAGCAGCGATCAAGGACTCCGGTATCGCCGTGGGGGACATCGACCATGTGGTGCTGGTCGGCGGCTCGACCCGCATGCCGGCCGTGCAAGAGCTCGTCAAGAGCCTCACCGGCAAGGACCCTCATCGCGGCGTCAATCCCGACGAAGTGGTCGCGGCCGGCGCTGCCATCCAGGCAGGCGTGCTCAAGGGCGACGTAAAGGACATCCTCCTGCTCGATGTGACACCGCTCACTCTCGGCATCGAGACCAAGGGTGGGGTGATGACTCGGATGATCGAGCGCAACACCACAATCCCGACCAAGAGGTCGGAGATCTTCACCACGGCGGAGAACAACCAGCCGGAGGTCGAGATCAACGTGCTCCAGGGCGAGCGGACGATGGTCGCCGACAACAAGAGCCTTGGGAAGTTCCGGCTGACCGGGATCCCGCCGGCTCCGATGGGGGTTCCCCAGATCGAGGTCACCTTCGACATCGACGCCAACGGGATCGTCAATGTCCACGCCAAGGACCTGGCTACCAGCAAAGAGCAGAAGATGACCATCACCGGCGGCACCGCATTGGCCCAGGATGACGTCGACCGCATGGTCAAGGACGCCGAGGCCTATGCCGAGGAGGACGCCAAGCGACGTGAGGCGGTGGAGACCCGCAACCAGGCCGACCAACTCGTCCATCAGACCGAGAAGCTGCTCGAGGAGCATGCCGAGAACATGAACGACGAGGAGAAGTCGTCTGTGGAAACCGCCCTCGGGGCACTCCGTTTGACCCTCGAGAACGAAGCGTCCGAGACCGGCGAGATCAGGTCCAAGATGGACGAGCTGATCCAGGCCAGCCAAGCGATGGCGACCAGGCTCTACGAGCAGGCCGCCCAGCAGAGCCAGGCCGGCGCAGCAGGCGACGAGAGTGAAGGCAACAGCGACGATGACGTCGTCGAGGCCGAGATCATTGATGATGAGGACGCCTAAGGCGTCCTCATCATCGGTCGTAGGTTCCAGGTCATAGGTTGTAGGTATGAGTGATCAGCCAGAAATCATCGAGGCCGAAGGCCCCACTGACGCCGCTGCCCTGGGCATCGACCTCCCCGAGGACCCAGCGGAGGCGATCGCGCTCCTGGTCGCCCATCTCGAGGAGTCCCGAGACGAGGCAACTTCGTATCTCGACGACCTGAGACGAGTGGCGGCGGATTTCGACAACTATCGCAAACGCACCACTAGGGAGCAGGCGGCCACATTGGACCGGGCGGCCGAGCGCGTCGTCCGCGAGTTGATGCCAGTGCTGGACAGCTTCGACGCTGCATTGGGCACTGCGGCCGAAACCGACACGGAGAGACTGTTGCTCTCGGGGATGATCAGCACCCGTGAGCAGCTCCTTGCGGCGCTGGAGAAGGAAGGTCTCGAAGTGTTGCCCAGCGTGGGTGAGGCTTTCGACCCCGAGATCCACGAGCCGGTCGGTGCCCCGGGTGGCACCGACGACCTCGTCGTGTCGTCCGAGTTGCGCCGAGGGTATCGGCTCCGTGACCGTGTCCTCCGGCCGGCCATGGTGATGCTGGAAGCACGAGAGTGAACCGCGACTGGGTCGACAAGGACTTCTACGAGATCCTCGGCGTGAATTCCGAGGCCACGGCCGACGAGATCAAGAAGGCCTACCGCAAGCTGGCGCAGAAACATCATCCCGACGCCAATCCCGACAACGCGGAAGCGGAGGAGAAATTCAAAGAGATCTCCGAGGCTTACGCCACGCTCTCCAACGCCGAACAGCGCAAGGAGTACGACCAGGTGCGCCGCATGGTCGATACCGGAGGTTTCGCCGGGTATGGCAGCCCCGGTGGTGGTGGGTTTGGTGGCTTCGGCGGCCAACAGGTGCGGGTCGAAGACCTGTCCGACTTGCTCGGCGGCCTGGGTGGTATCGGCGACCTCTTCGGATTCGGCTCGAGGGGGCGGGCGGGACCGGCCCGGGGAGCCGACGCACAGGCTGACCTCTCTATTGGCTTCGACGACGCCGTGAGCGGGGTGACCACGACTTTGAACGTTCGTGGCGTTACCACCTGCTCCCACTGCGGTGGGAATGGAGCGGAGCCGGGGACCCCGGTGACCACGTGCCCGACCTGCGGCGGTCAGGGTGTCGTCGCCCAAAATCAGGGCTTTTTCTCCTTCTCACAGCCATGCCCGCAGTGTCGCGGGGCGGGTCGACTCGTCGAGACTCCGTGCCAGGTGTGCCGGGGCAGCGGGACCGAGACCAGAACCCGCGAGGTGAAGGTCCGCATCCCGCCAGGTGTCCAGGACGGGAACACGCTTCGCATTCCGGGCAAGGGCGGCCCAGGACGCAGCGGCGGGCCAGCAGGCGATCTGCTGGTCAAGGTCCACGTCCAACCGAGCCAGACGTTCGGGAGGAAGGGCAACGACCTGACACTGACCGTGCCAATCACATATCCCGAAGCGGTCCTGGGGACCAAGCTGGAGGTTCCAACTCTCAATGGGGGCGTCAAGCTCAAGGTGCCGGCGGGTACTCCATCCGGGAAGACCTTCCGGGTTCGGGGCAGGGGCGTCACCCCCGACCGGGGCCGCACCGGTGATCTCCTGGTCACGGTTCAGGTCGCCGTGCCCTCCAAGGTGTCCAAAGAGGAGAAGAAGCTGCTCGAGGACCTGGCTGCGATCGAAACCGACGACGTCCGATCCCATCTGAGAACATGAGGCGGACATGACCGAGACGAGAAGGGCAGTGTTCGTCATCTCGGTAGCTGCCGAGCTGGCCGGGATGCATCCACAGACCCTGCGCATCTACGAGCGCAAGGGCCTGCTCGAGCCGGCGCGCACTCCTGGAGGCACCCGCCGATATTCGCAGGAGGACATCGAACGGCTCCAGCTCATCCAGGAGTTGACCAGCCAGGGGCTCAACCTCGAAGGCGTCCGACGCGTCCTCGCCCTCCAGGAGGAGAACCGCACCCTCAAGCGCAAGGTCGACAGACTGCGAGACAAACTCGATGATCTGGAGGAGGAGATGGAGCGTCGGGTCGACGAGGTCCATCGTTCATACCGACACGACATCGTCCTTCGCTCCCAACTGCGGCCCGTCATCGGCGAGGACCGGTGATGGCTGACTCCTTCCAGGGACCCGTCCGCGTCCTAGGAGGCGACGGCATCCTTCTCACGACCGGGTCGGCGAACCTCGTCATCGACGATGAGATGGGAGGCTGGAAGGGCACGCTGGAGACACTCCGGGGAACAGCGGTCGCCGGCAAGGCCTTGGTCGTGGAGTTGGAGATCCCGGGCAACGGGCGGGGTCGCGCTCAGCTCACCCCCACCGGGGTGAACGGCGATAGGGCCGTCTCCGAGGTGGTCAGCCTCGGCCCACCCTTCTTCTAGGCCGATTTTGGGGGCGGCCGCCGATTGTGAGGCCATTGGGGTCGGGTTCCTCGGCCAGCCGATCAATGCCCTGACCACGCTCGGTTTCGTCTTGGCGGGGATCATCGTCATCGCCCGGCGCCGGGACGGTGGATGGATCGGGATCGGGCTGATCGCAACCGGGATCGGGTCCCTCCTCTTCCACGGCCCAATGCCACCGGGCAACGAGTGGGCCCACGACGTGACGCTGGCCTGGTTGGTGACCATGGTGGCCGGATGGGGAACCCGGTGGGAGCGGTTCACCCATCTCCCCGCCCTTGCAGTCATCGGCCTCTTTTTCGCCGTGTTCCCGGTCATCGCCGACCCGTTCGCCGTCGTGATGACCGTTGTTGCCGTGATCTCGATTCTTCGCCGCGATCGCACCCCGGCCACGGTGGCTCCCCTGTTGCTTCTGGCGGCGGCAGCGGTGTTCGGCCGTCTCGGTGCCACCGGCGGGCCCCTCTGCGACCCGGAATCCATCTTCCAGCCGCATGCCGTCTGGCACCTCTGCCGCGGCTACCGCAGTCGCCTGGTGGGCACTGGCTAGGGTCGGCAGCCAGGCGCCAAGGAGCTAGTGATGGTCCGCGAGTTCAAGGACTTCATCAATCGAGGGAACCTCGTCGATATCGCCGTCGCCTTCGTGATGGGCATCGCCTTCGCCGCAGTGATCACGAGTCTCACCAACGACGTCATCAATCCGATCATCGCCAAGATCTTCGATGTTCAGGACCTCGCCGAATGGATCGTCTGGGACATCCGGATCGGCGCGTTCCTGGCTGCCATCATCAACTTCCTCATCGTTGCCTTCGTCATGTTCTTCGTGGTCAAGGCCTACAACAGGATGAGGAGGGCCGACGAAGCCGACGATGAGCCGTCAGAAGACACGTTGCTGCTCAGGGAGATCCGGGACGGGATCAACTCCCGCTAACCACACGCTTGTCTCGTTGATTTCCTGGCGATACCGGGTAGTATGTAGCACATGGTACCTAGGAGTACCGGACAGGATCGGTCGACACAGCTCCTCCATGGGGTCCTCGACATGTGCCTCCTGTCGATAATCGAAGAGGAGGCGTCCTATGGCTACGAGATGGTCAGCAAACTCCGAGACCGAGGGCTCCACCTGGCCAGCGAGGGCTCGATCTACCCACTCCTCTCCCGTCTCCAGAAGCAGGGCATGATCGAGAGCTACCTCGTGCAGAGCAGTGAGGGGCCGGCTCGCAAGTACTACAGGATGTCCAAGCCGGGCCGGGCCGCTCTCGAACAATGGCGTCATGATTGGACTGGGTTCAAGGACTCGGTGGACGAGGTCCTCAATGGGGGTGGCAGGTGACGGACGCCCGAACCGTCGTCGACCGGATCGAGCGCTACTGGCTGGAGACCGGTGTGCCACGATCGTCGGTCACCGAGATGCGGGCCGAGCTGGAGCAACACCTTGCCCTGGCCGCGCAGGATGGCCGTAAGGTGAGCGAAGTCGTGGGAGACGACCCGGCCGCGTTCGCCGAGAGCTGGGCGGCGGCATACAGAGTTCGCCGTCATTCGACCGCCACCTGGAGCCAGGTGCAGACAGGTGAGGCGGAGGTGACACGCAAGACCAGGAGAGACCTGATCTTGTTCGGAGTCGGCATGGGCGCGGTGGTGGCCGCCGTCGCCGTTGCCGGACAAGGAGGTAACGACGTGGACAACGAGGTTTGGCGATGGTTGTGGACCATCTTCGCCGTCGTCATGGGGATCGGTGAGATCTTCACCGCCGGGTTCTTTCTCCTCCCGTTCGCCATCGGCGCCGGCGCGGCCGCGATCCTGGCGTGGGCTGGCGCAGCCGTTGTCGCCCAGTGGCTCGTGTTCTTCGGGGTCTCGGTTTTCGCCCTCGCCTATCTACGTCGATTCATCACCCGGCAGGACGAGGGGGACCAACCTCGAATCGGCGCCAACCGCTGGGTCGGCATGGAAGGAGTCGTCATCGCCGACATCGACCCCATCAGTGGTGACGGGATGGTCAAGGTAGAGCTACAGGAGTGGAGGGCACTGGCGCCACAGCCGGTGCCAGTCGGGCAGAAAATCGTCGTGACCGATGTACAGGGGACGCGTCTGGTCGTGGAGCCCCTGGAGACCGGGCAATGACAAAGCCAGGAATGATGCATTTGAAAGGAGAGTCATGGAAGCTGTGATCGTCCTGTTCGCGGTGCTTGCGGTGGTGCTGATACTCATCGCCGCCGCCGGTTTCAGGGTGGTGCGCCCGTTCGAGAAGGGGCTCATCGAATTCCTCGGCCGCTATCAAAGGACGGTGGATTCCGGGCTGCGTTGGGTACTTCCCTTCGTCAAGCGGCTCACCAAGGTCGACATGCGGGAACAGGTGGTCGACGTCCCCCCGCAGGAGGTGATCACCAAGGACAACGTGGTTGTGACCGTTGACGCGGTCATCTACTACGAGGCGACCGATCCGGTGAAGCTCCAGTACAACGTGGGCAACTTCATCCTGGCCGCCACCAAGCTCGCCCAGACCAATCTCAGGAACGTGGTCGGCGACCTCGACCTCGACGCGGCGTTGACATCTCGTGAGGTGATCAACGCCAAGCTCCGCCAGATCCTCGACGACGCCACCGACAAATGGGGCGTGCGCGTGGTCCGGGTCGAGCTGCAGCGGATCGAGCCGCCGGCCGACGTGACCGATGCGATGCACCGCCAGATGAAGGCGGAGCGAGACCGTCGCGCCCAGGTCACTGAGGCCGAGGGCGCCAAGGCCGCGGCCGTGCTACGGGCCGAGGGCGTCCAGCAGAGCCAGATCCTCGAGGCCACCGGACAGGCCGAGGCGATCAAGCGGGTGGCTGATGCCGAGCAATATCAGTTGCTCACGGTGGCCGAAGGCGAGGGCCAGGCCATAGAGCGGGTTTACAGCGCCATCCATAACGGTGACCCGACTCCGGATCTCATCGCCATCCGGTACCTGGAGACGCTGGAGCGGGTGGCCGAGGGTCAGGCGACCAAGATCTTCCTCCCCCTCGACACCGCCGGGGTGCTGGGCAGCGTCGCCGTCATCGGGGAGATGTTCAGGGAAGGATCCGACGGGCCCAGCCGGGCACCCGAGTCACAGGGTCAGTAAGGGCCGATCCAAGGCGCCGGCGATCTTCGCCACCGTCTCCATGGTTTCGGCGAAGCCGTCGAGCGTCAGACTCTGCGGGCCGTCACTGAGTGCTTCCTCGGGCCGATCGTGCACCTCGATGAGCAAACCGTCGGCGCCCGCAGCGACGCCCGCCGCCGAGAGGCTGGGCACCAGGGAGCGCTTCCCGGCGGCATGGCTCGGGTCGACGATCACCGGTAGATGGGAGCGTTCCTTGAGAACGGGGACCGCGCTGATGTCGAGCGTGCCCCGGGTTGCGGTCTCGAATGACCGGATGCCCCGCTCGCAGAGCACCACTCGGGGGTTCCCTGCGCCGACGATGTACTCGGCAGCCAGAAGCATCTCCTCGATGGTGGACATCAGGCCCCTCTTCAGCAGAACCGGGGTGGGTTGCTCGCCCACGGCGGAGAGGAGGCGGAAGTTCTGCATGTTCCGGCTCCCCACCTGGAGCATGTCGACAAATCGGTTCATCGAGGAGATGTCCTCCGGCGCGACCACCTCGGACACGACTCCCAGACCGGTCTCCTCCCGGGCCCGGGCCAGCATCTCGAGACCCTCCTCCCCCAGCCCCTGGAAGCTGTAGGGCGATGTCCGGGGCTTGAACGCACCGCCCCGGAGAAGCACTGCTCCCTCCTTGGCCACGGATCGGGCGATGGTGAGCAGTTGCTCCTCGGACTCCACCGAGCACGGCCCGGCGATGACCGCAACGCCTTTCCCTCCGATGACGACATCCCCGACCTTCACCGTGCTCGGCTCCGCTCGCGCCTCCCTGGCGACGAAGGGGTAGCGAGGGGCATCGAGGCTGACCGACTCGACACCGGGAAGAGCACCGATGGACTCGGCGATGCCGGGCTCCGGGTCGCCGATGATGCTGACGATCGTGGTCGTGCCCGCCTCCCCGACATGGACGCGGAGACCGTGGCCCTCGATGAACCGGAGGATCGCGGCCTTCTCCCCCAAGGTGCAGACAGACGAGAGTGTTGCGATCATTGACGCAACTCTGCCACGAACGACACGGGGTCCCTACCGTCGGACATGATTTCGACCAGGGCGCTTCCCACGATCACACCGTCGCAGTGCGGGGCGAGTGCTCGAACCTGATCCGGAGTTCGCACCCCGAATCCGGCGAGGACAGGGGGTCTCGATGCAGCACGCACCCGATCGAGGTAGGCCGTGACCTCCGGTCCGGCACCGAGGGTGCCCCCGGTGGTGCCGGTCATGGTCACCGCATAGGTGAATCCCTCCGAGGCCTTGCCCAAGGCTTCGAGCCGCTCCTGACTCGTCACCGGACTGACCAGTTGGACCAGGCCAATCCCATGCTCGCGGGAGACATTGGCGAGCTCTTCGGATTCCTCCAGCGGCAGATCCGGAACCACCAGCGCAGACACGCCAACCCCTGCCAGTCTGGGCAGCAATGAACCGTACCCGTAGGCCAGCAGCGGGTTGAGATAGCTCATCACAACCAGATCGGCATCGAGCCGGCCGAGTCCCTCGATCGCGACGAGGATCGATTCGAGTGTGGCGCCATTCTCCAGGGCGACCCGGCTCGACTCCTGGATGGTGGCGCCATCGGCCATCGGGTCGGAGAAGGGGATTCCGATCTCGACTGCGATCGAGATCCGGGATAGGGCCAGCAACGCGTCGGCGAAGGCGGCCGACGACGGATACCCGCCGGTGAGGTAGGGGACGATGGCCGTCCCATCAACGGCCAATCTCGTCTCGAGTGCTCGAGCTCCGACGACAGAGGCGCTCATCGGTTGAGCCCTCGAAGGATGTCGATGTCCTTGTCCCCCCGGCCGGACAGACCGACGAGGACCGTCGAACCCGGATTGACCTTCAGCCACCTCTTGGCCCCGACCAGGGCGTGACTCGACTCGAGGGCGGGAAGGATCCCCTCGTGACGACCCAGCTCGTACAGGGCGGCCAAAGCCTCGTCGTCGGTCGCGCTCTCGTATGTGACCCGCCCAGTCTCCGCCAGCCACGAGTGCTCGGGGCCAACTCCCGGATAGTCGAGGCCTGCTGACACCGAGTGCGTTTCCTGAACCTGGCCGTCGTCGTCTTGGAGGAGAAACGAGAAGCTCCCGTGAAGCACGCCCGGAGTCCCTCGCCCGATGGTGGCGGCGTTGCGCCCCAGCTCGGGAGATGTCCCCCCGGCCTCCACCCCGATGAGCTCGATCGGGTCGTCGAGCAGGGGATGGAACAACCCAATGGCGTTGGACCCTCCACCGACGCAGGCGACGGCGGCATCAGGCAGACTTCCGGAACGCTCCAGCATCTGTCGCCGGGCTTCCCGGCCGATAACCGATTGGAGCTCTCTGACCAGCCATGGATAGGGGTGGGGACCCACCGCCGAGCCGAGGAGGTAGTAGGTGGTCTCTGGTCGAGTCACCCAGTCACGCAGGGCCTCGTTGATCGCGGCACGCAAAGTCGCGTCCCCAGACGTGACCGGCTCCACCCTCGCCCCCAGGATCCGCATCCGCTCGACATTCGGCGCCTGACGCTCGATGTCCACTGAGCCCATGTAGACGGTGCAATCCAGACCGAGACGAGCACAAGCCGCTGCCGTGGCCACGCCATGCTGGCCCGCCCCTGTCTCGGCGATCACCCGCTCAGCGCCCATCTCCCTGGCCAGGAGCGCCTGACCTATGGCGTTGTTGATCTTGTGCGCCCCGGTGTGCGCCAGGTCCTCGCGTTTCAGCCACACGTCGCCACCCCAGGATTCACCGAGGCGGACGGCATGGGTGAGGGCGGTCGGCCGGCCTACCCAAGAAGACAATTCCTCCTCGTACATATTGAGAAACCCGGGATCGCCGAGGAGGAGACGGGCAGTCTCCTCCAGCCTGGTCAACGCGGGCATCAGGATCTCGGGCACGTAACGCCCCCCGAAACGGCCGTATCGCCCGGTCTCATCTCGCGCGGTCGTCATGACGTTTCCTCCCCCAGGAGCGAAGCGAGGTTGGGGGAGGTGGCCCGAAGGGCCGGAGGGGGTCTCGGTCCTCCCTCCTACCGTGGGAGAAAGATCTCCCCCCTCCCCGCCTGCGGCGGTACTCCCCCCTGCGGGGGGAGAAATTGGGCCCACGCTTCGCGCCGCCTCGACGAAGGCTCGCATGCGCTTCGGATCCTTCACTCCCGGCGCCTTCTCGATGCCGGAGCTGACGTCGACCCCGAATGGCCTGACCAGGGAAACTGCCTCACCCACGTTTTCGGGGTCGAGGCCACCGGCCAGGATCAGCCGACCCGGCCCATCGAGTCTGGCAAGCCGCTCCCATCTCGGTGTGAGACCGGTCCCGCCACGAGCGGCGCTGTCGACGAGGACCATCTCCCTACCCGCCGAACCGGCGGCGAGTGCGAAGTCCCGGTCGAGCGACTCACTATCGACCACTACCGGGAGGAGCTGGTCCGTAGAAATCCCGACCAGCGTCGAGAGCTCGGACTGGAACAGATCGGGATCGACCTCTTCTCGTGCTCGAACCAACAGATCCGGTGACGGGTCATGGAAAACGGCGACACCGAGAACCGAGTCGGGCAATCTCGCGTTCAGCCTCGCCGCCACGTTCAATGGGATCTGTCGAGGGGAGGGGGTGAGAACGAACCCGACCGCGTCGGCGCCCGCCTCGACTGCAGCCTCGAGATCCGACTCAGACTTGACCCCGCACAGCTTCACGAAGAGCGTCATGACGGCACCGTCACTGCCCGACGACCGGCCTCCACCATCTCACTCACCAGTTGACCTGGATCGTCGGTTCTCATCAATGCCGAACCGACGAGGGCAGCCCGATATCCGTATGTGGCGACCCGTTCGATATCCGCGGGGTTTTGCATCGCACTTTCGGCGACGCTCACCACATCGCCCGGGAGCTGTCCGGCAAGAGCGGCATGGCGATCGGGCACGACTTCCAATGTGTCGAGGTCCCGGCAATTGACGCCGGCGATGAGGTTTTCCCGCCCCGACACAGCCCTCCGAATGCGCTTCAGGTCGTGCCCATCGAAGGCCTCGATCAGGGCAAAAGCCCCGCTCTCAGCGACGGCGTCGAGGATCTCAACCATGGCCTCGTCGCTCAGGATTCGTGCGATCACCAGCACGCCATCGGCGCCGGCCTCCCGCGCCTCGTACACCTGGATCGGGTCCACCAGAAAGTCCTTGGCCAGCACCGGGACCGACACGGCCGCCGCTACGGCCTCCAACATCTCGATGGACCCGCCGAACTCTGAGGGCTCGGTGAGCACCGAGATCATGGCGGCACCGCCTGCCTGATAGCCCATCGCGGTCTCGGCCGGGCGACGTTCAGGGAAGGCACCTTCAGACGGAGACCGTGGCTTGACCTCGGCGATGACATCGAACAACGCTCCGAAGGTCCCGATTGAGCGGGACCCCGATCCGGATAGCACTGCCTCCCGACGCTCGGAGAGCGGACTGCGTGCGGTGGCTTGCTCCGCCCGTTGCCGGGATCGGGCGGCCATGGTGTCGAGGAAGCGGCTCATCGGCCGGCCTCGGACGCCCCGAACTCCTCGAGCGTCTTGGCCAGAGCGAGCGCTCTCCCGTCGTCGATGGCGGCGCCGGCCATCGACACGGCCTCGTCGGGCAGGGCGGCGCGCCCGCTGACCTCGAGTGCCAGGGCAGCGCCGAGCACGACCGAATCCCGGTGCGGGCTCTGCTCGCCTTCCAGGACGTCGAGCAAGCGTCTGGCGTTGTGCTCCGGCGAGCCACCGGCCAGGTCATCCATCTCGCAAACGGCCATCCCGATGTCGGCCGGGTGCCGGACGGATTCCTCGACTGTGCCGGGCCGCACGTCGAAGAGGATGAACTCACCCAGGGGGGAAGGCTCGTCCCAGCCACCCGCCCCGTGTACGACGAATGCCCGGTCGATGTCGAGACCGGATAGGGCTCCGGCCATTAGTCGGGCAGCGGTGGGGTCGAAGGCGCCGATCACCATGTTGGGCGGAGCCGCCGGATTGGTGAGGGGCCCGAGAATGTTGAACACCGTGCGCACCGCCAGCGCACGCCGGACCGGGCCTACCGCGGCCATCGCGGGGTGGAAGTAGGGGGCGAACAGAAATGTGAAGCCAGTGGTGTCGAATAGTCGCCGAACCTGGTCCTCATCCATCGGAATGGGCAGCCCGAGCGCCTCGAGAACATCGGCACTCCCGCTCTCGCTGGTCATCGAGCGATTCCCGTGTTTCACCACCGGGACCCCACTCGCCGCCGCCACAATCGCCGACCCGGTTGAGAGATTCAGGCTGCCCGACCGGTCGCCACCGGTGCCAACCACGTCGACGGCACCGGTGACATCGACCTGGGGATCGGTCGCGAGGTCTCGCATTGCCCGGGCAAACCCCCGCACCTCATCCGGGGTCTCGCCCTTGGCCCTGAGGGCAGCAAGGACGGCGCCGGCGACGGCCGGATCCATCTCGCCCCCGGTCAGCTGGTGGAGGAGGTCCACGGCTCCCTGTTCGGTGAGGTCGTTGCCACGCAGGAGTTCTTCGAGCACCTGGCTCATGTCTCTCCCCCTGCAGGGGGGAGTACCGGCGATGCCGGGGAGGGGGGTCTTGCCCCTCCCAGATCGAGGAAGTTGCGCAGTAGCAACTCGCCGTGCGGCGTGAGCACGCTCTCCGGGTGGAACTGGACACCTTCGACCGGCAACGACCTGTGACGGATCCCCATGATCACGCCATCGGAGGTGAAGGAAGTCACGACGAGATCTGAGGGGAGATCTCCCTCCATCACCGCCAGGGAGTGATAGCGCCCCGCGTCGAACGGGTTGGGGAGACCGGCATAGATCGAAGCGGAGTCGTGATACACCGGCGACGACTTCCCATGCCTCAACTCCTCCGCGTGGTCCACGGTGCCACCCATGGCGGTGGCGATCGCCTGATGACCAAGGCAAACGCCGAGGATGGGCACTTGATCGAGGAAGCCCGAGATCAGCTTCATCGATTCCCCGGCTGCCTCGGGTCGCCCCGGGCCCGGTGAGACGACGAGGTGGGAGGGCTCGAGATCCCGGGCTTCGTCCAGACTCACCCCGTCGTTGGTTCGGACCAACACTTCTGCGCCGAGGATCCGCAACGCCTGCACCAGGTTGTAGGTGAACGAGTCGTAGTTGTCGACGAGGAGCACCCGGCTCACAGCCCACCTGCCGCTATCTCGAGGGCGCCACGCATCGCACCTGATTTGGAGAGGACTTCTTCCCACTCGGCTGAGGGCACGCTGTCGGCGACGATGCCCGCGCCGGCCTGATAGGTGTAGCGACCCTCGCTCATGACGATGGTGCGAATGGCGATCGCCTGGTCCATCGTCCCTCCATGCCCGAAATAGCCGACGGTCCCCGCGTAAATACCCCGGGGAACAGGTTCGAGCTCGCGCAACAGCTCGAGCGCTCGGATCTTGGGCGCGCCCACCACGGTGCCGGCCGGGAAGGCAGCAGCAAACAAGTCGAAGGCATCGCCGCCCGTCTCCATGATCCCGCTCACCCCGCTGACCAGATGGATGACGTGGCTGTATCTCTCGATGGCACGATACGGATCGACCTTGATCGAGCCGGGCACCGCGACCCTGCCCAGATCATTGCGAGCCAAGTCGACAAGCATCACATGCTCGGCCGCCTCCTTGGCGTCGCCGATCAGCTCTTCCTCTGCAATCCGGTCGCGTTGCTCGTCGTTGTGACGAGGCCTGGTCCCGGCGATGGGCCGCAGTTCTGCCACGGTCCCCCGCAGCCTGACCAGCGCCTCCGGCGAGGACCCGATCACCTTGGTTTCGCCCAGGTCACAGAAGTACATGTATGGAGAGGGATTGAGGAGTCGAAGCCCTCGATAGACCGTGAATGGATCGAGGTCGGTCTCCCCGGTGAACTGGACCGAGGGGACGATCTGATACACGTCGCCCTCACGAATGTGATGACGGGCACGTTGCACAACGTCCTCGTACTGCCGCTTATCCATCGAGCCGGCAGCAGGTTCGAACCCGCCGGTCCGGCCCGAGCTCGACAGCCCACTCGAGAGCAACGAGATCACCTGGCGGCGCAGGGAAAGACGGTCGGAATCGGGCCCATCGTGGAGCAGGGCGGCTCGTCGACTCAGATGGTCGAAGACGATGACGCTCGGTGGCCCGTACAACTGGATCTCGGGCCGCGGGCTCGGCGGCGGGGCCCATCCGGCGAGACGATGGGCGACGTCGAATCCGATAGCGCCCACCAGCCCTCCGTGGAACGGGATGGATGTCGATGTGGGGCCCGGCGCCGGTGCCTCCACTAGCACCTTGCGCAACCCGTCCACGAGCCCCTGTATCGACCCGTCCGTCTCGACATCGGTGGTCCCGGCATGGATCGTCCTCCCGTCGCTGCGCACATCGAGACCCGGGCCGAATCCGATGAACGAGAACCGCCCAACCTGGTCACCCTGCTCCACGCTCTCGAGAAGGAACCGCGGGCCCAGAGGGGCAAGCTTGAGGTACACCGAAGTAGGAGTGTCCAGGTCGGCCGGTATGTCGAAGATGTTGTTCATGGGCTCCTCCGCCGGTCCGGCGTCTGGGCCTCGAACGAGAAAACCCATCTGCCGGATACCGGAGATGGGTTCGTAGGGATCAGAGAGCGGGGACTATCCGACCGAAGCCACCTCCGGCGCGCGCCAAGCCCACCACCAGGTGCCATCGGCATGCGAGAGGTTCTTTCGGCTCATCCGGGCGGAACGCTACGCGTCCCCTGCTGCGCCGTCAACCCCCGACCCGATTCATACCGGCCAGGGTCTGCTCCACGTCCTCGTCTGCCACCGGCGGGTAGAACACCATGGTGTAGAGGTCGCATCGCTCGCCGGGGGCCTCGAACCACCCGGCCACCCAAGTTCCATCGGGATGAGGGCCGACCACCCCCCTCGTCCCGTCGATGACCACCGCCCCCCGATCACCCGGCCATTCCACCGCGGGGAGAGCACCCCGTATCAAGGCGATGGCGACCACATCATCCCTGCCCCAGAGGGTGGCACTGCTTCCCGGCACCGAGGTCCACACGTCGGGCTCGATCTCCTCGGCGTCGAGCACCGCGGTACCGACACCGGCTGGGAGGAAGCTGAGCTCGTACGGCGGTCGAGGGCATTCCACCGGTGGCGCCGTCGTAGTTACCGCTGCCGTAGTCGTCGTCTGGGTGGTAGTTGTGGTCGTCGTGGCGGAGCTGGCATCTGAGCAGCCCAGGATCAGCACCAAGAGGACGGGGAGAGCGCGCTTCATCCGCGTGCGGATGATATGGCGGCAGGGTCAGCGCGGTGTGGATCGGTGCATCGTCTCCTCCTCGATCGGGGCGAGGTCTAGAACCGTTGGACCGTGGATGACCTTGCCCTCGACGTCGTAACGCGATCCATGGCACGGGCAATCCCAGGTCCGCTCCGCAGCGTTGAACTGCACCTGGCAGCCGCGGTGAGTGCAGATGGGGGAGACGGCGTGAACCGCGCCGTCCTCGTCGCGGAAAGCAGCGGCCTTCCGGCCATTGATCGACACGACCTCTCCTGAACCCGGGGCCAGCTGCTCCAATCCGCGCAAGTTCGACGGGAGCACTCGATCCGTGAGCAGGCTTTTGGCGAAACCGGCGCCGGCCTTGAGCAAGCCGGGTGCGGCCTGCTTTAGGGCAGCCCGTTTCGAATCGAACACGCTCGCCAGTGGGTTGTCCCGTCCCATGGCCAGATCGACCATGATCGCGGCGGCAACGGACCCGTTGGCCATGCCCCACTTATTGAAACCGGTGGCCGTGAAGACTCGGCCCGACGAACCAAGAGGGCCAACGAAAGGAAGGCCGTCGACGCTTTTGTAATCCTGCGCCGACCACCGAAAGTCGACGTCCGGAGCACCGAAGCGGTCCTCGGACCACGAGACGAGGGCCCGATAGCGTTCTTCGGTGTCCACGTCTTTTCCCGAGGCGTGGGCCTCACCACCCACGATGGTGAATCCGTCACCCGTGGATCGGATGGAGCGAATAGGCGGATCAACGCTTATGTACATGCCGGATGGTGGCTCATCTCGCGGTCGAAAGGCCACCGCGTAAGACCTGGAGGCGGTCATACGGGCGAAGTATCCACCGGTGTCGACAAACGGGATATGGGACGCAACAACCACCACCTCGGCGGAGACGGTCCCGCCATCTGTGACCACCTTGCCCGCCGATGCATCGAGATCCACCGCCCTGGTTTCCTCGAAGATGGCGCCGCCGTCGGCGAGAATCGCCCGCACGAGCCCCTGGCAATAGTTGCGAGGATGGAACTGCGCCTGATCTTCAAGAAGCGCCGCGCCGGCGATCTCGAACGGGAGGTCTGACTCCGTCGTGAACGAGACGCCGAGACCCGCCCGTTGTGCCGCCTCGACTTCGGCCTCGACCTTGGCCACCCCTTCGGCGGTCTCGGCATAGGTCAGGGCGGGAGCGATCCGCAGATCGCAGTCGATGTGCTCGTCTTGGGCTAGACGACGGATCATTTCCAGGCCTTCGAGGTTGGCCGCGGCGTAAGCAGCCGACGTCTCATCACCCCATCGCTCGGACAGATCGGTGTAGATGGTGGACTGCAGAGCAGTCACTTTCGCCGTCGTCAACCCGGTGACTCCCGAACAAACCCGGCGGGACTCGATGACCGCGACAGTCAGACCTTGCTCACAGAGGAGGCGAGCGGCGGTGAGGCCTGTGATCCCCGCGCCCACCACCACCGCCTGAAACGTCATGTCTCCTCGGAGAACCGGCCACTCGGGCCACTCCGAGGTCGCCATCCACAACGAAGGATTGATCGTCAGGTCTCGGAGCTCCGGGTTGGCTGGATCCATGCCGGACGACACATACCCGGGGCGGGGAAATGGCGAAACGCCCATTCACGGTGTCCTCAACGGAGACACCGCGGATCGGCTAACTTCCCGTCCGCCGGGTCCTGTTTCTATCGGCCCGGTGCCGAGGGGGCACGTGCCCGGTGATCGATTCATCGAATTGGCCACTGCCGAGGACCGGAGGGTCCTCGACATACTCTTTCGCCATGCCAGCGAAGCCGTCACGGTTCAGGATCTGTCCGGTCGCCTGCTTTACGCCAACGACGAAGCGGCGCGAATCGTCGGCTTCAGCACCGGAGCAGAGCTCGTATCCACGCCGCCCGAGGAGATCATCGCTCGTTTCGAGATGATCGACCGTACCGGGGCCCCGCTCACCGTGGACAGCCTCCCCGGCAGGAAGGTGATGGCGGGTGCACCGGTCGCGGACTCGGTGATCGGATATCGCAGACCTGGCTCGCCCCACGCTCGGTGGTCACGAGTCCGGGCCAGCCCGATCAAGAACGACGCGGGTGATGTCGTTCTCGTGCTCAGTTTCGTCCAGGACATGACAGCACAGTTTCGCCGCGAGGAGGTCCAGGAGCTCCTCTACACGGTGTACGAAGCGCTGGGGTCTTCATTGGACAAGACTGAGAACCTCCACGAACTGGCCAGGGCCCTGGTCCCCCGGATGGGCTCTTGGTGCGCGGTACACATGCTCGAAGGCGGGAAACTGATCCCGATGGCCATGGTCCATCCCGACACTGAGGATGCCCGGACCCTGGTTCACATGAGCGATCCGGGACCGATCTCGCTCGAGGAAGACCAGATGCAGGCCAGGGTGGCCCGGACCGAGAAACCCGAGATCATTGACAAGATCTCAGACGAGATGCTGCAAGAGGCGGAGGTCCGTGCAGGCAAGGAGCTGATCGATGCCTTCAGACGTCTCGATCTGAACTCCGTCGCGTGTGTCCCGATCTCTCTCGGCCACCGCCTTATCGGCACGCTCACTCTGGCTCGGAGCTTTCCCGATCCAGAGCTCGACGGGGACGACGTCGACTTGCTCGAAGTGGTGGCCGATCGTGCTGCTGCTGCCCTGGAAAATGCGAGTCTCTATCAGCAACAGAGAGAGATAGCCGAGACCCTCCAGGCCGTCATCACGCCAAGTGCGCTTCCCGAAGTGCCCGGCCTCGATCTTGCGGCCCGCTACCGGCCGGTCTCCCTTGTCGGCCAGGTCGGTGGTGACTTCTACGACGTTTTTCCCATGGCCGACGGGCGTACCGCCGTACTTCTGGGAGACATCGCCGGCAAGGGTGTAGAGGCGGCGGCGGCGGTCGGATTGGCCCGCTACACGCTCCGATCCACTATCGCCCTCGACCCCTCTCCGACCACCGTGTTCGCCAGGGTCAACGAGTCGCTCCTCGAGGAGGAGAGGATGTGCACCCTGGCCTACCTGATCCTCGAGGATCATGGCGATCGATTCAAAGTAACGGTGACCTTGGCCGGTCATCCGCCGCCGATTCTCGCCACGGCTGATCGAGCCACGAAGCGGCTCGGGACGCCCTGCCCGCCGGTGGGTGTGATGCCTGTGGTGGAGCCGATCGAAGAGGTGCATTGGCTCCAACCGACTGACCTGGTCGTCCTGTACACCGACGGGTATGTGCTCTCCGGGCTCCATCCGCCTGACAGCGTGGAACTCGCCCTTTCCCGGTGTGACGCGAAAGATGCGGCACAGCTCCTCGACCAGATGCTCGATGTCCTCGACGCCGACCTGTCCCCCGGGGGGCGCGCGATGACATCGCCCTGGTGGCACTCCGGGCGAACCATCCCGTTTGACTACCTCTCTAACGGGGTAATTCACCCGGCAACCCCCCGGGAAGAGGCCTCTCGTGCCCAGCAGTCCCGTGATGATTACGTCGATTGAAACTCGACGCGGCCGATTGGATCGAGCGTCCGCGCTCGGGTCCGCCGTCGTCCGTGCGCTAATCTTTGGTCGAGGTCCTCCCGGTCCCAGGCGTGGCCTTCCCCCAACAGTGTGCGCATCGTGACCGTCCAGGACGCCCCCCAATTCCGACATCAAGGTCTGCCCTACGAGTCGAGCGAATTGCTCCTGCAACAGGTCACGGGCTTCTTGGGTCCCGCCCTCGACCGTGAGGAGCCGGTCCTAATCGCCGTCCAATCAGACACACTCTCGGGGTTCCAGACAGCGTTCGTCGGCAATCGCAATCACATCGATTTGGCGCCAATGGAAGAGGTCGGACGGAACCCTGGTCGGTTGATCTCGGTCTGGAGCGACTTCCTCGAGCGGCACGGGGCAGCGGGACGAGCCGTTTGGGGCATTGGGGAGCCGATCTACGCCGGGCGCGACTCTGACGAGATCGAGGAGAGCGAGATATACGAGGGGCTGCTGAACGGGGCGTTCACCGAACCGGAGTTCAGCCTCTACCTCGGCTGCCCGTTTGACACGGCGTCACTTCCGGGGAGCGTGCTCGACGATCTGACAGGCTCTCATCCTTTCATCGGCAGCGGTTCAACATCGCAAGCCAATGAGAGCTTCCAGGCCAATGGCCAGACCGAGCGCCAGCTATCGCCTGCATTGATAACCGACGATGCGTTCGTTCCTTTCACCGAGCAAGGTCTGCGCGCAATGAGGCGGCAACTTGCCATGGATGCTCGCCACTTTGGCGTCGAGGAAGATCGCATTTCCGACCTGGTGCTGGCCGTCAACGAAATTGCAACCAATAGCATCAGGTACACGGGCAGCGGAACGCTTGGGGTGTGGCAAGCAGGCGGAAGGCTTGTCTGCGAGATTCGGGACCTGGGCTTCATCGAGGATCAGCTCATCGGACTACGACGGCCCAAGATCACCGAAGAGCGCGGACGCGGGATCTGGTTTGCCCACCAGGTGGCCGATCTGATCCAACTGCGTAGCAATCGATCTGGGACGACGGTTCGCATCCTGTTCGACTGCATCCTGGAGACCTGACCTCAGCACCTTTCCTGGCGGCCACCCTTCTGTTAATACCAATTGGCGTCTTTTGGAGACCACGCCGTCGGTGGAGATCGACCAAGCAGCCCACGATGCTGTCGGCACTGATTCGATGATTGTGGCCTAGCAACCGGTTGATTTCAGAACGGCGCGGCTTTTATCCGTCAAGCCAAGGGCACAAACCAGTCATGTTGCATCAATTCAGAAGAATCCCCCGCTCTAAACCAGCGAACACGCCAGGCACTCGAACTGATCAGCTTGCTGGATTCGGCACGAACCATCCGATGATCCGATTTCTCCGACGGCTCATGGGGAAGCTCTTTCAAAACAGGGCGTACTACGGGGCCACGGCACGGAAACGCTCGTCCTAGGCCGGCTATTTCGTAGTGAACTCCGCCCAGACAGTCTTCCCACCATCGATCTCCCTGACACCCCACTTTTGAGCGAGTTCCTCCACTATGTGAAGACCGTGGCGTCGACCGGCCGATTCGGTCAGGGTGGGAAGGACGGGGGACGCGTCACTCACTTCGAGTCGAACCTGCTGCGAGGCGACGTAAATGGACAATTCGAAGGGGGTCATCGCATGGTGGATGGCGTTTGTCGCCAATTCGGACGCAGCGAGTTCGATATCCTCGGCCCGACTCAAGCCTCGGGTGTGTTCACGGACGAATGCTCGGGCTTCGGCTACGAACTGGGGTCTCGGGTCGAATCGCCTTGCCGCCATGGATCTGGAGCGGTGGGGCCGCTGGTCCCCTTTCCTGAATGGCAATTCACTTACCCCAAGTCGTGAGGGGCGAATCCGGTCCCTCGGTTGACGCTACGCAGATTGGGGTATCATTGCCGGCGAGGCGACGCCCCGGACCATGGCTCCCTCGGCACAGCTCTAGACCTCGGCTGAAGTGATTGTCGTTGGGGGCAAACTCATGGGTACCGCCGAGTCGCATGTCGATCCCGCTCAATACGTCTCTGTCCTGTTGCACTCGACACCTGCGGCCACGTTGATCCAGGTGAGTGGGGAGCTCGACTTGGGGTCGGTGCATCATCTCGAGGATTGCCTGAACCGCGCCCTCGCTGATGGCGACGGTCATCCGATTCATGTCGACCTGGGCAAGGTGTCCTTCATCGATTGCGCCGGCTTCGAACCGTTGACAAGGGCGGCATCCGGCCTCCAAGACGGACGGGTATTGACCATCACATCAGCGTCCTCCCGCGTGCGCAGGCTGATGGAATTGATCGGTGACGTCGGCATTCGCATCGACGGAGCTTCTGCAGATATCGTCTCTGGCGCTTGACCGGCTACGGTGAGAGTGCTGCTCAAGCACGGATGCCGAGCATTCTGATGCTCGCTGGGTTCTACAAGTGACCTGACCCAATGGTCCCGACCCTGGTTTTCCTGGGAGCTGTTCGATCCTTCATTCGCAGCCCGGCAGGCTGACGCCGCCAATTCCGAGGGATCTTCGATGGCCGATCAAGCGCTCTTGCTGCAAGCACTCCGATCGTTTGCGGCTGCCATGAAACGCTCCTATGACGTCACTGAGATGTGCTACGAGCTCTGTGATCGGGCGGTGGATGTCCTCTCGGCCACCGGCGCAGGCGTCTCGGTCGTGGATGAGAGCGACGTGCTCAGATTTGTGACGGCCACCGACGAGAGGATCCTGTCCATCGAGGAAATCCAGGAGAGCTCACAGACCGGGCCCTGCGTCACCGCATACCAAACCCGCCAGCCCGTCCCGGTCTCCGATATCGACGCGCATCCAGAATGGCCCGCTTATAGGGTCAGGGCGGAAGAACTTCAGCTCCGATCCGTGGTGGGTTATCCCCTCGTCAATAATGGCCGCGGCCTCGGAGCCCTCAACGTCTACAACGAAGACACCAGGGACTGGACCGAGGATGATCTGGACGTTATCGGTGTGCTCGCTGACATGGCGACGGCATTCCTGGTCCGGGTGTCGGCAATGCTGGAGGCTCGACAGCTCGCCGACCAACTCCAACGGGCGTTGGACAGTCGCGTGGTCATCGAACAAGCCAAGGGAATGCTCGCCGGCGAGCACAGCATCAGTCTCGACGACGCTTTTGCCAGACTGCGCAATCAGAGCCGCCGCACCAATGTGAAACTCACGGAAATATGCCGTGCGGTAGTCCACATGGGTCTCCGCATCCCAGAGGACTGATTGTTAGCGAAACCTCAGAGCCATTTCCGCCGTTTGGCCACAAACAGCGTTACCCCGGCCACTGCGAGCATCAGAGTGATAGTCACCCAGAACATCCATGGCCATTCGAAGAACTCGACTTTGAAGTTCATTCCCATGATCCCTGCCAGCGCTGCCGCCGGAAGCAAAAGAACCGAGACAATGGTGAGACGCTTCATGATGTCATTGGTTGTTTGGGCGGTGCGGGTCATGAAGATGTCGAAGGAGCCGACGATCATCTCCCGTGTGGTATCAACCGTGTCGATTGCCTGTTGAAGCCGGTCTTCCAACCGCTTGTAGTCCTCCACCGCCTCTGCTCCGATCAAGGCATCGGATCGCGGATGGCTGAGCAGGCCAAGCACCTCGCGATGGGAGCTGAGCGTGTTGCGCAACTTACGGACCCGGGTACGCAGCGCTTGGAGGCGATCGAGCAAGTCATTCTTGTCCGGAGACCTGGCGAGAAGCTCCTCGTCTAATTCGTCGATCTCAGTCTGCAGGCTTTCGATCACGCCGAAGTAGCCCGAGATCTGCCAGTCGAGCACCAATGAGAGGAATGCCGGCCCGTTCAGGTCCCCGATCCGGGTTTCGCCGTTGAGGGGCTTGTTGAACTCTTCGACCAAGTCGAGTTCCCCTTTGTGCAACGTCACCACCCAGTTGGGGCCGACGAGGCAATGCAACGTCATGGGCGTGGGACGAGGCCCGACCCGCAGCGCCTTCACCGCGAGTTCCAGGACGCCGTTCTGGTGAATCAGAGTCGGATCGGTGTCCTGATCGATCCTGGCGACCAGTTCCTCGATCTCCAGCTTCTCCCACAGCGGGCTCAGGTCCCCGGCGCACTCCAAATCGACGTCTGCCCACAGCAGATCCTTCTTGCCGATGTCGGGCAGGGAGGACTCGATCTGGACCGGGGCATCCTCGCCATCGCCGCGGTACAACCAGACACGGCTACCCGGCTCACCGGCATCGGCCGGCCACGAGGCAGTACCATCCGCGGGCATGGCACGAGAAGACTTTGAGTCAGTGGAGGAGGTCACCGAGCGGTGACTTACCCTCCCACTCCGGTACACAAACCGGATCCAAACGGGCGGGCGGACTAACAATGGTGGAGTTGGGCCCGGAGTTCGATCTCGAGACCAGCAGGATCGGCGGACACAACGTGGTCGTCGTAAAGGGTGAGATCGACATCTCGACCGCCCCAACCCTGGAGAAGGCGCTCGCCAAGTTCTCCAACAAGGAAGTGTTCCTGGATCTGCGGAAGACCGAGTTCATGGACTCGGCGGGGCTCAAAGTCCTGATCACCCAGAGATCTCGCCTCGAGGAGTCCGGTGGAGTGCTGCACTTGGTTGTCGGCGAAGGGCCGGTGATGCGGCTGCTCGAGCTCGCCGGCGTGCGCGAGGCCTTCTCGATTCGACCCACTATCGGATCGCCTGACGCTTAGCCGGCGCGCAGCCTGACGTCGAGACCCGCCCGACGACGCAGATGAAGCAGAGCCAACTCTGCGGCTGAGGCGCGAATCTCATCCGGCTGCCCGGAGAGGACGATGTGATGGACTCGGACCGAGTTCCGGTCGGCGACGCCGACGAACAAGGTTCCAACAGGCACATCCTCCTCGGGATCTGGGCCGGCCTCGCCCGTGGTGGCGATGCCGAGGTCCGATCCGAGGAGCTCCCGCACGGACCTCGCCATCTGCTGTGCTGCCGCTGAGGTGACAACCGGGCCAGGTTCGACGCCGAGAAGGCCGGACTTCACCTCTTCGTCATAGGCAACCACCCCACCCTTGAACCAATCACCCGATCCCGGGGTGGCGACGATTCGAGCCATGACGAGCCCTCCGGTGCAGGACTCGGCGATGGCGACACTTGGGACTGGATCAGACATGGCAAACCCTTTTCCCGTAGCCGCGATCGGGAAACCGCGGAGGTTTCCCCCTCTCGGTGAAGTGGTAAGTGGACCTCGAAACATGAAGGCAAGATGCCTTCGACGCCAGGAAAAGGAGTGCGTTATGCAGGATTCCACGCAGATGAAGTGGGAGGGCCGCTGGGACCAGCTCAAGGGCAAGGCCCGGCAGGCATGGGGCGATCTGACCGACGATGACCTCGATGTTGCCGAAGGCAACTACGAGGAGTTGGTCGGCCGCATCAAGGAGAAGACCGGCGAGACTGCCGAGCAGATCCGCGAGCGCCTCGAAGAGGACACCGTCGACTCGCAGTTCTGAGTCGACCTGGAAGCTGAGCCGAAGCCACCCGCGAGGGTGGCTTCGGTCGTTTTGGGTCAGTCATACCGCAATTTGACGTCTGATTGGAGCAGGAAATGAGAAAAGGATTCACATCGACCGCATTGGTCGGAGTGCTCGCATTGGCGGCATGTTCAAATGCGACCGGGGGCACGACCACCGAAGCGCTCACCGGCACGACACTGGCAGGCACATCCGGAGGGACGGATGCATCTTCCGATGCCCTCGCCGCCGTCGCCGCGTTCCAGGAAGACATCCAGGCGTTGTCCGATGCCATCGCCGAGTCCGAGTCGGCCGAGGAGGTGAGATCGGCCTGGGACACGCTGAATGCCGAGCTCACTGCCTCCATCGAGTCGATTCGCGAGGATGGGTCAATCGCCCGGGAAGAGATACAGACGAGTTTGGATGCGTTCGAGCAGCAGCTGGACGAGATCGAGGTCAGCGAGGACGTCCGCACGGCATGGGAGGAGCTTCGGACCAATCTCGAGCAGTTGATGGACTAACTGACCTTCACGGCCGGGGCACTCGCCGGCTCCACGTCCTTCCGGACCGCGAGCCAGGCGAGCGCCACCATCACCAGGCCGTAGATCAAAAGGGCTCCCATAAGGGGGGGACGGGCCGGTTGCCCACGAAAGATCACGTCTTGCAGCCCTGCTATCCCGTAGGTTCCGGGCACGAGATACGAGACCCAGCGGACCGGGACTGTGAGCTGATCCAGTGGTAGGACGAAGCCGGTGAAGAAGATCGAAACGAGCAGCACCACCATCGAATACTGAACGGCCTGGCTGTCGCTCTTGGCCAATCCCGACAGGGCAAAGCCGAGACCCAGCGAGGCGAAGATCACCAGGGCGACGGTGATCGCAAAAGACCAGAGGGGCCCCTGGACCTCGATCCCCAGCAGTGGCATCGTGAAGGCGAGGCCGGTGGCAAGGGCCAATCCGAGGACGAGAAATGACAGATATTTGCCCGACATCGCCTCCCTGACGGTCAACGGGGAGACCCGGAACATCTCGGTCATACCCAACTGGCGTTCGCGAACCAGGGATAGGGCAGCAAAGGTCAGGGCGAGGTGCTGTACCAGGAGGATCAGCACTCCCGGTGCGTAATACGCCGCCTGGGAGGGGGGCTGCTCGGTCACCGGACTGGTCTCCACCGTGAATGGGCTGACCAACAGACTGGGATCGATGTCCGGCACGTCTTCCAGGGCGTCGGCCAGCGGGCCATCGGTCTGGCTCAATTCAGTACGGGCCTGTTCCACTACGCCTGTGAGCACTTCCTGATTTATTTGATCCACCGAGAGGCGGGCGAGCAGGTCGATGCTCCCCGTCATCACCGGGTCGATTTGCGAGTGGAGTACGGAAAAAATGGCCTGCTCCCCGCCCTCCAGCGTCTCGAGCCCGTCCTCGGGAGCGACGAGGACGAGATCGATCTCCCCCGACACCAGAGCTCTGGCGAGCCGAGTCGAGATCATCGGTGACCTCGACCAGCTCGATGCCCTCGCCAAACGCCTCGTCCAGCTTGGCGGCGTCGACGCCAATGGCGGATCCACTCTCGTCGATCACCACGACTGTTCGGAAGGGTTCTGGCATCTCCTGATAACCGAGACCGAAGAGAAAGAGAATCAGGAAGGGTCCCAGTACCAGAGTGACGATCAGTCGGGGCTGTCGCCAGACGGAAATCAGCTCTTTGCGAAGGAAGGCGAGGCTCCGGGTCAGCGATCTCATGCAATCACTCAGCCCACCAGCGCCACGTCGTCGTCCGGATCGACCTCATCGACCACCTGCTCCTCGGCCGCGTTCACCAACTCGACGAAAACGTCGTCGAATGGCGGTAGGTAGGCCTCCGATCGCTCCAGGTCGAGACCGCGCTGGCTTGCCCAGTCGGCGAGGGTGGAAGACACCACTCCGGCATCTTCAACGACCAAGCGCACGCTGTGATCGTCGAGCCAGGTCACTTTGTTGATCCCTTCGGCCCGTGTGAGGGCAACCAGGTCGTCACGTGCCGGTGGGGCAGCCAGAACCACATCGAAAAGGTCGCCCCCAAAGGCACGCCGACGTAGTTCGTCCGGTGTGTCAAGGGCCAGCACCCGGCCCTGCGCGAGCACCCCGACCAGATCGCAGTATGCCGCCTCGCCCACATACTGGGTCGTGACCATAAGGGTCGACCCCTGCTCGGAGAGGTCCTCGAAGTGGTCCCAAAACTTCGTCCGCAAGATTGGATCGATTCCCGCCGTCGGCTCGTCGAGGAACAACAGCTCCGGTCCGTGGATCAACGTCGCCGCCAGCGACAATCTTCTCTTTTCACCACCGGAGACATCGCGAAGCAGTCGGTCAAAGGCCTCGCCGAGATCGAGCAGTTCCACGATCTCGTTCACCCGACGCTTTCGACGGAGAGGGACCCCGAACAGGGAGGCTGCGAAATTGAGATTCTCCCGAAGGGTCAGGTCGGGGAAAAAGA
This sequence comes from uncultured Acidobacteriota bacterium, assembly GCA_963828465.1. GTDB lineage: Bacteria > Actinomycetota > Acidimicrobiia > Spongiisociales > ZC4RG35 > JARDZU01. The sequence continues at coordinate 1,895 of CAWHEU010000002.1, read as the reverse complement.
CGGATTCCTGGGCCATGTAGCCGATGCGTGACCTCGTTTCAGCCGTGAATCTCGTCGGGTCCTGGCCCAGGACGGCGATTGACCCGGAGTCGGGAGCGAGCAGGCCCGTCATCAAGCGCACAGTGGTTGTCTTCCCGGATCCGCTCGGGCCGATAAGGGCCACGATCCGCCCGCGGTCCACCCGAAGATCGAGGTCGAAGACGCCGGCCTCTTCTTCGAAGCGTTTGGTCAGTTCGTCGGCAATTATCGCGGGATCGGTCGACATGGCCGCCACCTTTACCCGCAGCGGGATTCTCTCAACCGCGACAAATGTTTCGTTTCGCCGCGGTGGTGCGTGGGTAAGTAGTCCCGACGCAAAGGAGGCAGTCTTGGCAAGAACCGGAGTCATTTGGACAATCGTCGGCGTACTTCTGATCATCGCCCTTTTGATCTATATCCTCTAATAAGAATACGAACCAACAAAGGGCGGGCCCGTCAGGGCCCGCCCTTTCACTTGGACTGTGCCGGGATAAAGCTGAGCTTGCCGTCGGTCTCCAGCACGGCATAGTCGATGTCGCTGAGATCGCCATAGCCATCCAACCGAGCCGCTTCCTTCAACTCGTCGACCGTGACCCGCTCTTTGTCCAGCCTCTCCTGCAAGGGTTCTCCCGAGCGGAGGACGATCACCGGCTCACCGACCAACAGACGTCTCGCCGTCTTCGATCTCCGCTCCCAGGCGTCGGCCAGGACGGTCCACCCCACGAACACAGACACGGCGATGATGGCCCCGGTGACCGACATGTCCTCCTGAGTCACGCCTTGCTGGACAAAGTCGCCCACGACGACGATCAAGAGCAGGTCGAGCGGTGTCAATTCGGACAGTGATCTCTTCCCGGTCCCTCGAACCACGAGCCAGAGAAACCAATAGACGACTGTCGCCCGCAGCAATATCTCCATGATTCCCTCCTCAGGGCATGACCCAGGTGGTGAAATCGACTCCGACCAGGCTCTTGCCGTCGATCTCGAGTGTCGCCGACCCCGATCTCGCCCACTGCACAGAGGGTTCGAGCCGGGCATCGAGGCCCACCCGAAGGCTCGATTGATCCGGCGGGACATCGAACGACCACCACGTCCAGCCCTGGGTGCTGAACGACGCCGACGGTGTTGGCTCCAGACCGTTGAAGTCGAAGCTGGACAGATGGACGTGTCCAACTTCAGAGTGATCGTTTCCGGTAGGTCCGACCCGTCGATCGTCGAGATGACGACGCCGAACGGCGTGGCGAGGCCGGGACGACTGATCTGCGTGCGCAGCACCTCGATCGAATAGCCCTTGCCCTGGGCGGTCACGGTCCCGGTCCGAACTCCGAGAAGGGACGTCGCAGCCAACAACAACGTGGCCCCCACAAAAGTGAATGCAGCAACATGGAGAACACGTTCTGTCTTGGACTCGGGCGCGTCGGCAGGGATCGTCGACGAACTCAAAGCAGAACCGTCTCGAATGGCAACTCCCGGATGGTCTGTCCTCAGTTACCCCCTGCGTTCGCTCGGCTAACCCGCCGGCCCGTGTTCCACCGCGTCCGGGGGGGAAATCGGAGGGCTGACTGGTCGTGTGACGGGCCCGTCAGGAGGACACAAATGGCACTGACCCATATCAATCCGGAGTCGCTCGACCAGAACCCGGTGTTCAGCCAGGGTGTATTGGTGAAAGGTGGCTCCCTTCTCGTGGTGGGTGGCCAGAACGGGATCGACCAGGAAAGGAAATAAGGAAGGTCGTCGGGGACGACGTCGGAACTCAGTCGGCTCAGGCGCTGCGCAACGTAATCGCTGTGTTGGAGGAAGCGGGCGCCACTCAGGACGACGTGGCGCAAGTCACGGTCTACCTCGTTGCGCCGGCGGATGCGATCACGGTGTTTGCC
>CAWHEU010000001.1:0-43502 GCA_963828465.1 uncultured Acidobacteriota bacterium | reverse complement strand
GTCCTCCAAGCTCTCGAGACTCAGGGGGACGTAGGGATCACCAACCGGGCGCCCCGACAAGGTCGTCGAGCACTTCGGAGGCGCCCTTCCCTCGTACATTTCCACGTGACTAAGTAGGATCGAAAAGCCATGGTCCGACGATTCCGTGGATCGGCGTGTCTCCGTCGAGGCGATTCTTCTGCTGTTCCTGGGGGCCCGCTCACGGAGGACAACCACAGCGTCCCCAAGGAGGAGATGGGCAGGGTCAGTTCTAGAGTTTCTTCGAGGACGACGCCACCGTCCCCATCACGGTGCAGCGTGAAGTGGGTAGGGGTAGCCACTTGCGAGCGTGCAGACGGCGAGACTCAGTCGCCCGTGCCAGGCCAGCCATCAGGTGCAGGCGCGACCAGGTCCGGTCGGATCTCTCGCTGAGTTTCGGTCGCTCGGGCGACTGTTGCCTAGGGGCGGGGGCGAGCGGTCCCGACTTTACGATCCAGAAGCGAACGTCTCCCAGGTCCTCTCCTCCAGCTAGACGGGGGTCTGCCGTTCCCCATGCGCTGACATGCTCAGCACCCATCCCGAAAAATCCACGCCCTCTCGCAGCTCCAGCAGCGTCCTAGGCCGAGCTGGAGGACCCAGGCACGATTGCCGGGTCGCCTCCTCCGCCGTCGCCTTCTGGGGTGCCCGTTCTTAGTCGACTACCCGTAGCTGGTCCAGGTCAGCTCCGCGAGGGTCGACCACCGAGCTCCCGCTAGAGGTCCGACAGGGCGTACTGTTTCTCCTCCAGCTCCACCTTGGGGCCAGCGAGCAGGTCCGGCGCCAAGCGCCTTCCTCGTCCGTGGGGGCGGCGGCGGACTTCATCGCCGCCATCGACTCCTTCGACGTGTCGGGGATTCGGGCCGCCTCCCTCGGCTGGCGGACTCCCATGCCAGCGACCAGCGGGGCCAGGTCGAGCTTGACCCACTCTTCTTTCTGTGAATCGGCCTCTGCTGGTCACCATGAACCCTTCTTTTGATACCACGACTCCAGGCGGATGGCCGGCGTCAGGCCGGACCGTCGATCGGCTGCAGCGACCTGATGAGGGCGGCGGGAAGCATGTACGGGTCGATGACGCCGACCACCCGCCGCGATCCAGCGCTGACCGGCGCGGTCAAGGTCGAGGGCCCGCCGATGGCGTGTCCAACAGCGGCAAGTCGGCGCAGGAAACCCTTTCAGCCGTCGAAACCGCCTGGATCGACTACGAGGCCGGCCAGGTAGCTGTGGAGCCCGGTTAGGAACCTTCTTCGACGACCTTCTTGAGACCGTCGAGCATCGTCTGCCAGTTGCCCTCGGAGTGGTCCTTCGCCTCGACGGTCTCGTTGTGGTCCTGGATCAGAGTCACCTTTGTCGCCGGGCCGTCGTCGACCACCTCGATGCGGACCGTGTGATAGTTCTCCGGCACATCGGGCAACCCGGTCAACGGGCTGAAGTGGCTGTACTCGAGGACCTGGGGCGGAAGGACCTCGCGGACTGTGCCCTTGTCCTGGTATGACCGACCGTCCCATTCCCCTTCCCAGGTGATCGGGCTTCCCTCGCTCCAGTCGGTGGTCACCTTCGTCCCAAACATGTATTGGCTGATCGACTCCGGGTCGGTCAGGGCCTCCCAGACCTCTTCCTTCGGGGCATCGATGACCGTGGACACTTTCGCCACGTGATCGCTGTCTGACATCGGCTTCCTCTCGTCGGACACACGAGTCCTACCCGAAATCGTCCCAAACCATGCACTCGGCGGCTCCGAACTACCCGCGTCATCGAACGACTTTGGAAGGAGGCGATGATGACGACAATACGAAAGGCGGCGTCGAATGTGGCCATCTGGGTGCTACTTGCCCTGGTAGCCACGTTTGCGTTTGCCCCTTTGACCGCCCAGGGGGCGGATCACCTCGATGCACCGGGGTTGACCTCGCCCGGAGGCAAGACCCGACTCGACATCAACGACGTGTATGTCTTCGAGGGCTCGGATCCCTCCAAGACGGTGCTGGCGGCCACGGTCAACCCGATAGCCACCGGCGACACGAAGTTTGCCGATCGTCGGGAAGGTGCATATCACTTGAGGATCGATCAGAACGGCGATGCAGTCGAGGACCTGACGTACTCGTTCACCTTCGCCGATCGCTTCTTCCGTGATGGACAGTTCGTGACTGTCCGCAGGGCGACCGGGTCCGAGGCCCGTGAGGTCACCCCGGACGGCAAGTTGATCGGATTCGGCCGCACCGAAGACACGATCCGACTGTGCTCGGGCAATGGCAAGGTGTTCACCGGCCTGCGCTCGGACCCGTTCTTCTTCGACCTCAGCGGTTTCCGTGGAACCGTCGAAGGCGTCGGGTCACGGATGTTCAACGACGGCATGGAGAGCGACTTCTTCGAAGACCTCAACACCCTCGCCATCGTGATCGAGGTACCCGACTCCAAGCTGGGCAAGCAGATCGGAGTGTGGGGCACCACGAGCTCCGAGAACGGCAGTCGCGATCGCCAGGTCGATCGCATGGGTCGGCCCGCGATCAACACCGTGGTCAACAGCTCCGGACCGATCGTCGGGGCGGACTCCAACGCCAAGAACGTGTTCAACGCCGGGAAGCCCAACCGCGATGTCGCCGACTTCACGGCCGGCACGATCGCAGCGTTGCAGGCATTCTCATCGCTGGACGTCGAAGGCGCCTATAGCGATGCGGCGGCGGGCGCCCTCGCCGGCGTGCTGTTGCCGGATGTCATCACCTACGACACCGCAACCGCTGCTGCGGGACCGTTGAACGGCCGCGCCCTGGCCGACGACGTCATCGACATCGAGTTGCGGATCGTGACGGGTGGAGACCCGCTCGGTCTGTTCGATGATCGAGATGCCGACGGCGCCATCAACACCGATGGAATCGGGCCGCACGACGACTACCTGTCCAAGTTCCCATACCTGGGAGTGCCAAACAGCTGAGTCATTGGCCGGTGGGGGAAACCCCCACCGGCCAACACTCGGGCGGTATCGAGAAAGGATCGACATGAGACGAGCAATCACCGCCATAGTTGCCATCGGGCTGCTGGTTGCCGGTTCCTACGGCCTCCGCGCACTCACCGACACCCCAGAAACCGCGCCGGCTAGTGCTTTCGAACAGTCCCCCATCCCCCGCCTGGGCGAGGTCGAACGCCTGATCTCCGTCTTCGAGGAGCGAGTCACCGAGAACGGCGACCCTCTGGACTTGAGCGAGCTGGGCAGGCTCTATCTGGAGCGGGCCGAGCTGGTCGACGATCTCGGCGACTACGGATCTGCCATCGACAGTCTCGAAAAAGCGGTGAACCTGGCGCCGGAGGACCGCGTAGCCGGTCTCCGCCTCGCCCAGTCCTACCTAGCCGTGCATCGTTTCGACGAGGCACTCGGGCTCGCCTCGAGCCTCGCCGCATCCGACACCACGGACGCGGCAGCACCGTTGGTGGTTGCGGACGCCCAGTTCGAGCTCGGTGACGCCGAGGCGGCTGCCGCGGCATTGGAGAAGGTCGCCGCAATCACCGGTGAGATACCCGAGATCCTGACTCGCCGTGCCCAGCACGCCGATTCGATGGGGGACGTCCCAGCGGCACTCGGCTATGCGGAGGAAGCATTGCGGGTCACCGAAGCCGATGGCTCCGAGCCCCGGCGTCTCGCCTTTCATCTGACGTTTGCCGCCCACTTCCTCAACGATCTCGGTCGATACGAGCAGGCAGAGACCATGCTGAATCGGGCCATCGAGGCCGATCCCACCTGGTCGTCCTCACGGGCGACGTTGGGTGCCGTGCTGATGTCCGACGGAAGGCTCGAAGAGGCATTCACGGCCTATGAGGGAGCAGCAGCCTTGAGCCCGGACCCCGGCACGCTCGCCATCCTCGGTGATCTCTCCGTGGCCCTGGGTGATGAGCGGCGAGCCGAGGCCTTCTATGACCAGGTGGAGCCGGCAGCCAGCGAGACTCCAGTTCATCAGGACGCCTATCGACGGACGCTGGCCCAATACCTGGCCGATCACGATCTGGAGCCGGAGCGTGCAGTCGAGCTCGCCGAGGTCGATGTGAGTCAGCGATCGGATCCGTTTGGCCTCGACACCTACGCCTGGGCCCTGTACAGAGCCGGCCGGGTCGAGGAAGCCAGAAGCCAGATCGACAAGGTCCTCGATGTCGGGCTCAGGGAGCCGCAGATCCTCTACCACTCCGGCCTGATCGCCCTGGCCGAAGGGAACGAGGAGCAGGCGCGCCTCGAGCTCTCAGAGGCTCTGGACAACGCACCAATGTTCCATCCCCTCCAGGCCCCTCATGCCAAGAGCGTGCTGGAGTCATTAGAGGGTTGATCAACGAACCTGTCACCGGCCCGAGATGTCTGGGTACATTCCGGGCCGGTGACAACCAGTTCGATGGATGGCGGGAGCTGGACCAATTGGGTCGGCAACCAGTCTTTCTCACCGAGAGAGATCGTGGGCGTCGATTCCGAGACCGACGTCCAGCGTGAAGTGGCGAGGGCGTCCTCCAGCGGACACTCGATCCGCACGGTCGGCACCGGGCACTCGTTCACCCCGATCGTCGAAACTGATGTCCTGCTCGACACCAGCCCGCTCCGCGGGATAATCGAGGTCGATCCTGGACAACTCACGGTTAAGGCCGGGCCGAAGACCACCATCGCTGATTTCGGCGATCCGCTGTGGGAACATGGCCTGGCTCTTGCCAATCAAGGCGACATCGACACACAGGCGATAGCCGGCGCCATCGCCACCGCGACCCACGGGTCGGGCCTGAAACAGCCCAACTTCTCGGCGGCCCTCGAAGGAGCGAGGTTCGTCGACGGATTGGGGAATCTCGTCGAGATCACGAGAGACAGCGACCTGGATGTCCTTCATGCCCTCCAGGCGTCGATTGGTCTGCTCGGCATCATGACCGAGGTCACGCTCAAGGTTGTCCCCGCCTATGACCTGCACGCCCGGATCGACATCATGAAGTACGACGAGGTCATGGAGCGCTTCGAGTCCGACCTGGAGGAGTACCGCCATTTCGGCCTGTTCTGGATGCCGACCGAGGCCTCGGCCGCCCTCTACAACCTCCATGACGCCGGCGCCGACGATTGTGTGGTCAAGCGATATCTGGAGGTCGAACCCGGCACGTCGCCCGACGGCCTGCCCGAGGGCGAGCGCATCGACCGCTCCTACCGGATCTACCCGATGGTCTACGACCCCAATTTCCACGAGGTCGAGTACTTCCTGCCCATCGAGCAGGCCCGAGAGATCATGGACGGGATGCGAAAGCTGATGCTCGACTGGCTCCCGCTGAGTGTCTACCCGCTGGAAATCCGGGTGGTCGCTGCCGACGATGCCTGGCTGAGCCCCAATTATCAGAGGGACAATCTCGTTGTCTCCGTCTCAGGCGAGCCGGGAACCGACTATTGGCCGTACCTCCGCGCCTGCGACGAGCTGTTCGCCGAGTATGGCGGCCGACCCCACTGGGGCAAGATCCATTTCATGACATCGGAGCGCATCGCGGCTCTGTTTCCCCGATATCAGGACTTCCTCGAGATGCGTCGGCGATTCGACCCCAACGGGACCTTCCTCAACCAACACCTGCGCTCGCTGTTCCAGTGACCAGTCGACACAGGAAGAGGGGATCCCTTAGGGGAGTCGGCCGAACCAAACCAGCGAGCCCACACCGGCCAGGCTGAGGAGGGCCAGGGCGGCGCCGGCAAACCAGTCACCGATCTCGACTTGTTCCTTCTCGACGGTGACGGAGCGCCCGAGATCCTCGTAGACCTGGCTGAGCTGCTCGACCGATGCCGCGGTGAGTGCCTTGCCGTCGGTCTGGCGAGCCAGTTCGGCCAGGGCTTCCTCGTTGACCGGCACCGGAACCTCGCCCTCGAACGGGTCCATGATCGTCCCGGCGTCTGTTCCGAAGGCGATGGTATGAACCGGGATGCCGGCACTGCGGGCTGCGGTGGCAGCCTCGTCGTTGGTGCGACCCATCGTTGTCTCACCATCGGAGAGGATGACGATCGTGCCGACGGCCTCGTCAGAAGTCGCCGACTCGTCATCTGTCTCACTGCCGGAAGCCTCGATGGCCTCGATACCGAGAAACACGGCCTCGCCGATCGCGGTGCCTTCTCCCAACCCGCTGTGATTGATGGATCCTTCGATCACCCGGCGCACCGCGTCGATGCGGGTGGTCGGAGAGATCAGGTTCCTGGCCACGCCGTCGAATCCGACAACCCCGACAGCGACGCCCTCGGGCACTGCGTCGAGGAACGCCCCGGCAGCCTCCCGGGCCGCGTCGACCCTGGACGGCGACACGTCTTCGGCCTCCATCGAGATCGATGTGTCGATTGCCAGCACCACCAGCTGGGTCGACTCACGGGTCTCCCCGGCTATGACCGGGCGGGCGAAGGCCATAGTCGCTACCACCGCGGCCACGATCAGCCCTATCGCCGGGAGATGTCGGCGCCACCCTGGGCGGTCCGGTGCTACCTCATCGAGCATTTCGACCGTCGTGAACCGCATCGCATAGCGACGCCGTCTTGCTTGCAGCACCAGGTAACCGACCGTGAGGGCCACGGGCAGGATGAGAATGGCCAGACGGCCAGGCGAGAGAAACCCGAAATCACTCATCGTCCCGACCTCCCCGCCGACATCAGTCTCGCCTTGCGACCTGAGACGAAACGCACGAAGTCGAGAACCCAATCGCGATCTGTTCGCAGGACCAGGTGATCGGCGCCACACGACTTGAGACGCCCCGCGACTTCGGCACGGCGCTGCTCGGCCAAGGCTGCGTAACGCTCGCGAACGCCATCCTTGGCCGTATCGATCAGTCGACGCCTCCCCGACTCGGGATCGACCACCGCGATCAACCCGACATCGGGCAGGTCGACCTCTCGGGGATCTACCACCTCGACGGCGATCAATTCATGTCGATGGGACATGGCCCGCAACGGGCGTTCCCAGTCGGGAGATCCCAGGAAGTCGGAGATGACCACTGCCATGCCTCGACGGCGAGCGACCTGGCCGACCATCTCGATGGCTCGACCGAGGTCACCGCTCTCCCCGTCCTCAGGAGCGACGAGGAGAGCACTGAGAACTCCGCCCGCATGTGCCGAGCCGCCACGGGCCGGGATGAGAAGCGGACGAGAACGTCCCTTGCGGTTGGTCGAGCGAGCCGCCCCCACCCGGTTGCCGCTGTTCGATGCAAGCAGGGCAAAAGCACCGGCCGCGGACCAGGCAACCTCGTGTTTCGTGGCTCGGCCGGTGCCGAAGCCGAGACTCGACGAGGAATCGAGGATCAGCCAGACGTCGAGCTCGTGGTCGGCAACCATGTCACGAACATGGGTGTCATGGGTTCGGGCCGTCACCGCCCAGTCGATGTAACGGGGATCGTCACCCGGGACATACGGGCGTGATTCGCCCCTCTCGGTCCCGTGGCCAGGGAAGAGCCCGGCATGATCGCCGGCGAGGAGGCCATTCAGCCGACGAAGCACGGTGAGCCGCAGCCGCTCGATGGGGACCTGCGACGGCGAGGTGAGACGCGATGTGCGCGGGATCGGCTCCACCCCCGTGGGGGGCCCGGATCGTCTGAGCTGCATCAGACTGCCAGCGGAGCCCGGTGCCCGGCCAGTTGGGAGGACGAGACACGTGGTGAGACCACTGTCGTCATCACCTCGACCAACACGTCGTCGACGGTGACCCCGTCGGCTACCGCGTCGAAGGACAGCACCAGCCGGTGGTTGAGTACGTCGTAGGCGATGTCGTAGACGTCCTGGGGAAGGAGATGATCTCGCCCCCGCAACAGTGCCAGGGCCCTTCCAGCGTTGATGAGCCCGATGCTGGCCCGGGGACTGGCGCCGTAAGCGAGAAGCCCGTCGATGACCACGCCGTGCTCGGCAGGGTTCCTGGTGGCGAGCACCAGCCTGACGGCATAGTCCTGCACCGCCCGGTCGACGTACACCGCTGAAGCCGCCGCCTGAAGGCCGGCCACATCCTCGGTCGACAGAAGGGCAACCGGTGATCCGGATGCCTGGTGCCGGGAACGATCAACGATCTCGTGCTCCTGGTCGGGTGTCGGGTAGTCCACCGGGATCCGCATCAGGAACCGGTCCCGCTGAGCCTCCGGCAGGGGGTACACCCCTTCCGACTCGATCGGGTTCTGCGTGGCAAGCACGAGGAACGGCAGCGGCAGGGGATATGTGGTGCCGCCGATCGAGATCTGACGCTCCCCCATCACCTCGAGCAGCGCCGACTGGACCTTGGCCGGGGCACGGTTGATCTCGTCTGCCAGCACGAAGTTGGCGAAGACCGGGCCCAACTCCACATCGAACCGCTCCGTCGACGGCCGGTAGATCCGGGTGCCGACGATGTCCGAAGGCAACAGGTCGGGTGTGAACTGGATCCGGGTGAACGTGCCCCCAAGGGTCTTTGCCAATGTGGACACAGTGAGTGTCTTGCCCAGGCCGGGCACGCCCTCGAGAAGACAATGGCCACCGGCCATGAGAGCGACCAGGACGCGCTCCAGGACACGGTCCTGGCCAACGATGACTCGTTGCAACTCGGCCATCACCTCACGGAGCTGGACTCCGTGGAGTCCCGGCTGAGCCGCGTCGCTCCTCGTTGTGAATTGACTCGTGGTCATGAGGTTTCTCCCTCCCCTGGCGCCGCAGGGGCGGGCACACCAAGCAGCTCCTCCAGGAGCTGTTGCAGCTCCGGCGGGATGTCGGCGGTGCCGAACATCTCTTCAAGCATCTCTTCCAATCCGGGAAGATCCTCCAGACCCCCCGGTCCTTCGGGGCCGAATAGGTCATCGAGTCCGGGCAGAAGGTCTTCAAGGCCGGGAACCAAGCCTCCCAACCCACCGGCATCCTCCGGAGCGGGCACGGTCGGGGCCTCGACGCCGCCGTTCGCCTCGACCTCTTCCATCAGCGACGCGAAGTCCTCGACAGGCACTGCGAACCCGACACCGTCGTTACCGCCAGACATGGAGGCGATCGCGGTGTTGATGCCGATGACCTTGGCCTCGGCGTCGGCGAGCGGGCCTCCAGAATTGCCCGGGTTGATCGGAGTGTCTGTCTGGATGAGCCCGGTGAGAGTGCCCATCGGCGTCTCCAATTCACGGTCGAGGCCCGAGATGATCCCGGCAGTCACCGACTGCTGGAACCCGAACGGGCTCCCCATTGCGATGGCCGGCTCGCCTACTTCGACCGTTCCCGGCTCGGCGATGGTTGCCGCGACCAAATCGGTTGCATCGGTGAGAGCAACGATGGCGAGATCACGCTCGGGGATTCGCCCCACCACCCGCCCGCTGAACGAACGCTCGTCGGCGGTCATGACGGTCACCTCATCTGAGAATGAGACAACGTGATGTGCGGTCAGGACCAGCCCTGAGGTGTCGTAGATCACACCCGAGCCGACCCCTCCCCCGGCCTCCAACCCGCCGAGGATCTCGATATGGACGACGGCGGGGCCCAAGGCTGCTGCAACCGCGCCCGGACTACCGGCCTCCGCCTCCTCGGCAGCCACCGTCGGTGTCGTCGCGACCGGCGCCTCGCGCTGCCAGAGCCAGACCGCGGCGCCAACCAGTACGACCACAACCGCCGTCAACGCATAGGTGAACGTGCGCAGACCGCTTCTGGGCGTCTTCTCCGCCACCTCCGCGGGCTCTGTTTGCACCACGACCGGTTGCTCCTCGCTGATTGGCGGGTGCGGGTCGCCGATGGGCGGCGAAGCCGGAAGGTCGCGCCAGGACCGCCGTCTGGGGCGGAGCTTCGGCGGGCTGGGGTCGAGTTGGGTCAAGGCATCCTCCGTGTGGTCAACCGCCGCAACATATGGGATGACCTTTAAAAGGCCCGTCAAGCGGTCAGCGAGGCCTCTAGCCAGGGTCGCGTTGCGGCGTGGATCCGATCGGGTGCGATGACCGCCTTCGGGTCAGCGCCGATCTCCAGTGGCAACCAGACTGCGAAAACGGAGCCTCCGCCCTCTTCGGACTCGACTGTCACCGCCCCGCCCTGGGCTTCGGTGAGTTGGCGGGCAATCGTTAGCCCCAATCCGGCCTCGCCATTCCCCGTACCACGCTCGCGCTCGTGATGGCCTTGCCATCCCCTCTCGAAGACACGGGCATGGAGATGAGGAGCCAGGCCGGGACCCTCGTCGATCACCGCGATCCAGGCCCAGCCGTTGAGCCGACCCCAATCGATGCCAACCGACGACCCCTGCGGCGCCAGGCGTACCGCGTTACTGAGAAAGTTCCCGATGGCGATACGCACCGCGGCCGGGTCGACCGACGGAACGGTCGTATGAGATGCCCCGATGAGCTCGACGTTGACCCCGCGTGCACGGGCAGGGCCGACGTGCTCGGCCACCGCCGACTCGGCGAGGTCGGCCAGGTCGACAGGGCCATTTCCCTGCTCGACCGCCAGCCCGCCGTGGCCGGCGAGGTCATCGACGGTTCGCGCCATCCTGCTCACCGCCCGGCGGGCGGCGTCGATATATCCCGCAGCTCCGGGCTCATGCCCGGCCTCGATTGCCGCGAGCTCGAGATTCGTGCCCATCACGGCAAGCGGAGTGCGTAGCTCGTGGACGACTTCCTGGGTCCGGCTGCGACGCTCGACTTCTGCGGCCTCGACCTCCGCCCGGGCCTGCGCCACAACCCGTCTCACCCGACCAGCAACGAGCCAGGCGACGACGACGGCCGGGATCATGGCCAGGGCAGGCGCCAACAAGCCGGAATCGATGAGCCCGTCGAGCGATCCTTCTTCGGCCACTACCACCACCAGGTCGTCACCGACCTGGGCAATGCCGGTCCGGGCGTCGGCCCACGGCTCGTGGCTTAAGAGCAGAGCGACCGTCACCACCATGACCACAAACGCCATGAGGACGGCTGGCGCCATCAGGACTATCGCCAATCGAACCCTGGACCCGCTCATGTGTCGGCCTTCAACATGTAGCCACGTCCGGGAAGGGTCACGATCAGGTGCGCAGCCGCCACCGATGACAACTTTCGACGCAGATTGGACAAGGTCATCCTCACCGTGTTGGTGAAGGGATCGGCGTGCTCGTCCCAAACGTGCTCGAGAAGACGCTCGGCGCTGTGCACCTCCTCGGGATGCAGAAGAAACCAGCGGAGAAGGGCGTACTCCTTGACAGTGAGCGCAACTAATTGTCCGTGGACGGTTACCTCATGGCGGGCAGTGTCCATCTCGATCCCGCCATAGGCGATGACCGAGCTGCCCGTCGCGGTGTCGCGCCGCAACAAGGCACGGATCCGGGCGCTCAGCTCCCCCAATGAGAACGGCTTCACCAAGTAGTCGTCAGCACCCTCGTCCAAGCCACGAATCCTGTCGTCGACACCGCCGCGAGCGGTCAGCATCAGGATCTTTGGAGCCGGTGCCAGATCGTAGGACCGGGCCGGATCGGCCAACACCTGCCGGCACACGTCAAGTCCGTCCCCGTCGGGCAGATTCAGGTCGAGGCAGACGACGTCGTAGGCATTGACCGACGTGAGGCTCATCGCCGACGTCACGGTGGGAGCGATGTCGATCGCGTACCCGTCGCGACGAAGGCTGTCGGCGATTGCCGACGCCAGATCCTGCTCGTCTTCGACAACGAGGATGCGCATCAGACCCGAGCCCCCTGGCACGTGTGGACGCGTTCGATCACGCTGGTGGGTTGCAGAATGGGCACGGTCATGGGCAAAGCGGAGGGCAGTCAGCGTTCAGACGTCGCAGACCAGACCGCGGTTCCAGGATCCTGCAGGTGAAAGACGCCAAGGCCACAATCGAAAGCATGTCGGACGCGCCTATAGAGAACGTAAAGAGACCGGGATGACGCTCGATCTAGGTGCTGGAGCGGCGCCGGGTCATCGTCGCCGAACCGGCATGAACCGCCACATCGAGGAACAATCCGATGATCGCTCCAAGAATCCCCCACGGGGCGGCCGCATCACCGGCCACATACCCGACCACGTAGAGGGCGGTGGTCCATGGCAACAGAATCAATCCGGCCACCGGGAGGATCCAACTGTCGCCAAAGGCACGTTCGACCCAATCGGTCAACAGCCAGAGGGCCACAACCGCGAGACGCGGACTGACGCCCAGAAGTATCAGAAACAGACAACCCACCCGGTCTCCTCGCTCTAAGTGACGACATTCTTCCCGAGGTGGGCAAGAAAGCAATGATGGAAGTTGACCGCGTCGATTTGCCAATGGTCCGGGCTCAGGACGACGTGGCCAGGGCGAGCCCAAATCCGACCACTGTCCAAACGCCCGCCTGATTGCCACCCTTCTGCACCGCGTACGGCATCAGTGAGTCGGTCAACATCGCAAGGAGGCCACCGGCTGCCAGGGCGGCGGCCCGGTCTTAGGCGAATCCAAGCACCCCGGCGGCCGACATTCGTCGACCGCTCACGGGGCCTCGGACCCTCAGTGACTCGGTTTGATCACTGAGCGAGGATCTTGGCCTTTTGTGCCGCAAACTCCTCGTCGGTGAGGACACCGGCGTCGTGGAGCTCGCCGAGCTGCTGTAACTGCGTCAGCGTGTCGGGGGCCGCGGGGGCAGCGGGGGGTGGTGGCGGCGCCTGTTGCTGGTATTGCTGTTCCTGGTAGGCGGCGGCATCTTGCTCCGTCGCCCAGCGATCGCCCTGACGGCGCGACACACGATTGGAAACGGCGGTCGCTGTCCCGGCCACAACCGCGGTACGGGCTACACCTCTCAATAATCCCATAGTTCTCGTTCCTTTCCGGATCAGGCCTCGGCGGCTTCGAGCTCGTCGAGAGTGGCGATCAATGCGTTGACCGGGATACGCCCGGACGCGACCAATTGAGCACCGCTCTTGCGCAGCGCAGTGGCGAACGGCGCCGCCCACGTGTTCTCGAAGACCAGAATTGCGGCGGCGGTCCCGGCTTCCAGCGCGGCGCCCGCTTCCGCGTAATCTTCCTCGTCGAGCAAGCCCGACGACGCTTCGGCAAAGACCAACAGGTCATTCGTGCCGTCTCCATCGAAGTCGGCGATGTCGACCCCGACGACGTTCCCCGCGTCGTCCTTCTCCACAAAAGAGAAATCCAGTATCCGAATCACACCCCGGTCGACCAGTTCGAGCAGATGGGGGAAAGCCTCGCCATTCGGGGGCGACCCTGCCGGCCACTCGACAATGAGATAGTCGATGGGTCCCATCATTTCTTCGCTGCCGCTCATAGACGTCCTCTCGTTCGCTGTCTCTCGAAGACAGACTGTCCCTGCGATCCTACGATCCTCCATCGCCCCGGGCGAATGCGATCTTTTCGCCTAGATCGGGTGATGCCGGGCCACGACGACAAAGAGGATGCTGCTCGAAACGAGGAGAGAGATGACCGGACCCGAGAACACGCAACCAACCGAGCCGAGGGGAAACACAGCCCCACCGGTTTCGCGCAGCGAGAAGCGCATGGAGATCGTCACAGTGGCGATCCTGGCGTTTGCCGCGCTGTCGACGGCGTGGAGCGGATATCAGGCGTCACTCTGGGACGGCATCCAGTCGAGCAACTACACCCAGGCATCAGGGTCACGCACCAATGCCGCCCAGCAGCGCACTGCAGCCAACCAGTTCCGTCTGGCCGACTTGAGTGTGTTCGAGAACTACATAGACGCAACCATCGAGGGAAGAGAAGAGGTCGCCGATTTCTACTTCGAGCGGTTCCGGGACGAGTTCAGGTTGGGATACGACGCGTGGATCGCCCTCGATCCACTCAACAACCCCGATGCGCCGCCCAGCCCGTTTGCCATGCCCGAATATCAGCTTTCACAGGAGGCCGAGGCGGACCGTCTCGAAGCACGCGCCGACGAGCTCTTCCAAGCCGGAGAGGATGCCAACACGATCTCCGACATCTACACCCTGACAACACTCCTCTTCGCTGCCGTGCTCTTCTTCGCTGCGATGGCCGAACGGTTCGAATACTTCAGGGCACAAGTCGCCCTGCTCGTCATCGCCGGGATCGGCCTGGTCATAGGTCTCGGGATAGCTCTGGGACAGCCAATCACCAGCGGATGACAGCCTCGGCTCCGGGAGCGCCAGAAGACACGGTCGTAGCCCGTGTGCCGATTCGCGAGCGGTATGGCCTTGTCCTGATCCTGATCCTGGTCGGATACGTCCTTTCAGCCGTCGAATCGAATCGATTTCTTATCGCATTGAATACGTTCTTGTGGGTCGCATTGCTCTTGACGACTTTGTGGTCCCCAGGCGTCCCGAAGCGGCTTCGCAGGATCGGCTCGCTTGCCACGATCCTGGTTCTGCTCACCACTCTCTCCCTGGGTTTCGTCTCGTCTGAATTGGCCGGCGGCTGGCGGCTGATACTTCTCGGCATCGCTCAGTTCGCTGCCCTGCTGGCCATCCTCAACCGGGTCAGCCGACATCGACACGTGACCATCCAGACCGTCATGGGCGGCGTGGCCGCGTATGCCCTGATCGCGTTTGTGATGGCGGCGCTTTACCACGGCATGGATCTGCTCACCGACACGACGTTCCTCAACGGAGTGGTATCCGACGGCGACTATGTCTATTTCTCCTTCGTCACCCTGACCACTGTCGGATACGGTGACATCACCGCCGCCACCGATCTCGCCAAACGACTTGTGGTGGTGGAGGCGTTCGTCGGACAGGTATTCCTGGTCGCACTGGTGGCGCGCCTCGTCTCCCTTTGGGGCGCTCCCGAACGCAAGTGACGCCTCGCTCCATCATCAAACGGTGATGACGACCTTGCCCCGGGCGTGGCCGTCCTCCTGATAGCGCAGAGCCTCTGGGACCTCGGACAACTGGAACCGCCGATCGATGATCGGGGTGACCTTCCCATTCTCGAGGAGGGCTTTGATGAGCTCGAGGTCAGCACGTCTGTTCGCCCGCCACATGAAGGTGCCCATTCGTTTGCTGCTGGTCATGGAGACCCCGGCCCCGACCAGGAATGCCTGAGCGAATCCGGTCAGCCTGCGTGCGATGAGGACGTAACGCCCTCCCGGTGCCAATGAGTGCCGGTAGTGCAGGACCGAGTGCTCGTCGACGATGTCGAGGATCAGGTCATAACCGCGCCCATTCGCGGTGAAGTTTTCGTTGGTGTAGTCGATCAGATGGTCCGCCCCAGCCGCGCGCATCAGGTCGAACTTCCCGCCGTGATCGACACCGGTCACCTCAGCGCCGAATGACTTGGCGAGCTGAATCGCAAAGGGCCCGACACACCCACCAGCACCGTTGATCAGGACTTTTTCGCCCGGGTTGATCTCTCCGTAACCGAGGAGACCCTGCAGCGCCAGGACCCCGGAGTGAGGAATCGTTGCCGCCTGCTCGAACGTCACGCCCGACGGCATCGGTGTGAACGCCGTCTGCGGGGCACAGACGTACTCGGCAAAGGCGCCCTGGCCGAAGTCGAACAAGTCGGCCCACACGTCTTCCCCCACCGCGACCGCCGTCACTTCTCGACCAACGGCCTCGACACGGCCGGCGACGTCGAGACCGATGCGGTTGCTTCGGGGGCGACCTATCCCGGATGCGACACGAGCGGCCGCCGGCCTTCCTCGCAAATAGTCGAGGTCTGCCGTGTTGACGGAGGCGGCGTGAACCTTGACCAGCACCTCGCCATCCCCGGGCGCGGGTTGGTCGATCTCCCGCAACTCGAGCACATCCGGTGAGCCGTACTCATCGCGGACGATTGCCTTCAAAGCGAGGTCCTGATCGACGGTCCCATCAGATCGTGACGACGACCTTGCCCCGGGCGTGCCCCTCGCCCACGTATCGGACCGCATCGGGTGCCTCGACGAGCGGGTAGGTCCGGTCCAAGGCCGGCTTGAACTTCCCGGCCTCTGCCATCTCAGCCAGGGCCCGGAGGTCTTCCTGACGTTCCGTCGCCATCAACGCCAGCAGCTTCTGCTTGACGAACGGCGAGAGCACAGCCACGGGGATGATCCGATCGGCGGGACCGACCCAGGCCCCACCATTCTCGCCCCCGACAATGACGAGGGTCCCCTCGGGGGCAAGGGCGCCCCGGAGCTGAGAAAGGGACCGATTGCCGGCGTTGTCGATGATGAGGTCATACCGGACCGGGCTATCTGCAAAATCCTCACGTGTGTAGTCGATGACGTGATCGGCGCCGATCGACTCGACCAGATCCACCTTGGATGCGCTGCACACCCCGGTGACCTCGGCACCGAACGCCTTGGCCAGCTGGACTGCGAACGTGCCCACGCCGCCACCGGCACCGATGATCAGCACCTTGTGTCCCGGTTTCACCTGTCCCTTGTCACGCAGGGCCTGGAGTGCGGTCATCCCCGAGATGGGGATCACGGCCGCCTCCTCGAAACTCAAATTGCCCGGCTTCAGTGCCAGCTTGTCCTCACGGGCCGCGGCGTACTCGGCGAAGGAGCCCTCGCAGGTCCCAAAGACCTCATCCCCGGGTTGGAATTTTGTTACTGCGGCTCCGACCGCTTCGACACGCCCGGCGACATCCCGCCCCCGCACCGGGTACTTCGGCTTGGTCAGGCCGTAGCCCATGACCCGGACCAGATAGGGCAGCCCGGTCATGATGTGCCACACGCCAGGTTCGACACCAGCGGCATGGACCTGCAAAAGGACCTCGTCGTCGCCGATGACCGGCGGATCGATGTCCCTCAACTCGAGCACGTCGGCCGAGCCGTATATGTCCTGCACGATTGCCTTCACGATGACCTCCTCTGTCACTCGTACGTTGTAAGTCGTATGGTGTAAGGTACCTCGTACGACGTAAGGCTGTCAAGTCCCCTTCAGACTTACCTCGTACGATTAGAATCGGAGACCGATGGCAACGCAGACCGAGCCGAGGCCCAGAGCCCGTGATCCATTGACACGGGAGCGAGTCCTGCGCGCCGCAGTCGACCTGGCCGACCGGGAAGGCATCGACGCCCTCACCATGCGCAACCTGGCCCGTGAATTGGGCGCCGAGGCGATGTCGCTCTATTACCACGTGGCCAACAAGGAGGCGGTCCTCGACGGTGTGGTGGAGGTGATCATGCATGAGATCAACCTGGCCGTCAGCGCGGTGGATGGTCCTCCGGCGACCGAGGATTGGAAGGCGGCGATGCGCTCGAGGATCCTCGCTGCCCGGGAGGTCCTGCTCCGACACCGCTGGGCTTCGCGACTGATCGAGACGCGAGCCGCAATAGGCCCGACGACGATGCGCTACTTCGACGAGCTGCTCGGGGTGTTGCACGATGGAGGCTTCTCATACGACCTGGCCCATCACGCCTTGCACGCTCTGGGCAGCCGCGGCTTGGGCTTCACCCAGGAACTGTTCGAGCCAGAGAACGCCGACGAGGGCGACGAGGACATGATGGAGGCGATGGCCGAGATGGCCGATCAGTTCCCGCACCTGACGGGAATGATGATGGAGGTCGCCCACGAAGATCCAGATTCGACATTGGGCTGGTGCGATGACCAATTCGAGTTCGAGTTCGGGCTCGACTTGATCCTCGAGGGTCTCGAAGCGACACGGCAGCGGGCGGCGGACTGAGCTCGGCCACAGACTCCCTCATTTCCCAGACAGGTCCTTGGGTAGCCGGTCGAACCACTCGAGAACCGCTTTCTCATAGGTGATGCCAAAGTCGAGCGTGGCCCGGGCATAGGGATCTCCCATCGCCTCCACCTCCTCCTGTTGCAGGCCGTAGGCACGCAGTCGCTCTGAGTGAATGAGACGATGCTGTTCGAGCATGGTCGTCAGCCGGTCGGGCGGGAGGTGGCGGCCGAAGGCCAGGGTGAGCAGGAGAGGGAATCTGATCGTCTCGTCCCCGGGCATCCGTTCCACCCAGTCCCGGAAGGCGGACCGCCCAGCCGGCGTGATCGCATATGGACGCTTGTCCCGGCTGCCCCTCTCCCCCGCCTCGACGAGGCCTTGATCGGCCATGGTCGCCAACTCTCGGTAAACCTGGCTCTGGGTCAGAGACCAAAAATCACCAATGCGTTGTTGGGCTACGGCCACGAGGTCCCATCCAGTCATCGGCCCATCGTGGAGGAATCCGAGAAGAGACGCTGCGGTGGCATTCAGGGGACGGGACATCTGTTCGTCTTTCTGACCTCTTGACATGACACAGTGGTGGGTCGTAATGTTCCTGTATCACATGTCATTGTGATATATCTGGCGAAGGAGTGCAACCATGCAGACTCTCACTCCCACGACACATCAGCAGTGGGTGCTCAAGATCGGAGGATGGGCAGCCGTCGTCGGATCTCTCCTGGGAATGGTCGGGAACCTCCTCCATCCTCAAACCCCGATCGGCGATCCGTTGGGCACCGCCGAGGTGATCGCGGGGTCGGGCTCGTGGGTCCCTCTCCATCTGATCATCGTCTCGGGGATCTTTCTGATGCTCTTGGGGATGTATGCGCTGTTCCGCTCGATCACGGGGACGCTCCCGCGGGTGTTGGCCGAGTTCGGGATTCTCGCGGCGGTGGTCGGCGTGACCGTCGGCCTCGTATTGGTCATCATGGATGGGGTGGGAGCCCGACAGTTGGCCGAGGAGTGGGCGCTGGCGCCTCCGGATCAGCAGGCCACCGCGCTCCGCATCCTCGCCGCCAACGAGACGATCAACTTCTCCCTCGCCAGTCTCTTCAACTTCGTGTTCGCCGGCGCCACTTTCATCCTGTTTGGGTTGGCTGTGGCCGTCGGTGACGACTACCCGAAATGGTTCGGATGGGTTGCGGTGGCAGCGGGTGTCCTATCGATCGGTGCAGGCCTGATCCAGGCCTTCGCTGGAGAGCCGACCGCGGCCTCGAGGATCCTCACCATCATCGGGCCGACTGTCATCACGATCTGGCTGCTCGCACTCGGCACATCGCTTATCCGTCGCGCCCGCGGACTATCAACAGAAGGAGAAACCCGATGAGACCCACCTCGCGAATGATCGCCTTCACACTCTTCGCCATCGTGACCGTCGAATTCGGCGGCTGGTCGCTGCTGGGCATGTTGACCAGCCAGGGGGCCATCAGCGAGTTCGAAGAGCAGTTCTTCCGGGCCGGACACGCCCACGCCGGGGTACTGCTAACCCTCGCTCTGGTCTACTTCGTGCTGATGGACAGAACCGATTTCGATGCCCCGCGCCAGCGACTGCTCGGGCTGACCCTCTTGACCGGCATCCTCCTTCAGTCGGGAGGTTTCTTCCTCCACATGCTCGTCGGCGAAGAAGGGGGGTCCTCCTCCGGGACCTTGCTAACCCGCATCGGTGCAGTCCTCCTTGCCGTGGCCCTGATCGGTCTGGGAGTAGGCGTCCTCAGGTCAGGCGGCAAACGCCAAAGCCTCCAGGACTCCCCCTCCTCGACCTGACCGAACCTAACTGCCCGACCGGTCCAGCGATTGGCGTTTTTTGATCGAAGCTCGCCTAGCCGAGAGATTGGCGGTGGCAAAGGCCAGGGCGAAGACCAGGTAGAGGGTCGC
Source organism: uncultured Acidobacteriota bacterium (assembly GCA_963828465.1). Lineage (GTDB taxonomy): Bacteria > Actinomycetota > Acidimicrobiia > Spongiisociales > ZC4RG35 > JARDZU01. The sequence continues at coordinate 24,097 of CAWHEU010000001.1, read as the reverse complement.
CACGGAAAGGGTCAACCAGCGGTACTGGGGCACGAGCCCTTGAACCGCGAGAACCGCGAGTGCCGCTGCCAGGAAGAAATACGCCCTGCGGTCGTTCATGCCAGCGCTTCCACGATCAGCGAGAATATGCCGGCGACGATGGCCGCCCCCGGGATCGTGAAGATCCACGCCCACAGCACCCTGCCGGCAACCCGCCAACGCACCGCCGACATACGCCGGGAAGCGCCCACTCCGACGATCGCCCCGGTGATGGTGTGCGTCGTCGAGACCGGAATGCCCTGTGCCGAGGCAAAGAAGAGTGTGGCGGCGGCAGCGCTCTCGGCGGCAACACCACCCGAAGGCTGCAGCCTGGTGAGCTTGAACCCCATCGTCTTCACGATCCGCCATCCGCCGAAGAGGGTCCCTAGCGCGATCGCCGTGTGTGCGGAGAGGACGACCCACAACGGCACTTCGGCATCCGCGGGGAGGCTCCCGACCGCGATGAGGACCGCCAGGATGATCCCCATCGTCTTTTGGGCGTCATTGCCGCCATGTCCCAGGCTGAAGGCGGCCGCCGAAACGAGCTGACCACGTCGGAAGCCCTTGTTCAATCGCTGCAGGTTCTTCTCGCGGTGAAACACCCACTGGATGATCACGGTCAACAACAGGCCGATAGCGAGCCCGACCAATGGCGACAAAACGATGAAGGCGCCGATGGTCGCCAGCCCTTCGGATATCAGGACATCGAAACCGCCCCGCACCACCGCCGCACCTGCCATGCCACCAACGAGGGCGTGTGACGAGCTTGTGGGGAGGCCGAGCCAGAACGTCAGGAGGTTCCAGGCGATCGCACCGAGGAGTCCGGCGAAGATCACCCCTACGGTGAGGGCCTCCTGCACAACCACGTCTTTGGCGATGGTGTTTGCCACGTGGGTGCTGAAGATGAGAAAGGCGACGAAGTTGAAAAACGCCGCCCATATCACCGCATAGCGAGGCGATAGCACTCTGGTCGACACCACCGTCGCGATCGAGTTGGCGGCGTCGTGGAATCCGTTGGTGAAGTCGAATGCCAGCGCGACGAGGATGACGATGATCGCGCCGATCTCCACGATCGATGCTCCCTCAGGCCTGCTTGACGACGATCGTGGTGACGATGTTCGTCATGTCCTCGATTCGGTCCAGCACTGCCTCGAGCGACTCGACGATGTCCTTCCAGCGGATGACATCGACCGGTTCCATCTCCCCGGAGAAGAGTCGGGCTACAGCTCTTCGGTAGATGCGATTTCCCTCGGTCTCCAGACCTTCTATCTCGCTGATGATCTGACGGAGGCCTCTCATATCCTCGAAACGGTCGAAGAGCTCGACAATCTTCGAGGCCATCTGCGTGAGCACTTCCACCTGTTCCGGAACCTCGGGGATCAGTTTGGTGATGTTGGTGAGCACCACCATCTCAGACACGTGGTAGATGTCGTCGACCACGTCGTCGATCCCCTGCGCCAACCGCTGGATGTCCTCAGGATCGAACGGGGTGACAAACGTCGAGTCGAGTCTGGTGAGAATGCGCGAGGTGTACTCGTCACCGGCCCGCTCGACCTCCTTGACGGCAACGTGGAGCTCCGCCGCATGGGCTGTGTCGGCGAGGACATCGTTGAGTTTGTCCACACAGGTGGCGATGTTCTGCGCTGCCAAGGAGAAATCGTCGAAGAATTCCCGACTGGTGGGGACGATCCTGAACTTCATCGGCGACGGGACGGTAGTTATCGCCCGGCCACTACGACGAAATTGCCTGGACATCGGCTGTCGAAAAGCGTCAGCCTCGTTCGTCTCTAGGTGGACAGGCCACACAAGGTGGCCGTGCGAAAAGGAGATGCAATGGCCAAGTTCTTGTTCGTCTATCACGGCGGAAGTGCCCCGGAGTCGGAAGAGGAGGGGGCGGCCGTGATGCAGGCGTGGAATGAATGGCTCGAGGGTCTGGGCACGGCGGTCGTCGATCAAGGGCACCCGACCGGGGCATCGGCCACCGTCGCGACTGATGGGTCGACCACGCAGGGCGGCGGCGCCAACCCGGTGACCGGCTATTCGATCATCAGCGCAGACAGCCTCGAGCAGGCCCTGGTCTTCGCCAAGGGCTCGCCGCAACTGCCGTCGGGCGGGACGATCGAGGTCGCCGAGACTCTCGACATGTGATCCACGGCGGTCGACTATTCGGGCTTCTCTGCGACCACGATGTGGAACCGGGAGAAGCCCGTCTCGTCGATCACCTGGAGACCCGCATGATTGCATAGCTCTTCGAGACCGGCGCGGGTATCGACAACGTTTCCCCAGGTCAACTCGTACCACTGGGCCAGCGCTGCAAAGCGCGTAGGCATGGTGCGAAGTGCATCGTCGGAGACCGGGTAGACCTCGTCGAAGATGAGGAAGTAGCCGCCCGGCTTGAGGGCCCTCGCCACCGCGGCGAAGGCTCCTGGTTTCAGCGGCGGAGCGATCTCGTGGACGACCAGGAAGCTGGTCGCGATGTCGAATGTGCCTGCCTCACCTATTTGGTCGACGCTGATCAAACGCGCTTCGCAGCGCTTGGCGAGACCTCGATCGGAGATGAGCTGCTGCGCAAGCCCGACCGAATAGGGCTCGACATCGACGCCGAGACAAGTAACGCCCGAAAAGCGCTCGGCGATCTGCACCACCGCCCATCCCCCACCGCAGCCCACGTCCAGCACCCTGGCACCGTCCTCGAGACGCTGCTCCAAAACCGGAAGTTGGGGCAGCACCAGATCGAGGAAGATGCGCGGCAGTGCCTTGAGTGCCTCGGCGACCTCACGCATGAAGGCCTCATCGTGTTCCTGGTACGGACGGACTGTGCCATCCCGGAAATGACGCAAGTAGTCCGGGTAGTCCTTTCCGACTTCCATGTGAACCCCGGCGGCGGAAGCCAGATAGAAGCTCGATTCTGGATCTCCGAGGATCTGCTCGAAATGCGGCCCCATTCGCCAGCCGGCCCCGTCACGATCGACGATCTCGAAGGCGAAGGCGGTGCGACACATGACATCGGTGTAGAAGTCGTCGGTGGCAAGGCGGGCAGCGAGTTCGGCGGAGGTGAGACCGGGATCCTCGGTGAGGGCGGCCCATGCACCGAGCTTGTGCCCGATTTCGATCATGTGGGTGGCGTGGTACCCGGCGATCAGGTCATAGAGCTTGCTGACTTGATCGGCCAGGGTCGGAGACTCCGCGGTCATCCGTTCTCCTTTTTCAAGTCACGCGTAACGTAGCGAACGTCAAACCCATGACCTATCCAGACCCCCTCTATACAGCATCGGGCGCTGCCGTCACCGCAACGATCACGAGGGCCGGCGGTGAGCCGGACCTGGTCCGCACGAGCGGGACCGAGGTGCAATACCTCGCCACCGGTGCCACGACTGGTGGCCTGTTCGGGCTCTATCGATGGTCGATGGGCCCGGGCCGGGGCGGGGCGGATCCCCACTTCCACCGAACGATGGCCGAGTCCTTCTACATCCTCACCGGCACGGTGCGGATCTATGACGGCGAGGAATGGGTTGATGCCGGCGTCGGCGACTTCGCCCACGTCCCACCCGGCGGGATCCACGGCTTCAGCAACGAGTCTGGCGCGCCTGCCTCGATGCTCATCCACTTCGCCCCCGGCGCGCCGCGCGAGCAGTACTTCGAAGGCCTCAACCATCTGAACGAGATGTCACCAGACGAGCGGGCCGACTTCTTCCTGGCTCACGACAACAACTTCCTGGACTGATCGGCTGAAAACCCGATTCAGGCCCTGGCGACGAGACCGGTCGCGACGTCCACGGCCGCAGCGACGTCGTCGTTCTGGGGGTAGAGGAGAGCCCGACCGACCACGAGTCCCCGCACCCCGGGTAGCCCGAGGGCCCTCTCCCAGCTGGCGAAGACCTCTTCGTCGGACCCCTGCGGGTCTCCGCCCAGCAACAGTGTCGGCATCGTCGTGGACTCCATGACCCTCTCCATGTCATCGACCACCGGTACCTTCAGCCACGTATGACTGCTCGTCGACCCGAGACCGGACGCAATCCCCACTGACTTGATCACGGCATCGGCTGAAAGGTCGTTGACCAGCTTCCCGTCTTCCCAATTGGACATGAAGGGCTCGACCAATGCCATCAGCCCTGACGAGGCAAGCTCGGAGACGGCCCGCGCCGTGTGCTCCAGGGTCCGCGCCGTTCCCGGATCCTCGAGGGCGATTCTGATGAGCATCTTCCCCCCATCGAGACCCATCTCGGCCACCGTTCGTGCGTCGTAGGCGGTGTATCGATCATCGAGCTCGAACACGGATCCCGCCAGACCGCCTCGATTCATCGACCCGATGACGATCTTGTCTTCCAGGGCACCGAGCAGCAGCAGATCCTCGACGATGTCAGGAGTCCCCAGGACGCCATCGACGCCAGGGCGCTCGAGTGCCGTGACAAGCCGCTCCAAAAGGTCCTGACGATTGGCCATCGCCTGCGGTCTGCCCCGAGCGGCGAGCGCTCCCCGAGCCGGATGGTCGGCGGCAATCAAGACCATCCGCCCGGTCAGAGCACGGCGGGACCGCGCGGCCGCAGCGCGTTCGATCGCACCAGGATCCTCGACGCGCAGGGCCCTGATCTGTTCGATGTCGAGATTCACGCTCACCTCCGCGGCAGAAGGGCCATTACTTCCTCAGTGTCCGGCATTGCCGTCGAGCATTCCAATCGCGATGCGACGATCGCACCGGCGGTGTTGGCGAACTCCAGCGCTCTTTGCAGGGGCCAACCCTCCAAGACTCCATGGCACAGAGCTCCACCGAATGCGTCTCCAGCTCCCAAGCCGTTCACCACCTCGACTTCGACCGGGGGCACCGAGACCTGGCCCTTCGGCTCGAAGCCCAGCACTCCCTCCGGGCCAAGCTTGACGACGGCGGTCGTAGGTCCTCGCTCGAGGAGGGCTTTGCCGGCTCGATGCGGGTCGGTTTCACCGACGGCCACCTCACACTCGACAAGATTTCCCACGACGATGTCCACGTGCGGTAGGACTGCAGCGATCTCTTCTCTGGCGTCTCCTACATCGCTCCAGAACTGCTCTCGATAGTCGAGGTCGAGGACTGTGAGGCCGGCACCAACCCTCATCCGGAGTGCCTCGTGGTGGGCGGAACGACTGGGCTCCTGGGAGAGGCCGGTGGTCGTGATCCAGAACAATCGGGCACCACCAACGCTCTCCTCATCGAGGTCCTCGGGTCGAATCTCCATGTCGGGCGCTTTGGGATACCGATAGAAAGTGATCGGGAAGTGGTCGGGCGGATGGATCTCACAGAAGGTGATGGGTGTCGGGAGTCCCTCGACCCTCGATACGAACTCACTGCTCACCCCAAGCCGCTCGAGCTCTTCGCTGAGGAACCGGCCGAAGTCGTCGGCGCCGGTCCTCGAGATCAGAGCCGTGCGCCGACCATGCCGTGCTGCCGCCACCGCAACATTGGCGGCACTCCCTCCGAGAAATCTCCCGAAGCTGGTGACCGATCCCAGGCGAACGCCGGACTGCAACGGGTAGAGGTCGATCCCCAGCCTGCCCATGCAGATGACTTCGAAGCTCATCCCGCACCAGGGTCGAACACCTCGACCGTCGTGTTGCGGTCGTCGTCGACCACCATCAGCAGACCCGACACCCAGGGGGGCTCGCCGATGTCATGTCCCAGGGAGTGACTGGCGACGGCTCGGAGCAAAGGCGAATGGGTCACGGCGACGACGACTTCGAGCCTGTCGGGTATCGGATCGACGAGGCTCCCGGCAAAGGACTCCACGCGGGCAGCGACCGACCTGGCGTCCTCCCCTGGAGGTGAAGCGTGGGCCAGCCACCACCCGATGCGGTCAGGCGAGTCGAAGAAAGTCGGGAAGAACCCGAGCGACGCCACATCCTCGGCAGAGAGTCCCTCCACCTGTTCGGCTAGAGCATCGGCGCTGCTCACCATGTTGACTCTCACCCCCGCCACGTAGAGATCGGGGTTGCGAAGCGCGAATGCAACCTCCGGCCCGATCACGTCGCCACCCGCATCGATGACACCACGCGCAAGGTGGGTCGCAGTGTCAATCGCCCTGCGTGTCTCCCCGCTCAGCACGGTGATCGGGCCCGGCTCACGGAGACCAAAGCCCCGTCCCACCGAGAACGCCTGCTCCTCGGCTGCGGCCGTGATCGGCACATCGCCACGATGGGACGTGATTTCGCCGTGTCGTAGGAGGTAGAGCCGCACTAGTGGGTCACTAGGCCTGGCCGGTCATCTTGTCGTACAACGACCCCGCGTTGAGTGTCTGGATGTGGTCCATCATGTAGCCCTGGCCGATATCGACCGGGTATCGGTCGGCGAAGTTGACCCGCTCGACGGTTTCTTCGCGTGTCCATCCCTTGGCGACGGCCGCTGCCACCGCAGACTTCCAGTCGAGGAGGTTCGATCGCTGTGTGTCGAGATAGCTCTTGGTGGTCACGGGGCCATGTCCGGGAAGGATGTACTTCACGTCCAACTGCCTGATCGTCTCCAGGGCTTCGAGCCATTGGTCGATGTCGGAGGTCATGAGCCATGTCTGGCATTCGCTGAAGATGGTGTCCCCGGTGAACACCACTCTTTCCTCCGGCACATAGACAGCCAACTGCCCCGGAGTGTGCCCCGGGGTGTGGATCAACTCGAACGTGTGGTCGCCAACCCGCAGCGTCAGATTCCCGTCGAAGACGATGGTGCCCTTGTTCGGATCGGCGTAGTACTCATGGCGATCCGGGAATATCGCCTCACCCTCCAGATCGTCCGTCGGGATCGCCTCCGCCGCGTAGGCGAAAGGATCGAGGTCGGGGGTCACGACCATGAAGTTCTCGTACAGGCCACGGTGGTTGACGACCGTCCCGGAGCCCTTGAAGTAGTAGTTGCCAAAGATGTGGTCGACGTGGTGCTCGGTGTTGATCAGATAGCGAATCTCACCATGAGTCTCGGCCTGGCGACGCATCTCGACAGCCTTGGTGGGCAGCTGAGGCGTATCGACCACCACCACCCCGTCGCTAGTGACGACGTACCCCGGGTTACAGCCTCGGAGGCCGGTCTCGACGAAGACGTTCTCGGTGGCTTGCTCCATGATCGACTCCCTCTTCGAGGATCACTGGGTGGCGGTGAGCCCGCCATCGATGGTGAGTATCTGACCGGTGATGAAGGACGAGGCCCCGCTGCAGAACAGGAGGACGGCACCCAACAGATCGTCCGTGGTCCCAATCCGCCCGAGAGGGATCCGCGACACGATCCTCGCCTTGAACTCCGGGTCGCCGAGAAGAGACGCCACCTGGGGCGTATCGACGAAGGTGGGAGAGATGGCGTTGACGGTGATCCCATGCTTGGCCCATTCGGTTGCCCATTGCCTGGTGAGCGAGTCGATTGCCCCCTTGGCGGCGACATAGGCCGAGTAGCCGGCGTTGATGCCCAACTGCCCGCGAACCGAGGAGATGTTGATGACGCGCCCACCATCGCCCTGCTCCACCATCTGGCGGACCGCGGCTTGGGTCGGCAGGAGCGTGCTCCGGACGTTGAGCTCCATGATCCAGTCCCAGTCGTCGCCTGGATACTCCTGGGCATCATGCAACACGTCCCCGGCGCCGCCGCCGATGGCATTGATGATGATGTCGACCCTCCCGAACTCGGCCATTGTCTGGTCGATGGCCCTCTGGGCGCCTTCGGGGTCGGTGGCGTCGGCCGAGATCGCCACAGCCCGCCCACCGGATCCGGTGATCTCGGCCGCGGCCCGATCGGCACGCTCCTTCGATCGTCCCACCACGGCGATGGCGGCTCCGGCACCGGCCAGGCCCTTCGCCAGCGCCGATCCGATGGCGCCTCCCCCGCCAGGGATGATCGCAACCCGTCCGCTGAGGTCGAACATCTCAATCACTACTCACGCCCTTCGTCTCCGCCGTGCATCGCCTGCCACACCCGTTCCGGAGTCAGCGGCAGGTCCTTGATCACCACTCCAGTCGCCTGAGTCAGGGCGGCCGCAATGGCAGGCGATGTAGCCAGTAGACCCCCTTCCCCGCTCCCCTTTGCTCCACCAGGCCCGGGGCCGTCTCCATTCTCGACCAGCACCGACTCCAAGGTGGACGGCATGTCCTTGAAGGTGGGGATGCGGTAGTCGAGCGCACCCAGGTTCACGATCCGCCCGTGCTCGTCGAGGATCAAATGCTCCATGAGCGTATGACCGAGACCCATCACGGCAGCACCCTCGTCCTGCATCTCCACGTGCTGGGGATTGATGGCTTTTCCCACGTCGGCGACTGTGATGTGCTTGACCAGTTCGAAATCACCGGTCTCGAGGTCGACCGACACCTCGGACGCCGTGCAGGACACCTCGTAGAACGAGGCCGGGCCGCCCAGCGGGTGATCGGCGTCCCCCTCACCCCTCTGTGAGCCAGTGACGATGATCTCACCGGGGACCGCGCCAAACACATCGCTCAATACCTCGGCGAGCGTGTAGACGGCCCCATCGACGGACACGTGGCCGGGGGTGAAGACGACATCCTCGACCGACACCTTGTGTTGTTCGGCCGCCTTGGCCCTCAGATCCGCAATCGCCTTTTGGCAGGCGTCGACCACGGCGCTCCCCATGAACACGGTCGACCGGCTCGCCGAGGTCGAGTAGTCGAATGGGACAACTGCGGTGTCGCCCATCACGAGGCTCACCCGTTCCATGGGCACCCCGAGATTCTCGGACACCAGTTGGGTGAGGATGGTCCGGGCCCCCTGACCCATGTCCGACGTGCCGGCGATCAGCGAGACGCTCCCGTCATGGAGGATGCGCAGGATGCAATACGACGCTCCGGCAGTGGCAGACGCCTTCAATCCAACGGAGATTCCGCGGCCATGACCCGGCAGCAAGGGCTCTCCCCAGCCCACCCTCTCTGCGGCGATGTTCAAAGCCTGGCGCCAGTCCCCGTCGGCGGGTCGATCGCCGGGCACGATCTCCTCCCCGGGCCCGGCCAGATTCAGGAGCCTGATCTCGACCGGGTCGATCGTCAGGGCCCGGGCTGCGGCATCCATCTGCGACTCGATGGCCCACGTCATTTGCGGGGCGCCGAAGCCACGGAACGCCGTGCTCGGAGTCGTGTGCGACATGAGGCCACGAACGACGGCCCTCACCGCCCCGACCTTGTAGGGCCCGGCGGCGAAGTAGCTGCTCTTGCTGATCACCCGTGGGGCGATGTCGGCATAGGCGCCCATCATGAAGTCCTCGATGGCATCGATGAAGACGAGGCGGCCATCGCGAGCGAAACCGCTGCGGAGCTGGAGGCGGGCATTGGTGCGGCGGACCGCCTGGAACGTCTCCTCGAGTGTGAGGACGAGTCTTACCGGACGTCCCAACTCGAGGGCGATCATGGCGACCAGCGGCTCGTATTTCGGGAATCCCTTGCCCCCGAACCCTCCGCCCGGGTCCGGTGCGTGGACCCGTACCTTTGAAATTGGGAGATCGAGCAGGCTCGCCAACGTCCCCTGCAGGAAATAGGGATGCTGGATCGAGCTCCATACCGTCACTCCCCCACCCTCCGGAGCCGCAGCGAAGGCGTGGGGCTCGATCGAGAAGTGAGTGACCATCGGGAAGGTGTATGACTCGTCGATCACCAGTTCGGCCTCGGTCGAGTCGACGTCGCCCCAGCCCCAGTCCCAGCGCTGTCTTACGTTGCTGTCGGCCAATGGGTCGTCAGCGGTGCGGAGCCGGGGGTCCAGGACCAGTGGCGACTTCGGATCGAGGGCGTCGTCGATCGAGTAGACGCCGGGGAGCTCCTTGTACTCCACCCGGACCGCCGACGCGCCTTCCGCAGCCGCCTCCTTGCTGACGGCTACGACGGCCGCCAGCGGCTCTCCGTGGTACTTCGTCTCATCTGTCGCGATGACAGGCCGGTCGGCGAAACGTGGCCCGAACCGTGGCACGGGGTTGGGGAAGTCCTCGGCGGTGAACACCCGCACGACCCCTTCGATCCCGGCGGCCCTCGATGTGTCGATCTCCTCGATGGCGGCATGGCCACAGTCGAGATGGACGAGGGCGACGTGCAGGACGTCCTCGATGGCGATGTCGGCGGCGAAACGCTGGGCGCCGGTCACCCGGTCAGACCCGCCCACCCTCGGGGCGGAGATCCCCAAGCCCGCGCTCGGTCATGTCGCACCGTCCCCACCGGCGACGGCCATCACCGCGGCGCAGATCCGCGAGTACCCGCCACAACGGCAAAGGTTGCCCGACAACCCCTCCCGGACCTCGGACTCGGTGGGTCGGGGGATTCGTTCCAACAGGGCGGTCGCGGCCACGACCATCCCGGGGATGCAGAAGCCGCATTGGATCGCGCCGGTGGCGAGAAAGCTCTCCTGGAGCGGGGTCATGCCGGCGGCGCCGATTCCCTCGATGGTGGTGACCTCCGACCCGTCGGTCTCGACCGCCAGGACCAGACAGGAGTTCACCGGCTCGCCGTCGAGGATCATGGTGCAGGCTCCACACTCTCCTTCAGCACAGCACTCCTTGGAGCCGGTCAGCTCGAGTCGAGTCCGGACCATCTCGAGAAGCGTCGTGGACGGGCTGACGCTGACCGTTCTCCTGGAGCCATTCACCGTCAATGTGATCGCCGACTCGATCGCGGTCATTGCGCCGCCCTCACCTGTTCGGATGCTGTCTGAAAGGCTCTTCTCGAGTGCACGTGGAGCATGGCTCGCCGGTATTCGGCACCGGCACGCACATCGGTGATGGGACTGGTGACGGCCAGCAGCCGGGACCATCCCTCGTCGGTGGCGAGCTCGTCGAACGTCGACTCAGCCAGGAGCGGAGTCGGCCCGACCGCTCCGAACCCAAAGCGCGTCCGCCCCGAAGAGTCCAGAGTGCAGGCGAGGCTCACCGACGCCAGATCGACTCCGCGCCGGCGAGTCACCCGGGCGAAGGCCGAGCCCACGGCCGTGGCCCGAATCGGGATCTCGACCGCTGTGACGATCTCCCCCCGCCCCAGGACGGTCGTGCCCGGCCCGGTGAAGAACTCCTCGACCGGGATCGACCGGGTTGTATCGGGGCCGGATGCGATCACGGTTGCCCCATAGGCGAGAAGGGCCGGGGCAGTGTCCGCAGCAGGCGAGGCGTTGCAGAGGTTCCCGGCCAGGGTCGCTCGGTTGCGGATCTGCACGGAACCGACGACCGCAGCAGCCTGCGCCAGCGCCGGAAAATGCCTGTTCACGTGTTCGTTTCTGGTCAGCCGGTTCATCACCACGCGGCCCCCGATCCGGAGCCGGTCACGTTCGACCTCGATCCCGTCAGCGATGTCGGTCACCGACTTCAGGTCGACCACCAGGGCCGGGCGCACCGTCCGATGACGAACTGCCACCAGCAGGTCGGTGCCTCCGGCCAGCGCAACCGCATCATCCTTGCGAAGCAGATCGGATGCCTCGCCCAGGCTCTGGGGCCGCTGATACTCGAACCAAGTCACCTGATGGTCACACTCCGGTCAGGTCGTGATCGGACGCGATTGAAGGACGTATAGCCGGTCGGCCTCGAACGCCCACTCGATGTCCTGCGGCGACCCGAAGGCTGCTTCGAGTTCGAGGCCTACCTCCACGAGGCGCGAGATCTCGTCCTCGTCGAGGACCTGAGAGCCGGCGATCTCCTCATCGAGGGGCACGGTCGTCGTCCCCCCATCGTCCACGCGGACCGTCATCTGATCTTGTTGCCCGAGACGGACCCTCTTCAGCCTGCCGTCCCTTCGAGCCACGTAGTTGTCAGGTGTGATCAGACCGGAGACCAGGGCCTCTCCCAGCCCGTACCCCGCCTCGATCACCATTTGATCGGAGCGCTGTCGGATGGGGTCCGTCGTGAAGATGACCCCTGACTTGTCTGCGGCGATCTGTTGTTGCACCACTACGGCCATTTGGAGGTCGGTGAGCGACCCCTTGCTGCGCCGATAGAAGAGGGCTCTTTCCGTGAAGAACGATGCCCAGCACCGAACGACTCCCTCGAGCACATTCTCCGAGCCGATCACGTTCAGATACGTCTCCTGCTGGCCGGCGAAACTGGCCGACTCGCCATCTTCGGCACAAGCGCTCGACCTGACGGCAACCGGGACATCCGGCCCGAGGTTCTGATAGGCGCTCGTGATGTGCTCGGCCAACTCCTCCGATGGCGGCGAGCTGAGCACGATCGCCTGGATTTCACCGGCGATGCGACCTCCTTCGGCGCCCACTTCGAAGGATCGGGCGAGATCTCTCACTTTCTCCAAGACGCCTCCAGTGGCGAGAGAGTCACTCAAGGCGCCAGCCGTAACCACGAAGCCGGGTGGCACCGGCATGCCGGTACCCGTCATCCTGCCGAGACTCGCACCCTTGCCACCGGCCAGTTCCGCCCGGTGGCACTCGATGTCATCCAGCCAGATGACATCCTCGGTCACGCTCATGAGGTCAATAGATCGGATGTCGGTGCCTCCCGCGCAACGTAATCGTCGGGGAGGATCTCGACGACGCCGGTCGAGCCGTTGACCCGAACCAGATCGCCGGTCTTGATCTTCTGGGTGGCCACCGATGTCCCGATCACGGCCGGAATGCCGAACTCCCGCGACAGGACTGCAGGATGTGAGGCGGCTCCGCCGGCGTCGGAGACCAACCCGCTGATCCTCGTGAACAACGTCACCCAAGCCGGGTTGGTCATCTGGCAGACCAGGATCTCCCCCTTTTTCACCTCGTCGAACTGCTCCGGGCTCAGCACCACCCTGGCCACGCCTTCGATGACACCCGCTGAAGCGGCCAGCCCTTCGACCCGATCTTCCGCCACGGCATAGTCCCGGTCGAGACGCTCGGGAAATCCCCAGAGAGGCAGATACGGGAAGGCCAGTGCCGCTTCGGTGGCAGTCCCCACCCAGTCGCGAGGCCGAATCTCATAGGCGTCCTCCCGCTCATCCCGGCGGTCGGAGATCAGCTCCCGGACGTCGGAGCCTTCCGGATCAGCCATCAGATAGCGGAGCTCGTTGTACTTGAGGAACATGACGTCGTTGGGATCGCCAATGGCACCTCGAGCCGCCAGGTGACGGCCGATGCAGATGAGGACCAGACGGACATGGGCGTTGGTGCCCTGGTCGATGTAGAAGTGGTGGTCGGGTGTCAGTGGGGCCATTCGGGCATTCGTGTCGTGTGCCTGCTTCATGCGCTCAAGTGCCTCACCCTCGAGCCCATCCAACAGCTCATCGGTGGCCGCCTCGAGATCCTTCTTCAGCTCGCCAATGGCCGCCGGGTAGTCGTAGTCGGTGTCCACATATCCCTTGATCACCTCCAGGATCGGCTCAGGTGTCTCGTAGCGGGTCGGGAACACGAACTCGTGACTCCATACGGCATGCCAGCCGAACTCCTTCTGGTAGGGCCGAAGCCTCTCTTCGAGAAAACTCCTGCCCCTGTCGCTTCCGTTCAGCGCGGCGAGGATGTCGACACCTGTCTCACGGGAGAAGAGCCCAGAAAGCTCCTGGTCCTCCTTGACCTCCCCCTTCATCCGCCAGAGCGCCTCGATCGAGTCCCAGTTCCGGTCGCTCGCCGAGTTCTGCAGCCGGCCGAGCAGTGTCGGATCGACACCCTCCTTCAGCTCCTCGACAGCAGCCTGCAGGGCGAGCGTGGCCGACAGCTGTGAGAAGTTGAGCATCCAATGGATCTTCCAGTGGCGGTCGTGGATGTCGATGGCATCCTCGAGGATCGTCGCCCATTCCATCAGGGGGATGTCCTCCCAGCGTTCGATCTTCTCCTCGAGGTACTCGAAGTTCCTGATCATCTCGGGGACGAGGCGGCTGGCCCACCAGTCGGCGAAATGAGCCCCGTATGTCGGAAGCACTGCGTTGAGATAGGCGCCGATCTGCTCCGGGTAGGCGGGGTCGTCGACGGGAGTCCTCGGGGCGTACCGGTTGCCCAACTCGACCCCCTCCACGGTGGTCCCCGGATTGGCGGGGATGGCGGCGGTGTAGAGGTATCCGTTGATGTTCTTGGCGATCCAGTCCGAGGCGAAGGGTGTGCCGAACCTCCGGAACATGTGATCGCAGGTCAGCCACCAGCCCCCTATGTCGAAGTACATGGGAGACAGTGGCTGTGGGCAATGAAGGTCGTCGAAGAACCAGAACAGCCCCTTCTCCTCATCGCTGGCCCAATCGATCGGGAAGTCGGTGTCGCCCAGGAACTGCTTCAGGATCTTGCTGTCTTCACCCATGAGCCTGTCCTTTCCTCGTGAGGCGGAGCCGCCATCGATTGCACAGCCACTCAAGCACTGTATTTCGCTCCGGCAGTCCCTGATACGTTGCAGAGACATTCGAACCGGAGGACCAGGGCCAATGAAATCTCACAACGTCGCAATGCTCGGCACCGGTCTCATCGGGGACTTCTACACGATGACGCTCCACAGCCAGCGAAGCCGCGACCGGGTGGGCATCGTCTTTTCACAATCCGACGAGCGGGCCCGGGTCTTCAGCGATCGCTGGGACATCCCCGCTTATACGACCTCCATCGAAGAGGCGATCAACCACGATGAGACCGACACGGTGGTGGTGGGCCTGCCCAACTTCCTCCACGAGGAGGTCATCGTTGCCGCGGCCGACGCCGGAAAGGCTGTGCTCTGCACCAAGCCCCTCGCCCGCAACGCCGAGGAGGCCCGGCGCATCCTGGACAAGGTGGAGTCGGCCGGCGTGTTCGCCGGCTATCTCGAAGACCTCTGTTATACGCCGAAGGCCATGAAGGCCGTCGAGACGATCGAATCCGGAGGGATCGGCGACGTGACCTGGGCCCGATCCCGTGAGACCCACCCCGGTCCTCACAGCGCCTGGTTCTGGGACAAGGAGAAGGCAGGCGGCGGAGCGATCGTCGATCTCGGGTGTCACTGCATCGAGGTCATCCGCACGTACGTGGGCAAGGGAAACCGCCCCGTGGAGGTCATGGCATGGAGCGACACTCTGGTCCACCCAATCGAGGCAGAGGACAACGCGGTCGCGCTGATCAGGTTCGAATCGGGCGCCCTCGGCCAATTCGAGGTCTCCTGGACCTTTCGGGGTGGGCTGGACCTGCGAGACGAGATCGCCGGCACCGAGGGCACGATCTGGCTCAATCACTTCCTCCGGACCGGATACGAGATGTACACCTCCGGCAGCGGTGACCGCTATGTGGCGGAGAAGATCGAATCCACCGAGGGGTGGGTCTTCGCTGTTGGCGATGAGGTCAGTGAGTTCGGGTACGCCAACATGTTCACCGACATGTTCGACGCGATGGACCAGGGTCGCGAGCCACGGGAGACCTTCTATGACGGCTACATCGTGAACGCTGTCATGGACGCGGCGTATCGCTCGGCGCGATCACGACAGTGGGAGCCGGTCGACATCGAGTGGCGGGGCGGGACCACGGGCCGGATCGAGAAGAAGGCCGGCACGCACGACGGCCACTCGATCGTCAAGCGAGAGATCCTTCCCGACGGCCGGGTGAAACTCATGCTGTCCAACAAGGAGACCGGCGAGATCTTCGACCTGGTCACCAGCGAGTAGGTCAGTGGACGTACGGGCTGAGTACGTCCCTGGCCAGGAGGAAGCCCCGCTTCACCAACTCGTCGGTGGCCTCGAACCCACGATCCTCGTGCTCGATGATTATCGGGCCGTCGTAGCCGACGCGGTAGAGCGCCGAGAAGACGACACCCCAATCGACGTGCCCGAGACCGGGAAGCCGGGGAACCTGCCATCCGATGCCAGATGACAAGCTTCCGTTCTCATAGAGACCGCCGTAGTCGATCATCACGTCCTTGGCCTGGAAGTGATAGAAGCGGGAGCCGAATTCCTCGATGGCCTGCTCGATGTCGATCATCAGCCAGACCAGGTGCGACGGGTCGAAGTTGAGACCGATCGTCTCGCCGAACTCCTCGAACATCCGGCGCCAGATCCGGGGGTTGTAGGCCAGGTTGTGCCCCGACGGCCACTCGTCCTTGGAGAAGATCATCGGGCAGTTCTCGATTGCGATCCTGACACCGTTCTCGTCCGCCGAGGAGATGATCTCGGGCCAGACCCTTGTGGCGTCTTCCCAGTTCTCGTCCTGTGTCTTGGTGTGATCGGCGCCGATGAAGGTGTTGACGACTGGGACATTCATCTTGCCGGCGGCAACGATCACTTTCTTCAGGTGGTCGATCACCATCCGCTGGTGCTCGGCGTCCGGGCTCAGCGGGTTCGGGTAGTAGCCGAGGCCCGAGATCTCGAGACCACGCCCCGTGACGCTGTCGGCGATCTCGCCGGCGCGGGCATCGGAGATGCCGTCGACATCGATATGACTCGTCCCCGCGTAGCGGCGGGTGTCACCACTCGATGCCGGCCAGCAGGCGATCTCGATCGTGGTGAACCCGTTGTCGACGGTCCAGTCCACGACCTCGTCGAGCGGCGTCTCCGGAAATGGTGCGGTGAGCAGTCCCAGCTTCATGTCTTCCTCCTCATCGTCGAACAGGTCTCCATTGTTGGGTCTCGTGACTTTGGGTGATCGCGTCGGTCACCAGGACCGCGTCGTGGCCATCGGCAAACGTCGGATAGGTCGGTGCCGCTGCGGGCGATCCATTGGCCACATCCGCGTAGACCTGAGAGAAGAGGGCTCGAAACGTATCGGGAAAGCCCTCAACATGACCACCGGGATACGCCACCAGGCCGGCGGCCCCAGGTGAATAGAGACCGGGATCGCGGCTGAGCACCTCGTTCGGTCGACCCCGGTGACCGATGAACAGGTCGTCCGGGTTGGCGGACAGCCAGCGGATCGCCGACTCGGACCCGGCGATCTCATAGCGGACAGAGTTCTTCTGTCCCGCCGAGACCTGAGAGATCGTGACCGCCCCACGGGCGCCATCCTCGTAACGGAGGAGGACGGCGGCGGCATCGTCGCTGCTCATCTTCTCTGAAACAAGGTCCTCGGCATCTGCGACCGCCGCGAATGTCTCGACCGGTCCTGAGGGATGCCGTCGAACGGGCACGAGGGTGTGGAGGTCGGCCATGACCTCCACTACGCGCCGACCGGACACGAATCGGCTGAGGTCGAGCCAGTGCGAGCCGATGTCGGCCACCGCCCGGAGCCCTCCCGCTTCCTCGGGTTGGAGACGCCAGTTCCAGTCGGTCTCGCGCAGCAGCCAGTCCTGGTGATAGGAGCCAGTGATGAAGCGAGGCTCGCCGATGTCACCATTGGCCACCATCGCCATTGCCTGGTGATTGGCTGGATAGAACCGAATGTTGAAGCAGACCGCGTTGACCAACCCGGAATCGGCGGCAAGTGCCACGAGATCGGCGGTGTCCTCCGAGGTGACCGCGAGCGGTTTCTCACAGACAACGTGTTTGCCGGCGGCAAGGACTGCGCGTGCCTGTTCGGCGTGGGCGTAATTGGGGCTAGCGATGTGAATGACGTCGATCGACGGATCGGCGGCCATCCCCTCGACGCTGTCGTACACCCGGCCGACGCCTATGGCATCGGCCTTGGGCCGGGTGCGCTCCGGCGAAGAGCCGACCACACCGGCCACCTCGACGCCAAGACGACGCAAAGCCTCGACGTGTGCCACCCCGATGAAGCCGATCCCCACCACTCCGGCCTTGATCTCGCTCGGGCTCATGAACCTCCACTCGACGCGAATCCGAGCGGGAAGGATAAGCAATGACCCCAAGCGATTCGCCGGGACGTACGGGGGTGATGAGAACGTTTGCCATACCCGGGCCGATCGGTACGATTCGCCACATCGGGTGAGTGGACATCCGCTATTGCGTATGACACACTCCCGCACGCCTTCGGGCACCACTTAGGAGGAGTTCATTTATGACCAAACACCAATGGTTCAAGAGGTTGGTGGCGGTTATGGCGATTGCCATGATCGCCGTCGCCTGTGGAGATGGCTCGGGTTCTGACACGACCCTGGCCGAGGGTTCAGACACCACCGCCGCCCCGGACACCACGGCCGCAGCGGAACCCACTACTACAGCAGGGAGCACCGAGACCACCGCAGCGGCGGGCGAGGGCTTCGTCATCGGATATTCGAACGGTGGCGGCGTGGGCAACGGTTTCCGTGAGGAGCAGGTGTGCACGGCGAAGGCAGAGGCCCTGGCATCCGGTCAGGTCACCGAGTTGAACCAGATCCATCGCAACACGGACGCCGCCGGCCAGCTCGCGGACATCCGCGACCTGATCGCGGCCGACGTCGACGCGATCGTGTTCAACCCGAACGACCCCGAGGCGCTCAACCCAGCACTCGACGAAGCAGCAGCAGCCGGGATCCCGACGGTCTCGGTCGACGCGTTCGTCACGCACGAGGGCACCTACAACCTCTACAACAACCAGATCGAGTACGCACGTCTCGGTGCGGAGTGGTTGTTCGAGCAGATGGGTGGGGAGGGCAACGTGTATTACATGCGTGGCTTCGCCGGTCACCCAGCTGATACCGACCGTCACACCGGGTTCCAGCAGGCGCTGGAGAACTACCCGGGTATCACGGTGATCCCGAGCATCGACGGTGAGCACACTGGTTGGGACCCGGCCACCACGACCCAGCTGATCAACGACTGGATCGCCAGTGGTCAGTACGGGGACACCAACGGCATCTGGACCTCGGGCATGGACTCGCAGGTCGTCGACGCCGTCCAGCAGGCCAACCTCGAGTTCGTCCCGATCGTCGGTGCCGACCTCGGCGCGTATGTCACCCAGCTCCTCGACTCCGAGGGGTTTGCCGGCCTCGAAGGCTCGGCGGTGACCAACACCGCGGCAGTTGGCGGAGCCGGGGTCAACCTGGCTCTGAAGCTGCTCAACGGGGAGACCGTGGAGACAGCAGCGGACGCTGCTCAACCCAACACGGTGCTGCTCGACCCGGTGCTGGCAGACAACGTCAGCGATGATGGACGGGCCACGCTCGAGTCATGGCAGGTCGACGGTCTCGACCCGCTGTGGCCACTCGGTCTGACCATCGAGGGCTGGACCACGTACACCCCGGAGCAGGCCGTGGCCTGCCTCGGCCCCGGCGAGTAACCAACAACTAGCCATAGACGAGCAGATGCGCCGGCCTTGCCCGGCGCATCTGCTTATGAGGACTCTGCGATCGAAACGATGACGGCAAGCACCAACGGGTACCTGCTCGAGGCATCCGATGTCTCGAAGCGATACGGCGCCGTCGTCGCACTGAAGTCTGCCTCGCTCCGTGTGCGACCCGGCGAGGCGCACGCATTGATGGGGGCGAACGGTGCCGGCAAGAGCACCCTGGTCAAGGTCCTGACAGGCGCAGTCCGCCCGGACGAGGGCACGATCACGGTTAGGGGCAAGGAGCGCATGGCACATTCCCCGGCCGAGGCTCGCCGGGGCGGCCTGGTCTCGGTCTACCAGGAGCCGGCTCTGATCCCCGACCTCGACATCTCCTCCAACCTGCGGCTCACCGAGACACCACTCGAGCCGTTTCGCGACTGGGTGCGCCAGCTCGGCCTGGGAAAGCTCGACCTGTCGAGGATGGCGCGAGACCTGCCGCTCGCCACCCTGAGGATCATCGATCTCGCCCGCGCCCTGGCCATCCGTCCAGACGTGCTCATGCTCGATGAGATCACCGCAGCGCTCCCGGCCAACCTCACCGAGAGCGTGCTCGAGGTGGTTGCCGGCCAGCGCGGCGGCGAAGGCAGCATCATCTTCATCTCACATCGGATGACCGAGATCGCATCAGTCTGCGACCGGGCCACCGTTCTGCGGGAGGGAGTGACCGTGGGGGTGGTCGACATCTCCGCCGACTCCGCGGACCGGATCGTCGAGCTGATGCTCGGCGAGGCCGTCGGAGAGATGCCGGAACGGACAGAGCGGGCGGCGCTGGCATCGCAACAGGACGAGGTTCCGCGGCTAGAAGTCCGCAGTCTCGGGTCGTCCGGCCGTCTTCGCGATGTCTCGTTCGACGTCCGCGCCGGAGAGGTTGTCGGGCTCGTGGCTCTGGAGGGCCAAGGCCAGGATGAGCTCTTCGACATCCTCGCCGGATCAGAGCACGCCAGCACGGGAGAAGTCCTCGTCGACGGGCGATCCGTCTCTTTCCGGCACCCGGCGGACGCGATCCGCGCCGGAATCGTCTTCGTTCCCGCCGATCGGGCAGAGGCCCTGCTCATGCAACGCTCGGTGCGGGAGAACATCGCATTGCCGTTCAGTGCGCCGATTTCCGGGTGGGGGCCGATTCGGAGAAGCAAGGAGAAACCCAAGGTCGACAAGGCGATCGACACGCTGCAAATCGACACCAGGGCACAGAAGGAGGTCCGCCTCCTCTCCGGCGGCAACCAGCAGAAGGTCACGATCGCCCGGTGGGTCGCCGGCGGGGTGCAGACGATGTTGTGCTTCGACCCAACACGTGGGATCGATATCCGCACCAAGCACCAGGTGTATCTGTTGCTGCGGGACCTGGCGGAAGCAGGCGCCGCCGTCCTGCTCTACACCTCGGAGCTCAGTGAGATCCAGCTCGCCTGCGACCGAGCGATCGTGATCTTCGGCGGCGAAGTCGTGGCAGAGATAGACGTATCGGATGCCGACGAGGCAACGCTGCTCCGGGCGGCCCACAACCTTCGCTCCGACGCTCCCCTCCCCGAAGAAGTGGTCGCCGCGGCGGTGGCTGCCGAGGAGGATGCCGAAGGCGCGCGCGAAGAGCCCGGGCTGGACGAGGCGGGCGATCTGTGAGCACGACCGTCGACACGGCCGACCAGACGACCGCACGCACGAGTTCGGCGCTCGCGTCGATGATCCGCCGTCACGGCTGGACCCTGGGCCTGGTCGGTATCCTGTTGGTTCTCCTCGTCGTCACGAGGCTCATCCAACCGTCCTACGGCGCGGCCGGGGTGCAAGGCCTGGCTATCTCCGTGCTCCCGCTCGCCTTCGCCGCAGTCGCCCAGGCGATTGCGGTGATCGCCCGTGGGATCGATCTGTCCGTCGGGTCGATGATGGCTCTGACCAGTGTCATCTCGGCGTCCCTCATGGACGAGCGGAGCGAGGGGTTCGCCGTCCTGGTCGTCATCGGGGTGCTCCTGCTCGGGTGTGTCCTCGGGGCGGTGAATGGCAGCCTCATAGTCCTGACGCGCGTGCCCGACATCGTCGTCACCCTGGCCATGCTCTTCGTGTGGGCGGGCTGCGCCCTGCTCGTGCTGGGCACGCCCGGCGGTGGATCGGCCGAGTGGCTTCGGAGCCTGACCGGAGGATCGATCCTCAGCGCCTGGATCCCGAAGGCAGCATTGCTGCTGCTGGTGATCGTCGCCGCGATCTGGATCCCGATCAGAAGATCGCGGCTCGGCCTGTCGCTGTACGCAATCGGCAGCGACCCACTGGCGGCATATCGAAGCGGCGTATCGGTGGCGCGCACCAAGATCTTCGCCTACACGTTGACTGGTTTGTTCTCTGCCTTCGCCGGTCTCACCCTCACAGCCACGACGGGGATCGGCACCCCGGTTCCCGGGCCCTACACCCTCCTGAGCGTCGCAGCCGTCGTGCTCGGCGGGGTGAGCCTGGCGGGAGGCCGCGGCGGGGTCTTCGGGCCGATCGTCGCCGTCGTGATCCTGTCCCTGCTCCGCACCGACATGACGTTCCTGAACGTCAACACCAATCTGGCGACCGTAGCCCAGGGGCTCATCCTCGTGGGAGTGGTGATGGTCGGGAGCCTGCTCCAACTGCGGAAGCGTGAGCCATGACCGATACCGTGACCACGACCGACTCCAAGCCCAAGCGGCTGACCACCGCAGGCTTGCGTGCCCTTTTCCGCGAGCGGCCGATCATCCCCTTGATCGGCCTGCTCGCCAATCTCGTCGTGGTCAGCGAATTGATCCGCCCCGGGATCGTCAACCTGAACTGGGCAGGTGTGATGGTTCGTGCTGCCGTGCCGCTGGCGATACTGGCGGGCTGTCAGACGATGACGATGCTGACTGGCGGCATCGATCTCTCGGTCGGGGCGGTGGCGTCCATGTCGGGTTTCGTCGTGGCGACGCTGGTCGGCGGGCCTGGTCTGGCCACCGGCATCCTCGTGGCTCTCGCGGTGGCAGCAATCGTCGGTCTCATCAGCGGAATCGGAGTCGGCATCTTCCGGGTCCACCCTCTGATCATGACGCTGGGCATGAGCCTGGTGGTACTCGGCTTTGCCAACGTCTGGCAGATACAGATGGTGCAGACCGGGTCGGGCGTCCCGGATCAGTTCAGAGATCTGGGCGCCGGGATATTCCTCGGGTTCGTGCCCAGGAGCCTGCTCCTGTTCGTGCCCCTGGCCATCCTCATCATCCTCGGTCTCAACCGGACTGGCTACGGGCGGCTCCTGTATGCAATCGGAGACAATCCAATCGCATCGAGGCTGTCGGGCGCCCGTTCCTGGCAGGTCTTGATAGTGCTCTATGTGATCTCGGCGGTTCTCGCCGGGGTCGCCGGCTTTCTCTATTCGGGCCTGACGAACGTGGCAAGCGTCACTCTTGCCGATACGGCGCTGCTCCCGTCGGTTGCGGCCGCGGTGATCGGTGGGACCTCCATCATGGGTGGGCGCGGTGGGTACGGCGGGACGATGATCGGCGCCCTGATCCTCACTGTCATCTCGTCGATCCTCTCCTCATTGGGATACCCGGAAGCGGTCCGTCAGATCCTCTTCGGTGCGCTCATCATCTTCGTGGCTGCGGCCTACACCCGTGTCACAGAGCCTTGATCGGCCCGAGACCGACGTTCAGACCGTGAGCGGTCGGTTGGCCGGGATCTGGTAAATCTGCTCCCAAGGTCTGACCCGTTCGAAGGCCGCGCCGGCGGTGAGCACGTCGAGATCTGCGCCGCGTCTTCCGATGACCTGCATCCCCACCGGTAGCCCATACGCCAGCCCTGCGGGGAGCGATATTGCAGGGTGGCCGGTGAAATTGGTGAAGTAGGTCATGCACCACCCGATGAGTGGGTCGACCTCCACCCCCTCGATGACGACCGGGCCCCGAGTCTCACCATTGGCGAGGTTCTCGACGGGCAAGCAGGCCAGCGTCGGCGAAACCAAAACGTTGTATTCGCCCAGGACCGACTGCAAGGCGTCGTAGACGCGGGCGCGCATCGAATTGTCGTTGAAGTACTCCATCGCTGTCATCGATGCCACGTGATCAGCCCAACGCAGGAACTCAGGCGGTAGATCCGAGCGGTGATCGCCCAGGAGGTCGATCCCGCCAGCGGCCAGGTTGGCGAACGAATCGAGACTGAGCGGCATGATGAGACGCACCACATGTCGGCCAGCTCGCCGGTCGATGTCGATCTCGAGATCGACCTCGACCACCCGGGCCGGCCTCCTCGGACGCCCGGACCGCCTCTTCCACGACGGCCGCCACGTCCGCTGCACCGGCTAGACGCCGAGGTCGGGCGAATAGGCGATGTTCCACCCTTCGATCCCGCTGTCGAGACCGGCCATGAATCGACGGTGTCGAGGGCGCAGTAGGTGTTCCCCGGATGTGGGCCACCGAGCACGCTCATCGCCAGGGCGGCATCCGCCACAGTCCTCGTGATCGGGCCCTCGTAGATGAATGGAGAGACGCCCGAGAATGCGTTAGGTCTCAGGATCGAGGGAACACGACCGGCGGAAGGTTGATAACCCACGACGCCGCACCAAGATGCCGGGATGCGGATCACCCCCCCGCCGTCGGTGCCCTCGGCGATTGGGACCAGCCCGTCAGCGACAGCGGCCGCCGACCCTCCGGAGGAACCGCCACTATTCCGCGTCGTGTCGAAGGGGTTGCGGGTCGGTCCGAAGAGGTAGTTGTCACAAGCTCCCCTGAAACCCATCGCCGGGCTGTTGCCCTTCCCGATGATGATGGCGCCGGCCGCTTCCATCCGCTCCGCCCACACGCAATAGCCATCGATCGAGAATTCGGACATCGCCGGGATGCCTCCGAAGGTGGCCGGCCACCCCGGCTTGAAGTCGAAGAGATCCTTCATGAGGACCGGCACGCCAAGGAGAGGACCACCCGACCGTCCCTGGGCCAGAGCTTCCTCGGCCGACCGTGCCGATTCCATGGCCTCGTCGAAACCCCGGTAGACGATGGCGTTGAGACTCGGCTCGCGCTCCTCGACCCTCCGCAAGGTCTCTTCCATGATTTCGACTGGCGAACACGTGGTGGCCGGCGA